>MWDJ01000009.1 GCA_002070505.1 Bacteroidetes bacterium ADurb.Bin145 | reverse complement strand
GGCCTTCACGCAGCCCGGCAGCAACATAGCTCATGCTGCTCACCTGGGAGGTATGCTGTTTGGATTTATTCTGCTCAGATACTGGCGGAAAACAACCAAGACATTATATTGATGAATATCTGGAACGATATAAAGAAAAACTTCAGTACGGCAAATACCCTTACCAGGCTGATTTATTTTAATGTTTTTGTTTTTCTTGTTTTTCTGATCTTTGCAATTCTCAGCTTCCTTTTCGATAATCCGGATATTGAATCCACACTTCTTGATCTGTTAGCTATTCCCGCTTCACTCAATAAATTCCTTGTAAGACCCTGGACCCTTGTAACCTATATGTTCACTCATAAGGATATCTGGCATATTTTATTCAATATGTTATGGCTTTTCTGGTTTGGAAAGATATTTCTTGAATATCTTGACCAGAGAAAGCTTGTGGCTGTTTACCTCCTTGGAGGAATAAGCGGAGCTATAGTCTATGTTGCTTCTTTCAATATTTTCCCGGCATTCACGGGAATGGTTTCAGATTCTGTTGCAATAGGGGCCTCGGCATCAGTCATGGCAGTAGTGATTGCAACAGCAGTTTATGTCCCTGATTATGCAATTGTTTTTTTCCTCATCGGAAGAATTAGGATCAAATATGTTGCACTGGCAATATTCATTCTTACATCATTCATGGATTTCTCGGTTAATTCAGGAGGTAAACTGGCACATATCGGAGGAGCAATCTTTGGGTTCCTTTATATGCTGAACCTGAGAAAAGGTCGTGATATAGGAAAGGGATTCAATAAGATAATCGATTTCTTTGCCACTTTATTCAAACCGGGGAAAAAACTGAAGGTAAGCTATAAAAAGCCAGTAACGGATTATGATTATAATAAGGTAAAAGCCGATCGCCAGGCAAGGATCAATCAGATACTTGATAAAATATCAAAAGGTGGTTACGACAGTCTTACAAAAGAGGAAAAAGAGTTGCTTTTCAGTGAAAGCCAGAAAAAAAATTAATCACAGGAATAATTCAATTGATTTACATGAAGCAGCATCTGATCAAAAAACCTGGTTCCCCGGAATATTTCCCCCGTAATAAGGGTAACTTCGTATCAAAATAGGCTTGTTTGAAAAAGTTCTTCTATAAGATCCTGCTTACAGTAAATGGAATATTTGCATTATCCCTGCTGATATCCTATCTCGCTGTCCATATCAGTCCGGAGTCATTTGCCCTGCCTGCATTTTTCGGACTTGCCTATCCCTACCTGCTGCTTGTAAATGTTTTACTTGTTTTAATCTGGGCCGTCCTTCTAAGATATGAAGCAATAATATCAATCGTGGTAATTGGTATCGGATTCAGTCACTTCTCCAATTATATCAGGTTCAGCAGATTCCCGGGGAAAAAAGACGGGACCTTCAAAGTAATGAGTTATAATGTAAGGCTGTTCGATAATTATGAGAAACGCAATGCAAGCTCAGAGAAAAAGGTGATCGAATTTCTCAGGGAACAAAAACCTGATATTCTTTGCCTTCAGGAGTTCTATCTTACAGGAGACCCGGACCAGAAAGAATCTGAGATCAGGAAGGCTCTGGGAGGATCCTATTATTCTCATGTAAAACTTATAAAATCCGGAAGAAACAATTATTACGGAATAATTACCTACAGCCATTTCCCAATAATCAGGAGAGGCGAAATAATTCATCCGAATTCGTCAAGCCTGTCAATTTTCACCGATGTCCTTATTAAAAAAGATACTTTCAGGATCTTCAACAACCATCTGCAATCCTTCAGACTGAGAAGAATGGAGAATTCCTTCCTGGAGGAAATGACCTCAACAAATAACAAGGAGACCTTTAATACCGTGAAGAACCTCTCGGTAAGTCTCAAGCAGGGATTTGTAAGGAGGGCTCGTCAGGCTGCTGCAGTCAAGGCGCAGATGGATCTTTCCAAATATCCGGTAATTGTTGCCGGTGACTTTAATGATACGCCCGTATCATTCTCATACAGAAAGATCCGTAAAGGTCTTAAGGATTCATTTGTCGATTCCGGTTACGGTGCTGGATTTACTTACAGGGGAAACTATCCGGCCAACAGGATAGATTATATCCTATATGACGAATCACTTGACTGTGATTACTTTGACATTCTGAAAGTAAAATTCTCGGATCATTATCCTGTTGCAGCTTATTTCAAACTTGCTGACTGAAAGGTAGTTTCCGGAAATCTACATTTCCCCCGCTTATCATAAGCCCGGTTTTCCTCCCTCTGAACTTATCGGGATTTTCCTTTATAACTGCAAGCACAGTTGCTGAAGAGGGTTCAATAATTATTTTCATTCTCTCCCATACAAGCAGCATGCATTCAATAATTGATTCTTCGGTAATCGTGAGTATCTCGTCAACATTCTTCCTGATTATCGAGAAAGTCAATTCACACAGAGAAGTCAGCAAGCCGTCTGCAACCGTTTTCGGATTATTTGAAGGCACCAGTCTGCCTGTGGTGAATGACTGCCAGGCGTCATTTGCATTCAGCGGTTCCGCCCCGATTACTTTTATCCTGTCATTTATTGCTTTAACAGCAGTTGATGTGCCGCTCATAAGTCCTCCGCCGCCTATTGGCGCAATGACTATATCCAGATCGGCTATATCCTCAAGAAGTTCCAGAGCGGCAGTACCCTGTCCGCAGATTACATTGAAATTATTATAGGGATGGATCAGCACTGCACCTGTTTCCCCGATTATCATGCCCGTCGTTTCCTCGCGTGACTGAAGAGTGGGTTTGCAGAAGGTTATATCGGCTCCATAGCCTGCAACTGCATTTTTCTTAACAACCGGGGCGTTTTCAGGCATTACGATGCGGGCTTTTACACCATTCATTTTTGCAGCCAGAGAGAGCGCTGCCGCATGGTTACCCGAAGAATGGGTCACTACACCCCTTTTCTTCTCATCATCATTCAGACAACGTATGGCATTTGTTGCTCCCCGGTATTTAAATGCACCCACTTTCTGGAAATTCTCACATTTGAAAAAAAGTTCACAGCCGAAAATCGAATTCATCTGGCTGGATGTCATTACAGGAGTTCTGTGAATAAACGGCCTGATACGGTTATGGGCGCATTGAATATCTGCCAATGAAGGGAGTTGCATCGGATAGTTTTATTACAAAAATACATAAAATGGATACATGAATATATTATCCTGTCCAGGCTCCGGCCGCGGCTGACAAAAAAAATCCCTTCACTGCAATAGCATAGAAGGGATTTTTAAGTGTAAAATATATTCTGTTAACCAAATATGCTGAATGCAACTGTCAGTCCGGCAAGAACGACAGACACCATTGACATAAGCTTTATAAGAATATTAAGAGCCGGGCCAGATGTATCTTTGAAAGGATCACCGACTGTATCGCCAACGACAGAAGCCTTATGAGGTTCGCTTTTCTTGCCGCCATAGTTACCTCTTTCAATATATTTCTTGGCGTTATCCCATGCTCCGCCTGCATTATTAAGCATACTTGCGAGAACAAATCCTGCGGTCATCCCGCCGGCCAGAAGGCCTATTACACCGGGTACTCCGAAAATAATACCAACTAAAAGAGGAACTGCAATAGCCATCAGTGATGGTACGAGCATTTCACTCTGAGCGCCTGCTGTTGAAATTGCAACACATTTTGCGTATTCCGGTTTTGCCTTTCCTTCCATTATCCCGGGGATCTCACGGAACTGACGTCTTACTTCTTCCACCATCTTACCTGCAGCGCGACCAACAGCTTTCATGCTCATTGCACTGAAAAGGAAAGCCATCATTGCACCGATGAAAACACCTCCGAGAAGTATCGGATTGAAAAGTGTTATATCATAAGCAGCTGTAAAATCCCTGATTGTAGCGGAGGTTATATTTACAGCATTCTGCCCGTCAGCTACAGCCGGTACTGAAGAATTATAGAACAATGTATCGCCTATTTGTTTAAAACCTTCCGGTGATTTATCAATAAGTCTACCGAGCCATAATCTTACCTCTTCCATATAGGCAGCCATAAGAGCCAGAGCTGTAAGTGCGGCTGAACCGATTGCAAAACCTTTTCCGGTTGCGGCTGTTGTGTTGCCAAGTCCGTCAAGAGCGTCTGTTCTTTCCCTTACTTCTTTGGGAAGTTCCGACATTTCTGCATTACCTCCTGCATTATCAGCTATAGGTCCGAAAGCATCAGTAGCCAGTGTTATACCAAGTGTTGAGAGCATCCCTACGGCAGCGAAACCTATTCCGTATACGCCCATTGCGAAATTATGGAAGCCTCCTGCAAAACCATAGGCGGCGATAATACCAAGAACTATTGTAACAACCGGGATCCATGTTGAGAACATTCCAACAGCCATCCCTTCGATTATAACTGTTGCCGGTCCCTGCTGAGCCTGTTTGGCTATTCCCTGGGTTGGTTTGTTGCCGTCTGATGTAAAATACTCAGTAGCCTGTCCTATAATAACTCCGGCGACCAAACCTGAAACAGCTGCACCGAAAACGCCCCATGTGATCCAGTCTAAAGCAGCCAGGACAGCTAAAACAACAAGTATAAGTGCTGAACTGCCGCCTGTTCCGAGGAGCAGGGCACGTAGCAGTGCTTTAGGAGTCGCAGATTCTTTTGTACGTACCAGATAAACGCCTGCTATCGATAACAATATACCTATTGCAGAAACAAGCATCGGGGCAATCACTGCTTTCAACTGAAGGTCACCTGTGACTGCCGGTAACGCTGCTCCAAGTGCAGCAGTGGAAAGAATTGATCCGGCGTATGATTCATAAAGGTCTGCTCCCATTCCGGCGACATCACCTACATTATCACCAACATTATCAGCTATAGTTGCAGGGTTACGAGGGTCGTCTTCAGGTATACCAGCTTCAACTTTTCCAACAAGGTCAGCACCAACGTCGGCAGCTTTTGTAAATATACCACCACCTACACGGGCAAAGAGAGCCTGAGTAGAGGCACCCATTCCGAATGTAAGCATAACTGCGGTTATCTCAATGAGTTTCTCATGGTCAGTAGTACCGGCATGAACGAATGTAAGTCCCAGAAAATCCATTCCATTCTTCATATGCTCAGGGGTAAATACCCATCCGTTAAGAATAAGGAACCAGAGTGCTATGTCGAGAAGTCCGAAACCTACAACAACGAGGCCCATTACGGCACCACTTCTCAAAGCCACCTGCAATCCCTTGTTCAGCGATTTTGAAGCAGCCCATGCAGTTCTGTTTGAAGCAAAGGTAGCGGTCTTCATTCCCAGATAACCGCACAGTCCGGAGAAAAATCCACCGGTAAGGAACGCAACGGGTACAAAAGGATTCTGAATACCAAAATATGCGAGTATTGCCAGCAGGACAACAAGTATACCAAACACTTTGATTACAACTGAATACTGGCGTTTCAGGTAAGCCATGGCGCCTTCTCTTACATAGGCAGCAATCTCTTTCATTCTGTCAGTACCCTCTTCCTGAGCCTTCATACTTCTGTAAAATATCCAGGCGAAGAGCAGGGCACAGAGCGCTGAGATGGGAACAATCCAAAAAATACTACTTATCATGATCTGAATTTTTAATTAAAATTATGGGTTTCTAACCGGAAAAAAATTCCGCTACAAAAGTAATCTTGTTTTTCATTTATGCAAATGAAAAAAAGATATGATTATTGGACTATTGATGTTAATCATTCACAAGAATACCATGTTGAGATTAACAAAATCATTAATCCCGGGATAAACAAGCGCATTGATGATTTTTAAATTTCTCTGAAGAATTCGTAATTGATATCTTCGAGCTGTTTCATATCCGGATATGGATAGAAAAGAATTTCATCCTTTGACCCTACATAGAATCCGCTTTCAATTGTCCTGTAAAGAAGGGTGCCTGAAAATATCCTCTGGACTGTCTTCATATGCTTTTCATATTCGCCCTTGAGTATTTCAAGACAGTCCCTCAGATGCCCGATGTTTGGATAAGGCAGGTGTTCTGCTGAACCGCTTAGAGGATTTGTTGCGAGTTCCCCAAGCTTCAGATCAACGAAAAACAGCTTAGGAAGTACTATAGGTGTCGAACCGTCTGTCAGTCTCTTCAGAAACTGAGAAGGGGCCAGGCCGCTTGCTACAAGAGGATTTACCGGAGACAATTCCTGATAGAGATGAAGTTCATTTGCCGCTTCCTTGTTTTTATCATAAGCGGCCTGCTTCAATTCAAGAACACAACCATGGTCGGTAGTCAGGTACAGGCTCTTCAAAGCCGGAAGAGGAACCATCTCAAGAGTACGGTATACCGAAAGGTAAACAGAACTCTTTGGGCTTCCATCCTCCTTGGCAACACAACGCTTTTCCAGACTGTCTACATCGATTATGTCCTCTATTTTGCCGAGATCGACTTCAAAAAAGATCGTCTGACCTTTGTTTCTCTTTTTGGTCCCTGTCGAGAGATACATTCCAAATCCATCCGGGGGAAGCATCGAAGCCACAAGAGCTTCGGGAGTACTTGTTAAATAGACGTATTTGCTCATAGGAATATGTTTTAGGTGAAAAATATACTTCCTGAGGAGAAACAAAAAAAAGAACTGAGAATAAAACCTATATCAAATTTAATCTTCTTTTGTGAAGAATGAAAGGGAATATATATTTATTTATACCTTCTACTTTTATTACATTTGCCCCATTAAAATTTTAAGTACAGGACCAGGATGAATGATTTTTTTGATGACAAGATTTCGGAAAGGCTTGGAGGCGCAAGCTTTGGAAAATCGACGGTAATATACAAGTTCGAACTGATCAAAAGAGCTAAGGCAGCAGCCAGAAAAGCACATCCGGAACTGTCTCTTATCGATATGGGTGTTGGCGAACCTGACTGGCCTGCTGATGAAATTGTCGTAAAGACACTGGCTGAAGAAGCAGGCAAACCTGAAAACAGGTGGTATTCCGACAATGGCATTCCCGAATTCCAGGAAGCTGCAGCCGGATACCTCGAAAAGGTCTATGGAGTGAAAGGTCTTGTCCCTTCTGAAAACATAATACACGGAATAGGATCCAAACCTGTACTTGCTATGCTCCCCATCTGCTTCATTAATCCAGGCGATCTGCTGCTTACAACTGTTCCGGGATACCCTGTCACCGCAACCTATACAAGATATCTTGGAGGAGAAGTATACAACCTGCCTCTGCTTGAATCAAATGATTTCCTGCCTGACCTGGATTCAGTGCCTCCGGCTGTTCTGAAAAAAGCAAAGCTTCTATATATCAACTACCCTAACAATCCTACAGGAGCAGTAGCAACCCGGGAATTCTTCAGGCATGCAGTCGATTTTGCCTTGAAGAACAATGTCATAGTAATTCATGATGCAGCATATGGCGCTCTTACATATGATGGATACAAACCTCTTAGCCTGATGTCAATCGAAGGTGCAATGGATGTCGCGATTGAAGTCCATTCCCTCTCGAAAGCCTTCAACATGACCGGCTGGAGAATAGGTTTTGTATGCGGTAACAGCAAGGCTGTAAAAGCCTATGCGACTGTTAAGGACAATACCGATTCCGGCCAGTTCAGGGCAATCCAGAAAGCCGGCATAAAAGCATTCAATAATACAAGCATTACAGAAAAAACAATCTCAAAATACTCCAGGAGATTCGATCTTCTTGTTGATGCCCTTAACGAGACAGGATTCAGGACAAAGAAACCAAAAGGGTCTTTCTACTGCTATGTGAAAGCTCCATCAGGAACAGAGGATGGAAAAGTGTTCAATACTGCATCCGAATTCTCCGAATTTCTCATAAAGGAATCCCTCATATCAACAGTTCCATGGGATGATGCCGGAAAATATGTCAGATTCTCAGTTACTTTCGAAGCAGAGGACATCGGGAAGGAAAGACAAGTAATTGACGAGATGAAGAGAAGGATAAAAAAGCTTAAGCTTAAATTTTAAATTCAGGTCAATATCTGCCGGCTGCCTGATTTCTGCTTCCGGCTTGCTGTTTCAGGGCCTCAGTGAGGCCTAAACTATTAAAGATACAAAAAATGTCTGAAATATCCGCGGTTATTATAACATTTAATGAAGAATCTTATATTGAAAAATGCCTCAAATCATTAAAGGATATTGCAGATGAGATCGTTGTAGTTGATTCATTTTCGACTGATTCAACTGAAATCATCTGTAACCGGTACAATACAAGGTTTATAAAGCACAAATTTGAGGGTTATGTGGAGCAGAAGAATTATGCAGTTTCACAGGCAAAAAACAGATATGTCCTGTCTCTTGATGCTGACGAAGCGCTAAGTGATGAGTTAAGGGAATCAATCCTTAAAATAAAAAACAGCATCGGGTATGACGGCTACTATTTCTACCGCCGGAATAATTACTGTGGTAAGTGGATGATACAATCCCTCTTTGTACCCGACAGGCATATGAGGTTATTCGACAGGTCAAAAGGCAAATGGACAGGGTTTAATCCTCACGATAAGTTCATTCCTGATACTGGTGCCAGGACGAAAAAGCTCAGGGGCGACCTGCTTCACTGGAATTATGCATCGTTTACGGAACATAAGGAAAGAATGGATCGCTACTCTACGATTGCTGCTGATGCGTACTTTAAAAAAGGGAAGAAAGCCGGTCCGTTTGCCGGCCCCCTGCACATGATCTGGAGGTTTTTCAGGTCTTATATATTGGAAGCAGGATTTTTGAATGGCTATAAGGGATACGTCTTCTGTAAAATTACGGCATTGTCAAGTTTCCTTAAATATTCGAAGCTCAGAAATCTCTATATAACGACAAAAAATCAATAAATCAGCATATGCTTTTTGATGAAGATATAAAGAACGCTTTAAATACCCTTAAGAACGGAGGTGTTATCATTTATCCCACAGATACAATCTGGGGTATTGGCTGTGATGCCACTAATCAATCAGCAGTTGAGAGGATTAATACGATAAAACTGCGTCGGGAAAGTAAGAGTCTGATCATTCTTGCAGATAGTGTGGCGATGCTTGAAAGGTATGTAAGAGAGGTGCCCTCTGTAGCTTATGACCTGATTGAAGTATCGGATTCGCCGCTTACGATAATTTACCCGGAAGGAAAGAATCTTGCGTCAGGGATTTGTAGTGATGATGGTTCCGTCGGAATAAGGATTTGCCGGGACGATTTTTGTTCTGAGTTGATTACCCGTTTAAGGCGTCCGCTTGTGTCGACCTCGGCAAACAGAAGCGGGGAGCCCTTCCCGTCTGATTTCTCCGCTATAGATCATGACTTGTTGAAAGAAGCAGATTACGTGGTAAAATACCGGCAGGAAGACCGGCGAAAAAATTCGCCTTCGCCGGTCATTAAAATCGATAAAAAAGGAGTAATTGAAATTATAAGGAAGTGAAAGTCTTAGTCAGCTGACCTTATATGCCCTGAACCTGAGGCCCTTGAATCAATTCTGGGATTACCTCTGTATGTTATGTTACCGCTACCCGATATTCTTGCTGTCAGAGAATCGCCCGCCTTACAGAAACAGCTGCCGCTGCCTGAAACGCTTACATCAAGGTGATCGATCTCAAAATCCCTTCCGGTGTAATTTCCTGATCCGCTTATTGATATATCGCCCCTGTCGGCACTGCCTTCTCCCTGGATAAGAATATTGCCTGAGCCCGATATGCCACAGTCAAGATCGTCAACTTCGATTCCCGCCGTTGTAAGCTTTCCGCTACCGCTTACACTAAGAGACAGATCGTCAATATCCTTGATGTCATCAACTATCTCTGCCCTCCCCGATCCGGAGACACCGAGACCTTCGAGTTCGGGTAAAGTAATGTAAACATCAACCCTTTCGTCAAGATCAGAAAACCGGAATCTGAATGTCTCCCTCTTGATTACGAGTCTGTCTCCCGTAACTTCGGTTATCACTCTTTCAACATCATCTTCTTCACCCTCAAGTACGACACTGAATTCAGGACCGATCCTGACTGTAAGATTACCCGAAACACCATAACTGATCCTGGTGAATCCCTTTACATTACGCTTATCTTTAATGGCTGAGGCAGCAAGCACATTTCCTGTAATAATGAATGCGCTTAACAAGAACAAAAGAACTTTTTTCATCTTATGAATAGTTTGAATTGAGAAAACTTTCAATAAAGACGAATTAAAAGTGAAAATGATGCAGCAAAAATGAAGTTTTAAATTGCTGCCTGTAAAAAGAATCGTTGAATTTAGTGTTTTATGACTGTTTTTCCGACTAAAAGGGAGAGTCAGTTAAGTTCTGTCAGTCCCTCCGGGAGATCCATTGTGATGATCTTCCTCCGCCTGTCAATCCTGCTTATCAGGTTTTCATGAAGAGGGATGAGCACAGTATTTCCGGAGCCCGTATCAACATTAAGAAGGAGCTGCCCGGGGTTTTCAGTTATTCCCGTAACTTTACCTATGAGCTTATTATCAATTGTATGAATTTTAAAGCCAAGGATGTTTTCAGGATCTCTTGATTTTGTAATGCCGGTGGTTTTTTGTGTAAGGAACACCTTACAGTTCAGGAATTCTTTCACCTTTTCAGATGAATCATATCCTTCAAACCTGAGGAGGAGGGTATCTGAACCTGAGTATTCGGATCCAGATATTAAAAAAGGAACGGGTTTCCCTTCAATTTCGAGGAAAACCCATTCCAAAACCGGTAGTTTATTTCTGAAATCATTCCCGAGCTTTATTATCACCTCACCCTTATGACCATGCAGTTTGATAATATGCCCAAGTAATATGTCAGCTTTATAAGCCATTGGATTGCTGATCGGATTGATCAGGGTTTATTCCTGTGGCTTTGCTTCTTCTGCAGGTTGCTGCTCCGGTTTGTCTTCAGCAGGAGTACTTGTAGCTTCAGCAACCGGTTCTGTTACCGGAGCTTCAGCCTGAGCTGCAGCTTCCTCCTTTGCAGCAAGTTCAGCCTGTTTTTTGGCAAGCTTTGCTGCTCTGGTTTCGTTGATTTTCTTTTCTGCCGCGAGCTTCTTCACGAGTTCATCATCTTTGGATTTCTCAAGGCCTGATTTTTTTGCCTCGATCTTTGCATCATTCTGCTTCATCCATTCTTCAAAACGCCTCGTTGCTTCAGCATCATCAAAAGCACCCTTTCTGACTCCTTCAAGAAGATGCTTTTTAAGCAGAACACCTTTGTAAGACAGGATAGCCCTGCATGTGTCTGAGGGTAATGCGCCATTTTGCAGCCAACCGAGAGCCTTGTCGAAATCGAGTTCGATTGTGGCGGGGTTAGTGAGCGGATTGTATTTTCCGATCTTTTCAATATATCTGCCATCCCGTGGCGACCTGCTATCTGCTACCACAATGTGGTAATAGGCCAGTTTCTTGCGGCCTTTCCTAGCTAATCTGATTCTAACTGCCATTAATTTAAAACGCTTTTATTTAACCTCTTTAAAAATTGTGGGTGCAAAGATAACAGTAAATATTTACCGGACAAACGAATGACGCTAAATTATCTTCTTATAAAGCTCCGGTTACTTCGCAACATCCCACCATACCCTGTCGGTTATTGTAAGTCCGGCTGGCATGTTCTCACCATTATATAATCTCTCCTCATCAGGATAGGGATACCTTCTGGGGATCTGATTAATCACTGCTCCTGTTGCAAGGGTTAGTGACGGTATTCCTGTCCTTCTCCAGTCGGTCCATACCTCAGGCTGCAGAAATGAACTTAAATACTTCTGGGTCAAAATATTCTGCAGGGTTAAAGATGGAGCATTGACCTTGTTGGAATTATACCATGTGCCATCTCCGTAAACACCCTCCCTCTGCAGTGAGGCTTTAATACCTTCATTGCAGGCATCAAGTGCCAGAGGATCTGAGGCATTAAGTTTAAATCTTACCTCAGCTTCGATGAATTTGACCTCGGAATAAGAGATCAGATCAATTGGAGAATCTGTTGAAGCGTATCCCGGGCCTATTGAAGCTGCGTCCAGATTTGGATTCCCTGAGGGAGATCCTTCGTCGCCATAGAAATAGACAGCTTTTCTCGGATCATCAGTTGCATCAAGCATTGTTATTAATGTTGAATTGGCTGAATAATATCCTGCCCTTTCAGATTCATACTGGTACATGGGATTTGAGTTGTTGTAGGCAGTCCCGAACGGAACTCTCATGTTATCGGCGTTACTTGAAAAAGAATTGGCGACTGCAGCAAGAGCATCAGTCAGGGCAGAGTTCCCTTTTCTCTTTTCCATATGCAGGCTGAACCTTGCTTTAAGCGCATAGGCAGCTTTTATCCATTTGTCAAGGTCCCCTCCATAAATAAGATCTTCAGTATCCGGACTGAAGAGACTTTCGGTTGCATTCAGATCAGTAACTGCCTCACTCAGAAGAGTAAAGATGGTAGTATAGATCTCCTCCTGGGTATCGTATTCAGGAGTAAAATCACTTTCATACCCCTTGAAAGCATCGGAATATGGGATGTCCCCCCAATGATCGGTAGTGATCCCGAGAAGATAAGCCATCAGTACCTTTCCTACTCCGGCAAAATGAGGTGATTCCTTCTCTTCTGCTTTATCAATCATCAGTTTGACGTTCATCATTGCAGGAGTATAAAGTGTCCAGCCCCAGGCATTTGTCACATCTGCCTCATTCAGTATATATATATCGGCATCTGCCGCCTGGCTTTGAAGGCCCGTTATCTGCTGCATCCATGCACAATCCCATCTGGCAATCTCACCTCCAACCACATATGCGGCATTTACTTCAGCCGGGGCAAGAAGCTGTGCCATTGAGACATCGGAAGGATTATTAGGATCAATGTTTATATCCGGATCGATCCATTTTTCGCAAGCCACTGACAAAAAGGCGATTACGATAAAAGAAAATATTAGTTTTTTCATCTCTTTACTGTTTAAAATTAAAAATCGACTTTCAGTCCGAATACATATGACTTTGTATTGGGCATGTTGAAATAATCAAGCCCCTGTGCATTGAATGCCCCCATAAGGTTTGTCTCCGGATCAATACCCTGATATGGAGTTGAAAGCCAAAGATTGCGTCCTGTAGCGTATAATGTTAATCCTTTTACAAAAGGCTTTTTAATGATTTTATCCAGATCATAGGAAAGTGATACTTCACGCAGTCTGACCCAGTCAGTTTTTTCAACAAACTGTTCCTGGGCAGGACTTGAACCGCCTCCGATAACTGTATAATAATACTGGGAATATGTTGCAGCAATATCATTTGCAGCTCCGGTCGATATGATCTCCCCGTCAGAATCAAGATGACCCTTAACACCATCAAAGACAGCAGTCTGACCTCTGTTCTCGGTGATCTTGGAGGTCCCGAAACCCAGCAATCTTGATAAAGTGCCGTTCCACATTATGCCTCCATGCTTTATGTCGACAAGGAATGAAAGGGTTGCGCCCATGAATGAGATCTCATTGTTTATTCCCATTGTCCATTTGGGAGCTATCTGCCCCAGCGATTTCATCGTCTCATCCTTGATCGGATACCCATACCCTGCACTTTCTTCATCATCATTAATAATCACATTCCCTTCATTATCTTTAAAGAAACCTGTACTGAACATACTGCCGTATGCCTCCCCGACAACTACATTTATTGTAGTTCCTGTAAATCCCCCCAGCCCAATATCTGTTACACCGGGAGCCAGCGATAAAACTTTGTTTACGTTCTTCGTAAAGTTCACAGTCAGTCCCCAGTTAAATCCGGGCCTGGACACAGGTACTACGTTTCCCATAATTTCTATTCCCTTGTTTTCCATTGTAGCAGCATTCATGTACTGGGCGTTGAATCCTGAGCTCCCTGTTATCGGAACCTGTATGAGAAGATCCTTGTTCTGGTTATTGTAGTAGGTAATATCGAAATTGATCCTGTTCTGCAGAAGTTTCAGTTCAAGGCCTATTTCACGTGACATCATGCTTTCGGGCTTAATATTAGGATTTGCCAGGACATTATTCGGTGAGAATCCTGCAATTCCGTTAAAGGGAAATGAATCACCTGTTGCCCAACCATCAACAACGGTCGCCGACAAAAATGTATTAATTGTATTGTAGGCTGTAGCATGATTGGCTATCTGTGCATATGAAGCCCTTATTTTACCATACGACAGGAACTTATTATTCTTCAGGAACGGAAGTTCGCTGAAAATAAAGCCAAAGCTTGCCGATGGAAAAAAGAAGCTGTTGTTCTCCATTGGCAGAGTTGTTGACCATTCATTCCTTCCAGTGAAGCCAAGGTAAAGCATACTTCTGTATGACAATTGTATATCACCATATAATGCGGCGGTACGATATTTTGTTGTTGTTTCCCTCACAAGCTGGGAAGAAGTGTTTGACATATGGTAGAAATCCGGTACGACAAATGTATTTCCCTGTGTATAAAGCTGCTGGTTAAGGCTCTGGAACATATTCTGACCTACAGTAATGTTAGCACTGAACAAAGGGAAAAGCTCTTTGTTGTAGTTGATTGTAAGATCAGAGTTAATGTTATTATTGTAGTGATGATCCTCTTCCTGCTGGCCGTCAGGAGCATTGGCAGAAAGTATAGCCATATGCCCGCTTCTGCGGTCGAAATAAATATCCTCACCCAACCTGTATGTGACAGTCATATCTTTTAGAGGATTATAAACCAGCATAGCATATCCGATAACCCGGTCGACCTTATCTGTAAACTGATTCTTGTTCACGGTCCAGTAGGGATTGTCATAAGAGGCGGTATACCTGCGCGGCGAACCATCTTCATACATATAAGAATCAGGATATTTATATCCGTCCGGGCCATGCCCGTTGGCGTTGTCGAAAGTGGGGGTGCAGCGCAGCAAAGTAAGCATAACACCTGAGGTATTGGAGCCCTGTTGCTGTCTTACACCTCCTGAATGGATATAATTGGCACTGGCCGATGCCCTGATCTTGCTGCCAATCTTAGTTTCACCGGATAACTTAACAGTAGTCTTTCCGAATTTGTTCCTGGGTACGATGCCTGTTGATGAATTATTCCCGACTGAGAGAAGGAAATTTGCATCAAGGGTTCCTCCCGATAAGGTCAGGTTATTATTAAAAGTCTTCCCTGTCCTGAAGAAATCACCTGCGTTATCGTAAGCCTTTGCCAGCAGGTTTGCTTTTGCGGTCGGATCAGTGGCCAGTACCAGTTTCCCGTTCCTGTCGCGCGGATAATCTGTAGCTCCGTCAAACCTCATGTCTGAGATCCTGGGCCCCCAGGAATATGGAGTTGTGGTGCTGTATGTACCATTTAATCCCTGTGCGTACATCATCTGCATTTCAGGTAACTTGTTAACCTCGTCAAATGCTATTGAGGAAGAGAAGCTTACTGCTATCTTGCCTCCTGTATCCGCTCCCTTCTTGGTTGTAATAATGATAGCTCCGTTACCGGCTCTCATCCCGTAGAGGGCAGTAGCAGCGCCTCCCTTAAGAACAGAAACACTTTCAATGTCATCGGGATTAAGGTCTATAGCCCGGTTGGAGTAGTTAACCCCCTGGGTCAGGTTATTCCTTCCGTCATCAGGATTACCTGAATATTCCATTGAATTATCAATCGGTACTCCGTCAATAACGAACAATGGCTGGTTATTCCCCGAAATTGAATTTTGTCCGCGGATTGTTATGAATGAAGCAGCTCCGAGTACACCGGCAGAACTTGTAATGTTCACACCTGCCACTCTTGAGGTAATGGCAGCAAGCATGTTCCCGGTCTTAGCCTTATTGATCGACTCGCCGGTCACATCCTGTACGGCATATCCAAGGGCTTTTTTCTCCCTTGAAATACCGATTGCTATAACGACTACCTCATCAAGACCCAGAACATCCTGTTCAAGAGTCACATCAATAACAGAACGGTTCCCGATATCAACTTCCAGTTTTTTCATACCTATGTAAGTAAAAACCAGGGTAGTGGCATTATTGGGAACAGCCAGAGAATATTTACCGTTAATGTCTGTGGTTATCCCAATGGTGGTCCCCTTAACAAACACTGATACTCCCGGCAAAGCACCCTCTCCCGGAATGGAAGAGGTTACACTACCTGTAATGGTCTTCTGCTGAGCATTCGCTGATAAAACAAACACCCAACAGACCATAAATAGCAAGAGAAGTTTTCTCATGTCTTTTAATTTAGGTTAATAATAAAAATTGAGGAATACTAAGATCCCTTTACTGTCCGGATTGAAAATTAAACAAGGATTTTTACATAATCCCCCGCCACTTAATGGATGGTTGAAACGGGTTTATAATTGGTAAATAACGGTATACGGAATATTTTACCGCTTATCAACAATCTGCTTCCGGATAATCCTATTTTAAGTATTTTTGTTTGCTGGCCAATTATTCTAAAGAATCCATCAGATGACTGATTTTGCTCACTTACATGTCCATACGCAGTACTCAATCCTTGACGGTGCTGCAAATATCCAGTCACTTGTTGAGAAGGCCAAATCGCTGGGGATGGAAGCTCTTGCAATAACCGATCATGGAAATATGTTCGGAGTAAAAGAGTTCCATAATATTGCCACAAAAAAGGGGATCAAACCTATTATCGGATGTGAGATTTATGTGGCAAAGAGATCAATCAAAGAGGTGACTGTAAAAGAAGACCGCTCTGGAGATCATCTTATTCTTCTAGCAAAAAACCTCACCGGATATAAAAACCTTATCAAGCTTGTTTCGGTTGCCTGGACTAAAGGATTCTATTACAAGCCAAGAGTTGATAAAGAACTCCTGCTCAAATACCGCGAAGGGCTCATTGCTTCATCTGCATGCCTTGCAGGTGAGATTCCCGATGAGATATTGAATGGCACTATAGAAGGTGCTGAAACAGCTCTTAAAAGCTACCTTGACATCTTTGGTGATGACTTTTATCTTGAGCTGCAACGTCATGAGACTTACGATCCTGACGCTGACATGAGCGTATTCCCTCTTCAGCAGAAAGCAATAGAGGTGATGAAGAAGCTTGCTCTAAAATATAAGGTTAAGCTTATTGCAACGAACGATGTTCACTTTATTAACGCTGAAGATGCTGAAGCTCATGACAGACTGATCTGCATAAATACTGCAAAGGACATTGATGATCCTGACAGGTTAAGATATTCAAAACAGGAATACCTTAAAACAACTGAGGAGATGGCCGGGATATTCAGTGATATCCCGGAAGCAATTGAAAATGTTGCTGAAGTCATTGCAAAAGTTGAAAAATACAAGCTCGATCATGATCCTGTAATGCCTGAATTTGAACTGCCTGAAGGATACACTGACAAAGATGTGTACTTAAGGCATCTGACATATAAGGGAGCTGAAAAAAGATGGGGGACACTCACAAAGGAACATACTGACAGGATTGATTTTGAACTTGACACTATCGCCAAAATGGGATTCCCGGGATACTTCCTGATTGTTCAGGATTTTCTGGATGCTGCCAGGAGGATGGGAGTTTCTGTTGGTCCGGGAAGAGGCTCTGCTGCAGGTTCTGCTGTAGCTTATTGTCTAAGGATAACCGACATCGATCCGATCAGATATGGTCTTCTCTTTGAGAGATTCCTCAACGTCGACAGAATCTCTATGCCTGATATTGATATCGATTTTGATGAAGACGGCAGGGAATCGGTGCTGAAATATGTAGTGAATAAATACGGCCATGATAAAGTTGCACATATTATCACTTTCGGGTCGATGGCAGCTAAAATGGCTATAAGGGATGTAGCAAGGGTGCAGAAACTTCCGCTGCCTGATGCCGACCGGCTGGCAAAACTTGTACCCGAGAGGCCGGGGATCACACTTACACAGGCTTATGCAGAAGTGCCGGAACTAGCAAAAGAAAGAGAATCATCCAATAAACTTATATCACAGACACTTAAATATGCAGAGGTCCTCGAGGGTTCGATAAGGCAGACAGGAGTTCATGCATGCGGGATCATAATCGGAAAGGACTCTCTCGACAACTATATCCCGATCTGCACAGCGAAGGATACTGAGTTATATGTTACTCAGTTTGAGGGGACCCATGTGGAATCTGTGGGCCTGCTCAAAATGGATTTTCTCGGTTTAAAGACCCTCTCAATTATAAGGGATGCCGTAGAGAACATTAAAAAATATAAGGGGGTTGAGATTGATATTGAAAGGATACCCCTCGATGATAAAAAGACCTTCGAACTGTTCAGCAACGGCGAAACTACGGGGATCTTCCAGTTTGAATCTTCAGGAATGAAAAGATATCTGAGAGAACTGATACCTAATCGTTTTGAAGATCTTATTGCAATGAACGCCCTCTACAGGCCGGGACCCATGGAATACATCCCGAAATTCATCAGACGAAAACACGGCACGGAAAAGATTGATTACACTCTCCCCGTGATGGAAAAATACCTGAATGATTCGTATGGGATTACAGTATATCAGGAGCAGGTCATGCTTCTTTCACAGGAACTCGCCGGATTTACAAAAGGTGAAGCAGATTCTGTCCGTAAAGCGATGGGTAAGAAGAAAAAATCCATCATGGATGAGCTGAAGATCAAATTCATTGAAGGCTGTGCAAAGAATGGTTATGATGAAAATATAGTTAATAAGATCTGGGCCGACTGGGAAGCTTTTGCTCAGTATGCCTTCAACAAATCCCACTCGACATGTTATGCTCTTGTAGCATATCAGACCGGCTACCTGAAGGCTCATTACCCTGCTGAATTCATGGCTGCTGTCCTCAGCCGTAATATCAGCGATATTAAAAAGATAACTGTATTCATGGACGAGACTCGCAGGATGGGGATGGAAGTGCTGGGACCGGATGTCAATGAAAGTAATGTGAAATTCACAGTTAACAAGGATGGCAACATCCGTTTCGGACTGGGTGCAATAAAAGGAGTCGGCGAAGGCGCTGTTCTGCAGCTTATAGAAGAACGAGAGAAAAATGGATTATATAAAAGCATCTATGATCTTGTAGAAAGAGTCAACCTAAACTCCCTGAACAAAAAGAATCTTGAAGCAATGGCTGTGGCCGGAGCATTTGACTGCTTTCAGGAGATAAGCAGGGCCCAGTATTTTGCACTCGACACAAAAGGTTCCAGCTTTATTGAAAGCCTGATCAGATACGGGAATAACGCCAAGACGATCAGGAACTCATCAATACAGACACTGTTCGGTGATTCCGGCGGCGGTTTTGAGCTTATCAGACCGGAACCGACTGTCTGCCCCGACTGGCCCAAGCTTGAGAAACTGAACAGGGAAAAGGAAGTTATTGGAATATATCTCTCTTCACACCCGCTTGATGATTTTAAGCTTGAGCTCGATACTTTCACTACGGCTACTCTCGCCGATCTTCAGAATATGAGGGAATATCTCGACAGGGAGGTAGTTGTGGCAGGTATGGTCTCGGAAACAAAAAACGGCATAGGCAAGAACGGAAAACCATATGGCTCATTTACACTGCAGGACTATACCGATTCCTTCAGATTCATAATGTTTGACAAAGACTATATTGATAATAGTAAATTCTTTATAACAGGATATTATCTCCTTGTTAAAGGAAGAGTCCAGAAAAGAAAATTCAGAGAAGATGAACTGGAATTCAGCATCAAAAAGATCAATCTGTTATCAAGCGTAAAAGATGAACTGATCAAAAGCGTGACTCTTAAAATTAATGCTGAAATAATAAGCCCTGAACTTATAAATGATTTGAGAGAGCTGATACGCCAAAATAAAGGTGAAACAGAGCTTAAATTCATGTTTATAGATAATGAGGACAAGATCTCATTACCAATGTTTTCGAGAACCATGAGAGTAAGGCTGAACAATGAGTTTATTTCTTACCTCGATGATCACCCGGGTATTGAATATAAAGTTAATTAGCTATCTTTACGCCCGGCATTTTTACTGATATTTTTAATACTTTTTTTTATGGCAATAGAGGTTAATGATACCAATTTTGAAGACGTCGTGATAAAATCAGACATACCTGCAATTGTTGATTTCTGGGCAGAGTGGTGTGGCCCGTGCAGAATGATCGCACCATCCATCGAAGAGATGTCAGGCGAATTTTCAGGCAAAGCAGTGGTGGCTAAATGCGATGTCGATAACAGCCCTCAGGTAGCTATTAAATACAGTATCAGGAATATCCCGACAATACTTTTCTTTAAGGACGGTAAGATTGCCGATAAACAGGTAGGAGCTGTTCCTAAAAATGTCCTTGTAAATAAACTGAAAAGCCTTCTTTAAGACATCAATCTGATAATTCCAACCCACCCGGGAAAATGACGGTTTGTATTTTTGCTGCATCCAGCAGCAGGATAGATAGCAAATATGCAGAAGCAGCCTCAGAGCTTGGTTCCTTATTTGCACGTTCGGGAATAGACGTTGTTTTTGGAGGAGGAGGTATCGGACTGATGGGAAAGATCGCCGACGCCATTATTTCTGAAGGGGGAAATATTACCGGAGTGCTTCCTTCATTCATGAAAGAGGAAGGATGGGGTCATCACGGGTTGGATGAAATGATCATTACAAATGACATGGGCGAAAGAAAAAAGAGGATGTTTGAGATGTCCGATGCAATTGTTGCCCTGCCCGGAGGTATCGGGACCCTTGAAGAACTGACTGAGGCCATTACATTGAAACAGCTGAGCCTTTTTCGCGGACCGATAATTGTACTGAATACCCTTGGCTTTTATGACCGGTTCTTTCAGTTTATAGAACACATGGTCGAAAGCAACTTTATGAGGCTTGAACATAAAGGCATATGGGAGATCGTCAATACGCCGGAAGAGGCAATAAATGCTCTCGGGAAAAGAAAAAATGACGAAGACTGGCGTAAAATTGCCAAAATCTAACGTGCCGGTATCCTCATTCCAAGGAACAGCATGTCATCTACCTGTGGCAGATCGCCTTTCCATTCCAGGATAGTTCTGCTTATTATTTCGTGTTGTTCCCCGACCGGTAGATGATGTATCGCGAGTAACATTTTTTTAATGTTCCCTGATTTGAATTTCTTTACTTCATTCGACCCGAACTGATCAGCATACCCGTCAGAGCACATGTAAATCATATCACCCGGCTTGACATCAATTAACTGGTTAATGAACGTTTTCTCTTCCTGCTGTGTCGACATTCCGATCGGGAACCTGTCACCTTTATAAACAGAAAGCTGACCATCACTTACAATATAAAGGGGATTGAAAGCTCCGGCAAATTCCAGTAAATATCTCCTTCGGTCAAAAACTGCCAGGGCAAGATCCATACCGTCGTTAATCGTTTCCTCATTCCGCTGTTTAAGGGCTTTGACAACTTCTTCATTCAGCTTATCAAGTATCTCTCCGGGATGTATGATCCCATACTCTTTCACTACTTTGTCGAGGGAATTATGGCCGATTATCGACATAAATGCACCGGGAACACCATGCCCTGTACAGTCGCAGGCCGCTATGAACTGAAGATCACCCGTGGAGTACATCCAGTAAAAATCACCGCTTACAATATCCTTTGGCAGATAGAATACGAAAGTATCCGGGAAGGTGTTCTCCATCGGAAGCATCGCTCTCTGTATCCTCTCTGCATACCTTATACTTGCTGTAATGTCCCTGTTTTTTTCCTCAATTTCTTTGCTCTTCTGAACTACTTCCGCTGTCCGCTCCGCGACTTTAGCTTCCAGGATCTTCTTTTCCCTTATCAGGTTTTTCTCGCGTATTTTTATATAAATGATGATCCCTGCGGCTGCCAGTATGATTGCACTCAGAATGAACCAGGGGCTCTTATAGAAAGGAGGTTTAATGACAAATGAATACTCAACAGGTTTTTCATTCCAGTAACCATAACCGTTGGAAGCCATTACCATGAAAGTATAATGACCCGGAGGCAGGGAATAATCCTGCATTGTCTCACTGCTGGCATGTTTCCATCCCGGATCGAAGCCCCTGAGCATCACTTTGAATTTGACAGCATCCGGCTCCATGAGACTTACACAGTAGTATTTAAATACAATCGAATTTTCCTTATAATTCAGTCTCAGTCCATTTTCCATTGTTCTTGGACTATAATTCACTTCCATCCTGCTTATGTGCACGACCGGTTCTTTGCTCACCGGAGGCATCAATCCGGGGTTCAGCATTGTAATGCCATTGGCGGTACCGAAACACAGATTACCACTATTATCAGACAGCGAAGCATTAAGATTCGTCTCTATACCGGAAAAACCATTTCTCCTTGTGAAAGAAGCAATAGTGCTGTCCCTGAGATTGTACCTGTTCAGCCCCTTATTTGTTCCAATGTAAAGATAGTCCTTCCCTTCAGGCTGCAGCAGTTTGACATTGTTTGAAAGAAGTCCTGTCTCTTCAGTGAGGTTCAACACAATAGTATCGTTACTAAGTGACAAAAGGCCGCTGGGCGTTCCGATCCAGATATTTCCGTCTGCAGTCTGGGTAATGGCCTTTGGAATATATTCTTCTCCGATATTGATCTTCCTGAATTCCTTTTTCTGGGAATCGTATTTCGTAAGACCTGACTTATTTTCTGATCCTATCCATATATTATTGTCCCTGTCGCAGAAAAGTGCAGTGATCGATGTACCGGCCAGCCCGTTCTCCTGTGAAAAATAAGATATTTCGTCTTTATTCCTGTCAAACATTACAAGCCTGTCCATATTCCCGATCCACAGCCTGTTGCTTTTATCAAGAACGAGTGCAGTTATTATGGCATTGATATGCAGATAACTGTTGATCCTGGTATCATAAGTAAACCGCTTTGTGTTCATATCATACCTTGACAATCCTGATCCGTCGGTACCGATCCAGATTGTTCCTGCCCTGTCGGATTCAATAAATCTTATTTTTGCCCCGGCTGAGCTGAAAAACTGAACGTTATTTCTGCCCAGGGCAATGGGTGTGTATACTGATATCCCTTTGTTAGTACCAATCCAGTATCTTCCCAGTTCATCCTGTTCAACAGCAAAAACACTTTTGTCCGGCAGAAATTTTTCATCACTCCATGTCAGAAAATGATCTCCCTTATAAATGCTGATCCCGTTATAGTGATCGGCAATTATCATATTTTGCTCCTTATCCTCGATAATACAATGGATTGAAGTTGCTTCCAGTCCATTTGACTGGTCATAAACCTTTATCTTTTCTCCCTCAAATACAGTTATACCGCCTCCAAAGGTCCCTGCCCAGATATTTCCCCTATAGTCTTCGGTAATGTAAGAGATCATATTCCTGGATAATCCGTCCCTCACATCGAAAACCCTCATTTTACCTGAATCGACATCATATTTGTACAAGCCGCCGTTATGGGTTCCGTACCAGTAATTGCCTTTGCTGTCCTGGAACATAACTATGACATTAAAGAATTTTGTCAGACCCGGGGGACTGAAGGTTTCGAAATTATTCCGGGAAGGGTTGAATTTTTTTATGCCTGCATAAGGTGTGATACAATAAAAATTATTTGCATTATCTATGCAAACTCCTGATATCTGGTCACTCAGGCCATCTTTACCCAGATACTGGGTTCCTGACAGAACTGTATCACCTCTTCGGGGGAAAGAGGTCAGAATGGCGCCGTTATTCATTGTGGTGATCCAGATCTTTCCGTTAAGCTGCCTGATACCTGTAATATCACCATCAAGTGATATCGAATCAAACTTGAGCTTGAAGAAGGTCCCCCTGTCATATAAAGAGAGTCCTCCGTTGAGGTGTCCGAACCATATTCTTCCCAGGGTGTCTTCTGTCATGCAGAAAACACCTCCCCCGGCCATATTCTGTGCTGAAGTGAAATTTTCAAATCCTGATCCGTCGAATCTGGAGACTCCGCTTTCCGTTCCGAGCCAGATCCAGTCGTTCCTGTCCTGGATCACAGTATATACTTTCGATGATCCAAGTCCCTGTTCAACACCATATCTCTCAAAAAAACAGGTTTGCGCCTGAATGATTTTCCCTGAAAACAGTATCAGGAAGGTCAGCAGACAGGTTACACTGATGGCCTTTTTGGAGCAGAACAGATATGTCAGATTCATTATTTTTATTTTGCTATAAAGAAGAATGTACCATCTTCATCTTTCAGTCCGGTTATCTTACCGAATTTTGGTTTTTGCTGATTATTACTACCGACAGCTGTTGCCACTTTCATAACTATTTCTTCAATGGGGATACAAGCATTTGGATTATTTGTAAGTGCTGAAGCAAAGGTCCTTGTAAATTGCGAATCGTCAACTGCAAGCTCATACCCTGCTGATGAAAATACCTGTGACGATTTGAACTGAGTGGCCTGCCAGTCGTCGCAGCTTCTCTTTTTCAGGTCGGATCTCATTGCCTGGTAGAAACTCGGACCGGACTCGCATGCATCAGTCACAACCAGAGTATGTGTAAGATAAACAAGATATGGCTCCATTGATGCCCTTAATGTATTGAGGTTAAAATAAGTGAACTCATCATCCCTTTTTGCATCTACAGGGATCCAGTAACCGACATCATTGATGAATTTCCCATGACCGGCATACCAGATGAGAAGAGATTTAACCTGGTTTGTTCTTATAAGATCCCTCAGCTCAATAGAGAAGAATCTCTCCATTTCGGCCTTTGTCATGTTTTGCTTACGTATGTAATTATGGATCTGATAGCCGGAGAATGCCTGCATCATTAAATTATAGTCCTTCAGCGGCCCGTCGAGACTGGCAAATGTTGAATACTTTGAATTTTCGATAAAAATCACCCATGTTTTACCCATTGGGTTGGTCTGGGCAAGATTTGCGCCTTCCCTGTTAAGATCGAATTCATTTGACTGTTTGTTACCGTAAATATCCTCAACTTCAACGATAATTTTATTCTTATTCAGTATATCAACGGTGGCAGTGAAAACCGGATTCAGTTCGTTCAGGGGATAACTGGCGGTAACTCCTTCTATGAATATTGATTTTATTTTGCTCTCATCAGTTATCCTGCCCTGGATGAACAGTGAAGGAGAGTTATTATCAAGGTAGATCCTGCGGTCATCCGAAGCATAGGGAGCCATTATGCTGATCTGCGGTGCATTGGTTTCAGTACGGAAAATCCTGTATGCAATCTTACGGGGATTATCATAATCATCATATGCTATTAGTTTTACTGAATCGATCCCGGTGACATTTATATTTGAGAAGAATTCATATTCTCCGTTTTTCTCTATTAATGTAATGGGATCATTATTGATTGATAAGGATTTTATCTTGCTTTTATCCCTTATTTTTCCGGTGATAAGCATTGTATTATTGTCTCCCCTGAGTTCTATCTCACCGTTCAGGGGAGCAGGATTGACGACGATGATCTCTGGCGGAACGTTTTCCCTGTTCAGCTCATATAGCCTGTTTTGTGATTCCTTAAGCAGTTTACGCGCCTGCTGGTTGAATTCAGAAAGCTCGGTGATCTTCCTGTAATCATCCATCGCCTTGTCAAAATTCATAATATCTTCAAATGATTTAGCCCTGGCAAAATAGGCATCAGGATTATCAGGATTCATTGAAATATATTTTGAATAATCATTTATCGCATTTGTGGGCTGGTTGAACTCCTGATAACAATTCCCCCTGAAGAGATAAAAATCGGCATTACCCGGGTCAATAAGAATGCTTCTTGAGATATCATTAATAGCGCTGACATGATCAAAGTTCTTCCTGTAAACTTTGCTTCTCATCAGATATCCTGAAGTATTCCTTTCATCATTTTTAATTATTTCATTGCATTGTTTCAGTGCCTCTTCCGTATTATTGTTCCTGAGCAGCAGTTCAGCCAGGGCAAGTCTTGGTTCTGCAAGTTTCTTGTTCTTCGATATAGCTTTCTCGAACTCTTTTTTTGCAAATACGTCATTGTTAAGCTTTGTATAAATTATCCCGCGATAATAATAATTCATAGGGGTGTCCCTGGTAAGTATTGCAGTATCAGAAGCTCTCAGAGCCTGATCATATTTTTCAAGACCGATAAGAGTGATAACTTTTTCCGGATATATGGCACTGTTCCTTTTATCAATAGCAGAAGCTCTGTTCAGGTGAGACAAGGCTTCAGGGAACTTGCCGAGCCTATTGCACGTTGCCCCAAGATCAATCAATGCCCCGGTATTCCTGGGAGCAAAAACCAGTGCCTTTTCAAAATCAGCCTTTGCCTCTTCGTATTTCTCCAGCGATATATATGATCTCCCCCTGGCACAATAATAATCAGGATTTGATGGTTCGGCAGATATCGCATCCGAGAACTGGGCAACTGCATCTTCAAATCTCATCTTGTCGTGAAATTCCTGCCCCGCCTTATAAAATCTTTTACCAGTCTGACCGAATGAGCAAACTTCTGAAACAATCAGCAGTATTGTAATAAGAATAATTCTATTATTCATGACTTATAATATGATATAAGATTTTCTTATATCAAAATTAGAATATTTATTGGAATTATCAAGTAGGGAAAAGGTTAACCGGGTTCATTTACAATCACTTTAAGAGTACTTTTGCTGAACACTTCATTTGAAATGATCTTCCCTGCTATTTCGGGAGCCTGCACACCGTTTTCATAAATATCCCTGCCGTAAAAGATCCTGGCTTCATCCCAGAATCCTGTAGATATAAAATGTTCCAGGACCTTGTAACCTCCCTCGATAAGTATTGACTGGATGCCTTCTTTGAAAAAATAATCAGCAATCTGCTTCGATGATATCTGTTTTTTATCAAGGGCTATAGTAGTTGCACCATTGATCTTAAGTGCTTCATCATAAGTGAAAACCAGGGTAGTTCCGGGAATTTTGAATACTGAATAATTCGGACCTATCTTACCCGAACCAGACAGTATTGCCCTTACCGGGTCATCACCTGTCCATTCCCTTACATTAAGCCTTGGATTATCCATCTTAATTGTTCTCGCACCTGCCAGGATCACCTGTTCGTCACATCTCCATTTATGTACAAGTACCCTTTCAGCCTCACCTGTAATCCATGCCGGTTTCTGAATATTTCTATCGTCTCTTATGAAATCTATAAATCCGTCTGCGCTCTGTGCCCATTTAAGAATTATATAAGGCCTCTTTTTTTCATGAAAGGTAAAAAAACGCCTGTTTATCCAGCGGCACTCATCTTCGAGTATACCCGTAATTACGTCACATCCGGCTTTTTTAAGCTTAAGGATCCCATTCCCTCCTACGTTTCCGCTTGTATCTTTTGTGCCAATAACTACTTTCCTTATTCCGGAATTGATAACAAGATCAGCACAGGGAGGGGTTTTTCCAAAATGTGAACAGGGTTCAAGGTTAACGTACAGGACTGAGCTTTTTAACAACTCTCTGCTGGCTACCGAACCTATTGCAATGACTTCTGCATGCGGCCCTCCGGCCTTGAGGTGATACCCTTCCCCGATAATAGCTCCGTTATAGACAATGACGCATCCAACCACAGGATTGGGAAAAGTAAATCCCAGAGCCTTATCTGCAAGCTCCAGGCACCGTTTCATAAATTTAAGGTCTTCGTCTGCCCCCATTCTGACGAAAGTGTTAATTTTGATTTATGGGCTTCAAGATACAAACAATAAGAGATATTAAGGACTGGTTTACCGGGGAACTTAAGGACCTATATCCGGAAACTGAAATAAATGCTTTCATTAACATCATACTTAAAAGTGTCCTGGGATCATCAAAATTAGATACTCTTGCGTTCCCTGAAACCAGGCTCACAACAAGGCAATCCCATGAAATTATAAGTATCTGCAGGCAACTCAGAACAGGGAAACCAATACAATATATACTGGGAGAGACGAATTTTTATAATCTGACAATTAAGGTAAACAGTCATACCCTAATCCCCCGCCCTGAAACTGAAGAGCTTGTAGATCATATCATTAAGGAGAACAAAGGATTCAGAGGGACAATTGTCGATGCCGGCACCGGAACAGGATGTATAGCAATTTCTCTTGCAGTGAACCTTCCGGGAGTCCTGGTATCCGGTTTTGATATATCAGAAGAAGCTATAACAACAGCAAAAGAGAATGCCCGGATTAATAATGCTGCCGTCAGTTTTTTTAAAGCCGATATCCTGAATCCTGATCTCAATCTGTTCAGTAAGGCAGACATCCTCGTCAGCAATCCGCCATATGTTACTGAATCCGAAAAGAGGCTGATGAACGGGAACGTACTTGATTTTGAACCTCATACTGCCTTGTTCGTACCTGATAACGATCCTCTTGTTTTTTACAGGGCCCTGATAAACCTGTCTGAGCTGATCCTTGTTCCGGGAGGAAGAATATATTTCGAAATAAATGAGACAATGGGATCACTCATCCTCAAACTCCTGGATTCAAACGGGTATGTAAGAACTGAAATTATTAGAGATATCAATGGTAAAGACCGAATTATAAAAGGGATCCGACATGACTGAAAATAACCTGACCACAATTGCCGCAAAAAAGGCAATGGATTTGTGCTCAAAGAGGGAATACTGCGTTTCTGAGATCAGTAATAAGTTGAGATCATGGAGTCTTTCAGAGAAAGAAACGGAGAAGATAATCAGGGTTCTTATCCGTGAGAATTTCATCAACGAGCGCCGTTACTCAGAAGCTTTTGTGAAAGATAAATTCAATCACAATAAATGGGGGAAAGTAAAAATTGCATCCCATCTGCGGGCAAAATCAATCCCCGATGAACTTATCCGTGAGGCATTGGAATCAGTCGATGAAGAACAATACAGGAAACGGGTAAAAGACACAGTGCTTCAGCACCGGAAATCAATTAAAGCAAAAAACCAGTTCGACCTCAGGGGAAAACTCCTGAGATACGGTTTGTCAAAAGGGTTTGAAAGCAGTTTGCTTTATGATATTCTTAATGATATGGAATAACTTTTTTAATTCAAAGCCACCTGAAGGTATTGATAATAAAAGGCATGAATGTTAGCAGGAATATCAGTGAAGAACCAATAATATCGGTAATTACCAACTGTTTACGCAGGTCAGGATAATTAAAATAATAACGTGAGAAAAAGACACGAAGGAAAAGCTGTGATATAAAGAAGATAAAAACTGCCAGTCCGTTCTCGTTCCATTTATTGGCTTCATCAATCCTGCCTCTCATGATAAGCGACAGGCTGTGGGAAAGACCGCATGAAGGACAGGGTTTTCCCGTGATCTTCTCATGTATACATACAACCGGATAATTATTTCTGTCAGGGGAGAACACAAGAAAATACACGAGAATTATTAATACAATCCCTGCGAGAACAATATTGACTGTCAGGTAGGGATCATTTTTTATCCTGATCAGCATCCCGGCACTTCTGTCACTTTGTTCCTGTAACCGTATCATCAGGTAATGTTGTTCCTTGTTCAAGTTCCTCAAGGGTCTGTTCTTTATCCTTCTTGCCCTTGTCAACATTTATTTCAACCTTATCATCGCCGTTTTGGACCTTGATTGAAACACTGGCATCTTCCAGTTCTTTGACTACGTTACCCTGAACTTCTTCAACCAGCTTCTCAATATTCCTGGGCCATTTATCGGCAATTTTACCGGCGATGAGATACTGTGACAGCGAAATAACCGATGCCACTATACCTATTACCAGGCCGGCAATAAGTACTCCCCGGGGAGAATCAGATCTGGAAGCCTGGGATAATCCCACAGAAGCCAGAACGATAGCAATGATACCGGGGATAATTGCAATTAATCCAACACAGGGAATAACAGCAATAACGAATGTGATTATTGCAGTGATCAGAGCAGCTATCCCCAGTGTTTGTCCCGAATTTTTCTTTTCCTCTTCCATAATTGTAATATTATATTGTTATTCATTCCTTTGTAAGGATATTTAGAATATCCTGTTCTAAAGACGTTAGCGGATTTTCAATGATGCGTCCGGCTTCAACATTATTTTTATATATAATAAATGTAGGCACCCTTTGAATATCCAGACCAGGGTATTCTGCAACCGGTGAGAGTTTTGAATCATCGACACCAATATATGTAACCCGGTCCGGAGGGAACTTCCACATATCGATTATTTTAATAAAGCGGGGTACTTCCCTTCTGCTGTCAGGGCACCAGGTTCCCAACACGATTTTTATTGTAATATTCTCGGTACCGATATCTGTTAATTTATTAACAGTAACCTGATCAGGCGTATATGTGTCATATCCTTTAAAATACCACTCGCTGTGAGGTGCTCTTTTGATCCTTTCAGGGGTGAAATATCCCAGTACCCATGTCATCTGATCAGAGAAATTTGTCGGTGAAGCATGGTCTTCAATAACAGTTCCTGATGTACTGGAATGAATAAGAGGCTGCTTTGTCCTGCAAGCCAGTGCGAGGAAGGTAATTACCAGTATAAGGGTTAACTTATTCATCTCAAGGCAATATGTAAATTATCATTTCTTCTTATAATGATCTGAATGTAAACCAGGATCATGAAGTAATATTTCCATGATCTGTATTGCAGCTTTAGAGACTGATGTTCCTGGCCCGAAGATTGCAGCAACTCCTTCATCATACAGGAATTTGTAGTCTCTGTGTGGTATTACACCTCCGGCGATCACGAGTATGTCTTCTCTCCCGAGGTGCTTAAGCTCCCTGATCACTTCCGGTATAAGGATTTTATGGGCAGCTGCAAGGCTTGATATCCCAAGTACATGGACATCATTCTCAATAGCTTGTTTTGCTGCTTCCTCCGGAGTTTGAAAAAGAGGTCCTATATCGACATCAAATCCGATATCGGCATACCCGGTTGACACAACCTTGGCACCTCTGTCATGGCCGTCCTGGCCGATCTTTGCTATCATTATCCTGGGTTGCCGGCCCTCTCTGCCGGCAAACTTTGTTACCAGTCCCCTGGCCTTTTCCAGATCCTTGTCGGATCCGTATTCTGCGGAATAAACGCCTGATGTAGTTCGTACCACTGATTTATACCTCCCGACTATTTTTTCACATGCATAAGAAATTTCACCAAGACTTGCTCCTTTGGAAGCAGCATGAACAGCAAGCTCAAGAAGATTACCCTTCCCGGTTCCTGCACATTCTGAGATAGCGTCCAAAGCAGCACGGCACTCATTTTCGTTTCTTTCAGACCGTAGTTTTTTAAGCCTTTTGATCTGTGAATCCCTCACAATTGTATTATCCACTTCCAGGAAATCAACGGGATCCTCTTTTTCAAGCCTGTACCTGTTTGTTCCTACAATAACCTGCTGACCTGAATCGATCTTTGCCTGGGTTTTTGCGGCAGCTTCCTCGATCCTCATCTTCGGAAGACCGGATTCAATGGCTCTCGCCATCCCTCCAAGTCTCTCTATTTCAACTATATGCCCCCAGGCTTTGTGAGCAAGCTCGTGGGTAAGTGATTCAACATAGTATGAACCGGCCCAAGGATCTATTGCCTTGCAAACATTTGTCTCTTTCTGGATATAAATCTGTGTATCCCTTGCCAGGGCAGCAGAAAAATCTGTGGGTAGGGCAATTGCTTCATCGAGTGCATTTGTGTGAAGGCTCTGAGTGTGGCCCATGACAGATGCCATAGCTTCAATGCAGGTCCTCCCTATATTATTAAAAGGATCCTGCTCCGTAAGGCTCCAGCCCGATGTCTGGCAATGAGTCCTCAATGCCATTGACTTCGGGTTCTCAGGGTTGAACCCTTTTACTATTTTAGCCCATAATAAACGTCCTGCCCTCAGCTTTGCGATCTCCATGAAATGGTTCATGCCGGTGGCGAAGAAAAACGAAATTCTCGGAGCAAAAAGATCAATATCCAATCCCGCTTTCAAGCCTGCCCTGAGATACTCAAGTCCGTCGGCAAGAGTATATGCAAGCTCAAGGTCGCATGATGCACCGGCCTCCTGCATATGATATCCCGATACACTTATGGGATTGAATTTAGGCATTCTTGTTGATGTATAAACCATTATATCAGCAGTTATCCTCATCGAGAATTCAGGCGGATAAATATATGTATTCCTGACCATAAACTCTTTGAGGATATCATTCTGGATGGTCCCTGAAAGATTTTCAGGCTTTGCTCCCTGCTCCAGCGCAGTAACAATATAGAATGCCATGACCGGTAACACGGCCCCGTTCATTGTCATTGACACTGATATCTTATCCAGGGGGATCTGATCGAAGAGTATCTTCATATCAAGAACTGAATCAACCGCTACACCAGCCTTTCCGACATCGCCTTTGACCCTCTCATGATCAGAGTCATATCCCCTGTGTGTTGGCAGGTCAAAGGCAACCGAAAGGCCTTTCTGCCCGGCGGCAAGGTTACGTCGGTAAAAGGCATTGGAATCCTCAGCTGTTGAAAAACCTGCATACTGACGAATGGTCCACGGCTGTAACACATACATACCTGAATAAGGGCCGCGTAAAAAAGGAGGTATCCCGGCAGCATAATCAAGATGCTCACAATCCTTCAGGTCATCCTTAAAATAGACCTTTTTAACAGGGATCCCTTCATTAGACAGATATGCCTTCTCAATGTTTTTTATTTCCTTGCTTAAGCTGGTATGGTTCTTCGGATATGCCGGAATTTTGAGGTTATCAGGTTTAAATTCCGGACGCCACACTGGTTCCTGCCATCCTCTGTCATTGTTTATATCAGTCTGACTGATCCTCGGAAAAGAGACTGGTTTCTTCAGGCTATTTTCCTGTTTCAGAGCAGATTCAGTTATTTTATCCTGTATCAATCCTTCTTTCAGAGCCTTGAGATAACCCCCTTTTGCCTCAATTTCAAGGAATAATTCCCAGCTTTTTTCAGCAATGAGCTGTGTGAGTTTCTCTACATAATATGAACCTGCAGAAGGATCAGCAACTGCTCCGAATAATGCTTCCTCCTTCAGAATGAGCTGCTGGTTACGGGCTATCCGTTCCGAGAAAATATCAGGTTCTCTTACAACAATGTCGAAAGGTTCAACCGTAAGTGAATCAGTGCCTCCCAGGATGGCTGCCATCGCCTCTGTCTGAGTCCTTATTATGTTCTGGTTCGGATTATCAATCCGCTTGTTCCACCGGCCCGTCACACAATGTATTTCCATAGCCGGAACATCCGTTGATCCCGGCATGAAACCTCTTAACACTGCCGACCATAATAAACGGGCCGCTCTCAGTTTTGCTATTTCAGGAAAATAGTCTGATCCGATACCCATCGAGAAACGAATTTTTGATGCAGCTGTCTCGGGACTGACATTCCTCCCGACCAGGCGGACAATATATTCCATTCCCATTGAGACAGCAAATGCCAGTTCTGTAACAATACCTGAACCGGCGTTCCGGAAAACTGAAGCGTTTATATGAATAGCCCTGAACCGGGGGAATGGTGCTGTTAATCCTGCTACTGCGGCCAGATAATCAAGACCCTGACTTACAGGTATGCATAAAGTGCCATTTACCATCAGCCTTCCCAGGGGATCTGTCTCAATTGCCCCATGGATCTTCCCGGCATCAGCGCCCTTTCTTTTTATATGATCGGTAAAATATTCTACTATTTCTTTTGCTTTGCCGCCGGGAAAGAAATTTATCTCTGTCGCTTCAAGGTTTATGCCCTTTAAAAGATGATCTATGTTTTTTCCGGTGACCGATTCAGGATCGATAATGAATCCCAGGGAATCGATTCCCTTCTGAAGGAGATCAATTGCTTTTTTGTTTGCTTCTTTATAATCAGTGACTTTTAGATCCTGCCTTATATGCCATTTATTATCAGGCTTTTTACCTCTCAGAAATGGAAATTCTCCGTGCGCTGAATCGAGGTATTTCAGATCCTTCAGATCTTCCTTCCTGTAAAAGGGCATAATATCGAGTCCCTCGTTTGTCCGCCATATTAATTTTTCCGCAAAGTCGGCACCTTTCAGATCGGCTATGATCTTTTTCATCCATTCTTCTGAAGATACCGGAGGAAACTGGTCAAAAAGTTTTTCTTTTGCGGCCATAAGGTAAATGAATTCAGTTACAAGATACTAATATTTTGATTGACGGAATCCGGTTCCTGGTGTACGTTCAAAGCAAAAAAAACTTACTTCCCGGCGAATTCCATAAGGTAGGCTTTTATGAAATCATTCAGGTCACCGTCAAGTACCGCCTGTACATTTCCGCGCTCATAACCGGTTCGCAGGTCCTTAACAAGTTTGTAAGGATGAATTGTATATGATCTTATCTGTGATCCCCACTCAATTTTCTTTTTCTCACCTTCGATCTTCGCCTGTTCCTCCATCCTTTTTCTGAGCTCAATCTCATAAAGCTGGGATTTAAGGATCCTCATAGCGTTCTCCTTATTATTTAGCTGCGATCTTGTTTCCTGATTTTCGATCACTATTCCTGAAGGATGATGTCTTAACCGTACTGCAGTCTCGACCTTATTTACATTCTGACCTCCTGCCCCGCTCGATCTGTATGTTTCCCAGGTAATATCGGCAGGATTGACCTGGATCTCAATATTATTGTCGACAAGTGGAGATACAAATACTGAGGCAAATGTCGTCTGGCGTTTTCCCTGGGCGTTAAAGGGTGATATCCTTACAAGTCTGTGTACACCGTTCTCGCTCTTCAGATAGCCATATGCCTGTTCGCCGTCAACCTCTATTGTCACTGATTTGACACCTACTTCATCACCCGGCTGAAAATCAAGCTCCCGGGTCTTGTAATTGTTCCTTTCTGCCCATCGGAGATACATTCTCATAAGCATTGCTGCCCAATCATTGCTCTCGGTCCCTCCTGCTCCCGAATTGATTTTCAGAATAGCCCCCAGCTGGTCCTCTTCTTTTCTCAGCATATTGCGAACCTCGAGATCCTCGATCAGAGACAGACAAGTATTATATTGGTTTTGAAGCTCCTCTTCTGTAGCTTCCCCTTCCCGGTAGAAATCGTTTATAACAAGAAGATCGTCAGTGGCTGTATTTACTTTGTCGAATCCGTTTGTCCAGATCTTTAGTAATGAAATGCTTTTAAGAAGGTCTTCTGCAGTTTTGGGATCATTCCAGAAATCAGGCTTCTGGGATTCCAGTTCCTTTTCTTTAATGAGGTTTAATTTGCCTTCGATGTCAAAGATACCTCCTTAACGCATCCCGGCGCCCGGCAAGTTCTTTTATCTGTTCAACAGTTATCATAAATGAAATTTTGGCAAATTTACTCAATTATTTATCTTTAAAATATCAGTTATCATTACTGAAATGTTAAAACCATACATGTTCCATAATCTCATTGAGGCCGGCTGCGACGAAGCCGGGAGGGGATGCCTTGCCGGACCAGTTACTGCAGCAGCTGTAATACTTCCGAAAAGGTTCAGGCATGATGTTCTGAATGATTCAAAAAAACTGACTCCAAAACAGAGAGATATCCTTAAGGATGAGATCATTGAAAGTGCAATTGCATGGAATGTGGCGTTCGTCGGCAATATTGAGATTGATGAATTAAATATACTGAGGGCATCGATCAAGGCGATGCATATGGCTATTGAAGGGTTGAAGAAAAAACCTCAGTTCCTTCTTATTGACGGGAACACCTTTTTCCCATATAAAGACCTGAAACATAAGACAATAGTGAAAGGTGACAGTCTGTTCTTTTCGATAGCTGCTGCTTCAGTCCTGGCAAAAGTCTTTCGTGATGAATTCATGATAAATCTGCATAACGAATATCCCCAATACGGATGGAATGAGAATAAAGGCTATGCAACACTATATCACAGGCAGGCAATTCTAAAATATGGGATATCACCCTATCACCGGAGATCTTTTACACTGACAGATACTCAGTTGACACTTCAGCTTTGAGGTTAAAAAACATTAAGAACGATTTTTAGCACAGTTTATTACATCCAAAAAAACTATATTTGCAGCCCGGTTATTAATTACTTAAAATATTCTGAATGAAAAAAATATTTGCTGCCGTAATACTTCTTATGTCTGTCTTCAGCTTCACTGCCAGGGCTGATGAAGGAATGTGGATTCTTCCCCTTATCGAGAAGCTTAACATCGGGCAGATGACAGAAATGGGATTGAGACTGTCAGCGGAAGATATTTACAGCCTCAATAAAGCAAGCATCAAGGATGCAATCGTTTCAATACCCGGATGCACGGGAGAAATAGTATCATCCCAGGGATTGATGCTTACCAACCATCATTGCGGATACGATGCTATCCAGTCACATAGTACTGTTGATCACGACTATCTCACCGATGGGTTCTGGGCAATGACTAAAGAACACGAGCTCCCATGTAGCGGTATGTATGCAAACTTCCTTTTGAAAATAGAAGATGTCACTTCAAAGGTCATGGAAAATGTGAAACCGGGAATGAGTGAGTCTGAAAGATCATCGGCAATAAACGACGCAAGAAGAACAATTGAAAAACAGGCTTCAAACGGAAACAATTACAGGACATCTGTCACTTCCTTTTTCGGTGGGAATTATTATTATCTTCTTGTTTATGAAAGATATACCGATGTGAGGCTAGTTGGTGCACCCCCTTCTTCAATAGGCAAATTCGGAGATGATACCGATAACTGGGAATGGCCCCGTCATACCGGCGACTTCAGTGTTTTCCGGGTCTATTCCGGACCTGATGGCAGACCTGCATCCTACTCTTCGGGCAATATCCCTCTTAAACCAAAATACTGGCTTCCTGTTTCTCTCAAAGACCTCAACAAAGGAGACTTCACAATGGTTTTCGGATACCCCGGAAGGACACAGAGATATTACACATCTTATGAAGTAAATGAACTATTGGCAATTACAAATCCGAACCGGATAAAGATAAGAGGAATAAAACAGGAGATATGGATGGCGGATATGAAGGCTGATCATAAAATAGACATCCAGTATGCTGCCAGTTATTCTTACTCGTCCAACTATTGGAAATACTCAATAGGACAGAATATGCAGCTTGAAAAAAACAATGTCCTGGAAAAGAAGGAATCTATTGAAACCCGCTTCAGTTCATGGATCAAAGCTGATCCTGACAGGCAGGCAAGGTATGGGGAAGCGCTTAACCTCATCAGGTCTTCAATACAGGGCAGGGCTCCTTATCTGAACGCTCAGCAATATCTCAGTGAATGCATGCAGGGTTTTGAATTACTTGGATTCAACCCCTATGGTTCTTTGTTACTTTCTGTGCTAAGATCGGGTGATAAACAGCATATTGCTGAAACAGTCAGACGGACTAAAGAAAATCTTGGTGAGATATACAAAAACTACAGCGCAGCTACCGACAGAAAATCAACAAAAGCAATGCTCAGGCTTTACAGGGCTGATGTTCCTGAAAAATTTCAACCTGACTTTTTCAGTAAAATTGTCGACAGGAAGTTTGGAGGTGACATAGATAAGTTTGTTGATGATATGTTTGACAGATCGATATTCACTAATGAATCAAAACTGACAGCATTCCTTAATAAACCTTCGGCTAAGATTCTTGAGAATGATCCGGTAGCCCTTGTTGCCGAATCATTCAACAAGGTTATAGATTATGTATCAACAGAGGTGAGCAGATTCGATGAAGATCTGACAAAAGGCAGAAGGCTATGGATAGCAGCCCTCATGGAAATGGATCCCGGTAAGACATTCTACCCCGACGCAAATTCAACAATGAGAATGTCTTATGGCACTATACAGGATTATGACCCGCGTGATGCTGTTACATATAAATATTATACGACAACCGATGGTGTCCTGGCTAAATATAAGCCTGGTGATTATGAATTTGACCTCCCGCAAAGGTTCATCGAGCTGGCAAATAAAAAGCAGTTCGGACGATACGCCTCTTCCAAAGGTTATATGCCGGTCTGTTTCCTGACAACAAATGATATTACAGGAGGTAACTCAGGCAGTCCTGTGCTGAACAGCAAAGGCGAACTTATTGGTCTGGCTTTTGACGGGAACTGGGAAGCAATGAGTGGTGATGTGGCTTACGAGCCGTTGCTCCAAAGAACAATTGCCGTTGATATAAGATACGTTCTCTGGATAATGGATATCTATTCGGGAGCCGGACATCTTGTTGATGAAATGACAATACGGGAGTAATGTTTATCTTTGCAGGAAATTCCTGAATATGCATATCGACTTTCTGGAAATACTTGGGGCTTTTATGGTATTATTTGCCATAATTGATATACCGGGGTCTATTCCCATAATCATTGATATTAAATCAAAAGGAGTGGTGGTGCATCCTTCAAAGGTCACCCTGGTCTCCCTGCTTATTTTCCTTGCGTTCTTATTCATTGGCAGTCCTTTGCTCGGTGTTTTTGGGATTGACGTATCATCCTTTGCGATCGCCGGTTCATTTATCATCTTTCTTATAGCTATGGAAATGATACTTGGCATCGAGCTTTTCAAACAGGATGCCCATGGCAACGGCGCAATATTCCCGATTGCTTTTCCTCTGATAGCTGGTGCCGGATCAATTACAACAATACTGTCACTTAAGGCTGAATACGAGACTATCAATATCTTTATCGCTCTCATTCTCAATATGGTGGTTGTATATCTGGTCTTGAGGCTTACCTCTGTTTTTGAAAAGATCCTTGGACAGGGAGGTCTTCAGATACTTAAAAAAACTTTCGGAGTTATCCTGCTTTCAATTGCAATAAAACTATTCCTGACAAATACCGGAATCAGTCTGCCCTATGCCAGGTGAAATAATCATTTACACTGATGGTGCTTCCAGAGGTAATCCCGGGCCGGGCGGTTATGGTACCGTACTGGTATCAGGGAAGCACAGGCTTGAGAAATCTGAAGGATTCAGATTGACTACCAATAACCGGATGGAGTTGCTTGCTGTAATAGCAGGCCTTGAAGCCCTGAAGAAGCCCGGAAGTAACGTGACAATTTATACCGATTCAAAGTATGTTGCAGATGCTGTTTCAAAAGGATGGCTCCTGCTTTGGGAATCAAAAGCCTTCAAAAAAAAGAAAAATCCTGATCTCTGGAAAAGATTCCTTGATGTCTATCGTAAGCATAATGTGAAAATAATCTGGATAAAAGGACATGCCGGACATCCTGAAAATGAACTGTGCGATAAACTCGCAGTTGAGGCATCAAAAATGGAGAAATTATCTGAGGACTATGGATTCAATCCTGAAGATCCTGACTCTGAATTATTCACAGAATCAGAATAAAAAATTTTTGCATATAGAAAATATTAATGCAACTTTGTAAAAACACCGGCAAATGCAAAAATTAATTATTGATCCGACAGTAACTACTCCAGGGATCTGCTTTTCACCGGACAATAATCAATTCTACATACGGGGCGTATCGTCTCCTGAGGATGTCCGTTCACTGTACTACCCTGTCCTTGAATGGATAAAAAAGTTCGTGGATGAGATCCTTGCTGCCAAGCATAAAATGTATAACAGGGACAATCCCCTCAGATTTCAGATCGATCTTGCGTATTTCAATTCATCATCGGCCAAGTTCTTTTATGATATCCTCATTGAGCTGAAAAGGCTTGATTCTGCAGGGTACTCTGTTAAAATTGAATGGTTTTACGATGAGGAGGATTCAGATATGAAGGAAGCAGGTGAGGATATATCAATGCTCGTAGAAATGAAATTTGACTTTGTTCCAAAGCCTCCCCAGGAATCATGAGAGGTCAGAAAGAACTTTACGATCTGCTGAAAAGTCTCTCAATTGAATTTGAATATCATGAGCATTCTCCGGTTGCCACTATCGATGATGCGGAGACTTACTGGAAAGATATAGACTCCGGGAAATGCAAGAATATTTTCTTCAGGAATCATAAAGGGAATCGTCATTACCTTGTGATCCTTGAACATCATCGCCTTCTTGATATACACGATCTTGAAAAACGTCTGCGGCAGGGTAAACTTACTTTTGCTTCCGATCAGAGACTGATGAAATATTTAGGACTGGCGCCTGGTTCTGTTTCTCCTTTTGGTTTGATAAACGATAGTGAAAAGCATGTTCATCTTTTCATTGACGAAAAACTGAAAGAATCTGACAGGCTGGCTTTCCATCCGAATATTAATACTGCAACTCTTGTAATCTCATTCTCCGATTTTATCAGGTTTCTTGATCATCTCGGCAATTCATACGAATTTATCAATCTGTATAAATAAAACATTGCGAAGACCCGCAGTGCTCATGTGGAATTAAGATTCACACAAATAATGCAGATCTCCGCAATGTGATTAATCAGAAAACCCTTTCCAGGTTAGAATTTTCTTTTACCGTGGTCTTTGTAAACCGGCTGGTGCCAGGCTTCCATTGGTTCGAATTTGCTCATAGCGGCCCAGCGTATGCCTCTTTTTGTTATTTCCAGGACCTCAGGAACACTGAAATCAGCAATAACATGTCCGAGGGATGAATAAAATACCCTGCCTATTCCATATGCTTTCTTCCAGACAACAGGAATGATATTCCCTCCAATCCATGATGCATTCTTGTCAGTAAATGTAGTAGTTGCAAGTACTTTCACATTTGGATCAACATGAACAAAATATTGTTCTGAATGCATTGCAAAATCCTTTAGCCCTTTCGTAACGGGATCTTTTTGATCAACTATATTAACTGTATAATCTATTACACCTCCGGGATGTGCCACCCACTGGCCTCCTACCATGAACTGATATTCAACATTATTCCTGAAAGAATCACCTGTGCCTCCATGCCATCCTGCAAGACCAATGCCTGCTTCTTTCACCGCTGCCAGAAGTGCAGCTTCCTGTTTACGGTTTATTGTGCCCTGTGTCCAAGATTGAACTATAAGGTCGAAATCCTTCTTCAGGTCATTGTTTATATATGCATCAAGTGTATCAGAGACCACTACCTTTGCTCCTTCCGATTCGAGCCATGGAACGAAAAGATCACGGCATTTATCCGGATCATGTCCCATCCATCCTCCCCAGACATACAGGACCCTTTTCCCGTTTAACACTGTCTCCGGAGCCGGTGAAGCGGCAGGTTTCTTATCCCGGCCAAGAACTGATGGTGCTATAACTGCCGCTGCTGCTGCAGCAGCGCTCTTTGTAATGAACGATCTGCGTGTTATCATGCTTATTGATTTTTTGTTAAGATAATACTAAATAACCTTGTAATTTAAGAGACTGTTAAGATAATAAAATGTCCCAAGCTTTGATGTTAATAATTAATAAAATTAATTTAGAATTATTATAAATAAATTTTAGCTGCAACAAACCGGAACTTCATCCGTCCTTTTACCAGATTAATTCCACCGAGAAAACCATGAAAAAGCTCATTTATCTCATTTTAATCATTTCTTTTGGATCCTTTTTGACTTTTGGACAGACAACTGAAAAAGAGGATATTGTACGAAAAAAATACAAGGCTACCAGAACCGAAACCGCTCCTGATATTGACGGTATCCTGAATGAAGAACTCTGGAATATAGGTATATGGGAAAACGAATTTACTCAGAACCGGCCTTATGATGGCAGGCCTTCGAAGCAAAGGACTGAATTTAAAATACTTTTTGATGATAATAATCTGTATGTTGGCATTAAATGCTTCGATACAAGCCCTGACAGCATTGTGAACAGGCTTACAAGAAGGGACCAGGCAGACGGGGATCTTGCCGGTGTTATAATTGACAGTTTCCACGACCTTCGCACAGGGTTTGTTTTCGGAGTAAGTTCGTCTGGTGTAAAGTATGATATGCTAATGTCAAATGACGGTTCGGATGAAGACAATTCCTGGGATCCTAACTGGTGGGTAAAAACTTCTATCAATGAAGAAGGATGGATTGCAGAGATGAAGATCCCCTTCAGTCAGATTAGATTCGATAAGAACTCAGGAGACGTCTGGGGATTTGATGTCGCAAGGATCCTTTACAGACATAATGAGCAGGCTTTCTGGCAAGCTATCCCACGGAACGCACCCGGAGTCATTCATCTTATGGGCGAGCTTTATGGTCTCGATGAAATAAAACCGAGAAAGATCCTTGATGTAACCCCTTACGGTGTTGCTCAGGCCGAAACTTTTAAAAAAGAAGCCGGAAATCCTTTCCGGGAAGATGGAAGGAAATACAAGCTGAACGGAGGGATCGATGCCAAGATCGGGATAACAAATAATATGACTATGGACCTTACAATCAATCCCGATTTCGGACAGGTTGAAGCTGACCCTTCAGTTGTTAACCTGACTGCTTATGAAACATATTTCTCGGAGAAGAGACCCTTCTTCATTGAAGGAAAGAACATTACAAGCTTTAATATTGGTTTAGGCGACGGAGATTCTGGTAATGATAACCTGTTTTATTCCAGGAGAATAGGACGTAATCCGCATGGACATGCGGATCTGGAGGATGGATGGTACGCCGACAGACCAAATTTTACAACAATCCTGGGGGCAGCCAAGCTTACAGGCAAAACAAAGAATGGATTATCACTTGGCTTCATTGAAGCCATAACTGCTGAAGAAAAAGCTGAAATAGATACCGGTGGCGGCAGGATATACCAGACTGTGGAACCTCTTACCAGCTATCTGATCGGAAGGGTGCAGAAAGATTTTAAAGAAGGGAATACTCTCCTCGGCGGTATGTTCACAAGTACGAACAGGGATCTCGACCAGAACCTTGGTAGTTTTATGCATAAATCAGCCTATACCGGCGGATTGGATTTTACCCAGTATTTTAACAAAAAGAACTGGATGTTCAATATCAACCTTGCATTCAGCCAGGTCGCGGGTACAAAAGAAGCTATTGCCGAAACTCAGAGATCATCGGCAAGATACTTTCAGAGACCTGATAATGATCATACCGAATTTGATCCTGAACGTACTTCTCTCATGGGAAATGCCGGCCGGATACAGCTTCAGAAGCAGAACGGACACTTTAACCTTATGTTATGCAGCATCTGGAAGACCCCGGGATTCGAAGCAAATGATCTTGGTTATATGCAGGAATCTGATGAAGTTTTGTCAGTGATCTGGGCTGGCTATCATGTCTGGGACCCCAAAGGGATCTACAGAAGTTACAACTTCGGGGGAGATGTATATGTTGTCAATAACTTTGGAGGTGACATAACAGGAAAAGGATTTGAGTGGAACGGAAATATGAGCTTCAAGAACTACTGGAGTGCATGGACAGGCGGCAACATAAGTACTTCGCATCCTTCAACGGGATTACTCCGTGGCGGTCCTATGATGGAGATCCCCGGCAACATAAGTCTTCGCGCCGGGTTTCAAACCGATTACAGGAAGAAATTCAATGTTGAGATCTATGGAAATATATCGAGAGGATTTGAGAAATACCAGAGAAGCAATTACTCAGAGATCTCTTTTACTTATAAACCGACAAATTACCTGGTCTTCACATTCAGTCCATCATACAGCACTTCCAGAACTGATCTGCAATATGTTACCAATAGGAATTACAATGGTAATAATAGATATATTTTTGGCAGTATCGACAGAAAGACGATCAGCGCATCTTTCAGAGTAAACTTTAACCTCAGTCCTGACCTCACTCTCCAGTACTGGGGCCAGCCTTTTGTTGCTTCTGGACGTTACTATGACCATAAATATATTACCGCGCCTATGGCTGACAGCTACAAAGACAGATTCCATGTCTATACATCTGCCGAGAAGAGCTTTGACGAGAGTAATATCTATTTCGATGAAAATTCAGACGGTACAGTTGATTATTCAACAGGGAAAAGAGATTTCAATATTCAGGAATTCCTTTCAAATCTTGTCCTGAGATGGGAATATAATCCCGGCTCATCTGTTTATTTAGTCTGGAGCCAGACAAGGAATTATTCAAATAATACCGGGGTGATGGATTATTTTGATAATATCGGCGACCTTTTTAACAGAGATAATAATATCCCCCATAACGTATTCCTTGTCAAATTCAGTTACCGTTTTGGTTTAAGATAAATCATCGACATACTTATTTCTCTGTAAAAGAGGATATTAATACTTAATGTCCTCTTTTATATTTATTACCCTGCTCACGACTTACCGCTCACTACTCACTATCTTGCACCCTGCATCTTGCATCCTCCATCTTGCACCATCCTGATTATTTTGTTACATTTATCTTTTCACCTTCTTTCTAATACAGGTATTATGAAAAATAATCGGAGGCATTTTCTGAAGCTTACAGGAGCTGCCAGTCTGGGCATTGCCGGGAACAGTTTCTTTAAGAATCTCCCTTCCCTGAATGGAAATATTCCTTTTTCGTTTAACGATCCGGTATATTCAGATCTGGCCGGCAATATATTACAGGCGGGCTCAGCTGATGAAACAACAAGCATTATAGGCGCCTACGGGCAGTGGGCAGCAGGATTATCATCAAAGGAACTTCCACTGTTGTCGTTCCGGAGAGATAACTGGAAAAATCCTGATAAATGGAGGAAGGCAGCCAGAAAGATGTTTGCGGAAAGATTATCCATGCCGGAAATCTCAGGCCTGCCGGAGGTAAGAATATTAAAATCATACAAATACGACGGATTGCTGATTGAAGAATTACAATGGAACCTTCGGTATGGTAATCCGGCTGAAGGGATTCTTTTAAAACCCGCAGATGCTACCGGGAAGCTTCCGGGTATTCTTGCATTTCATGATCATGCCGGCAATAAATATTTCGGAGCTAAAAAGATAACAAAGACCTCTGATGATCAGCATCCAATGATGGTAACTCATCAAAAGGATCTATATCAGGGATATGCATGGGCCAATGATATTGCCAGGAAGGGGTATGTGGTCCTGGCTCCTGATGCTTTCCCTTTTGCCAGCAGGAGAGTTATGCTTAAGGATATACCAGTCGGACAGCGGCAGGGATTATCAGATCCCGGTCCTGATGATATTGAGGGCATCAGGGCATATAACAGCTGGGCCGGGCAGCACGAAAATATAATGGCAAAATCGCTTTTCAGTGCAGGGACCACATGGCCCGGAGTATTACTTGCTGAAGATATCAAAGCTCTGGATATACTATGCTCAAGAGATGACGTGGATACACGGAATATAGGATGCTGCGGTCTTTCAGGAGGCGGTATGCGGAGTGTTTTCCTCGGAGGCTTTGACGACAGGATAAAATGCGCTATACCTGTGGGCTTTATGACTACATGGAGAGATCTTGTCCTCAATAAAGCAACAAGCCATACCTGGATGGTCTATGTGCCGTTATTACCGAAAGAGCTCGATTTTCCTGAGATCCTTGGATTACGGGTTCCATTATCTAGTCTTGTCCTGAACAACAGCGAAGATCCTCTTTTCAGCCTTGAAGAAATGAAAAGAGCAGACGAAATGCTTAACAATATTTTCGAAAAAGCCGGTTCAGGAAGTAATTATAAATGCTCGTTCCACCCGGGTCCTCATAAATTTGACAGATCTATGCAGCTTGAAGCCTTTGATTGGTTTGAAAAATGTTTGAAATAACCGGCACTCAAAAGTATATATTCCAATAGAATAGCAAGTTCACAGGAACCCCATATAAGTGTACAAACGACACTTAATATTAAAGCTTTTGTAGAAAGAGTTTAACTATATAAATCCTGCTACCAGAGATCCTCACCGTATGACCAGCCTTTACGTACAGGTTCCTTGATGTACTTGTCGTAATCCTTATGATTCGTGACCTTCATTTTCTTCTCATCATATTCAATCCGGGTATTCATCCTCTGTGCAAGGACACCCAGTGATGCCATTTCGGTAAGCCTGGCCGAGTATTCAAAATTCGATCCTGGTTCAGGACCTTCACCTTTTATAGCTGCCAGCCATTCTGCTCTCGGGCCTCCCTTTACGCGCGGGATCCTCTCCGGAGGAAGGTTCTTTGTGAAAGCGTCCCAGTCTTCCTTAGGCAGCAGAAGTTTCGGATCATTGGGCCTTCCGCCGGTCATCAATGATACTTTGCTTCCAACCATTATCATACCCTGAGATGGCAGTTCGGGCATACCCCATTCCGGACGGTTATCAGGTTTCAGACCACCTTCATACCATCTAAGGGTAACGGGAGGTTTCTTACCACGCGCTTTGAATTCAAATTTCAGGATTGACTGATCTGATACGTATCCGTCAGGAGTATTGGGAGTTTTGAAAACTGAATCAACCGATACGGGCATATCAAGATCAAGCGACCAGAAAGGAGCATCAAGGGTATGGCATGCCCAGTCACCAAGTTCACCGTTACCAAGTTCATACCATCCTCTCCAGAATCTGGGTATATAAAAATGGCTGTAAGGCCTGACAGCTGCCGGACCCAGCCACAGATCCCAGTCAAGACCTGCCGGAATAGGTTCTTCCTTTGGAGGATATGCATCAGGTTTCAGGAAATAACCGCGTGGAGTAAACTCAGGACCGTCAAACCAGGCAAACACTTCCTTAACATCACCGAGAATACCGGCATCATACCATTCCTTGACATACCTGATGCCCATTGTGGCATGGCCCTGATTACCCATCTGGGTTATTACCTTGTATTTTTTTGCAGCTTTACGCAGTGTGCGTAACTGCCAGATATTATGAGCAAGCGGTTTTTCGACAAGAACATGTTTCCCTCGTTCCATAGCTGCCATTGCAGCGGCAAAATGAACATGATCAGGGGTGGCAACAAGTACAGCATCGATCTGATTTGCCATTTCGTCGAACATTACCCTGAAATCTTTATACCTTTTTGCATTTGGGAAGGTCTTAAAACCGTTGGCTGCTGCTGTTTCACTTACGTCACACAGTGCCACAATATTCTCCTGCATACATTCCCTCCAGTTTGACTGGCCTTGTCCGCCAACACCAATCACTGCTATATTGACCTTGCCGTTGTCTCTTCCATTTCCATATTTAAGAATACCCGGCAACATCAACGTTCCGGCGGCTGCGGCTGAAGTTCTTGTAAGAAAAGACCTTCGGGATAGTTTTTTCATAAATGTTATTTTAATGAATTAATACTTGGTTGATTTTAGCCATTATCGTTGGTGAAGTTGTTCCTTTCAAATGGTGCTTGTCATCATGGATAAGGTTCCGCTAAAAATAATATTTTCTTTTATTAAACCGGTAATTTTAAGATTTTTTAAGATAGTTTAAATCCATATCTTAGCAATCTGTGTATAAAAACACAAAATAAAACCTATTTTATGAAGAAAAATTCCCTCAGAACAGTTTTTATCTGGTCCTTAATTGTTGCTTTAGGTGGCTTCCTGTTTGGTTTTGACACTGCAGTTATATCTGGCGTCGAGAAACAGATCCAGGAGTTATTCTCTCTCTCTTCCTTTATGCACGGCTTTACGATAGCATCAGCACTTATCGGAACAGTAACCGGTGCATTGATAGCTGGTCGACCAGCCGACAGATTCGGGAGGCGGCCGGTGCTGGTGATAATTGCACTGATGTACCTGGTCTCTGCAGTCGGATGCGCTGTTGCTAATAATGTAACCTCCCTGATAATATTTCGGTTTATCGGAGGGATCGGGGTTGGCGGTTCTTCGGTAGTGGCGCCAATGTACATTTCGGAAATATCGCCTGCTTACATAAGAGGCCGGATGACAGCTTTATTTCAGTTCAATGTGATTTTCGGGATACTTATGGCATACGTTTCCAATTACCTGCTTCGAAGCGTCGGCGCAGAACCCTGGAGATGGATGCTGGGAATTGAGGGAGTTCCGGCATTTATCTATTCTGTGCTTCTGTTTATTATACCTGAAAGTCCAAGGTATCTTATCAAGATCGGTCAAATTACAAGTGCGAGGCTGGTTCTTGAAAAAATTATAAAATCGTCTGTCGATCAGCAGGTCGAAGAGATCAGAATGAGCCTTGAGAAATTATCGGAATCGACGAACAGACTTTTTTCAAAAAGATATTTTAAACCAGTTTCAATAGCTTTCCTTGTGGCAATGTTCAACCAGTTTTCAGGGATCAATGCTATCCTTTACTATGCTCCCCGCATTTTTGAACTTAGCGGGCTTAATTTTGCTGATTCGCTGTTCCAGTCGATCCTGATAGGTATCACCAACGGTATCTTTACAATCGTCGGGATGATCCTGATTGATAGGGCCGGACGGAAGATCCTCCTTATTGCCGGTTCGATCGGGATGTCGGTTTGTCTGGCTCTTGTGGCAAGAACCTTCTACACTCAGGATTTCGGCGGCTTTGTACTGCTGATCTACCTCCTTGTATATATTATGTTCTTCGCATTTTCGACGGGAGCAGTTATATGGGTTCTGATAGCCGAGATATTCCCGAATAACATCAGAGGTAAAGGCCAGTCGCTTGGTAGTTTTACACACTGGTTCTTCGCTGCGCTTGTCACATTCACTTTCCCTGTAGTTATCAAGGAGATTGATTCAGGTGCTGGACATACATTCATGTTTTTTTCAATTATGATGATTGTGCAGGCTATTGTTGTATGGAAATACTTCCCTGAAACAAAAAGAAGGACACTTGAAGAACTGGGACAAAATCTTTAATCAGACATAACATGTTCCGAAATTTAGTTTCAAAGATCAAATATCATTACCCGTTTATCAGAGATCCGCGAAGAAAAAGTATTCCGGTAATGATATTTGAATATCTGAAATTCAGCATAATGAATAAGAGTATTGCCGAGCAATATTTCGGGAAATACTTTTACAGGAAGGGATCAAAGGATTACGATCATTATTTGCTGACTGATAAGATTGAAAGAAAAATATGGGGTTTGAATAATAAGGTATACATTCCTCTGATGACTGATAAATATCTCTTTGAACAATATTTTTCTCAGTACGGATTACGAGTAGTAAAGAGCCTGGCGCATAATTATAATTCAATTTTTTTTGTGAATAGCAAACTTAAACAGATAAATACTATTGAAGAATTCACAGATTTTTTAAAGTCCCTGTTAAGTGAAGAAATCTCTAAAAAAGGCATATTTATTAAAAGGACCTGTGATTCTTATGGCGGGGCAGGTACCTACAGGATATTGCCCGAAGACCTGGAATCAGATCATGCCAGGGTGGAGAATTTGTTTAATGTTGTTCTGAATTCTCAATTCCTGTTCCAGGAGATAGTTGTTCAGAATGAGAGAATGAACCTGATCAATCCTTATTGTATAAATACAATCAGGATTGAGACGTTTTCAAACAGGTCAGATGAAATAAAAATAGTTTCGGGCTTCATGCGGATAGGGATAAACAAGTCTCATGTTGATAATATATCATCCGGAGGAATTTTTGTCGGAATCGATATCGAAACAGGTAAATTATATCCTGAAGCCATCTCAGATCCGATTTATGGCCAGGGGGAAATTTATACCCGTCATCCGGATACTGGATTTTCATTTGAAGGATTTCAAATTCCCTGGTTCACTGAGGTAAAAGAGCTGGTGCTGAAAGCAGCAGGGCTAGTTCCGCAGTTAAAGATAATTGGATGGGACGTTGCTATTGACCCTGAAGGCCCTGTCCTTATTGAAGGTAATACGACACCCGGGATGACAATTTCTGAAATTGCCCAGAAAGGGTTTTATAATAACCCGGTTTTTCTGGAAATACTGAATGAAATAAAATAGGCAAATGATCTTTATTTTAGGTTCCCCGGGGTGAACAAGAATAAATTTGACTTCAACATTCCTGTTGTGTATCTTTGAAATAATGAAATAAATCTTTAATCTGGTGAATAAAATCTGTATTCTGGCAATCGCCTTTATTTTTATCACTGCTTCTGGAACTGCCCAGTACAGAGTCAACAAATTGAAGTATGATTATCACGATTACACCAGGAGTGCTGGAGACAGATACGACCCAATAGTAGCCGGTGTAACATCCTCTCTGTTACCCGGATTGGGACAGATCATCTCAGGTGAACCGGGAAGGGGCTTTGTCTTTATGGGCGCTTTTGCAGGATGCGCTGCTATCTATATAACCGGAATTGTAAGAACATATGATGTTCTCGGAGCGGGGATTAGCGGTGAAGATGTTAAGGAAGGCGGCCTTTCAATGATGTTACTGGGAGGTACTGCAACCTTAGGTATTATGGTTTGGTCAGTCGTCGATGCAGTAAGGGTGGCAAAAGTAAATAACCTTGCATGGCGTGAGAGGGAATTATCATCCATTTTTGAAATAGAACCTTTTATAAATTTTATCAATTATACTCCGGTTTCATCTGTTCAGACAGGAGTAACATTTAAACTAATATTTTAAATGTTGCTCTGCCAATTAATCTCAGCCTGACTAAAGCCATAATACAATCATTAATATTTAGTTCTGGAAATATCCCATAAGATATTTTTAAAGATATATTTATCACTATCCACATGATTATTTGGTACTGAGCATTTGCAGAGATATTTCTGATTGTTATCTTTGGCAATCAAAAACAATTTTCATCCGATAAGTCCATCTTCTAAGTTTCCAAAGACAATGATGTTAAAATTCAGCCTGATTCAGGCTTTTATCGTTATCAGTTCATTAATTCTTAATGCACAGGACTATCTTATTGCTTTTAAGGGGACAGGGGCGGCTGCAACTATTGATAGTGTGAAAATTGAAAATCTTACCCAGGCGACTGATCTGACAATAAACGGAGGCAACGTTTTACATCTTGTTAATAAAATCACAGATATTGTACCTGTGGATCAGGATCCATATAACCAGGTCTTAATATATCCTAATCCTATGACAGATTATGCAAGGCTGGAGTTTACTCTTCCGGAAGCAGGAATGACATCGATTGCGATCTATGATTTTTCGGGCAGAGCCCTAAACAGGATCAAGGAATATCTCAATAAAGGTCTGCATACATTTTCAGTCTATGGTATCAAAGAAGGAATTTATTTTATCAGGATTGTATCCGGAAATTATTCAATTGGGTCAAGGTTAGTATGCTCAGGATCAAATGAGAATAATGTGGTAATTAAACATGAAAACTCATACCAGACAGGCGAACTTATTCAGGGAACAAAAGGGACTCATGCTGAAATATTTATGCAGTATAATGAGGGGGACAGATTAAAAATTACTGGTTATTCAGAAATTTACAGCACTGTGATTGTTGATGTTCCAACAGAAAGCAAAGATCTCTCCTTTGAATTTATTAAATGTACGGATGGGGATGAAAATAATTATCCGGTTGTGAGGATCGGGGATCAGATCTGGATGGCAGAGAATCTTAAGACGTCAAGCTATAAAAATGGGACATCAATACCTAACGTAGAAAATGGTACTGAATGGGCGAATCTCACTGCTCCGGGTTACTGCTGGTATAATAATGAAATAAGCAATAAAAATATTTATGGAGGTCTTTATAACTGGTATGCAGTAAACACGGGAAATCTGTGCCCTGCAGACTGGCATGTTCCTTCAGATAATGAGTGGCACCAGATGGTACTTTACCTTGATGCAAACGCTACTCTGCTGGAAGAAAGGGAAAGCAGGACCGCTGCCGACAATCTAAAAGAAACAGGGATTACACATTGGAATTACCCTAATGCAGGGACTGATGATACCGGATTCACAGCCCTTCCGGGCGGTTACAGACGATATACAGGAGAATTTGGCGGAACTTCCGACAATGGAGACTGGAGGACATCAACACAATATGATGCAACACGGGTATGGTACCGTTACATGTTCACAAATTCAGGAGATGTCTACAGGAAAATAACAAATATGCAGGCCGGATATTCTGTAAGATGCATTAAGGATTAGTTTTCGTACTGTCAGGAAAGTAAAAAGTCGATCATTCTGACGTCTTGAGAACTGTTATTGTTGTTTTTAAGGGCAGCTTACCTGCAACAAATGTTTCTGAATGTCCTGCATATTTAACATCATAGGCAGTACCCACTGCCTTAATGAAATCTTCAACTGACCCAAGCCTGAAACCACCTGCAGGTGCATCTGCGGGCATATAATGCATGGGAACTACAATCCTGGGCTCTAGTTGTTTAATTACTGTCAAAGCTGATTGAAGATCAATAGTAGGTCCGGTTCCAACCGGTATCAGTAGAACATCTGCTGACCCGATAGCTGCAACCTGATTCTCATTGAGCACATGACCAAGATCTCCTAGGTGAACAACCTTTGCTCCCGGTAATTCAAAAACGAAAATTGCGTTCTTCCCGCGCTGGCTCCCTCCCTGGTTGTCATGAAATGATCCGACAGTATAAACATGAATACCCTTAAATACCGTATCAACTTTGGCATAATCGGATCCTTTGAGTCCATGTATTATAACCGGATTCCCTTTAGCCATGGCAACATAATTGTGATCTCCATGTTCATGCGATATTGTCACCAGGTCAATAATATCCGGTACTTCGGCTTTTACCATACCCGGATTTACAGGATCCATTAGAACTTTTACTCCATCACCTGTACTCATAAGGAAGGTTGACTGACCAACCCATGTAAGACTGACGGTGCTTTGACTGATCACTAAACCGGTGTTTACTAATGCTATAAGCAAAATTCCGGATAACTTTTTCATTGGATTGATTTTAAAGTAATATTCCAAAGATAATCAAATAATTATTTTATATTTAAAGGGCTTATTATAATATCTTAACCAAACGGAATACATAATTCAAACGAAAAATCTCTAACTCCAGATTTAAATCATTACAGCATGAAAAAGACTATACTTTTAATTATTTCAATCTTAATTGGAACAATAGGTTGCTTTGCTCAGGCGAAACAATCTGCTAAAGCCAAAACAGGTGCTGCACAGGTAAGTACAGCTCAGAATACTCAATCTCAGTTAAGAGTAGGTGCAGCTAAGTTGAACGTAACTCCTAAATTGGAAGAATTAGGCGCAAATTCATTAGGGATTCACGACAGCGTCTATATCAGGGCAATTGTAATTGACAACGGGGAAACAAGATCTGCATTGGTTACTGTAGCTGGCAATCAGAATGAACAGTCATGGAAAGCTTCAACCGAACGGATGGAGAAGGAACTGGGTATTCCTGTTAAAAATGTTGTACTATCGAGCACTCATTCACATAGTGTTGGTCGTATAACCGCCCTGGATGAAAAGATCTTTGCTACAGTAAAAAAGGCAGTAGATAAACTGCAACCTGCTAAAATTGGCTGGGGTACAGGTGTTTCCTATATCAATGTGAAGAGAGATATAATTGATCCCAAGACCAGGACATGGTGGGAAGGGGCTAACTATGACGGACCTTCTGATAAAAAGGTTTATGTTATTACATTTAAAGCGCTCGACGATACCCCCATTGCAGTATATTACAATTACGCAATGCATGCGGTTATCATGGGCCAGTTTGATATGGTTAGTGGTTGTGTACCCGGTGCCACTTCAAGATATATTGAAGATTCATTCAATAATAAAATTGTCGCAGTTTGGTCATCAGGCGCCCATGGCGATCAGAACCCGATTTATTTCCAGCAAACCTTTGATTTAAGAGACATAAGGATCAAAGAATATGCTTCAAGAGGTATAGATATCAGTAATTCAATGCCTCCCGGAGGTACAGGTTTAAACAGAAAAGATCCTGTCGTTCAAAGACTTATGCATGAACAGGAATTGATTAATGATGCTATGGGTGTTATGCTTGGCGAAGAAGTAAAACACGTGATGAGAGGCGTTGATCGCTGGTTAGATAAAGCCGAAATTAAAGCCTCACAAGAGGTTATCTCCTTGCCGGGTCGCAGACGCACCAATCAAGGCAGAGGTGGCATTGAAGGAACTTATGAAGATGCTGATCCGGTAACGATCAGAATTGGTGTACTAATGATTGGGAATATCGTTCTTGGTACGGTTAACGGCGAAGTATATAATGCAATTGGAACTCAGTTTATGAAAGAATCACCGTATGCCAGAACAATGATGGTTACAATTGCCAATGGATCGGCAACCACAGGTTATATACCTGATGATGCTTCATTCGGAATGAACGTATTTGAAGTATTATCATCCAGGGTAAAACCCGGTTATGCTGAAAGAGGAATAATTGATGGTATTCTTAACCAGATGGAAAAACTCAAATAAACCGGATTGCATCATACAATGATCGAAAAAATCAAGCAAAAACTCCCCTGGAAACCTGTAGAAATCGCGGATACAGAAAGCATACCCAAAGGGGATATGCCCGGTGATAAAGTAAATATAGGTCCCCAGCTCATTCAAAAAGCCACGGTGATTTTCCCTAAATTACTGGAACTGCTTATACCTGTGCTTGATGAAAGCCCTTATCAGCGTGCGGTTGTCGTTGTCTGTGGTGGATCAGGAGTGGGCAAGTCCGGGATTGCATCGCTTATCTCATACTATCTTAAAAATTTGGGTCTGGGCAGTTATACCCTTTCTGGAGATAACTACCCTCACAGGATACCAAAATACAATGATGCTGAGAGACTCCGTGTTTTCAGGAAAAGCGGGATAGATGGCCTTATTTCGGACGGACAATATACTGAAGAAAGGCTGACCATTTTAAAAGACCTGCAGGAAAGCGGAAATGATTCAAACAAGGATTTCATTAATCGTTACCCATGGCTTGCTGTATACCAGACCGCAGGCCGTAACGGTCTTAAGAATTATCTGGGAACCACAAATGAAATAGATTTTAAAGAGCTCACCGGGATCATATCACGGTTTAAAAACGGTGAATCCAGAATATTTCTTAAAAGGATGGGCAGAGAAGAGACGGAACTCTGGTATGATCTTGTTGATTTCAGCGATAAAAACGTAATTATTATAGAATGGACCCACGGGAACAACCATAACCTTCAGGGTGTTGACATCCCTATCTTGCTTAACAGTACACCCCGGGAAACACTTGAACACCGCAGATCACGTAACAGAGATGGTGCTACCGATAGTTCCTTTACAACAATGGTACTGGAGATAGAACAGGATATGCTGATTTCCCAGGCGCCGAATGCAAAGTTGATTTTGTCAAAGAGCGGTGAAATATTGTCTTATGATGATTTTGTAAGACTCATGATCCAGGAACAGGTTTAGGAGGAAGGGAAAACAGTGGACATAAACACTAAAATACCGGCAAAATCAGAAATTAAGGCAGGTCCTATGCTCAATGCATATCCTGATAGCATTGGAGGAACATTAGGGGATATTATTAAATTTTTGCAAAAACCTGAACTGGAAAATGTATTTCAATCCTTTTACATACTACCGAGCCTTTTCAATACCGATCTGGACAGGGGATTTTCAATTATTGATTATGATCTGAATGAGCTTTATGCATCACAGGCAGATCTTCAGGAACTGAATAAATTGGGAATTGCTCTCAAGTTCGATTTTGTGTTAAACCATTCTTCAGTGCTTTCCCCGCAATTTCAGGATATCCTGAAAAATGGGGAGAGTTCAAAATATAAAGACTTTTTCATTGACTGGAATAAATTCTGGGAAGGTTACGGTCAGATGACAGATGAGGGTTATATTCAACCGGACCCTGAATATATCAGGGATATGTTTTTCAGAAAACCGGGGCTGCCCATACTTAATGTACGAATGCCGGATGGGAAAGAAGTGCCTTACTGGAACACCTTTTACCAGGAAATAAAATATCAAAATATTGATGCCCAGGACCTGATAAGAGCTATGGATATCCAGTACACCCTGGCTGATAAGCTGGCAGAAACTGTAAATAAAGCTCTAAGCGAGGGGATGAAACCATCCGCGATCGATTTCGGCAAATTTAACCGTTATAGAAAAAAAATTATCGATATGCTCGAATCCGGGAGAAAATATCTGGGACAAATGGACCTGAATATAAAATCTCCATTGGTATGGGAATATTATGAAGATACTTTGAAAAAGCTTGCAGGATATGGGGCGGAGATAATAAGACTTGATGCTTTTGCATACGCACCTAAAGAACCAGGAGCCAGGAACTTTCTTAACGATCCCGGAACATGGAATTTGCTTGAAGGAGTAAAAGAACTGGCTGACAAATACGGCCTGACACTTTTACCAGAGATACATTCAAGATATGAAGAGAAAATACACGAAAATCTGGGACAAAAAGGATATATGATTTATGATTTCTTCCTTCCCGGATTGATAATTGATGCTTTTGAAAGGAATACAAATGAATTCCTGATCAAATGGATCAATGATATACAGGAAAAAGGACTCAAGGTTGTAAACATGCTGGGCTGTCACGACGGCATACCTCTGCTTGACCTTAAGGGGCTTTTATCTGATGAACAGATACAAAAACTGATTGATATTGTTGTTAAGCGCGGCGGTTATGTTAAATATCTTCACGGTAAAAAGAACACATATTACCAGGTAAATGCAACTTATTACAGTGCATTGGGAGAGGATGACTCAAAGCTCCTGTTAGCAAGGGCAATCCAGATATTTATGCCGGGAAAACCTCAGGTATGGTACCTGGATCTTCTTGGAGGAAAAAACGACTATGCGGCCGTTGAAAAAGCGGGACCTGCAGGTCATAAAGAAATAAACAGGACAAACCTGAAATTGGAACAGGCCTGTAAAAAACTTAAGAAAAATGTTGTAAGCAGGCAGCTTTCTCTTTTGAGATTCAGGAACAGTTTCCCGGCATTCGGTTTTGATGCAAAATTAGAAGTCCTCAATTCCGATCCGGAAGTATTGAAATTATGCTGGGAGAAAAATGGTTACAAAGCAACCCTGGAAGCAAATATGAAAGACTATTCCTGCAATATAACTGCGACTGATAAAATGGGGAAGATAGTATTCAATTTCCGATAAAGATTCCAAAGATCACTATAATTGATTTAATAATATTCAATTTACTAATGAACAATTTCGTACAGAAAGGAAAACATAAGCAAGGTCAGGTCTAAATTAACCCAATAATCAAAAATCTATGAAAACAAGCTCAAATACAGAGAGTTACCAAAATTTAACAATTATTAAATGGCTGACTTTCTTGATGTTTCTTATGTTTGCCATGACCACCGATGCGGTGGGTGTCATCATTCCGGAAGTTATGAAGCAGTTTAAACTCAGCATGACTGCTGCAGGATTGATGCATTATTCTCCCATGGTAGCAATTGCACTTGGAGGTTTTTTTCTGGGATTTGTTGCTGACAGGCTTGGCCGGAAAAAAACTATCATTATTGGTTTAAGTCTGTTTGCTCTTAATTCATATTTATATATCATAGGAAATTCGTTTGCATTTTTCCTTAGTCTTATGATTGTTGCAGGAATTGCAATCGGCATATTTAAAACCGGGGCATTGGCTCTCATTGGCGATATATCTAAATCAACAACTGAACATACCTCAACCATGAATAATGTTGAGGGCTTTTTTGCTGTTGGTGCAATCATCGGACCAGCTATCGTAACCTACTTTCTTTCAATCGGAGTCGAATGGAAATGGCTGTATGTTGTCGCTGGGACTTTATGTTTAATCCTTATAGCTATTGCTCTGTTTGTTAAGTATCCAGTGACTATTAAGAAAACCGAAGAGCCCGTTAACCTGAAAGGTACCTGGCTAATGTTGAAGGATCCTTATGCAATTGGATTTTCTATAGGAGCATTTCTTTATGTTTCTGTTGAATGTGCAGTATATGTCTGGATGCCTACCCTTATTTCAGGATATGAGGGTAATGCTGTTTTCATAGCAACATATGCACTTACAATTTTCTTTGTACTTCGGGCAATTGGAAGATTTTTAGGATCATGGGTGATGGCTAAGTTTAACTGGGCACTGGTATTGAATATTTTCTGTTTTCTGATTCTGGTTTGTTTTATTGGCAGCGTTATTTGGGGAGTAAGAGTGGCTATAATACTGCTGCCTCTAACCGGCTTATTTATGTCGGTTATTTATCCTACTTTAAATTCAAAGGGAATAAGTTGTTTCCCAAAGGCAAAACATGGTTCAGTCGCTGGTATTATTTTATTTTTCACTGCTTCAGGTGCTGCTTTGGGACCCTTGGCAATGGGAGCTGTCAGTGACATATTCGGACATATTAAATATGGCTTTGTACTTGCATCTGTTTTTGCAGGTCTGTTGTTCCTTGGTGCATTGTTGAACTATGTTCTTAATCCTACTAAACAGAGACTACAGCAACTTGATCAGAGTGAGTATTAGATATCTGCGGGAAAACAGCTCAATTAATACAAAGAAAATGAAAAAACTACTATTTTATCTGACCTTAACTCTTACCCTTGTCTCAGGTAGTGTCTCTGCGCAGCAGGTTATAAGACTATATGAAGGCAATACTTCCGGCTCATCAGAAACAAAAATTGAGGAAAAAGTGACCTATTCTCCATCAGGTGAAATAATGAGCATTAGTAATGTTGTTGATCCTTCAATCACAATTTATCTTCCCGATTCTAAAAATGCCACCGGCACTGCAGTAGTTTTATGTCCCGGAGGCGGAATGCGTATGCTGGGTTGGGGCAACGATGTGATAAAAATGGCAAAATTTCTTAATGACAAGGGCATTGCTGCAATTGGCTTAAAATACAGGCTTTATTCCATCGGCATGCAGCAACCGCCGCAAAGAAATAATCTCCCGGCCCAGAGTGGAATGGCATTTAATTATTCTGTAACAGAATTTGATAAATATGTAAAAGCAAATGCCAATCCGGCTCCTGGCAAAGAAACGACTGAAGGGGTTTACAAGGCTGCTGATGATGCCCTTGAAGCAGTTCGTATCATCAGAAAGCATGCTAAAGAATGGAATATCAACCCTGAAAAAATAGGTTTCCTGGGTTTCTCAGCCGGAGGTGGTGTTGCAATAGCCGCCGTTGTAAGAAGCCGGGATAAAGAATCGATGCCAAATTTCCTGGCAACAGCTTACGGGTCCTCACTTGTTGATGTAATTGTGCCGGTCAATGCACCCGGTTTATTTATATGCACAAATGCAGAGCATACAAATGTTGCTGCCGGGTGCCTTGCCTTGTTCCTCGAATGGAAGAAAGCGGGTATCCCCGCTGAACTCCACATATATGGCAATGGGAAAGGCGGATTTGGCATTGACAAGCAGGGTCAGAACAGCGACACATGGAGCGAGTCTTTCCTTACCTGGCTTAAAACACAAGGATTTTAAAACACAAAAGGTTGACCTATATTATGAAAAACAAACTAAGCCTTTTCCAAAGCATTAAAAAGCAAATAGTATTGTTGCAGCCAGATTACCGAAAGAAGACAGGTTTTATTAATTAAAGAAAGTGATTTATTGAAATCAGGAATAACTGAGGGAAGTTGAGAGTAAAGACCTTCTAATTAATAACAGGGTCCCCCGTCTTAGGTTCTGCCAAATATTGTAAATTGCATATATCTAGATCCAGAAAGAAATATCATTAATATTACAGTGAGTTAATTTTTATTTTTATCAATTATGAAATACCTTAGTTTGCTTTTTATTATACTGCTTTCTTTTTCAGTTAGTTTTGCACAGAACACCCAAAGATCTGTTCCGGGACAACAGGCTGCATTAAAGAGAATGCAAAACCTGTATGATTCCCTATCCCCTATGCAGAAAAACATGTTTCTGACTGAAATAAAGCATATAATGGACCCTGAAGTGACTATTGTAAAACCTGGCAGAACAGATGATGATCCTCCTTCAGATGCAATCATTCTGTTTAATGGCAATGATCTGAATAAAGAATGGCAGGAATCAGGTTTCGGGCCTGACAGAAAGATGACTTTAAAACCTGCTGTCACCTGGATTGTTAAAGATGGCGCTATTGAATCCTCACAGGGTTCAGGTTCCTTAACAACAAAACGCAGTTTTGAAGACTTCCAGTTGCATATTGAATGGAAAACACCATCGGTAATAACAGGTGAAGGACAGGGAAGAGGCAATAGTGGTATATTAATACAAAGTATTTATGAAGTCCAGATACTGGACAGCTACAATAACCGTACATACCGGAATGGGCAGGCTGGTGCTGTTTATATGCAATATGCACCATTGGTAAATGTCAGCAGAAAACCTGGTGAATGGCAGAGTTTTGATATTATTTACACAGCTCCCCGTTTTAAAAATGACTCTACGTTCTTTACACCTCCCAGGGTAACAGTCTTTCATAATGGAGTTTTAGTACAAAACAATGTTGAAATACAGGGGCCAACAGTCTCACCAGGTATCCCTCAGTATATGATAAATGCACATGGACCCGGTCCGATTTCGTTACAACAACACGGTAATCCTGTGGCATTTAAGAATATTTGGATAAGAGAGTTATAAATTATTTAATAGATAATGTTATGGATAGTTTTAAAAAAATTCTGATTCAGGCATTCCTGATTTCTATTGTAAGTTCGGTTTTAATATCTGAACTGCCAGGGCAAATTACAGTTAAATTACCACGAAGTACTCCCGAAACAGAAGGAGTGTCTTCTCAGGGAATAATTGATTTTCTGAATGCTGCTGACACAGCAAGCAGGGTGGAACTACACAGTTTCATGTTTCTCAGGCATGGCAAAGTTATAGCAGAGGGCTGGTGGGACCCGTTCGGACCTGATAACAAGCATCTGCTGTACTCAGCAAGTAAAACTTTCGCTGCAACAGGAATTGGTCTGGCAGTATCGGAAAACAGACTGAAGCTTACTGATAAAGTTTATTCTTTTTTCCCTTATTCTCAGCCCGACATACTAAGCGATTATATGAAGGAAATGACAGTACAGAATCTTCTGACAATGTCGGCCGGACAGGATCCTGAACCCAGGTCAATGGGTGCCGGTGGCGATTGGATCAATACCTTCCTCGGCACTGAACCGGTCCATAAACCAGGAACAGTTTTTATGTACAATAATATGGCAACATTTATGTTGTCCGCCATTGTTCAGCAGGTTACCGGCCAGACATTGTTTGATTACCTGATGCCAAGGATCTTTCAGCCACTTGGGATCCGCGGGATCGACTGGGATCTCAATCCACAGGGAATAAATCTCGGAATGATCGGACTAAGACTTCGTTCAGAAGATCTGGCGAAATTCGGTCAGTTACTTCTGCAGCAGGGTGTCTGGAATAAAAAGCAGCTTGTACCTAAAGAATGGGTAAAAGAAGCCACTTCATTTAAAATCGAGAGTAAAGGTGGTTCTCCCAAACTATCCAATGATGAAAATGACTGGGCTCAGGGCTACTGCTACCAGATGTGGCGCGGGAGGAACAATACTGTTCGTCTTGATGGAATGGCCGGTCAGTTTGTTGTTCTGATACCTGACAAGGATGCCATTGTCGTTCTGACTGCAAATGCAAGAGATACACAGGATGAGCTGAACCTTGTTCATAATTATCTTATTCCGGCGATTAAATCGAATACATCTCTTCCTGCAAATCAGGGATTTTACAGTGAATTACAAAAGAAACAATCCTCCCTTAGCCTGAAAACAACTGTTTCCAAAACAACCAAATCAGATTTTGAAACAAGAATTTCAGGAAAGGAGTTCAGTTTAGAGGAAAATGATTACCGGATCCAATCAGTGTATTTTGCTTTTAACAGCGATGGATGCAGCTTTGGTTTAAAAAGAGATAACCAGATCTCCGTGTTCAAAGCCGGACAGGGAAGCTGGAAAATAACAAAATCAGCATCAACTTCCCTCCTGTCTCCTTCACGTAATCCTTCATCAAAATCAATAGATGCCAATTATAGTTCACCCCAGACATCATTCATAGCTGCTGCAAGTTATGCCTGGACTGATAACGCAACACTGGAAATAACAACCAGGTTTGTAGAAGAAAGTCTTGGACCTCAAACAATAGTCTTCAGATTTTCAGAGCTTAACGGCGGGGTGAGAATCACAATTGAACAAAGTACATCCGGAGCCCAGGCGCGGGGCCCGGCAGGAGCACCTCCCCGTGTTCAGTTAAGGGGCAGTCTGGTAGAAATAAAGTAATTATTTGTAAAGAATTGTTTTATCCGGCAGCCCAGCCTGTCATTTATTTTCCTGCCAGATATCGATATTCCAGTAATCTGTGATTGCTTTCAGCTCCTTCATTGTCAGATGTGTCACTGCACCGTGTTTAGGACGTTCGAAATTAGTTGTCTTCATTACACCCTCATTGCAGTGGCCCAGGTGGGTGTAGGATACAAAATCGGCGGTTTCGCTGAACCCCATGTTATTGGGCCTGGCACCATAGACATCGTACATGAGCACCCACCTGTCAGTACCAAGTCGCCTGAATAAGTTTGGCGCTTCGGTTGAGACCTTTTCAGGATCAATACGGTTGGGTTCAGAAATGTAGCCCTGTGTGAGCTTGTCGGAGACTGCATGGAAAATTTTGGCATCCGATACTATGAACAGATGGTACTTATCTTTTACCTTAGTAATGTCGCCGTCTATCCCTCCACCGTCATAAAGGCGGACCGGCATTGTCTCCAGCCTGGTAAACGCATCGTCAGTATATGAATAATATATATGGCAATCTCCGTTACCGACCCTTATTGTGAAGTAAACCATCATTTTCCCTTTCTGATCATCATAGATTGTCTCAGGTGCCCACGAGCAACCTATGTCGCCCAATTCCGGAAAAGCTTTGTCAACACGGAAATCCGAATGTGTCCAGTGTATAAGGTCGTATGATTTCATAAGCACAATAGCGCGGTTGTTCCCCCAGCCATATTGTTCCTGCGGCCGTTCCCATTGTGTATCACGATGACCAGCACGTTGTCCGAAGATATGAAGATCAGTCATGGCAAGATAAAATGCTCCGTCAGGTCCTCGGGCTATATGAGGATCCCGTACACCTTTCTGCTCTGCAAGCTTTGTACCATCAAATATCGGTTCCCCGCCGTTGAGATCAGTGAATGTATAGCCATCATGGCTGACAGCCATATAGGCTGATTGAGTCTGGTCCTTGAAATAGACCATGAGGTAACCTGCCAGTTTCTTCTCTTTTGGCATTCTGGCCTTCCCCGGCTTATGCAGTTCAGGAACTATTACAATACCGGGCTTGCCGGAATCACCCTTGTCAGTCTGTGAGAAACCTTCAGTAATGATGAACAATGCCAGTGAGATTAACAAGGCTTGAGATATTATTTTCTTCATTTTGTAGCGTTTAATATATCGGCAATATTAATGTAAAATAATGTTATACCAAAGCGTGATGCAAGCATTCAGGTGGCTTTGTTTTATCCTGCTTTTAGTCTGATTTATCACATTCTTGCCCCTATTACCAGTATATCAACTCTCTGAGGATGCTTGCCCATCCAGTTATTAAGGGTCTGTTCCAGTATATCCTTTTGTTCATATTAATCTCTTTGTTTGATAAAAAATACATTTTTACCACCATATATGCCACCAATCAAAGCAAAAGCCCCTGATTATCAGGGGCTTTCTGAGGTCGGTGGCGGATTCGAACCGCCGTAAATGGTTTTGCAGACCACTACCTAGCCACTCGGTAAACCGACCATTTATTCATGTCGACCGCTGTAACCGGTTTTGTCCCGAGTCCTCGGGACTAGCCGGCCACTCGGTAAACCGACAATTAACTTTGCCTGGACTAAATCCAGCATGCAAAAATAACAAAAATTGTTATAAATAAAACCATTCAAACTCTCACTGTATGAAACAAGATCGTTAACGCGAAAGCTCGACACTTACCCTGCCTATCTTCCCTCCCATAACAGGATTCAGTTTTGAAACCTTTACAGTTGCTTTTTTTATGCCGCTTAACTCTCTGTACAGGGCGTCAAGGATCCTGGTTGCAATATGCTCCAGCAGATTGGATGTCGTCTCCATCTCCTTCTTAACAACAGAATAAGCTTTCTGATAATTCAAAGTATCCCTCAGATCATCACTCTTTCCTGCCTTATCTGTATCTGTCTCAAGAGTGATATCTACCATAAAATGACTGCCTACTATCTGCTCTTCCTTATAATGCCCGTGAAAAGCGTAAAATTCCATTCCTTCTATCTGGATAAGTCCCATGGGAGTAGTGATGTTATAAATTATTAATACGTTTTTTTAAAGTACTTAGAGTGCCTAAAGTGCCTAGAGTACTTAGAGTTAGAGTTTTTTTAAGGATTGATGAAAATTAATTGTTAAAATATTTGGTTTATATTATAAACTACTTTATATTTGCAATATGTTTATGTTTACAATTCCTATTACAATTTAAAAATAACCATTATTATGGAAAATGAAGAAAAAATTATGACCGGAGAGGAAAGTCTTAAGATCATAACTGATATGATCAATAAGACAAAAGTCAGTATCCGCCAGAGCAGCTTCCACCTCCTCTTCTGGGGATGGCTCATATTCGCATGCAGCCTCACCGAGTACCTTCTGTTGAAATTCACTGACTTCGCTTCTCCCTGGTATGTCTGGCTATTTGTAATACCCGGGGTGTTCGTATCTCTTATCTATGGCTTCGTAAGAGGCAGGCAGGAAAAAGTCAATACATATGCAACAATAGTATATGTCTGGACATGGACAGCATTCCTTATAGCAGCTGTTATAATGTCTGTTATCCTATGGAAAAAGATGGGATCATTTGCTCCCCTGATCCTCACCATGGCAGCAATGCCAACATTCATCAGCGGTATAATACTTAAATTCAAACCTCTGATAATTGGTGCAATAACATTCTGGATTTTTGCTCTTATAGCACATTTCGGCGGAAATGAAATATCCGGTCTGGCAGTTCCGGCAGCAATGCTTACAGGTTATCTTATCCCGGGTTATCTCTTAAAAAAGAAGGATGATCATGACGCCTTTTAAAGATCTTGATCCGATACTGCATTCGCAGTTAAGGTTAGCTGTAATATCCCTGTTAATGAGCGCTGAATCTGCAGATTTCACTTTTATTCAGAAGCAGACAGGGGCAACAGCCGGGAACCTGAGCATCCAGATCACTAAACTCAAGGAAGCTGGTTATATTGATGTAATAAAAAAATTCAGCAATAATTATCCCCAGACGCTTTGCCGCATTACACCACTGGGAAAGAAGAAATTTGCCGAATACGTGAACGCTCTGAAAGATTATCTTGAACCGGATCAACCAGACCAATACTGATACATGCTCTTCCACCCTGCACCTTGCACCCTGCATCTTGCATCATGCAACATTTTTTACATATGGGGAAAATTTCACCGCCCTTTCATCGCCGGTTCTCAAATTCATCCTATTTTTGTAATCTTAAATTTGTCAGGATGAGTGATGAGATCAACAGAGGGAAAGAAGAACCGAAACCTTCTGTAAGCTTTATTGAACAGTTCATAATCGACGATCTGAAAGAGGGTAAGAATAATGGAAGGATACACACCCGCTTCCCTCCCGAGCCAAACGGATACCTTCATATAGGTCATGCAAAAGCTATATGTCTTGATTTTGGAATGGCTCAGAAATACGGAGGCAAATGCAATCTTCGTTTCGACGATACAAATCCGGTTAAAGAGGAAGTGGAATACATTGATTCCATAAAAGAAGATATACGCTGGCTTGGTTTTGACTGGGAAGAAAGAGAATTTTATGCTTCGGACTATTTCGGTAAACTGTTTGATTTTGCAATCGACCTGATAAAGAAAGGACTGGCTTATGTCGATGATCAGCCTGCTGAAGTAATATCAGCTCAAAAAGGCACTCCTTCCCAGCCCGGTACCGAAAGCCCTTTCAGGAACAGGCCTGTTGCTGAAAACCTTGATCTGTTCTACCGGATGAATGAAGGCGAATTTGATGAAGGCAGCAGGGTACTCAGGGCAAAGATCGATATGAAGTCTCCCAATATGCACATGAGGGATCCGATAATTTACAGGATATTGAAATCTCCTCATCATCGCACGGGAGATAAATGGAACGTATACCCCATGTATGATTTTGCACATGGGCAGTGTGACTATTTTGAAGGTATAACCCATTCTCTCTGCACATTGGAATTTGAGGTACACCGTCCGCTATACGACTGGCTGATTGATCAGCTTAAGACATCCGATTACAGACCGAGGCAAATTGAGTTCAACCGGCTAAACCTTACCTACACTATGATGAGCAAGCGGAAACTTCTCGAACTTGTCCAGGAAGGCAGAGTAAGCGGCTGGGATGATCCCAGGATGCCGACGCTTTGCGGATTGCGGCGCAGAGGCTATACTCCGGAGTCTGTAAGGAAATTTATCGATCTCATCGGTTATACCAAATTTGAGGCTATCAATGATGTCTCCCTCCTCGAACATGCTGTCCGCGATGATCTTAACCTTAAGGCTCCAAGAGTTTTTGGAGTACTTGATCCCTTAAAAGTGATCATAACGAACTATCCTGAAGATAAAATTGAAGATGTGGAGGTCATTAATAATCCCGAAGACGAAAGCATGGATTCAAGGAAAATACCCTTCGGAAGGGAGATCTTTATCGAACGTGATGATTTCATGGAAGAACCACCGTCAAAATTCTTCAGGCTTGCTCCGGGCAAGGAAGTAAGACTTAAAGGAGCCTATATAATAAAGTGTGAGTCATTCCGAAAGAACAAAGACACAGGGATCATTGAAGAGGTTCATTGTACCTATGATCCCGGAACAAAAAGCGGAGAAGGAAGTTCAGGGAAGAAAGTCAAAGGGACTCTCCACTGGGTAGCTGTCCGTTATGCATTGGACGCAGAAGTAAGGCTTTATGACAGGCTCTTCGATCACGAAGATCCGGCCGGCCAGAAAGATGAAGACTACAGAAAATTCCTTAATCCAGATTCTCTCAAAATACTTAAAGGGTGCAAAGTGGAGCCATCTCTGCAGTCGGCTAAACCGCTGGATAAGTTCCAGTTCCAGAGACTGGGCTATTTCTGCGTCGATTACGATTCGACTCCTGGCAGCCTTGTCTTTAACCGGACCGTATCCCTCAAGGACACATGGGCAAAGATGAATAAATAATCCTGCATCGTTCGTCAAAATATTTCCTTTTACAATGATTACGGCATAGTTTTTGTCTCTGTTAATGAGATAATTAACTTTTTCAGTAGTAGTTCAAATCCGATTAATATGAAAACCCTGATATCATTTTGCAGTATCGGGCTGTTTTTCCTTGCGGTTTTCTTTTTTTCTTCCTGTGAAAAGAAGAATAATGAAAATGGCACAGGAACAGCTGAGTTTTCCATTGGTTCGCTGGAAGAAACAGATGCAAAATCAGTTCTTTCAGACGACAGCTCTCAGGTCTCTTATCAGATCATGTTTTCGGTTGAAGATACCGAAGGTAACCCGGTTTTTACCGATAAGCTTATTCCTCTCTACAAGTTCGGGACAGGATTTGTAAGCGAGAATGTTGAAATTGAGGCAGGTGATTACAACCTTATCAAATTCATGATAATAAATCCGGAAGGCAGTGTAATTTTTGCTGCACCTCTTGAAGGTTCACCACTGGCTTATCTTGTTAACGATCCACTTCCAGTTGGTTTTAAGATAAATCCCGGTGAGGTTACACGCATTACTCCTGAGCTTCTGCCTGTGGGGGACAATCCTCCGGAGAAATTCGGATATTTAAGCTTTGGTATACAGATAATAAGGCCTCTTGCTTTCTGGACAATCTGTTATCTTGATAACCCGATAATAACTCCACCGGTTATTCCGACAACTGCCAGGCTGACTGTTTACGGATCCAATGGCTGGCATTATTCATTCAAACTTGAAGCAACTGTAAACCACCTTATTATAAGGGGTGGATCCAAGAGTTACATTTTCGTCCTGGAAAAAGAGGGTTTCCAGCCTCAGAAGATGGAGTTTGCTGCCGAAATTCTCAGATCTACGACCAAAGAGAATCCTCTGGTTCTTAAAATACCTTATGGGTCTCAATATTATAAAATAGAACTGCAGCCCGGACCGGCAAGAGGCAAGGATGCCATGATCTCAAATCTCGAAGCTGACAAAAATTTCGGAGATCATAAATACTTTGAAGCTACATTTCTCAGTGAGCCGGTTCTAACTGTGATGAGGTCGAACAGGAGTCTGATCGGATTTAATCTCGATACGCTGCCAAAATCTGCGACGATAAAAAAAGTCCTGCTGACTCTCTGGTATGATATACCGATACCTTTTGATCCGGAATATCTTAAAAATACCGATCCTTCTGCGGGTACTGTCTGGTGTGGTGCGGTTTTACAGAAGATCGTAGAACCATGGGATGAGCATAAAGTCACCTGGAACACCCAGCCTAAGACAATAGAAGCCGGGCAGGTGTATCTTTCACCTTTCATAAGGAATGTCAATATGATAGAGCTTAATGTGACGAGCCTGTTCCTCTCCCCGGTTGCATCAACTACCGATGCGGTGACTTATCCCAATTACGGTATGTTTTTCAGACTATGGCCCACTGAAAGATTTCCGGGGTTCAGATTTGCTTCGAGTGATTATCCTGTTGCATTGATGCGCCCAAAGCTGACGATTTATTACACATTACCATAAATTACCTGATATAGTAGCTGAGGGCGTTGCATGCAACGCCCTCACTATTTTGATATGAGGGGTATTATTTCATTGAGAATTGTTTATATTTGCAAACTCAAAATTGCTCTGTGGTGTAATTGGCAACACGTCTGACTCTGGATCAGAAAAGTTCAGGTTCGAGCCCTGACAGAGCAACCAGAAAGCCCCACTTAGGCGGGGCATTATTATTTTGCGATGTCAGGGCGAGAAGTTTATCCCGAGAGCGAAGCGACTCGGGAAGCCCTGACAGAGCAACAAAAAGAATGAGAATCCTCCTTTGCAGAGCTTCGGAGGACGGAGCGGGAGCCTCACTTTTTTATTCTCACACTCACACTATCATCAGTCGGAGGACGAAGATGGAGCCGTAAAACCGCCATTTCAACAAAAATGGTGATAAACAGACAAAATAATTGATCATCGTACCTTAGATTTTGATAAAGGATTTCACGGTTACCCGGCCATTCTATAATTTTGAACAATGCTTAAATAACTTATAACTGATAATTTCCCGGGATCTCAGACTTTAATAATATGGATGAATTTTCAAGTATCTCAATCGACCAGACTGCAAAAACACCTCAGATTGATTTTAATCATCTCACAGGAGAACTTATATTATCAGGAAAATCAATTCCTGAAAATGCTGCAAAATTATATGAACCCATTCTAAACTGGGTAAATAAATACATTATTAATTCAAAACCGGTAACCAATCTCCGGCTCAACCTTGAGTATTTCAATACCGCTTCATCGATCTGGATATCGAAAATAATAAAGACGCTGACTCAAATCAATAATCCCGACAACCTCCTGATAGTTCATCTGTATGTCCCTCTTGAAGAATATGACGACCTGAATGAGATAGACGACATAAAGGATTTCTTCGGACCCATCACCAATCTCTTCCAGAATACTATTCCGGGTGTCGGCCTGAAACTATATGCTACGAACGATAGATCGGAAGTTGTCAAGGACACGATTGTCCTGATGTAAAAAAAGCAGGGCGGAAAATATTCTATTTATTCATCACACAAATATCATTCAATATAAGGTTCCTGTATGATTTACCCACGGGAACTGTTTTAAGAGTGTTTCCCAGGTTTATTTTAAGGGAGGACTCATCTATTGTCTTGATAAGTTTCTTATTCACAATGAACGATCTGTGTATCCTGAGAAATAACTCTGGAGGCAATTGACTCTCAATTCCTTTCATTGTAAAATGCAGAGTGAATTTCTTATCAATCGTATTCAGAAGGATGTAATTTTCAAGCGCTTCAATATATGCAATATCCTTTACATTCATCTTAACAAGGGCTGTATCCTTCCTTACGAAGATCTCCCTGTCGGGTGTAACACCTGATCCCCTCTGATTATTAATTCTGAGTGTCTTATCAATTGCCCTGTAAAACCTTGAATGAGTTACCGGTTTTATAAGATAATCAATACAATTATAATCAAATGCCCTCAGGGCATATTTACCATCTGCCGATACAGCAATTACACTTGGAGGATTGTCAAGTCTGTTAATCCTCTCAAAACTATTCTGCCCTGCAGTATTGAAATCAACAAATGCCAGATCAATTCCATTTTTATTTGACAGATGATCGAGGGCATCAGTTGAATTATTGAAAATACCTACAAGATTAAGGCTTGGACATTTGGCAACCAACTTGCCAAGTTGCTCAGTATCCTCCCGGTTATCTACGATAATACAGTTAATCATGTTCATTGCTTAAGGTGATGTGAGTATAAATTTGCAATCATGAACATGAAAATCTGATGAATTTTAAGATAAATTTTCTCATAACCGGAAAAAATCCTGTTCATTAATTTATTCTTTTCATGCCTTGCCCGTTTTTCTGTATGTATTTGTCAAAAAAAGTTGACTTGAACGGTTAATTATCTTAACTTACAATAATTTATGCGGTTCTGTTAAATTTAAATCCCTGAAGTATGAAAACACAAAATCCCAACATCTGTGCAAGTATATCCGGGGCATTCCCGAAGCTTATTCTCAAAACAAAGCTTAGAAAACTGATCCTGTCTATACTTTTTACTTTTAACTTTTTTATTCTTATTTCCCAGGTTCCACAGGGATTTAACTACCAGGCTATTGCCCGGGATGCTTCCGGGGAGATCATAGGAAACACTCTTCTCCCTGTGAGAATTACAATTCAGACCTCTCTTACAGGAGGGACTGTTGTCTGGGAAGAGGAACATCTCACTGTCAGTTCCAATCAGTTTGGCCTGATATCCCTCGTGGTCGGGACCGGGACAAGGATAAACGGGAATGTCGCAACTTTCGGGGAAATAGACTGGAACGCACAGCCATTGTTTCTTAAGACAACTATCCGCTATCCGGGTATGACCTGGACCAATATGGGCACTACACAGATCTGGTCAGTTCCTTACTCGCTGGTAGCCAAGGATGTTGAGGGCCCAATTACCAGGCTTGATATAAAAGGAACAACATCAAACATGGAAGAGGCGCTGTTTGAAGTTAAAAACAGGAACGGACAAACAGTGTTTGCCGTTTATAATGAAGGAGTGAGGATTTATGTCGATGACGGAGAGAAGGGTGCCAAAGGAGGTTTTGCTGTAGGCGGATTTAACCTCGCAAAAGCCGATCCTGAAGAGTATCTGAGAGTAACCCGCGACAGCACAAGGATCTACGTCAATGACCAGCCGACAAAAGCAAGCAAAGGGGGATTTGCCGTGGGTGGATTCGGACTATCGAAAGGTACTGTTACACCATTTACAGTGCTTACTCCGGATAATTATCTGATCGGACATAACAGCGGGATTAAAATAACCTCGGGACTGCATAATTCTTTCCTCGGATTTGAAACCGGTATGAGCACAACAACAGGTGGCAGGAACCTGTTCCTGGGTTATCAGGCCGGTTATTCAAATATATCCGGTTCATATAATACCTTCCTGGGTTACCAGGCAGGGTACAGCAATAACGCCAGCTATAATTCATTTATCGGATATCGTGCCGGTCGGAATAATACAACCGGGGTTTATAATACTTTTCTGGGATACTATTCCGGGTATTATAATACTACCGGTACATCAAACATATTTATCGGCAATTACTCAGGATACAGAAACACCGAAGGAGTGAATAATGTATTTTTTGGAATCTATTCAGGTTATTATAACACAACAGGAACCGATAATATTTTCATCGGATCCAGAGCCGGTTATTCAACATCGACAGGAGTAAATAACGTTTTCATTGGCACAAGGTCAGGGTATACCAACAGCACCGGAATAAACAACATCTTCCTGGGAGACTCTTCAGGGTATAGAAACACATCCGGAAGGGAAAATCTTTTTATGGGAACCCGGGCAGGATACTCAAATACAATTGGTCTTTATAATGTATTTCTCGGATTTGAAGCAGGTTACAGCAATATAGGATCTACTGCATATGATGGTAACTTCAACTCGGCAGTGGGGTACAAAGCAGGTTACAGTAATACAACGGGTCAAAGCAATGCATTTTTCGGAGATCGTGCCGGTATGGACAACTCTACAGGAAATTATAACACTTTCATCGGAAAATTCGCCGGGATCCATCATGTTACAGGTAATTATAACACTTTCCTGGGAGCCCAGGCGGGAGATAACTGCACCGATGGAATCGGAAATATTTTTATTGGAAACTCAGCCGGAGGAAATAATACCTCAGGAGACTATAATACTTTCATCGGCGTTCAGGCCGGGCAGGGAAACACAGGTAATAACAATATCTGCATCGGTCGACAGGCCGGTTCAATTTCCGGGAATGTAAGTAATCGCCTTTATATAGACGTCACCTCAACAGCTCCTCTGATTTATGGTGAATTTGACAACAGGAAGGTCATTTTCAATGGTAAAGTGGGAGTAAATGGCAGAAATCCTGTAACAAATGCACTTGAAGTGCTTGGTGATGCATCGAAAACAACAGCCGGTTCATGGCTGGCAAATTCTGATTACCGGATAAAAACAAATATAGAGGATATCGGAAATTCTGTGGATCTGATTATGGAATTACATCCGGTCAGGTTCAGGTACAACAATGAATGGATAGCAAAAAATCCTTCAATAAAAGATAAAAATTATTATAATTTCATTGCCCAGGAGTATCGCCAGGTTTTCCCGGAATCAGTTCAGGGAAGCGGAGATTATCTTGACGGCGACCCCGAAGAGCTGCTTCAGATGGATTCATATAATGCACAAATAGTTGCTATCAAAGCTCTCCAGGAAGTTATCCGTCAGAACAGGGAACAACAAAAGCAAATAGAACTACAACAGAAGAAGATCGATGAATTGAATGAACTGATTTTAAGTCTTTCAGGGCAGGTAAAATAAATATCCCGGATCGTTACTAGTTTATATCTTTCTTAATCTTTTGCTCCCATATATTATCTCCTTTCCGATTTGAATATTAAATTTCGGGCCTTATTTTATTTCTTTTCATATCATGCCAAGACGTAAGGATATCAATAAAATTCTGATCATCGGTTCAGGGCCAATAATAATAGGTCAGGCCTGCGAATTTGATTATTCAGGTACACAGGCTTGTAAAGCATTAAGATCATTGGGATATAAAATTGTGCTGGTAAATTCGAACCCTGCAACGATAATGACCGATCCTGAAATGGCTGATGCCACCTATATCGAACCATTGAATGAATATGCTCTTACGGAGATAATCAAAAAGGAACGGCCTGATGCCTTGCTCCCGAACCTCGGCGGACAGACCGGACTTAATCTTTCTTCTATTCTCGCTAAAAAGGGAATCCTCTCAGAATATAACGTAAAAGTTATCGGTGTGAATATTGATGCCATTGAGCGAGGAGAAGACAGAACCGCTTTCAAGGAGACAATGAACCGGCTTGGTATCAGTATGCCTGAGAGTACGGCAGTTAACAGTGTCGAGGATGCTGAAAGGATCGCTAATGAGCTTGGATATCCTGTTGTGATCAGACCTGCCTATACTATGGGCGGCACAGGAGGTGGAATCGTTTATAATGTCGAGGAGCTCCGGACAGTAGCAAGCCGTGGCTTATCTGCCAGCCTTGTGAAGCAGATCCTTATTGAGGAATCTGTGTTAGGATGGGAAGAGCTTGAACTGGAGGTTGTCAGGGATGCCAAAAACCAGATGATCACCGTTTGCTTCATCGAAAATGTCGATGCAATGGGTGTCCATACCGGCGATTCCTACTGTACAGCTCCTATGCTGACGATAAGTGAGGATCTCCAGAAACGTCTTCAGAAATATTCCTATGATATTGTTGAAGCTATCGAGGTCATCGGAGGTACCAATGTTCAGTTTGCACACGATCCCAAAACAGACCGTGTTGTTGTAATTGAAATAAATCCGAGGACATCCCGCTCTTCAGCACTCGCTTCAAAAGCCACAGGTTTTCCCATAGCTTTTGTCTCATCCCTGCTTGCCGGCGGCCTGACTCTTGATGAGATCCCCTACTGGCGCGATGGCACCCTTGATAAATACACACCCTCGGGTGATTACGTCGTCGTAAAATTTGCCCGCTGGGCTTTCGAGAAATTTGAGGGTCTTGAAGACAAACTTGGCACCCAGATGCAGGCTGTGGGCGAAGTAATGAGTATCGGTAAAACATACAAGGAGGCTCTTCAGAAAGCAATAAGATCACTCGAGATCGGACGCTACGGTCTCGGATTCGCAAAAGATTTTAATAAAAAACCGCTGGAAGAACTGCTTAATATGCTGAACCATGCTTCCAGTGAAAGGCAATTCATTATGTACGAAGCCCTGAGAAAGGGTGCCGATATCGGGGAACTCAGCAGAAGAACATTCATTAAATCCTGGTTCATCTCGCAGATGAAGGAGCTTGTCGATGAGGAGGAGAAGATCCTTGCTTTCAGAGGTAAGCTTCCTCCGGATGATATTCTTTTACAGGCAAAAAAAGATGGTTTTGCCGATAAATACCTTTCCAGGCTCCTGGAGATTCCTGAAAAAGATATCAGGAACAGACGAATAAGCCTCGGAATCACTGAAGCATGGGAACCCGTACCGGTAAGCGGCGTGGAAAATGCTTCATATTACTTCTCAACATACAATGCACCTGATAAGGTTAAAGTGTCTGACCGGAAAAAGATAATGGTTCTCGGAGGCGGTCCAAACAGGATAGGACAGGGTATAGAATTTGACTACTGCTGTGTCCATGCAGCATTTGCAATACGTAAAGCAGGGTATGAGTCAATTATGGTCAATTGCAACCCGGAAACAGTCTCGACTGATTATGACACATCCGACAGGCTATATTTTGAACCTCTTACTGCTGAAGATGTACTGAGTATTTACGACAAGGAAAAACCCGAAGGGGTAATTGTTCAGTTTGGAGGTCAGACTCCCCTGAACCTGGCAAAGGAACTTTCAGAAGCTGGTGTAAAGATCCTTGGCACCACCCCTGAAACAATAGATCTTGCTGAAGACCGCGACCGCTTCAGGAATGTGATTGAGAAGCTGGGAATCCCCCAGCCCGAATCGGGAATGGCCAGTAATATGAACCAGGCTCTGGCAATAGCCGGAAAAATAGGTTATCCTTTAATGATCCGCCCTTCCTACGTTCTTGGAGGAAGAGCCATGAAGATCATCCTTGATGAGGAAATGCTCTGGGAATATGTCACCAAAGCTGTCGGTGTGTCACCCGACCGCCCTTTGCTGCTTGATAAATTCCTTGAAGATGCAATTGAGTCGGAGGCTGATGCCATATCGGATGGTACTGATGCCTTTGTCCCGGCTGTAATGCAGCATATCGAATATGCCGGTATACATTCGGGCGATTCCGCCTGCGTAATACCTCCGGTTATTATTCCGAAAGAGCATAAAAAGACTATCTACGATTATACCCGAAGGATTGCAATGGAGCTGAAAGTGGTAGGCCTCCTTAATATACAATACGCCATATATGAGGATGTCGTATACATACTTGAGGCTAATCCGAGGGCGTCGCGTACTGTTCCGCTCGTATCCAAAGTCTGTAATATCTCAATGGCCAGGATCGCCACGCAAATACTACTCGGACAAAAACTTCCGGAATTCGGGCTTAAGAACAGGTCGCTGAAACATTACGGGGTAAAAGAGGCTGTGTTCCCGTTCAACATGTTCCCGGCAATAGATCCTCTGCTTGGTCCTGAAATGAGATCTACCGGCGAGGTCCTTGGGATGGCAGATTCCTACGGTATGGCATTCTTCAAATCGCAGGAAGCTACACAATCGTCTTTACCTATAAAAGGGACTGTTCTTATCACAATAGCTGACAGGGATAAAAACCGTATCCTCCCGGCTGCCAGGAATTTTCAGGATATGGGATTCCGTATTGTCTCAACCAGCGGTACAAGACAGTTCCTTGAAGATAACGGTATCAGGGCTGAGCTTATCCTTAAGGTTCATGAAGGAAGACCTAATATTGTCGATGCAATCAAGAACTGTGAGATCGATCTTGTTGTAAATACACCTGCTGGCCGGCTAAGTGAATATGATGATTCATATATCAGGAAAAATGCCATCAAGTATAAGATCCCGTACATTACAACAACTTCAGCCGCACTTTCGGCGACACAGGGTATCAAGGACAGGCAAAACGGACAGTACAAGGTAAAATCCCTGCAGGATTATCATTCAGAGATCGAAGACTGAATAAGTCTCTGACGATATTTATACTGATTGGCTGATATAGCTAATCCTTTACCCTGGCTTTAAGCTCACCGATCTCTTTATCCTTCTCTTTCAGCCTGGATTCCAGATCACCTATTTTCCCGTTCAGGGTATCAATCTGTTTATTAAGCTTTGATACATTATCCTTCAGGCCGGCTACTTCCCTCTGAAGTTCGGCTTTTTCTTCTTCAAGTTTCTTTATTACAGGAGTATATACCGATTTGGCATAAAACCAGGCTGTAAGATATCCAATCAGTGCTGCCACCAGGAGCAGGGCAACTATTGTTATGACAGCTCCTGTAACAGACATCGCGGGTTGTATTATTGATATATTCATCGTATTACATTATTATTGATATTTCTGTCCTTCTGTTCTTTGCTCTTCCTTCTGAGGTAATAAAACTGGCAACAGGTCTGGTTTCACCAAATGATTCCGTTACGATCCTGTTTGCCGGGATCCCCTTATTAACAAGATATTCCGTTACGACCTGTGCCCTTTTAAGCCCAAGTTCGTTATTGAATTCCGGTGTACCCACAATGTCGGTATGACCGGTAACTGACAGCCTTGACCCGGGATATTTCTCAAGCCAGGATTTAAAAGGAAGAATACTGTTATCTGTCTGCGGATCCGGTTTGAATCTGGAATCATTGAATTCAAAATGGATCATAAGGGTCTTTGGCATTGATTCTCTGAGCTTTGCTAAAGAATCTGCCATCATTGTTTGTTTGTCGGGAGTTGTCACTACGGTATCCGGTTTTTTCAGGACAGGCAGTAACTTGTCATTATAAAGCCATGATGAAATGAAACACCAGATAACGAACGCAACAAGTCCTGTAATAAGGATTCTCATCGCAATAATATTGGTTAAGTTATCGATCAGATAATATCCTTACAATTTAGTAAAAATTTGCGTACCAAGGAAATAATTTGGGATATAAATTTTCTGATATTTCAGAAAAAAAAAGGCGGATCTGAAAGAATCCTGGTCCGCCGGGCCGGTAATATATGATGTTCAGCTAAGAAGTACTTTTTTAAATTTTCTGAAGAGCCTTTCTTCTTCGTAATTTGATTTAACCCCTTCAATGAGGACATCTATGAGTTTATCTATTTTCGAATATTCAAAACCTGCTTCTATTGCGAATTTCTTTATCACTTTCTTCTCACTCTCAGTTACTTCACAATCAGCAAGTATCATCTCAGTAAGATTATAAATGTGCTCGAATTTTTCCTCAAGGGAATAGGGCGGGTGATATTGATGATCTCTCTCAATTTTAATGAGATGATCAATCTCGGGATCGGTCAGCCCGAATTTCTTACCTTCCCTGTGAAGCAGTTCAAGTTCATTCTTTTGTATTTTACCGTCAATTTTCGAAACCTGAACAAGGTTAATAAATGCTTCCTTGTTTACCTTCTTACCGTGGTTAGTTATGAAATCTGAGAAACTCATTTTTTCTTATTTGTAATATTTAATCTTCAAACCTTTAGTTCGTAAAATTATAAATTAATTTTACAGATAACGTTATCACAATTATAACAATTAATCTGGTTAATGGCTATTATTTTTCATCCTCATCAGCTATACAAAAGTTAAAAGTTATTAAATAAAAGTATTTAACTAACCGGATTTTACTGATGATCAGGAATAATAAGTTATTTTTAAATGTCCATAAGAAAAGGATTACAGACATTAATTAAAAATGACCAGATGAATTTAAGGAACATGATTCAGAAGTTTTTGTTTATAACAATCCTTCTTGCCTGCTTAATGCCTGTGAAATCACAGAATCTTAAAGAAAATCCTGAATTCGATGAGAAGATCAGGAAGTTTCTCAATTCCCGCCGGTGGTATGATATGAACGTCCCTTCCGTGGATGGACAGCTTCTGTATAATATAATTATCAAAAACAACTACAGGAGCGCTTTGGAAATAGGTACCTCTACCGGCCATTCGGGTATATGGATAGCCTGGGCATTGAGCAAGACAGGAGGTAAGCTGATAACCATCGATATTGATGAAGGCCGGCACAGGGAAGCCGTTCAGAATTTTAAAGAAGCCGGATTATCTCAATATATTGATGCAAGGCTTGCAGACGCTCATGAGCTCGTTAAGGAACTGAAAGGCCCCTTTGATTTTGTGTTTAGTGATGCTGATAAAGAATGGTATAAGAATTATTTCATAGATATTGACCCGAAGCTTAAGGTCGGAGGCTGTTTTACTGCCCATAATATAAGTGAAAGAGGCCGTGGATATGGTGGGTATGGAGGCCAGGCTCAGTTCCTGACCTATGTCAGGAGCCTGCCTAACTATGAAACTACTGTAAACAGTGCCGGAGGAGGTGTTTCAATAAGCTATAAAAAAGCTGATAAGTAATGATTTAATATAAATCATAATAATGCTTCCCCCTGAGTTAAGGAATATGATGATCCGTTTTGTTTATTACATTTATCCCTTTTATAAAAATAATCTATTTTGAACCAGGGAAAACTCATTAGTCCCGTCCTTGCTACCGCTATTGTTGTCTCAAACATGATCGGTACTGGTGTCTATACCAGCCTTGGGTTACAGGCTGCAGGAGTACATTCAGTTCTGGCACTGGTGTTTATCTGGATAACCGGAGGGCTTGTCGCTTTCTGTGGTGCTCTTACATATGGCGAGCTGGCTGTCAGGTATCCAAAATCAGGAGGTGAATATATATTCCTGTCCAAAATTTTCCATCCATCGTTAGGATTTATGTCGGGTTTTATTTCAATGACAATTGGATTTGCAGCACCAATGGCAATTTCAGCAATTGCACTCGGAACATATGCCGGAAATCTGATACCGGTCGCCCCTGTGATTATAGCTGTAGTGGTAATTGTCAGCCTTACTGTGCTCAATACATCCAGTTTTAGAACCGGTACAAATTTTAACTTCATTACAGCCGCCATAAATGTATCATTAATACTCACATTATGCATAATAGGATTTGTTAAAGGTCATCATCCGGATTTTCAACTTACCTTCAGACAATCAGACGTTAAAGAAATAATTAATCCGGCTTTTGCGGTATCTCTCGTTTATGTATCCTTTGCTTATTCAGGATGGAATTCGGCTGCCTATATAACCCACCAGGTAAAAGATCCTGTCAGGAACCTTCCTCTTATTCTGATCTCCGGAACTCTGATAGTATTATTCTTATATACTCTTCTTAATTTTATCTTCCTTTACACTGTCCCGATGCAGGAACTGGAAGGACAAATAGATATAGCCTTCCTGGCTGCTAAAAACATATTCGGACCATCAGGAGGAAAATTTGTCGCCCTTATTATTTCCATTGGTCTGATTGCCTCAATAAACTCTCTGCTGATCATTGGCCCCAGGGTTACCCAGGCTATTGCTGAGGATTATAAACTGCTCCGATTTCTTGGGACTGAAAACAAGAGCGGTTCACCTTTTTTTGCCACCATTTTTCTTACAACCGTTGCCCTCTTACTTATTGGAACATCAACTTTCGAGCAAATAATGACCCTTATAGGCTTTACTCTCAGCATATTCACAATACTTTCGGTAACCGGTGTATTTGTGATCAGATATAGAATGAGAAAGAATAACGAAGAATTATACCATACTTTCGGATATCCCTTTATCCCTGTATTCTTCATCCTGGTTGAAGGGTGTATGATGTTATATGTATTTGCCAACAGACCAGTACAGTCCTTAATAGGAATAGGGATCACTCTTATCGGATCAGTGGTGTACTTTATGTTACTGAGAGCCGGGAAAAATGATGCAAAACAGAATCAATGACTATCCCGGGAACAGATCATGCTATTTGATTTTGGTTCTCTTTTGTATGGAACAGCACTTCTACCTGGTTTAAAGAGGAGCACATTGCCATTAATGGCCGATCCCTGCAAGATCCCGTATTACTACCGAAGCACAGGCTATCCCAAATGCTGCCGGCATATAGGATACTGTTCCGACTACTGATGCTTTATTTTCCTCCCCCGGAGAAGGCAGGATCCTGGTCTTATCTGTAGCTTCAGGCGACCATACTGCTGTAACTCCGCTCCTGATACCAAGCCTGTGTAGTCTTTTGCGAAGTATCCTGGCCAGGTTGCAATCAGTCGTTTCAGAAATATCCGAAACACATATCCTTGTCGGATCAAACTTTCCGCCCGATCCCATAGAGCTTACAACGGGGTATTTTCTCTGAAGTGAATGATAGATAAGAAAAACCTTCGGAGAGAGGGTGTCTATTGCATCAACAACGTAATCATATACCCTGTCAAGTATCTCAACCATCCTTTCATCCTTTATATATTCGCTGATGATCTCCAGATCAAGGTCCGGATTTATATCAAGCAGCCTTGATCCCATGACTTCAGCTTTTAATAATCCTTCCGTACTTTTCAGTGCAATCAGCTGACGGTTCCTGTTCGAGAGCTGTATCCTGTCACCATCGACAATAGTCATCGTCCCGGTTCCTGCCCGGCATATCATCTCAGCGGCATAGGCTCCAACCCCTCCCAGTCCTACAACAAGTACCCTTGCGGATCGAAGCTTTTTTAATCCTTCTTCCCCGATCAGCATCACTGTCCGTTCAAGCCAGTCAGATGACATAAGCAACCTTTGTGTTTTAGAATTATACTATATTAAAAAACTGCTTGAAATTCTTTAAGATCTGTGCCTTTAACTCCTCCGGCTCAAGACCCAGGTCGGCTGCAACTTTATTATACAGATCCCTGATGTTCACCCCTGCCCCGTCACTTTCAACAAATATTTTTTCTTTGGGAAGGCTCCTGACCAGTTCTGATGACTGTGGCCTTACAATGAAATCAAACCAGAATGACAGATACATGTTCCTCGAGATCAATTGCATAGCCAGTTCTTTCTTGCCCCTGAAACCATGTACAAGCCATGGCATTTCGGGTTTTAACTTTTTATGTACTCCTGTGAGTTCTTCCCAGGCCCGCACACAATGTATGACTAAAGGTTTCCTTTGGTTCTCGGAAATATACACCTGTTCTTCAAATGTTTTTCTCTGAAGATCTGCGGACGGTCCTTTAATCTTATCAAATCCTGCTTCCCCGACAGCAATTATCAACGGATCTGAGACCATTGTTATTACTCTGGCTATCAGATTATTATGATTCGATTGATTAAGATACCAGGGATGTATCCCTATAGTGTAGGCTATTCCCGGGATTTTTTCCGGTGTCCTCCGCTCATGAGCCATGAGAGTCTCTACTGAAAAAATGCCTTCAGCAGGCTCAGCACCATGGGTATGAATATCTATATAATCATCCTTGCCGGGAAGATTCATGATGTCGTATTCCCTATTATGGACACACCTCTTTCTATCCTTTTAAGGGTCTCATCTTTACCCAGCCAGGCAATTATATCAAAAATATGGGGCCCTCTTGATGCTCCGACCAGTACAAGACGAAAAGCATTCATAACATCGCCAATGTTATAGTTTTTTTGTGCGATCCATTTCTTAACTGCTGCTTCAGTAGCTGCTGCAGTGAAATCAGGGATATCGTTGAGTATCTGCCTGAGTTCCATAAGCTGAACAGGCGATTCTGATTTCCAGCGTTTTTTTACAACTGCCTGGTCGAATGTTTCCGGTGCCCTGAAGAAGAAATCAGTTTCATTCCAGATGTCCTTTACAAAATTTACCCTCTCTTTAACGAGCCCTACCAGCGTCTCCAGTTCAACTATATCATGATGAAAACCTTTGGCTCTTAAAAATTCCCTGAATTCGATAGCAAGCTGCTTATTGCTTCTCTGCTGAAGATAATGATGATTGAACCATTTTGCTTTTTCGGGATCGAAACGGGATCCTGCTTTATGAACTCTTTCAATCGAGAATGAATCAATAAGCTCTTCCATGCTGAATATCTCTTTTTCTGTTCCCGGATTCCAGCCAAGAAGTGCAAGCATATTAACGAAAGCCTCGGGGTAATATCCCTCCTCCCTGTATCCTTTTGCAGTTTCACCATAAGGCCAGTAGAGAGGAAAGACCGGGAAACCCATCTTATCACCGTCTCTTTTGCTTAATTTCCCTTTGCCATCAGGCTTGAGAAGAAGCGGCAGATGAGCAAACAGGGGTCTGTCCCAGCCAAATGATCTGTAGAGTGCGAAATGAAGAGGCAGTGACGGCAGCCATTCCTCACCGCGTATCACATGACTGATTTCCATCAAATGGTCGTCAACAACGTTTGCAAGGTGATACGTTGGCATCCCGTCAGATTTAAAAAGAACCTTATCATCGAGGGTATCGGAATGAACTACAATATGACCACGGATCAGATCGTCGCAATGGATATCCTCATTCAGAGGCATCTTGTAGCGGACCACAAAAGGGACACCCTGTTCAATGAGGGTCTTCCATTTTGCTTCAGGCATTGAAAGTGAGTTCTGCATTCTATCTCTTACAGATGCATTATAAAGAAATGCACACCCTTCATTCTCAGCTTCGGATCTTGCCTGATCTAGTTGGCCGGGTGTATCGAAAGCATAGTAAGCCGCTCCTGTGCTGATAAGATAATCAGCATATTGTTTGTAAATCTCTTTCCTTTCACTCTGCCGGTAGGGAGAAAAAGGGCCTCCTTCTTTTATACCCTCATCAATAGTTATACCGCACCATTTAAGCGACTCGATAATATATTCTTCGGCGCCTTCCACAAAACGACCCTGGTCAGTATCTTCAATCCTCAGGATGAATGTGCCTTTGTTCTTTCTTGCAAAAAGAAAATTATAAAGAGCAGTCCTCACTCCACCGATATGAAGCGGACCAGTCGGACTGGGAGCAAAACGAACCCGTACCTGTTGCATACTGATTATTTTCAGATTAATACACAAATATAGACAAACCGCCTTATAAAATCAGTATAGCATATATCAGTTTTTATGGTTCCTATTTATATTACATTTGTGCAACATTTAATAAGTACTGGTAAAAACTGTTCTCCATGAAAACAATGAAAGCTCTAGTGAAAGCCCGTCCGGAGAGGGGTTTGTGGATGCAGGAAGTTCCGGTTCCTGAACCTGGTCTGAATGATGTCATAGTAAAAATTAAAAAATCAGCTATTTGCGGCACTGATCTTCATATCTACAAATGGGATGAGTGGTCGAAAAGAACGATTAAAACTCCTATGGTGATCGGACATGAATATATGGGCACTATTGAAAAAATGGGTGCCGGTGTCACAAATCTTAAACTGGGAGAGAGAGTTACAGGAGAAGGACATCTTGCATGCGGCCACTGCAGGAACTGCCGCCGCGGGAAAGAGCATGTTTGTGAAAACTCCATAGGCATCGGTGTGCATATCGACGGATCCTTTGCGGAATTCCTTAAGATACCGGCATGCAACGTCATTCCTCTCGACAACAGGATAACTGATGACTGGGCTGCAATAATGGATCCTTTCGGAAACGCAACTCATACAGCTCTTTCCTTCCCCCTTCTCGGAGAAGATGTCCTCATCACGGGGGCCGGCCTCATAGGAAGCATGGCCGTGGCTATTGCCAGATTTGCAGGAGCCAGATTTATTGTTGCAAGCGACCTTTCCGATTACCGGCTTCAGATAGCAAAAAAAATGGGCGCTACTTTAACAGTTAACCCTTCAAAGGGAGAAAAGATCTCAGATGCTGTCAAATTATTAAAAATGAGAGGATTTGACATCGGACTGGAGATGTCAGGTTCGCCGGCTGCATTTGTAGAGATGATCAGCAATATGTATAATGGCTCAAGCATTTCCCTGCTGGGCATTTTACCGTCAGGCTTCGAGGTGCCATGGAGTGAAATAATCTTCAAGGCAATAACCCTTAAAGGTATTTATGGCAGGGAGATGTGGGAAACATGGTATAAGATGGAACAGATGATCATCGGTGGTATAAACCTTGATCCGGTTATCACTCACCGTTTCCATATCGATGAGTTCCAGAAAGGTTTCGATATAATGGAAGAAGGTAATTGCGGAAAAGTTATACTGAACTGGGACTGACATGAGGCAGTTACACGTTTAAATTGCATAAATATGAGTATCAGGAATCATGCACAATATTTCATTGATTTTCGAACGATTTTAGAAACTACAAAAGATATGTATAAGAATTTCAAGACTCATTTGGATAAAACCTTACAGGAAATCAGGGATGCCGGCCTTTACAAGAATGAAAGGATCATTGTAAGCCCGCAGGGTGCTGAAATAGAACTGGATACAGGCCAGAAGGTAATAAATTTCTGCGCCAATAATTACCTTGGATTATCAAATAATCCGGAACTTATCAAAGCTGCCAAATCAGCTCTTGACGATCACGGGTACGGTATGTCGTCGGTACGTTTCATTTGCGGGACGACAGATCTCCACAAGGAGCTGGAAAAGAAAATCGCAAGATTTTTCCGTACTGAGGATACAATACTCTATGCTGCGTGCTTCGATGCCAACGGAGGCGTCTTTGAACCTCTTCTCACAGAAGAGGATGCGATCATATCTGATTCGCTGAATCATGCTTCAATAATAGATGGTGTACGTCTTTGCAAAGCTCAGAGGTACAGGTATGCCAATGCCGATACGGATGACCTTGAAAAACAGCTTAAACTGGCTCAGGCCCAAAGGTTAAGGCTGATCGTAACCGACGGCGTTTTTTCCATGGATGGCAACGTGGCGCCTCTGAAAAAGATCGTTGAACTGGCAGATAAGTATGACGCAATTGTCATGGTCGATGAATCACATTCTGCCGGTGTGGTTGGTGAAACGGGAAGGGGCGTTACTGAGCTCTATAACATAATGGGTCAGGTTGAGATCATCACCGGGACACTGGGCAAGGCGTTCGGAGGCGCAATAGGAGGTTTTACAACCGGTAAGAGAGAGATAATAGAACTTTTGCGTCAGAGATCACGTCCTTACCTTTTCTCAAATTCCATCCCTCCCCTGGTGGCTGCAGCAGGTATTAAAATGATTGAAATGATGACCGGGACAAATACCCTGCAGGATAAACTTCACAGGAATTCAGAGTATTTTATTAGTCGCATGACCAATCTCGGGTTCGATATAAAGCCTACAAAATCAGCGATATGTGCCGTGATGCTGTATGATGCAAGGCTATCACAGGAATTTGCGGCCCGCCTGCTTGAAGAGGGGATCTATGTTATTGGATTCTATTATCCGGTAGTTCCGAAAGGTGAAGCAAGGATCCGTGTGCAGTTATCGGCTGCTCACGAAATAGAACACCTTGATAAAGCTGTTGAGGCTTTCAGGAAGATCGGTAAGGAACTTAATGTGTTGAAATAAGCTTAACCGCACTTTGAAGAACCACAGTCCTTGCAGATAAGGCACCCTTCTTCATATACAAGGTTATGCGACCCGCACTCGCCGCAGGTGCCTTTCGCCTTGGTTCCGTTCGGGATATATTTCTTGAGTGCTCTTTCAACGCCGTTCTTCCAGTTATTTATCGATTCACTGTCGAGCTTAAGAGACTGAACCAGATTGACAACATCTGCTATCGGCATCTCATGCCTGAGGACTCCGGATATTAGTTTGGCATAGTTCCAGAATTCAGGTTTGAACATATGAGAGAGTCCTCCCATAGTCTTCTTATAACCATATTTGTCCGTGTACTGGAAATCGTATCTTGTTCTGCCGTCCTCGTCCTTTATCTTTACTATTTGTCCCTTTACTATGCTTTTCGGAATGGGGAATATTTCTTCATCGGCAATACCGGTGAATATTTCATAAGGCCTGTTTTCTTTCAGCCCTACGAAAGCCACCCATTTTTCTTCATTTATATTGAACCTTATAACATCGCAATCCAGGACTTTTGGTCTTTTCGGTCTTTCCGTACGACCCTCCGGTTTTCCTGTTATAAGAACTCCGTTACGTGATCCGTCGCGGTAAACAGTCGCTCCCTTGCATCCGCTTTTCCACGCAGTAAGATAAAGCTCGCTGACCAGTTCTTCCTTGACATCCGCCGGAAGATTAATAGTCACACTTATCGAATGATCAACCCATTTCTGTATAGCCCCCTGCATCCTGACCTTTGCCACCCAGTCAACATCGTTGGCTGTTGCTTTGTAATAAGGCGATTTTGCTATTATTTTCTCAATTTCCTCATCGCTTCTAGCTGTCACTTCAGCGGGATCATAACCGTTGACTTTAAGCCATTCGACGAATTTATGGTGGAACACATTGAACTCTTCCCAGGAATCACCCACCTCGTCCTTAAAAGTAATCTTAACGTTCTTGTCATTGGGATTGACTTTCCGTCTGCGTTTATAAAAGACGGAGAAGACCGGTTCGATCCCGGATGTGGTTTGAGTCATAAGACTTGTTGTCCCTGTCGGTGCGATAGTCAGCAGGGCGATATTCCTGCGGCCGAATTTCTCCATGTTGCTGTACAGTACAGGATCGGCTTCTTTCATCCTGAGTATGAAGGGATTATTTTTCTCCCTTTCAGAATCGTAGATCGTAAACGAGCCTCTCTCCTTTGCCAGGTAGGTGGAGGATTTATAAGCTTCAAGAGCAAGTGTCTTATGTATGTCGACGGAGAAATTTATTGCTTCTTCACTGCCATATCTTAATCCCAGGGCTGCAAGCATGTCACCTTCAGCTGTTATCCCTATTCCTGTTCTTCTGCCTTGTTCGGATTTTTTCTTTATGTTCTTCCAGAGGTTTCTTTCCACCAGTTTAAGTTCATCGGGTTCAGGATCAGCCTCTATCTTGGCAAGAATTGCATCGATCTTTTCCATTTCAAGATCGATTATGTCATCCATCATTCTCTGGGCAAGACCAACATGTTCCTTATATAATTCAAGGTCGAATTCTGCCTTTGGAGTAAAAGGATTCTTTACATAGCTGAACAGGTTAATTGCCAGGAGCCTGCAGCTGTCATAGGGGCACAGGGGTATTTCCCCGCAGGGATTGGTAGAAACAGTAGCAAAGCCGAGGTTTGCATAACAATCAGGAACACTTTCCCTGATTATTGTGTCCCAGAAAAGCACACCTGGTTCAGCCGATTTCCATGCATTGTGTATTATCTTGTTCCAGAGCTGGACCGCATCAATATCATTAACGAATTTGGGGTTATCGGAGTTTATCGGATATTGCTGCCGGAATATCGTTTTATTCTCTACAGCTTTCATGAACTCGTCGGTAATCTTCACGGAGACGTTTGCTCCTGTAATTTTCCCGCTTTCCATCTTGGCGTCGATAAATTTACCTGAATCCGGATGTTTTATCGATATTGAAAGCATCAGGGCGCCTCTTCTTCCATCCTGGGCCACTTCGCGTGTCGAGTTTGAATACCTCTCCATAAAGGGAACAACTCCTGTTGAAGTCAGGGCGCTGTTCAGTACCGGTGTCCCTTTCGGCCTGATATGAGAAAGATCGTGCCCGACTCCGCCGCGGCGTTTCATAAGCTGTACCTGTTCCTGGTCGATCTTCATTATTCCGCCGTATGAATCGGACGATCCGTCATTACCGATCACGAAGCAGTTCGAAAGGGAAGCAATCTGGTATTCATTTCCGATCCCGGTCATAGGACCTCCCTGGGGCACTATATATTTAAAGTCCTTCAGCACATTGTATATCAGTTCCTCCGGCAGTGGATTCTTATATTTCAGCTCGATCCGATGGATCTCCCTTGCCAGGCGGTGATGCATGTCATCAGGTGTCTTCTCATACAGGTTCCCGTAAGAATCCTTAAGAGCATACTTGTTGGCCCATACCCTTGCAGCAAGTTCATCGCCGTTGAAGTATGCTACGCTTGCTTCAACAGCTTCATCATGAGAATATACAATCCTCTCTCCCGCCTGTTTGTCTGTTTTACTGTTTTCTTTCACACCAGCTTTCTTTTGATCATCTGATTTTTGCTTTCCATCTTTAGTCTGATCAGAAGCAATAGCTGGTTCCTGGACAAATAGATCTTCCATAATTCTGTTATTCTCTGATTTTAATGAGATTAAACGACCGTTGATTTTTTTTACGGGTATTTGCTAAATTAGACAAGGGTCATTCGTAATGCAAGACAAAATTTTTAAGTTTATTAACATTTGAGGCGATAGTTATTAACTTTTTATATTCACCTCATTATCTGATACTTGCAATAATGCCGTCGTTCCCAGAAGCTGTTTGAGCGAATAAGTATTTAACATACCATCATTTAAATGCAGCGCCCGGATACATATTAAAAAAGGGCGCTGAATCGCGCCCTTTCATTTTGCTTAAGTATTCTTAAGCTTAGTTAAATATATACCGAATACCCAGTTGCATTGAATAGGTTGATACATATGATACATTATTGCTGAAAGTTTTGGAGATCATCGCGTTATTGTATGGATTAAGCCTGAAAGTAGGAGCAACTGCACCACCTGGAACGACACTGGTGTTATTTGTCATAACAAGTATATTATTCTGATTATAATAAGGTACAATACCCCAGTTCTTGTTTATAAGATTCCCGACGTTCAGAATGTCGAGACTTACCTGGATCGTATTCCTTTTTCCGCCAACATTCACGAAGAAATCCTGCTGGATCTTGATATCGAATTTATTTACCCATGGCATAACAACCCCGTTTCTTTCTGCATATTCGCCTTTCCTTGATGAGAGGTATTTATCCTGTTCGATGTAATCGAAGAATGCATCACTTTGTTCCTGAGCAGTCCATGAAATGGGGCTTCCTCCAGATGGAGTGAATGTATAATCAACGAAGTTTATCTCAGACGAATTCTTCGGAACATAGATCAGGTTGTTTGACCCTGCGCCGTCGCGTACTATGTTTGATGAATACACATAAGAAAAGCGACCTGCTGAACCACCTTCATAGAAGAGTGATATTGATGTACCCATGAACTTAAGGTATTCAACCTTATAAGAAAGGGCACCGATAAGCTTATTAGGTATTATATAGCTTGCAAAGCCCAGTTCATCGCTGTTTGCGCCGTTCACATTGGCATTTCCATTCCATGCCGAAGCTGCCTGGTCGCCGCTGCCATCAACTAGATTCTTAGCAGCACTGTGGGTATATGCCAGCATTGCGTTTAAGCCACCTTTGAATGATTTCTCAACTTTGGCTGTCATTGACCAGTAATATCCGCCTCTTCTGTTTTCAAGTACTATAGGTGACACCCCCCGGTTTCCTGTGGGAGTAATAACTCCGGAAGAAGTAGCCAGATAATAATAAGTATTTGAAAGAGAGGTTGGATACATAAGTCGGTTATCCGGATATCCTGCTATATTAAGATGCTGAGCACCTTTAAGGCCTTCATTTACAAAGAAAGCTGTGTTTAAATCTTTATTGTAGATCCCTTCAACAGATCCTTTTATTCCCCATGGCAGTTTCGCATCAAGGGCAAGGCTTGTTTTCCACGTCTGAGGCATCTTGAAATCATCAGATATAATAGTGAATGTAGTTGGCACGATTGTTCCTGCAGCCGGTTGGGTTGGAGGATAATAAGTGTCAATATCCGGGCTGAATGGTCCGGGAGTGTTTCCTGAGCCTGCATAGGTAAGAGTCGTTTGCAGCATGCCTGCATCTCCTGCCTGGCTTACAATCCATACAAAAGGAACACGTCCTGTGAATAGCCCTGTACCTCCGCGAAGCACAAGAGAGCGGTTATCTGAAAAGTCATAATTGAATCCAAGTCTTGGTGAGAACATCAGCCTCTCTTTCGGGAGGGTAGAGGTGTTGTAGAACTTGCCGCCAAAATTAAGAGTTTCAATTATCGGATGGCTCTTGAGAGGTTCCGGATAGGTCGGAAGATCGAAACGCAGACCGGCCACTACCTTTAGCTTTGAGCTGACAGTTATTTCATCCTGGATATATGCCGCAATCTGACTGAACTTGAAGGTTGGGAAGGCCTGGGCATATCCAGGTGTATTTGAGAAAGTTATACCAAAGTTATTCGGATTGGCTCCACCGGTAAAGTCTTCCCATGAATTAAACACATAATAGCTTGACCCAAATCTCATGAAGCCGTTTTTAGTGTCATCAAATTCATAATTGATACCGGCAGTGAGGTAATTCTTTCCCCACGACCATGAAAAATCATCGCTTAGAGTGAGTGTTTTAACCTCTCTTGTATTGCCATATGAAAAGAGTTCCGTTCCGAATGACACGTATGGTTTGCCATCGAGTAGTATATCAACAAATGGGAACAGTTTACCACCGGTGCTTCTCGGCTCATCCTGGAAAGAATAGGTAGCCCTGAAGGTATTTGTATATTTCCCCTGCCCGAGAGATGAGTTCAGCTCTGCTGACAGGGAACTGAAGTTTCTCTCCTGGAAATAACCGGTATTCTTAAACCACATAGCATCCATATCAGTTCGTCTTCCAGTGTACATTGCTGAAGATGAGAAGGGGGAATAAGATGTACTTGGAGAAGACGGATCCTTGCTTGTCATATAGCTGTAGCGTATATTGAACTTATGGTCCTTGTTTATGTTCCAGTCTATCCTGGCAAGGAATTTCTTTCCCGGGCTCTCATTTGAGTAGTTCTGATACGGACCGGTTTCATAACCATAGGTTTCACTCAGATACTGGCTTATCTGATCCATTCTCTCTGCAGTAGGTCTTGCTATATTATTTTCATAGTTAGCTGGTGCTTCGGGAGTTGCAGCCACTCTTGATGGCCCCGGCACTTTTGACTTTTCGGTTTCGAAGTTTACAAAGAAGAACAGCTTATTCCTGATTATCGGGCCGCCAAGACGGAATCCCTGCATACTGTAGCTTGAGGGAGATTTAACAAATGTTTTGTCTCCTACCTTGTTGCCTTTGAATGTTTCATTTTGCATATAGGTGTATGCCGAACCTGAAAATTCGTTGGTCCCTGATCTGGTTACCGCGTTAACTGCTGCTCCTATGAACCCGCTCTGCCTTACATCATAGGGTGTGATATTCACTGAGATCTGGTCGAGAGCATCAAGAGAAATCGGTGAACCATTGCCTGGGAGGTTCGTTCCGATACCGAAAGCATTGTTGAACTGCGCCCCGTCAACAGTGATGAAATTCTGACGATAGTTTCCGCCACCTATCTGATTTCCGTTCGACTGCGGTGTCAGACGGGTAACATCATTAATACTCCTTGAAACTGTCGGCATTGTACTCAGCTGAGCTGTATTGATATTAATTGATGCACCATTCCTTTCGGAGTTAAGAACCGGAGCTCTTGTCCCTACTACAACCACTTCACCAAGCTGGGCGCTTGATTCTTCAAGATTGGCATTTAAAAGGAACGATTCTCCCAGTGACAGATTAATATCCGAGATTGATTTCTTTGCATAACCAACAAAGGATATTTCAATGCTATAAGGCCCGCCCGGTCTCATACCCTGAATTGTGTAAAGACCTTCGACATTTGTCAGAGCCCCATACTGTGCTCCCGAAGGGATGTGAATAGCCAGGACAGTTGCACCAGCCATGGCTTGTCCTGAATTGTCAACTATCTTGCCGCTCATCGAAGATGTAGTTGATCCCTGCCCGGAAACAAGGACAGAAATGAACATAAACAATAGAGTAAGATAGTGTCGTTTTAATTGTGTCATCATAGAAATAGAGATTAGGTTTAATAATTCATTTTATAATTTCATCGTAAACTGTTGATTTCATGTCACCAAAAAAAATCATCCCTGTATTACAACGGGAGGCCTAAAATAAACCTCTTTAAACTATCCCTCAGATTTAAAAAAGATTAGTTATAAACAAGTTATCAGAGGGGCTTGTTAATATTTTTTCAGATGATTCCCGCGATGATTTTATGGGTAGCTCCGGCGTTTTCTTTCACATAATTGCATGCTGCTTCTGAAGCTTTTTTACAGACCGCCTGTTCATACATTAATTCATTAAGCAATTCTTCAAATTCAGTATAATTTGTAAAGGATTTCCCTCCCCCGTTCTCTTTCAGTTCAAGAGCTTCCCTGAATTTTTTATGATTCGGTCCAAATAATACCGGTACACCCCAGCATGCTGCCTCAAGTAAATTGTGAATACCTCTTCCGAATCCCCCTCCAATAACAGCCACATGCGCGTAACGATATACTGAGGAAAGCATCCCGATATTGTCAATTATAAGCACTCTTGCATCGCATTCTTCTGCCCTGAAACGGGAAAACCTCAGACACCTGACCGCCAGGAGCTTCTCAAGCCTCTCTATATTAGCATTTCCCGGCTCATGGGGCGCAATGACCCATTTGATCCTTTCAGGATACCTGTTTATATACCTTGCTATTATTTCTTCATCTCCCTTCCATGTGCTGCCGGCTACAACTAATTTCTCACCGCCCCTGAATAACCCGATCTCATCAATGCTCCTTGCTTTTTCAGCTAACTCAATAACCCTGTCGAAACGGGTGTCTCCCGCTACTGTTATATTGGTAAGCCCTGCTTCTCTGAGAACCTCTGCCGATTGATTGTCCTGAACATAAAACCCCCCGACCTTATTCAGAAGGCTGTGAAAGAAACCTCCGTACCATTTGAAAAAGTACTGATCTTTCCTGAAAATAGCTGAAATAATGTATAAAGGTATCTGCCTTTCAGCCAATACAGTTATATAATTATACCAGTACTCGTACTTAATAAATATGACCTTTTCAGGATCAACCAGATCAATGAACCTTTCAGCATTCCGGCGACTGTCAGCAGGCATGTAACATATAATGTCAGCCTGCCCGTAGTTCTTCCTTATTTCATAGCCTGAAGGAGAAAAGAAAGTAAGAATAATTTTATATCCGGCAGCTTCCTTCTTTATAGCCTCAATAACAGGCCTTCCCTGCTCGAACTCGCCAAGCGAGGCACAGTGAACCCATATATATCTGCCATCCTTATCAACTTTGTCCTTTAATTTCTGATACCAGCCCTTCCTGCCGCTTATCCATAACCTTGCTTTCCTGTTAAAAGGAGATGCAAGCCAGAGAATGGCAAGATAAATCCGGATTCCGATGTTGTAAATCAGCCGCATCCTTTTTAAATAAGTCTCCAAAGTTAGAAAAAAGGCGCAAAGGCACAAAGGCACAAAGGCACAAAGGCGTTAAGGCGTTAAGGAATTAGGGTGTTAGGGCTGTGCAGGGCCGTAATGCCATAAAGCCGTATCGCCGTAATGCCTTAAAAAAAATCTCCTATTTTTGTGAAAAATACACCTCCTGCCATGGTCCGACTTATCGCTCTGATAA
>MWDJ01000008.1 GCA_002070505.1 Bacteroidetes bacterium ADurb.Bin145 | reverse complement strand
TCGTTGTTCAGCAGTCTTGCCCAGTTTAGTGCTGTTTAAATCCATGTCCTCGAACAGGTGGTCAAAATCCTCTTCACTGGCAGTACCCATCGTACTGTTCTGGATATTGATAAGGATTCTCTGTATATCTTCTATAATGAAGGCGTTTCCATGTTTCCCATTGCCGTTTCCACGTTTTGCAACCTGCCCGAATAGTTCTGATGGTTTCAGGAAGTAACCCAGTTTTTCAAGTGATTCTTCTTTTATGGCTTCCAGATATTCCTGACCCTGCTTGGTGTCTTCAGGTATCGCCAGATATTTTATTTTGTCTTCCTTCAGGATGCCATTAGCATACAATTCCATTTTTTCCGACAGATATTTGTAAAAAATGAAGCCGAGAATGTAGTCACGGAATTCATCGGCATCCATTTTACCACGCAGGGTGTTGGCAATGTTCCAGAGTTGCTGATTTAGTTGTCGTTTTTGGTCTTCAGACATGGTTAATTTTTTGTAATCACGAATATAACATTAAAAGGAGAATTCTTGCTTTCATTTTAGCAACATTAATTAACGGAATAACCATTATTATTATATTTGCACATATATATGTAAAATGGTCGGAATTTATTGCAGGATAAGCAAACACAAAGAGGAAGGCAAAGACGTTTCCATTGCAGTACAGAAAAAGTATGGGATTGAGTTTGCTAAGTCTGAAGGCATGGAATTCAGGGTATTTGTTGACGAAGGTATCAGTGGAAGAAACGAAAAAATTTCTGAGCGTCCTGAATTTGCGCTTCTCCTGAATGCCATTAAAAATAAGGAAATCACACATGTATATTGTTACGACCAGTCACGCATTGAGAGAAATAACACCATCTGGAACATGTTTGTATCTCTCATGCTCGAACACAAATGCAAGTATTACCCAAGTGGAAAGTTCCTCGACTTGGATGTTCCTGAAAACAAGTTTATTACTGGTGTAATGTCACTGGCTAATGAATTGTATGCTACTGTCACTGGAATCAAAGTAAAAGAAGCCATTGCTATTAATGCGAAGAATGGCAAGACACATGGTTTATGTGCCTATGGGTATAAAAAAGGCGATGACGGAAAATTTGCTGTTGTCGAAAAAGAAGCAGATATAATTAAAAGGATATTTCAGATGTCATTGGACGGACTCGGAACATATACGATTGCTAAAAGACTTAATGCAGAACATATTCCGACCAAATTCAACCAATTTTCAGGTAACTTCAGAAGGAAAGACAGGTACACTAAACAGATAACCACCTATAAAAAGGAAAATATCATCTGGCGGGGAAATGTTGTTCATGATATTATTACCAATCCCGTTTATAAAGGTGTTCGCATGTGGAACGGTGAACAAGTACCTATTCCAGCGATTTTGACAGAACAGTACTGGCAGGAAGTAAATGACAATCTGGAAAACAACAGAAAGAAAGTAGGAAAGCGTGATGAATACCATTATTTGTTAAACGGGATAACATACTGTGCCGATTGCGGAAGCGAGTTCCGAGGAAAGAAGCGTCTCAAAGGGAAGGATAGCGCATATAAGTGCAAAGGCAAATCAAAGCACTACATTAAATGCAACTCCAGAGGCATAAGCATCGCAAAAATCGAAACTTTCATAATATACCATTTGTTCTTGGCTAAAGGACTGCAAGATTTTCTGGCTGGTTTGCCTGAAAACACTGAAAAACTGGATGAACTGAAAGAAAAAATCGGCAAAGAAAAAAAGGAACTTGAATATCTGCGGAGAGCCGAAGAAAAAGCGTATAAAAATTTGGCTGACCCAGATTTTGAGGATGATGAAAAAATAAAAGAAACACTGAAGACCACAAAACGAAAAATAAAAGAAAAAGAAAATGCCATCGACATTCTTGAGAACAGGCTGATTGAAAGGTCAGGAGAAAACAGGCTCAAGAGGGTTGAAAATATTCTCGGACAATACCATTTGGATGCTGGTTTTGATGAAACAAGAAGGTTAGTTCATTCATTAATTAAACGTATTACGATAAAGCATGAACCAAATAAAAGGAGTGGCAATTTTCTTGTGAAAATTGAATATCGTGGTTTCGATGAGCAAAGCATCTTCATGACTAACTGGCAGGCATTAAATTGGTATTGCTTATCGTATTACAGGTCAAGAGCAATCACGAAAGAAGACCTGAAGGAGGACAGAGAACTCGCAAGATATTTATTGAAATCAGCAGGTAAGTCAACCAAACTTCCAAAGGATTTTGTGGGGTTTGAAGCAAGTAGTGTTTCTTCTGATATCATAAAACTGAATCCGACCGAGTTAATATATTTTGATTAATGGCTACACTAATTGCCCGACTAAACATGTTTATTTTTTTCGCCGCTGAACCTTTAAACGGATCTGAGACGTGCCTCTCAGTCCTTTTTTCGTGTGGCAGCTCAAAAAATATCTTGTGCAGTTCGTGAATTGCAGGTTGAAGCGAATCGGATGTTTTGTTGGTTTCAAAAATTGTTTCAAGTCCTCCCCTGTTTCTGTAAATATGCCTTAGCGCTTTTAAAAAATATGCAAGATCGACAGAATTGAAGGTCCTGTGTACGAAACGTATGGCCTGATCCAGTTCGCAATCACTTGAATTCACTATGAATCCAAAAGGCGAATTTTCCAGTATCTCCATCATTCTGGCTGAATTTCTAAGGATCATCTTACGGTTACCCCATGCGATTGTCGCAGCAAGGAACCCGGATATTTCAATATCTTCTTTTCTTGTATAAAGATGCGGGATGCTGATGGGATCCTGTTCAATAAATGATGGTCTGTTGTACAGATCAACCTTCTCATCCAGAAAATCTTTCAGTTCGGACCTTTTTAGTCGCATAAGTTTTCTCTGACACCAATTAACAATTATATCCGGATATTTATGATCTTTCCCCTGCGGGACAGTAACGCCTTTTAATTTATTATCATCCCGTCTTTTATCTGCAGGATCCGGTCCGACATATCTGCAAGTTGTCTGTCGTGTGTTACAATAACGATCGTCTGTCCGAAAGTATCCCTGAGTCTGAAAAATAACTTATGGAGCTCACTCTTATTCTCACTGTCAAGGTTACCAGACGGTTCATCGGCAAGAATAACCGAGGGATTGTTTATCAATGCTCTTGCAACTGCAACCCGCTGCTGCTCACCTCCGCTCAGTTCCGAGGGTTTATGCTCAAGCCTGTCGGCAAGATTCAGAAAGCCAAGCAGCTCAGCAGCCCTCGATTCAGCTTCTGTTTTATTTTTCCCGGCAATATATGCCGGAATGCAAACATTCTCAAGTGCCGTGAATTCCGGCAACAGCTGGTGAAACTGAAATACAAAACCTATATTATTATTACGAAATGAGGCCAGGGCTTTCCCTTTAAGCTTACTGATATCTGAACCGTTATAGAATATGGTGCCATCGTCAGGTCTGTCAAGAGTACCTATTATCTGCAGAAGTGTAGTTTTACCTGCTCCGCTTGCTCCGACAATTGATACAACCTCTTTTTCATTTATTACAAGATCTATCCCTTTAAGAACTTTCAGATCCCCGAATGCTTTTGTAATTCCTATTGTTTTAATCATAATTGTCAAACCGGTAAGCGGCAGCCGTTAACAACTTATCTATCCGGAAGAAGCACCTTAAATAAATTAATCAGGATAATCATACTTATAATCATCCGGCACTTCATTGTCATCTTTCTTTACCGGCTCTGTGACCCCGTTCACATCTTTCCGGATATTATCCGCGATCTCATCAGCATCCTTCTGAAAGCCATCGGCTACTTCTTTTGCGTCATTCTGAATTGAATTCGAAAACTCATTTATGTTGCTTGAGATATTATCTGACACCTCATTGACGTCTTTTGTAATGTTCTCCGAAAGATCAGTAACGTCCTTCTTAATAGTATTGGTCACTTCATTGAAATCGTTCCTGATATCCCTGGTGCTTGTCTCAATTTCCCTTTTAATATCATCCGTGGCTTTTCTGAAATCACGCATGCCCTTACCGAAGCTTTTTGCTATCTCAGGAAGCTTATCTGCGCCAAATAGAAGAAGTATCACCAGTATAATTACAAGTATCTCCTGTCCGCTCATGGAATCCCCCTGTTTGATTTTATTTCAGTCTGTAAAGTTAGTAAAGATTCCGTATATCTTACAAGTGATTCTATCACATAAAATTCCCGGAGCAGTTTAAATAGAAGTATTGAAACCACTCCGGGAACATAGCTCCTGTAATTCTATATTTTCAGGATTTTATGCCTTTCTTCCTGGCTGTATCATAAACAAGTGAACTGGCTATGAATATTGAGGAATATGTCCCTACAATGATCCCAATTATCATCGCAAAAAGGAATCCTCGGATTGTCTCGCCACCAAAAAAGAACATTACTATCAGAACCAGTATTGATGTCATACCTGTATTCAGTGTACGACTCAGTGTATCATTCATTGCCAGATTAATGACTTCTTTAAGAGGACGTTTCCTGTGAAGAGGAATAAATTCCCTCAACCGGTCGTAAACTACAATGGTATCATTGATTGAATAACCAATAACAGTAAGTATTGCAGCAATGAAAGATTGGTCTATTTCCATTGTGAAGGGAAGCAAACCCCACAATAATGAATATATTCCGATCACTATTAATGTATCGTGTGCCATAGCAGTAAATGCCCCCAGGCCATATTGCCAGTTCTTGAACCTGATGAATATATATAAGAACATGATAACAAGTGAGAAGAGAACAGCAAAAACAGCATTTCTCTTTGTATCACTGGCTATTGTCGGCCCTACAGTCTCTGAGCTTCTTCTGTAATCTGCCAGAAATTCTTCCTTCGTTACATCCGGGCCCAGCAGATCTTTAAGACCTTCATATAATTCCGTTTCAACTTCACTGTCAGCTCCGCTTTCATTGACCCTGTATTTCGTCATTATCCTCACCTGGTTGTCGCTTCCGAATGTTACAACCTGAGGTGCCTCTCCGAATACCGGAGTCAGTTTCTCTGCAACATCTGCTGTCCTGACACTATTTTTGAACTCTACAACATATGTTCTTCCCCCTTTAAAATCAATTCCCTGGTTAAGTCCTCTTACAAATAGTGAGATGATGCCTATAATTGTTATTGCTATTGAGATCCCATAGAAGATGCGTCTTTTGCCCATGAAATCAACGTGCGTATTTTTCAGGATATTGGATGTGATCTTTATTGAGAAAGACAGGCTTGCATTTCTCTTCAGCAGCCATTCATAAATAAGTCGGGTGATATAGATCGCACTGAATAAAGAGGTGAAAATACCTATAACAAGTGTGGTAGCGAACCCTTTTATCGGACCTGTTCCAAAAACGTAAAGAATTATACCTGTGAGCAGGGTTGTTATATTGGAGTCCAAAATAGCTGAGAGAGAGCCTTTATAACCGTCGGCTATTGCCAGTTTATACCCCTTGCCCGCCCTTAATTCTTCACGTATTCTTTCATAAATAAGCACATTGGCATCAACCGACATACCCATTGTAAGCACAATACCGGCAATTCCGGGAAGGGTCAGGACCGCTCCCAGAGAAGTGGTAACTCCCATTATCAGGAATATATTTGCCAGAAGCGCGATATCAGCTATTGTCCCTGCACTCTTGCTGTAATAGAAGATCATATACAGCAGAACGATAAAGAATGATATAATGAAGGATTTAAGCCCGGCGTTTATTGCTTCCTTACCTAAGGTCGGTCCGATCACTGTATCAGAAATGATCCTTGCAGGAGCCGGCATTTTCCCTGATTTAAGTATATTTGCAAGGTCATTTGCTTCATCAATTGTAAAATCACCCGTGATTTGAGTGCTTCCACCCGAGATTTCGGCTTCAACCCTCGGATATGAACGGACATATCCGTCGAGCACAACAGCTATGCAGCGGTTTATATTCTCACGGGTCATTCTCTGCCATATCTTTGCCCCTTCGGTATTCATGTTGAAATTCACCTGAACATCTGAACCGGTTACACCTGTACTCGGTCGTGCCGATGTAATGACATCTCCTGTTAAAGGTGCCCTTCCGTCACGTGTTGTAACTTTTATGGCATGAAGTTCAAAAAGTGTCTGCGACGGGTCATATTTATAAGGTTTCTGGCTCCAGTAAAATCTCAGATCGCGGGGGAACAAAGCTTTCACCTGATTCATCGATAAATAATCATTTACTTTTGCTGTATCTATTCCCATTGCCAGTCCGACCATACTTGATTGCAGTGGTTCTCCCTGGGCAGTTACTCTTGGGTTCAATAATCCGAAAAGTGGATTCTGAAGGTTAAATTGTTCCCGTGTGGCAGCTTCTTCTTTTTTTGTCGTATCTGAAGATATAAGATCAAGAAGAGCTTTGTCTTCAGTCCCGGTTGTGTCGCTCAGAGAAGTACCTGATACTGATTTTATACTGTCTGGTTTAGCATTTTGTGAATTTGCTACAATACTTCTTAAAAGGTTATTGGCTTCTGACAGGTATCCTATTATTTCAGCGTTCTCGTATGTTTCCCAGAATTCAAGATTGGCAGTTCCCTGAAGGAGTTCGCGTACCCTCTGGTAATCGGTCTGGCCGGGCAGCTGTATCATGATCCTTCCTTTGGTACTCAATTGCGTAATGCTGGGTTGAACTACACCAAATCTGTCAATTCGTTGTGAAAGTATATTGAAGGCATTGCTGATAGCTGAGGTGACTTCTTCATCAAGAACCTTAAGCACTTCTTCATTTGTTGAATTAAAGTTGACCCTGTTTCTCAGATCCACTGTATTGAAGATAGCTGCAAGCCTGGCGTTCGGGTCAACCTCCTGAAAGGCTCTGCCAAAAAGAGAAAGGAAATCGCCGGGGCCCTGAGCCTGAAGCTCTTTTGCACGCGCTATTGCACGGTTAAACCCGGGATCAGAACTGTAATTCGAAAGGGACCTTAGAATATCCTCTACTGATACTTCGAGGATAACATTCATACCACCTTTTAAGTCAAGTCCCAGATTTATCTCCTTTTTCTGGCACTCTTTAAAGGTATATCCAAGGTAGTTCCACTTTTCTTTTGGAAGGCTGGCAATCGAATCTAAATAATATGTCTGCTTTTCAAGATCACCTTTGGCAAATTCCCTTGCATCCTTTTTTACTTTTGCTGTCGCAGCAGTAAAAGATAATTCATAAACTGATACTAATGCCAATGCAATTGCAAGAATGATTATGGCTGCTTTGTTCTGCATCTCTATTTAAAATTACTCTGTAATTATTTCTGATTCTTATTTATCGAGGCGCAAATATATTAAAATTTTTACAAAAAAAGGCTGAATATAAAATATCCAGCCTTCACATTTTGCCCAAGTCTTATTTTTTATTCTAATACCTTCTCGTAGTCAGTCTCGAGTGGTTTCCTGTTTATAAAATCATAAAGTGCAAGACTTCGTATATTGTAAAAGTAATTCCAGTAGTTCTGCATTGCCTGGATATATGCTCTTCTGTTGCTATCCTTTTTGGTATCTGCATTGTTCAGTTCAAGTACTGATATTTTCCCGATCCTGAACCTTTCATATGCAACCTGGAACATTCTCTGGGCAACTGTGTCGGATTTTGCAGCTGTAGCTACCTGTCCTGCCTGCAGGTTGAACTGCTCGCAATCAAGAATAAGGTTTGCATCAAAGTCTGACCTTTGCTGTTGTGAAGTCACCTGAGCCAGTTCCAGGCTCGATTTTGCCATCTGGTACCTTCCCCTTCCCTGTCCCCAGTCGAGGATTGGCAGGGTTATACCAAGCCTGACAGTCTGCTGCTGGTTCGATTTTGAATATGCGTTGGCGAATACAGGATCCTGATCGCGTAATCCAAAAGAAGCAACAAGGTTTGCATTAAGCCCCTTCTCAGCCTTAGCCTGAGCAACACTGCTCTGAGCGTTCAGCAATGTCAGTTGTTGTGCTATCATCTCCGGGTTGTTTGCATGTGCAAGCTCCAGTACTTCCTGAGGATTGACCTGTAATTCAGGAACTTCAGATGGGATTATCAGTTCGATATTTACATTTTCATTGAAACCGAGGAAGGATCTTAACCTTATCTCCCTGTCCCTCAGGTTCATATTGGCCTCTTTTCTGGCGTTGTCTGTATTAAGCCAGGAAAGCTGCATCTCAAGCATTTCATCTTCTGCAATTGTTCCGAGGTTATACCTCCCCTGTGACATTTTCCACAAGGTGTCTGCATTATCGTAGTTCATTTCAGAGATCTGTTTGTTTATCTGGGCAAGGGCCAGAGCAAAGAAATACTGAACAGCCTGCTGATGAACGCTCTCTATACTTTGCACGTAAGTCTTTTTTGCCTGCTCATATTCAAGAGGGGATATTTTTTTCTCCCATCTGAGAGAATTATATCTGAAAAGCGGCTGAACAAACCTGACACTTAAGGGAGCAGTAATATAATTATGTTTGTCTGTTTCCAGATTATTCTCAAGAGTAAGATCTGATTGAAGGGAGATTGTACCACCTGTAAACCCTATATTCTGCTGAAGTGAAAGTGATCCTATATTCTGAAGGATATTTGTCGAAATATAAACGTATTCTCCTTTAACGGCATCCCATACACGAGTATTTGCTGTTGTGTAATCTGGAGTATTGCCGGTAAGTGTAAGTGCCGGCCTGTACATTGCCTTGAATGTCCTGTACTGCCAGTAACTGGCACGGAACCTGTGCTTGGCCATTAGAGCATTAGGTGACTGTTCCTCGGCTAATTTTATTACATCATCGAGGGTAAGTTTTTTTAATTCCTGAGCTGCTGATTTCTGATTTGTGACAAGAAAAGCAATTATGATCGTAAGGAAAAATAATTTCTTCATTGTTATTGTTTTATTCATATCTTAATGATTCAATAGGATCTTTTTCTGATGCACGTTTTGCCGGAGAGTAGCCGAATATCACTCCTACAGCTGCTGATACTCCGAATGAAATAAAGACCGAGAAGAATGAAACAATCGTCATTATTCCGGCAATCTGTTCAATCAGTTTGGCCATGATAACTCCAAGGAAGATCCCAATAAATCCTCCGGTCAGACTGATCAGAACAGCTTCGGAAAGGAATTGAACGACAATGTCCATTTTCTTTGCACCAATAGCCATTCTGGTTCCGATTTCCTTTATCCTTTCCATAACTGAGGCGAACATAATATTCATGATACCGATACCCCCGACAATCAGGGAAATGCTCGCAATGGCTCCCAGTACTATATTAAAGATATCTTTGGTCCTTTGCTGTTGTTTAAGTAACAATTCAGGCACTGTGATCTCAAAATCCTTTACATTGGAATGACGTCTTGTCATCATACGGCTCAGCACTTCTGTTGAAGAATTGATCTGTTCTGTTTCGTTTACCTGGACCACAATTCTGTCAAGCTGGTTATAGTTTGTCTCAACGTTAGTGTTTGCATCTGAGCTGCTTACAATAACTCTTCCCATTCCTCCTCCAGGACCACCGGGGCCTCCCATCAGCATGACATTGGTAGAAGCCTCGGAGGCAAGTTTAGTGTTAACAAGAGCCCGGTTCTGATATCTTGATAACATTGTCTGAATGGGTATATAGATATTATCGTTATAAACATTAACCCCTTTTTCTTCAAAACCGGTAAGGCTTACAGTGGTTTTCTGCAACACTCCTATAACCTTGAGCCAGATACCATTAAACTTAATATATTGCCCCAGAGGGTCAATCTTACTGAAGAATTTTGCCCTGATATTCGCACCGATAATACAAACCGGTATGCCGTTCTCTGCCTGGTATTCATTAAAAAATGCACCTGCTACAAGAGGCAGGTTATACAGATAAAAATAGTCATTTGAAACACCAACGAGTTTAGCTGTGTACTTAACACCGTTCATCATTGCTGTTGAATTGAAGGATATTTCCGGACTGATCCTTTTAACAGAAGGAAGAGTCTCACGTATTGCTTCAACATCCAGCATGCTCAGTCCTCTTGAGAATTTTTTCTGCTGTTTTTCAGCATTGTCTGAACTTGACGAACCTTCTTCCTGTACAATAGGATTGATCAGGATATTGTTTACACCAACCATTTTCATCTGTTCCATGATTTCCTGCTTGGCTCCTTTTCCGATAGCAAGCATTGCTATCACAGCTGCTACTCCGAAAATTATCCCCAGAGCTGTAAGCATTGACTTCAGCTTATTGGATATGATCGATTCAACAGCAATTTCTATGTCGTGGAAATATCTGAAGATAAATTTGAACATCTTGCTTTCTTTTTAAAATTAAAAATCTGTCTGTTCTCTGGAGTATCTGACTTTCAGATTATCTTTGTCTCTGAGGGTCAGGATTCGTGTTACCCTGGCCTGCAGAATTATTCCTGGTCCTGGGTTGCATGCCCGGTTGTGCGCCTGGCTGTCCTCCCTGAGGATTACTCTCCATCATCTGCCTGAATCTCCTCATTGCTGCGGTATCCATATTACCTCCCTGGCCGCCACCGGGGAAATTACCATTTCTCATGCTTTCCCTGAATCTGCGCATAGCAGCTGTATCCATATTGCCGCCCTGGCCGCCGCCCTGGAAATTACCGCCTCTCATACCACCTCCCGGAAATCCGCCTCCGCCCATTCCCGGACGCATGCCCATGCCACCTTCTCCACTGTAATTCCTCCTGGCTTCCTCATTGGCTTTTCTTTCTGCTTCCTTCTTGGCTTTCGCCCTTTCTTTGATTTCTGAAATAAGTTCTTCACCAACGATTTTGGTAAACTTCTCAGGTTCCTCGGGAGTATTAAGATAAAGCTGTTCATCCGGCTCCAGGCCTTTCTCAATAATCACACTGTTTTCATTTGATTCCCCCAGAACAACAATCCTTTTCGTACCATTTTTCATATATACAAACGGAATACTGTCCGGAGTGGTCTGCACACATTCAAGAGGAATATATGTTACATCATTTATAGTTTTGGTAACGATCTTGTTGCCAGTAGTCATGGAAGGTCTCAGGATATTGTCGGAACCATCCAGTTTAATAACAACCTCAAACACTTTTGCATCTGCATTCGGAAGCTGTTCTCCAATGTTTGCCACGCTGATAACTGATCCTGAATATCTTTTTTCAGGAAAAGCATCCACCATTATTTCAACCTTCTGCCCTGTCTTAACCTTGCTTACGTCTATCTCGTTTACATAAGTCTTCGAGATCATACTTGACATATCCGGCAGTGTTGCTACAACATTATCCCATGGTGATAATGATGATCCGATTTTCCTTTTTGCATTGGTCCTGTCTCTTTTATAGATAACCATACCATCAGCCGGGGCATAAATATCAAACTGTGCAAGAAGAGTCTGAAGGTCTTTGACCTGCTGCCGCTGTTCTGAAAGCTGGTTTTTAATTGTCCTCATATCAGATTTGGCCTGTTCGACTTTCAGTTCATAGCTTCTCAGAGCCTGATCAAGCGATCTTATAGCCTTCTCCAGTGATATTTCAGCCTGACGCTGTGTTGTAGGAGGCTCAAATTTTGATTCCTGTACAGTCAGTCTTGCCTCTTCAACATTGAATTTGAGGTTCTTGATCTGATCCCTGAGGTTACTGAGAGAGACTGCGGTATCAAGGGTCCGGACTTCCAGATTTGTCTCCATGGTCTCAAGATTCTCTAACTGATCCTTCAGGGTGTTATCAAATGTTGTTTTGTCGAGAGAAGCAATATAGTCTCCTTTCTTGACTTCCGTACCCTCAGGAACCAGGTCAGTGATCTTAATATCCATAACCCTTATTCTCCTGTTCATCATGAATTCCGGTCCTGTAATATCAATTGAATTCTCAGCCTGCAGTTCCCCTGTGGTGGTAACTATTATGTCAAATGCTCCTTTCTGAGCCTTGACAAAAAGGTTTTCCATTGATTTCTTTTTGGAGATCCTTCCAATTACAATAAGTGCAATAATCAATACTACCAGTGCACTTGCCGCAATAATAATTGTCTTTTTCATCAGATAATCCTTTTTTATTTTTTTATTCTGGCGGAATCTCCTGCCTGTATCAGTTCCATTTTTTTAAGAATTCTCTAAGACAGTAGTTCCCTTTAATTTTTAAACAGTCACAAAAGTATTTAAATGGTATGTTCCCATTGTTTAATTAACAATATTTAACATCGACACAAAATTGTCTTTACGATCTAAAGACATTTAAGAGGGTATTTTTATTCCTGTCAATGTAAAAATTAAGCATTTTTAATAATTGAAATAACTCTTTCTGCCATAGTATCAGCCTTTTCCTGATTGATACTTTCAGCATAAATTCTTATGATCGGCTCCGTATTTGATTTTCTGATCTGTAACCAGCCATCCGGATATTCGATCCTCATACCATCTCTCTCATCAATCTGCATACTATTATATTGCTTCCTTATTTCATCGAGAACCTTATTAAAATCAAATGACGGCTGAAGGGTTATCTTCTTCTTGGCTATCACATATTCAGGATATTTCTTCCTGAGTTCTGAACATTTCATCCTGCTTTTGGCAAGATGCGTAAGAAACAATGCTATCCCGACCAGAGCATCACGTCCATAATGCAGTTCCGGATAAATTACGCCTCCATTACCTTCTCCGCCGATAACTGCTTTTCTTTTTTTCATTTCTTCAACAACATTTACTTCCCCCACAGGTGACGAATAGTATTTATAACCATATTTTTCAGTGACATCTTTTAACGCTCTTGTTGATGACATATTTGATACAGTATTACCAGGGGTTTTGCTTAAAATATAATCGGCAACTGATACCAGCGTGTATTCCTCACCGAACATTGATCCGTTTTCATTTATTATTGCCAGTCTGTCAACATCCGGATCTACAACAAAGCCCAGATCGGCCTTCTCCCTTATCACGAGAGCCGAAATATCTTTAAGGTTTTCCGGTAGAGGTTCAGGATTATGGGCAAAATCGCCGTCAGGCTTTGTATTGAGCCCTATCACCTTTTCCACTCCTAGCCGCCTGAGCAGTTCAGGAATAATCACACCACCGACAGAATTAACGCAATCGACAGCTACACTGAACCTGGCTTTTTTTATTATATCCATATCAACCAGTTCCAGTCCAAGAACCTTTTTTATATGCCTGTCACCCCACGTATCATCAATTGTCAGGGAACCTTCTTTTCCGCTCGGAACGAAATCAAACTTCTCAGATTCCGCAAGTTCAAGAACCTCATTGCCATCTTCTGAAGAAAGAAATTCACCTTTCTCATTAAGTAGTTTAAGGGCATTCCATTGGGCTGGATTATGACTTGCAGTTATTATTATTCCGCCGCTTGCTCCGCTTCCGACTGCGATCTCAACAGTAGGGGTTGTTGCCATTCCCAGATCAGTAACATTAATACCGAGACAGCGTAATGTATTGATAACCAAATCTCTTACAAGAGGGCCTGATTTTCTTGCGTCGCGGCCAATAATAATATGAGGATCTCTTCCCGAAGTTCTTTTCCTGATCCAGGTTCCGTAAGCTGCACTGAATTTAACGATATCGACAGGAGTCAGATTCTCTCCAGGTCTGCCTCCTATGGTACCTCTTATTCCTGAAATTGATTTTATTAATGCCATAAAAATATGAGATATTTTAAGCTCACAAAGGTGCAAAAAAATAGTCAAATCATAAATTGTCAAATAATTGTACCTTTGCAACCTGATTTACTTTGAAATGGAAAATCGCAGACAAGCCCGTAAAAAAACCGGGTATTTTACCAGGCCATCTGAGCACAGATCTCCCCAAAAAGACCGGAAGGGATCGTCAGCCAGAAGAGACGATACTGTCCGTTTATCAAAGGGTTCTCCCGCAGAAATCAGGCTAAACAGGTATATTGCTAACAGCGGAGTTTGTTCAAGGAGAGAAGCAGATGATTTGATCGGGAAGGGTTTAATCTCGGTGAACGGGAAAATCATAACCAGCCTTGGAACAAAGGTCTCCAGGGGTGACGATGTAAGGTTAAAAGGCAAAAGGCTGTCAGCTGAAAGGAAAGTCTATATCCTGATGAATAAACCCAAAGGTTATGTTACCACAGTAAAGGACCCCCATGCTGATCATACTGTCATTGAACTTCTGGGCAATGAATGTCCCGAAAGGGTTTACCCGGTTGGCAGGCTTGACAAGGAGACGACAGGAGTCCTGCTGCTGACAAATGACGGCGAACTGACCGGGAAGCTCACGCACCCAAAATATGAGAGGAAAAAGATTTACCATGTTTCTCTTGATAAGGCAGTTTCCAAAGAAGATATGTATAAACTGGCTGAAGGGATCGAGCTGGACGGTGAAGTAGTCGTTTCTGATTCAGTAGCATACTCCGACCCTCCTGATAAATCAAAAATAGGTCTGGAGCTTCATTCAGGACAAAACAGGGTGGTGAGGCGACTTTTTGAATCATTGGGCTATAAAGTAAAAAATCTGGACAGGGTTTACTTTGCAGGATTAACAAAGAAGAATGTTCCGAGAGGCAGATGGAGATATCTGTCTGAAAAAGAGATCAGCATGCTTAAGCGTGGATTATTTTAATTTTTTCGAATGAAGCATAGATCCGGTTTTGTAAATATTCTTGGGAACCCGAATGTCGGCAAGTCGACAATAATGAATGCTCTTGTCGGAGAAAAACTTTCAATAGTTACCTCCAAAGCTCAGACGACCAGGCACCGGATAATGGGTATCGTCAACGGAGATGATTTCCAGATTGTCTATTCAGACACTCCCGGGATCCTGAATCCAAAATATAAACTCCAGGAGGCAATGATGAATTTTGTCCTGGGAGCCCTGCAGGATGCTGATATTATTCTGTATGTAACAGATGTAAAGGAAAAACCAATTTCAGAAAAAACATATATTGAAAAAATTAAGACATCCGGGATACCGGCAATCATTGTCATCAACAAGATCGATCTGTCAAACCAGGAAGAGCTTGACCGGATAGTTGAACATTGGAAAACTGCGTTCCCTGGTTCTTTGGTCATTCCCGTGTCAGCTATAAACAGATTTAATCTGGATACACTTTTAAAGGCGGTAATTTCATATCTGCCCCAGAATCCGCCTTACTTTCCTAAAGACCAGCTAACTGATAAATACGAAAGGTTCTTTGCATCAGAAATACTGCGTGAAAAAATCCTTATTCATTATAAGAAAGAGGTGCCATATTCCGTTGAAATTGAAATTGAAAATTTCCATGAAGAATCAGGGATCCTTAAAATAAGGGCGCTGATACACGTTGAACGCGATAGCCAGAAAGGCATAGTAATAGGACACAAAGGGGTAATGCTCAAATTAGTTGGTTCTGAAGCGAGGAAAGAAATGGAAGACTTCTTCGGGAAAAAGGTATTTCTGGAATTATTTGTCAAAGTGTCCAGGGAATGGAGAGAGAAGCCTCTGATGTTAAGAAGATTCGGTTATCGTTGAATTGATTAAAGACCGGTTATGGGTAAAATAGTCGCAATAGTCGGGAGACCAAATGTAGGTAAATCAACCCTGTTTAACAGGCTGACCGGTTCAAGGGATGCTATCGTTGATGAGATGAGCGGGGTGACCCGTGACCGGAACTACGGGACCTGTAACTGGAACGGAATTGATTTTTCTCTGATCGATACAGGAGGGTATGTTGAGAATTCCGACGATATCTTTGAAGGGGAAATAAATAAACAGGTACATCTAGCTATTGAGGAATCCGATCTGATACTCTTTCTTGTTGATGTTACGGTCGGGATACATGAACTGGATAAATCTGTTGCAGACCTGCTGAGAAGATCTGATAAAAAGACTTTCCTGGTAGTAAACAAAGTCGACAATAATGAGAGACTCATAGATGCTCACGAGTTTTTCGGACTGGGTCTTGGTGATTATTATCCGCTTAGTTCAATAAATGGCAGCGGGACCGGGGATCTTCTTGATGAAGTTGTAAAATTCCTGGCAGCCTCCGAACCGGAGATAATCCCTGATATCCCCAGGATAGCAATTACCGGCCGGCCAAATGTGGGAAAATCATCTCTTGTCAATTCACTCCTGGGCGAGGAGAGAAATATTGTCACACCACTCCCCGGAACAACAAGGGATTCAATATTCACCCGTTATAATAAATTTAATCATGATTTTTTCCTTGTTGATACTGCCGGCCTGAGAAAGAAAGGGAAAGTGACTGAAGATGTGGAGTTCTATTCTGTGATGAGAGCAATCAGGGCAATTGAGAATTCTGATATCTGCCTTCTACTTATCGACGGTACAAGAGGTATTGAATCTCAGGATCTTAATATTCTTTCTCTTATCTATAAGAATAACAAGGGGCTTATTGTACTTGTCAACAAGTGGGATCTTGTCAATAAAGAAACAAATACTGCAAAAAAAATCGAAATGGAAATCAGGACAAAAACAGCCCCTTTCACCGATTATGAAATCCTTTTCATTTCAGCAATTAACAAACAGAGGATACATAAAATCCTGGAACTTATTGACAGTGTTTATATGAACAGAACAAGGAAAATTCCCACTCCGGAATTGAACCAGGTGATGCTTGAACTGGTAAAGAAAAATCCGCCTCCGGCTGTGAAAGGGAAACAAATTAAAATTAAATATGCCACTCAGCTACCCTCACAAACACCAACATTCGCATTTTTCTGCAATCTCCCGCAGTATGTTAAAGAACCATATAAAAGATATGTCGAGAACAGAATGAGAGAACAATTTCAGTTCACCGGAGTTCCTATTAGGATATTTTTCAGAAAAAAATGATCAGATTTGGTTTAATTTTTGTGGATAACAGATATAATCCGGGAAAGATGAAAATATTCAAAATCCTGACCCCGTCCTTAATTATTGCTTTACTTGCAATATCATGCGGTAAGATTGAACAATTACCTGATGAACCATATATTGAATTCCGGAGCTTTAAAGTCTTTGACACTATCGACATTCTGGGCAATGAATATCAGGGAGGAAAGCTCAGGTTTTATTTTGAAGATGGCGATGGAGACATTGGCCTTGATCCTCCCAAAAGTCCTGAAGAGGATTCCACAAATCTTTTCTTTGACCTTTACAGGAAAGTAAATGGCACTATGGTTAAAGTCCCGGCAAACGATCCCCTTAACCCATCCGATTACAGGATCCCTTTTATGGAAAGTAACGGTCAGAACAAGATACTGAGAGGAACAATTGATGTGACTTTTTTTTATCTCTTCTATTCAAAAGAAGATACTGATACCATAAGATATGATTTCTACATAAAGGACAGGGCTGGTCATATAAGCAATATCGAATCAACAAGCGAGATCTCCCTCTCTGACGACAATACCTATCTCCCTGATTGAATGTCTGTATTATCTGATCGATCCGGGTAGGATCATACGTGCGTCTGCTTCAGAATCTGGCACCGATTAAAAGTATATCATCAACCTGATCATAATCCCCTTTCCACTCCTCGTAAAACTTTACTATCTCCTGCTTCTGATCAGCCATCGGCAGATTATTGACTTCCTCTATCAGTTTCTTTAACCTGGCGATCTTCATCTTCTTTCCATCAGGCCCGCCAAACTGATCCGGAAGACCATCAGAGAAAAGATAAATAGTATCACCCTCATCCAGGTGATATTCCTGATCATCGAAGAATTTCTCGATAACCGATTCTCCTCCTATTGACGATCTGTTACCCTTTATGTACAGAGTTTCTCCTTTAAGTACGATCATTACAGGCCGCATAGCCGATGCAAACCGTATATGGCGTGTCTTCGGATTTATTTCACAGACTATTATATCCATTCCGTCATTTGATACACCCAGCTCCAGATTCTGATTAAGCGTAGTAAATATCTGATTATCAAGCATTTTAAGTATCTGGGATGGCCTGGTGATATGCTGGCGTGATACTATATCCTGAAGGAGCGTCGATCCTATCATCGACATAAAGGCCCCCGGTACTCCGTGTCCGGTTGAATCAGCACAAACAAGAATGAATTTACCATCAATTGATTTATCAAACCAGTAGAAATCACCGCTCACTATATCCCGCGGATAGAAAATTATGAATGCATCCCTGAATGTTTCCTTCATTTTGCTGAAGTCAGGGAGAATGCTTGACTGTATTCTCTTAGCGTAATTTATACTGTCAGTTATTTCAATATTCTGCTGTTCTATCTTGTCTTTTTGCTTCATCACCTCACTTGTTCTCGCTTCAAGTTCCTTCTTCAGATAAAGCTCAAGCTTTTTCTGGGCTTTTTCTCTTTCTCTGATAATAAGTACGACCGTGCCTGTTATAATTATGAGCGAAGTTAAATAGAACCAGAGGGTCCTCCAGAATGGTTTCTTAATCGACAGGGCAAAGGTTATCGGATCACTCATTAATTCATCCTCATTTGTCGAAACCATATTGAATATATATTTTCCATCCCGGGGGGACAGAGTAACTTCCCTGTCAGTGGACCATTTTGACCAGTCAGTATCCCAGTTATCCAGTTTCGTCTGGTAATATACCTTATCCGGTTCCCTTAAATTAATACCAACATAGTTTACAGTAATAGTGTATTTTTTCCTGTATGGAAGGGTAAACGAAGTTTTAAAAGGATATTGAACATCATTGATTGTTATATAATTAATATTGTTAATAGGAGCAATCTGCACTTTATGATCCTTGCTGCTGTCATAGATTATCAATCCCTGGGTTGTCCCTATTAGAACAATCCCATCATCTGATTCGAACATGCCGTTAGGATTACATTTACCGCCCTGCGCAAAATCCGTCCCATAGGTTTTCATAATACCTGAAGTTATGTCATATACTGAAAACCCTCTCTCATGACCCACCCATATCCTGTTCCGGGAATCGGCAAGTACGCTGTAACAATAATCTGACATAAGCTGTTCTGTTCTTGTAAAAGAATACAAAGAATCATCAAACAGTTCATAAAGACCGTATCCTTCTGTACCTGCCCAAATATGCCCTTCACGGTCCTGGCAAAAAGATGATATTGAATTCATTGTCCCTGGCATAACAGCGTCTCCTGATGTCACACCTGTTTCAGGATCAATGAAATACAGCCGGTCTGTCTTTGTCGCTACAGCGACTTTCCCTTCGTTAGTCCTGAATACCTGCGCTATACTGTTATGAGGTAACCCGCTGGTGATGTCATATTCTTTAATTACAGTTCCCTCTTTCTTATCCAGAATTATAACTCCATTAAGGGTGCCAAGCCATATATATTTGTCATCTGCAGTGATATCTTTAATATAGTCCTTCCCTGAATCACCTGACAGGAAGAACCTTCTTGATTTTCCGTTCAGATCTCTTATGAATAATCCCTTTCCGCCGGTACCTATCCAGATCTTTCCATCATCTTCAGTCAAATATGCTGTGATTTCACCTCCCTCAGTCTCCTTTCTGAGATCTGTAAGCCGGTCTGTTTTGTAATTTTCAGGATCAAAAATGAAAAACCCTGCCCGTGTCCCGAGAAAAAAGCCGGAACCGGCTTTACTTACATAAATAATATCGTTTGCAGCGGGCTCTGCAGATGGTGCATAACTACTGAATGCCAGGGAATTGAGCATAGACAATCCATCGCCGAACAGTCCGAACCAGAGATTGCCCTCAAGATCCTGAAAAACAAGCTGCCCATTGTTACCGGGAAGACCTGAGTTACGATCAAATTGCCTGAGTGAAGTAACAGTTATCTCATCCTCAGAAAGGCTTATCCGGAGGAATCCCGAATCATTTGTGGATATCCATACATTGCCTTCCGTATCAGTGGATATAGAGTTTACATTAATACTTGCAAGTTCAGGGAGTTCACTCAATTTCGTAAGAGCCCTTCCCCCATCCTGAAAGTCAAGCTTAAAAAGCGAATTACCGTTTGTACCAATAATATAGATATCCTTGTCCCTTAGTTTCTGTATGGCAGTTACATTGTAAAAATCAAAACCTTCTATAACATCTTTCAGGATCAGATTATTTTCCTCAATGCTGTAGATACTGATATTATTCTGGGTTCCAATTAAAATACTGCCAGATTCGGTAATGCTTGCTGAGAATATCGCCAGACTGTTGTCGATGCTGAATCTGTCGATTTTATTCTGAGCCTGCGGTTGAACCCTGAAAAGAGCCTCTCCCTGGGGTACGATCCAGATGACACCATCAGGTCCCGTGATGATCTCCTCAATGAACCTTGAGGTTTCCACTGTTGCCTTCTTCAGGATATTATTTTCATAATAATAAACCGAACCGTCGTTGCATCCAAACCATAGTGTACCGTTCTTATCTTTCAGATGAGCGGTTGGATAATGCCCGGTAAGTGAATCAGGATAAGGGACATTGTAAAAATCAAATCCGTCGAATTTAGAAATTCCGGCAGCTGTACCGACCCACAGATATCCATTATCATCCTGCCCGAGGGTGTAGATGAAATTATTAGGGATCCCGCTTTCATTCCCGAAATTTTTAAATCTGAAGATTTGTCCGCTTAGAAGATTCGTAAATAACAAAAAGCACAATAAAGTGCTGATCAGTCTGATTTTTCCTTTGTGAAATGTCATATCAGCCTTATTTATTATTTAGGCTTTTTAATTGGTGTGATTTTCAATTTAGGCTGGTAAACAGGAACTCCTCCGATGGGAGAACTGAAAAATGGCAAAGCATCTCCTCTCTGACTCTCAAGGGTAACAACAACATTATTGTTCTTTACAAGCTCTCCCTGTCGTTTGTGGAACTGAAAATCAAGAGAAGAATTTATTTCCTGGGTTTCAATGCCTATCCTTGATTCCTGCCAGTCATCTTCGTTGGAAACAGGCACATCTATTCCCTGTTTGTACCTTGATACAACAAGTATATGTCCATCATTATCCCAGTCGAAATTCCTTTGTCTTATAAAGACAACCCCTGTATCAACATATGGATAAATATGGGCAACACTTTTAAAGTCGTTCCACATTCTGAAAGTATATTCATATGTAAATGCATTTCCTCCTTCAACAGGAAGATTATTGTCCCTTTCGCGGCTCAGAAAATAACGGTACAGATTCCCGTCATCTCCGCTTACTCCCTCACATACAACTTTAAAAAGATAAGAATTCCATTTGGAGCTGTAATCTCCTGCAGTGGGGCTGAAAGGGCCAAATGTATAATACTTATTGTCATATGCAGGTTCACCGCCGAATACCCTCGAAGCCAATAAATTTCCACCCTTGAAATTTAATCCGTCCAGCCATCCCTTTGATTCCTCATTCTTATCAGGGTCTACCCCCCTGCCTCCGTAAATTGAAAAGAGGCACCGCGTATTAAACTCCCCCTGTATTTCATCATTTTCACCTCCTGTGTCAGGGTCAAAAACACGTATATAAAACTGCTGAGTATACTCTTTGGGAATAGAGAAGAACCATACAGAATAAAAGTCATCATCTCCCCACGAAGTCTGACCCATCTTTCCGAAGGTGACAAGGAAAGGAATATTCTCATCGCTTCCGGGCACTGCCTGCCCGGTAATTGTATTGATAGATCCCCCTGAAAGGAATAGAAACAAGAAAATTAATGTATATATTGACCTTTTCAACATCTTCAGACTCTAAAAGTAATCATTTTCATTCTCAGCTTTAGCGAACAACAATAATATTTTTAAATACACACGCCTCCCTGATAATACCACCGGGATCAGGTTCAGCTGTAACTATAAGCTGAACATTATAATTACCCGGTTTATTAAATATCTTATCAACTTCCTTGCCAATTGCTATTGTCTCATCTCCAAAGTTCCAGTAGTATCTTGCAATGTTCCATCCGGGCAGATTTGTTTTTTTTGCATCCAGCTTTATGACCTGACCTGCTATCGCCTCATCAGGTCCTGAAATATAAGGTTGTTCAGCATCAACAATCTCCAGGTTATATGTTTTTTGGTTATACATTACCTCTTTTGTGATAAGATTCACAACATCCAGTTGAACCAGATAGGATCCCGGACCGGGATAACAATGCTCTACAGAAGGGCCTATACCTTTACCCCCATCCCCGAATTTCCACTCATACCGGAAGGGCATTGTGTCAAATTTAACAGCATTCTCCTCAACCAGCTGGTAACAATATATATTCTCAAGAAGGGTATCACAGCTCGCTTTCCTGATTATTGTTGAAGCAAATTTATAAATATCATCACTCCGGCCTCTGTTCGAGGAAAAGTAACCAGTCTCAAGAGTCTGGTCAGCAACAAAAGCGAAATCATCCGATGATGAATTGATCGGTTCAGGCAATATTACCGGATCTTCCCATCTGCCAAAGGAAAGTGAAGTATAATATACATCTAGTTTCCCCGGGCCTCCCGGCCTGTCTGATGAAAAATATAATCTACCTGAAGGATGCATGTAGGGAAAATTCTCACTTGATGAAGAATTCACTGTCGGACCCAGGTTGACAGGACTGCTCCACTCCCCGTTGACAAGCTCACAGTAATAAATATCTGAAGCCCCTTGTCCGCCTGGCATATCAGAAGAAAAGAACAGGTATTTTCCATCATTGCTGAGTGAAGGCTGTCCGACGTTGTATTCCTGACTATTGAAAGAAAAAGGCCGCAAAGATACCAGCTCGGTACCGGTCAGATCTGCTATAAATATCCCACTGTGATTTTTAAAATTCCTCTTCCTGGTGATTTTTCCTGTTTCTATCTCACTTGTGAAGTATACAGTTTTTCCATCGGGAGCTATACAAAGAGGTCCATTGTTGAAGAGATAACTTCTTTCGCTTTTCAGCTCCCTGGGTTTACTCCACTGTGATGTATCAATTCTTTCTGCGAAATAAATGTTATATAAGCGCCTCCCTTCAAATGTAGTCCTGTCAACCACGCTGCTGAACTTCCGGTCGGAGCAGAATGCTATACCGTCTTTAAGGATAACCGGGGATATTTCATTAAATGCACCTGAATTGAACGGCATCCTTGTTATACGGTATACTGAACCCTGCTGCGCCTGTGTTGATCCCGGAACCAGGAAAGCTAACAAAAAACAGATGATATATGAGATCTTATGTGACATTCTTAAAAATACCTCGGATTAGCAGCACTTACTTTTGAACCAAATTCATATCTTAAAACAAATTCACTTGATCCCTTCGAATATGTATTCATCCTTCCAGCAGGATAATCATATGAGAAACCTGCCATCAGCTGAGGGGTGATCTGAAACTGAAGAAGTCCGACAAGGACCTGTTCAGTGGTCCTGTAGGATGCCCCAACCCATACAATATCTGCAATAATCAGATTTCCGTTTATATCAAACTGGTTTAGCTTCTTTGTATTATTGAATGAATAATTTACAAGAAAAGATGGTTTGAATCTGAAAAGCGGAGATATATTGATGAGCCCACCGGCATTGATAATGAACTCATATTCTTTAAAATCATGAAAAGCCTGCGTGTTGCCATTACCCGCATTCCTGTAACATAAAAATGAAGGTATCGACAAACCGCCAAACACTCTGTCGTTGAAGTAGTAAACTCCGAATCCGGCATTTGGCAGAATATATTTCCTTTCATCTTCGGTGAAAACAGGATCAGGCCGGGTTATCCCGAGCAAACCTGAATAGTCAGTATTAGATACATCAGCTCCTGCTTTCAAACCCAGTGATAATTTTCCTCTGGCCAGTTTTATATGGTATGCGTAAACTGCAAATACGCTTGCTGATTTAGTAACACCATATTGCATAAATCTGGCTTTCAGTCCAAGTGCAACCTTATCATTCTTCATCGGAGTATGCAATGATATTGTCTGTAAAACAGGAGCTCCTTTTGTCCCCATCCATTGCATCCTGTATGATAATGCTGTGCTCAGGGCTTCACGCGATCCTGCATAAGCCGGATTTATCATCAGTCCATTTTGAATATATTGACTATATACCGGATAACCCAATGTGATTCGCGAAGAATCGCTCATCTCCTGCCCCTGCAATTCCGGAAAAGAAAGAATAACTATGACAATTATTACAAGAAACCTATGCATATATCGATCCACGATCTTCAAATAAAACCCCGTTAACTGAAAATTATTTTCGTTTTAAAATTATAAAACCGCTTTTAGGGATTACCATTCCTGTCTTACCTGAATTGACCTTTAACAGATAAAAATAAGTCCCCTCAGGAAGTTCTTTCCCACCGGAATTCGTCCCGTCCCAGTTCTTCCATGTGCTGTTGTTGATGTTAGTTGTTGAGAATACAAGTGTCCCGGCTCCGTTTACTATTGTCAGTTCTACATCCTGATTCTCAAGATCAAGTCCGCTTATTTCAAGCTCATCATTTATGTTATCCCCATTGGGTGAAATAGCTTCGGGGACAACAGCCGATGATACCTCCATATCAACCTGGTCTTCCAGTTTACATGGTCCGTTTGTTACGGTCCATTTATAAGTATTTAATCCAATTGAAATATTTCTGACCTCAGTGTCGTTTTTAGTATCATCTTCAAAATCGCCAGTCCCCTTCAATACAACCCATTTACCTGATTCAAAAGGTTGAATCGGGGAAGCATTTAGCCTGATCAGATAATCGAAAGACATAAAGGCAGAATCTTTTCCCGCATTGATTGCATCGATTCTGTTGAAAAATGTGATAGTAACTGAGTCTTTACTGGCACATTGCCAGTTTTTCTCCTCCCAGTAGAATTTATAGGCTACGCTTGCTGATGTAAATGAAGAATCTATTTTGACTTTTGTCCGGGGATCGGCGGGCACTGAAGAAATTACCTGTGAAGGGAAGGTCCATAAACCTGTCCCGTCACTCGGTACTGCAGCCAAAGTGTATTCAGGTCCGCAAACCTGATCATCAGGTCCGGCATTTGCTACAGGGACCCTGTACACATTTGCTTTTCTGGTTCCGTTAAGCGATATTGCCGAACAGCCATTTTTATCGGTAAGTGAACTTAGTGAATAATTGAACACCGACAGGCTGGCGCTTGCAGCCGGACTGGCTGTAAGGACAGTATCAACTGCCCGTATCCCACTGATCGTAGTTGCATTTGAGTTTTCGTTAAATGAAAGTGTCCACCCAGGTGCTCCTGTCAGGTGTACTTTGAAACGCACTTTCTGGCCGTTACATATTGATGTGTCTGACAAGGTAGTAATTGAGCCCGAGGGGAGTGCATCAATATCGATCGCGAATACATTGGATGTGCTCGAACAACAATCTGCAGGGCCGGAAAGGATAATCCTTCTGAACCATCTTTTTGCTGTAAGCGCCGGGGGTGTGTAGTTCTGCTGGTTGTTGGTCCCTGCGGCAGCACTCCATGTAACACCATCAGAGCTTTGCTGCCAGATCCATTTGGGAGTCCCTCCTGCTCCTCCCGTCAGGCCGGTACCATTTATCGTCTGAGGTATCTGATTATAGCAAACCGTCGATTTGGTTGATGTAATTACATTATCGGTTATCGGCGGCAGAACTGTTACTTTGACAGAATTGCTAAGTGAGGAACATAACCCGGAGATAGCCTTTCTCCTGAACCATGTAGTGGAAGTAAGTGCTCCCGGTTTATAATCTTTAAGAGTACCTCCCGTACTTATGTCAGTGAATGTCGTCCCGTTTGAAGAGGATGCCCATTGGTATGCATAATCGCCCGGCAGGTCTGTCCCTCCGGTTGGGATGCTGCCCCTAATTGTGTTGGGAACAGCTCCGCTGCATATTGTAGTGTCCGTACCAGTTCCGGAAATCAGTGATGCCAGGTTATTCGAAACCGGCTTATGAACTTTTATAACAACTATATTACTGGTACTTGTACATTTTGATGAATTAACAATCCTTCGGTACCATGTCGAATCGGTGAGGGCAGGGGGAGAATAGCTGATGAGATTGAATGTTCCCGAAGCATTTGACGGCCATGCTGTTCCATCGCTGCTCTGCTGCCAGATATATGTGTAGGTACCATCACCCTGAGTTGGAGTGCTCCCGGTCAGCGGAGCAGGTGTGGTCCCGGAACATATTGTATTATCGGCTGCAATGTTGTTATTTCTTATTTTAAAATACCTTGTCAGATGAATAGGCAGGCTCTTGTCTTTACATACACTGTCAGGACCGGAAAAAACAACTCTCCTGAAATACCTGTCTTGTACAGCTGAGAAATTCAATGTATCAACCGTGTATGTCTGGTTGGTATTAATTCCTGAAGCCGGTTTCCAGGTTCCTGCCGATGTGCTGTCCTGCCACTGGTATACGTAACTTCCTGATCCTGCTCCCGGTGCTGATGCTCCAAGAAGCGGGAAAAGTGATCCCTGGCATATAACCGAATCCGGACGGGTTGTCACATTACCTGTAACAGAAGGAAGAACGGTGATCTTAACAACGGCACTCAGATCGACGCAGCGTCCTGATGTGACAAACCTTTTATAGTATGATGTCATTGTCAATGCTGCAGGATCATAGGATGCCAGGGTTGATTCTCCCGGAGCATTAAGGGTCCATGTGGTGTTATCCGTGTTGGCAAACCACTGGTATGTATATTTTCCGTTCCCGTTTGACGGACCGGTATTCAGGGGAACAATGCTGAGCGGATTCTGTCCGTAACAGATCGTAGTATCCTTGCCTATGAGATTACCCGTTATAGCCTGCTGTACTATTATCTGGACAGGTTTGCTTATATCAACAAGAGGAGTGGCATTTGCATCAGTTACTGTCCTTCTGAACCATGTCGTCTGTGTCAGTTTGGCAGGAGGGACATAATTCTGCATATTATTCACTCCTGGTGCCGGGGCATACCCGGCACTTTCAGATAATGTGCTTGACTCCCACAGGTAAGTATATGGCGTTGTGCCTCCTACAGGTAAAGTACCTGATAATCCAGGGAAATTAGTATTTGAACAGATTGAATCTATCTGGTTCCCGGTTACAGTCGATCTGATTGAATTAAAAAGGAATCCGTTGAGTATTGGTGCGAAACTGGTCAGGTTCTCTCCTGGCAGACCGGCTGTACCCTGAATTCCCGGTGATCTTGTTCCCCCAAGCCCTCCGGCGTATGTTTTTGATCCGTTAGACGGAAGTGCAATATTATTTGTTGTTATAAGGCCACCGCCACCACCACCGCCTTCTCCGAATATTGCAGATGTATTACCGCCCTTACCACCATTAACCGAAATATTGATACCTGAAGTAGCCAGTTTGTTTGAGTAACTCTGAAGATATAGAGCTATCGATCCGCCGCCGCCGCCACCGCCGGCCCCTGCATTACCGGATGCATTGCCTGAGGGCTGGGCTCCCTCTGCAAGAATGCTTTTCCCGTTTCCTCTCAGGGTATCACAGACAATTACCACTATACCCCCACCATTTCCTCCCGGCGTGGCAGTGCTTCCCGACTGATATGTAGATGCTCCTCCTCCTCCTCCCGGGAATATGCTTTTTAAAGTATTTGCCAGATATGTGCCTTTTATCTGAACGCCTCCCAGTCCGCCGGTATACTCAAAAGTACAGGCTGATTCTTCCTTACCCCCGAGTCCGCCGGCTCCATAGTTTCCACCGCCGCCTCCGCCGGAAAATCTTCCGTCACCTCCGCCGCCACCGCTGAAGTTAGGACCTTTACCTTTGGCGTAATTCGGATAAATCGGAGGGAAACTGGAGGCTGAAAGCCATCCCCGTGTTACTGGACCTTCTCCTTTAAACCCTGCACTATCTGTACCAGCAGCATACGCGAATTTATACATCTTCGGCGTTTCTGCACATATTCCAAGCCCCAGTGCAGCAGCACCTCCTTTAAAACCTTTCCCGGTGACATCGATATTTGCCTGCAGCGAAAGAGTTCTTCCGACAAGTACTGCAAGTACACCTCCCGTCTTTGAAATGCTGTCCCAGGGCTGGCAGGTAAGAGTGGCATTCACTTCAGCATAATTATATGATGGTATTTTGACTATTTGCAGTGCCCCCTGAGGACTAAAACCTGAATGAATAATATTAGTTCGGAATGTTATTGTATTGGTTGCATCATTCACCGATTCAATGATGAGGAATTCATGCTGGCCGGGTAAGCCATAATTATATTCAAAGGTACCGAATGAGCCTGCTTCCAGAGTCAATATCCTGACACCTTTCATCTGGATAAGCAATATGGTATCCCCTGCTGCAAACTGACTAAACTGAGCCTCGTCAGGTACGGTAACATTATCTACATTTATCGCAGAAACCCTTCCATATGTATTTACTACACCGCTTATTTTTCTCTGGGCATAAAGAGATGTGTCGATTCCTGAAAACAAGATTAAGATCAGGATTAGGATTAGGAATTTAATATTGTCTGATATTTTAAAGGCCATTAAAACCTGATATGAACTGCTAATATACTAAAATTGTATTATCATTCGTATTGAAATCATTCACTCTTGGCTTCACCCGGTTTTTCAACTGTATATTTTAACGGAAATTCAACAAAAAAGGTTGCTCCCCTGCCGGTTTGCGATTCAAACCAGATTCTGCCGCCAGCTCCCTCTGCATATCGTTTTGCTATCGATAGTCCAAGCCCGGTCCCTGATGATTTTGTTGTAAAATTCGGCGTGAACATCCTGTTCCTGAGCGCTTCCGGGATACCGCTGCCATTGTCTGCTACAGATACCAGTACTTTATCGCCGGTTACTTTGAGTTCTACTTTTATTACTCCATCCCTGTCCTGCGGAATAGCCTGTATGCCGTTTTTGATCAGGTTGGAGAAAATCCCGTTGATCTGTTCTTTATCAGCATGAATAAATACCTTGTTCTCATGGGGCCATTTCACATTGAACGTAACATTACTTGTATTCCTGAAGAGTTCAAGAGTTGTTTTTATCTGTTCAATCAGGTCGATATCTGACGGATTGGCTCCCGGCATCTTGGCAAACGATGAAAATGCCGTAGCTATAAGGGAAAGATTATCAATATATTCGATCTGGTTTCTCGCAAACAGCTCGAGTTTGTCCTTAAATCCTGAAGTATCATCGTTCCACGATTTAAGAAGCTGCTGAACATTCAGCTTCATTGGTGTAAGCGGGTTCTTTATTTCATGTGCTATCTGCTTGGCCATTTCTCTCCAGGCATATTCGCGCTCAGACGCAGCAAGCTTATGGGTGCTTACTTCCAGTTCATCAACCATCCTGTTATACTGTTTCACCATATCTCCTATTTCATCACTCCCCTTGTATGAGAGGTGCTCACTTTTCCTGCCAAGTTTTACAGAAGCAAGGCCTTCACTGAGCATTGAGAGAGGCGATGTGAGCCTCCCGCTTATAAAAACTGCGAGACCCATCGTAATCAGGATAAGAAGAAGAGTGAAGTTCATTATCGCCACGATGAGGTTTGATATCTCCCTGGCTAAAACACTCTGCATCCTGAAATATGGCAGATTCAGAAAAGCAAGCACTTTATAATCTGAACTATAAAATGGCATATAAACCGATATGTACTTCATGTTCCCAATGCTCTCCGTCTGGAAATATTCAGCCCTGGTGAAATCAGATACATTAATGAGTGCAGTTATATCCATTCTGTGGCTTGTCAGGTTCCGGTAAAATATCTCAGGACGTGAGGTCGCTATGAGAAATCCCTTGAGATCATATATGTTAATATCAGTATTGAAAATATTTGAAAGATCAATGAGAAGCTCATTTAATGAATCATTGGTATCATTCTGTCTGTCAGACGAAAGCTGCTTCACGTCAGTCAGCTTGTTCTCAAGCTCAACATTTATTGAGTTCAGTTTTTCTTTAATATTTTCATAATGTTTTGACCTGTATTCCCTTACAGTCAGCGATGCTGCAACAAACCCTATCAGGATAAATGAAAATAACAGGATAGCCATATATGAGACCTGCAGTTTCTGCCTGAAATTAAGGTTTAAAATGCTTTTAATAGATGGCCTTCTTATGAGAAGGGCAATTATGCTATTGAAGAATATAATGAATGCCAGTAAATATGCAAAAGAGATAAGAATATCGCCTACGTTGATCAGAGGCCGGCTTATGATTACAGTTGTATTCCCGTTTTTATAAACAATATGCTTTTTGTTCTCAGCATTGAATATCCTGTACTCCGAATTCTTATCGATATACTCATCATCGGTCTTTTTATATGGATAGTCTCCGGAATTCAGTACTATGAGTCCATTTATGTATTTGGCATATGAATATTCTCTTAAGTCTGAATAAATATTGAATTTTTTATCAAGCAACAGTTCCGTGTAACCTGGCTGAAAAACATTAACATCGCTGTACAGTTCAATAAATAAACCATTTATGTTTTCCAGATCCCTGGTAAAGTTCAGGATCCCGATATAATATGATCTCCCTCCCTGATTATCAATAAAATAAAAATTGGTTCCTGTAAGCTGATGCCCGTATTTTACAGTTCTTCCGTTAAAAAAGTCAAAACAGTTCTCAAAATCCTCCTCCCGGGTGCCTATCCTTAGCAGCTGATCTTTCCTGCAGAGCACAATATTGACATTGAAGCTTCCCCAGTATCCCGTAAAATAGGTTCCTGTCAGATAAGCTGTTATCCTGTCAACATTGTTCTGGCTGATATTGAAATCCTCTTCAGTCATCATTCTGTAAAGAACAGTATCATTCTTTAACACGGGCCACATATCAAGCAGCAGATGTTCAGCTGCCGGATCATTTTCAGTTGAAAAAGACAATGCCTGCACTTTAATATTTTCATTGATCCTGTTTTCCGAATTTACCGTGATAATGTACAAAGAGTATAATGCCATGATTACCGAGAAAAATATTGTCGCATTGAATACTCCTATGTGCCTCTTATAAGCCATGAAGGCCATCAGAATTATTAAGCCACAGAATAAACACAACACAAGTAATGTGATCAGATCGCCACGGTTAATAAACAGGATCACTAAAAATGACGGAATGGCCAGTATAACAGTCTGCTTCGCACTTATGTCCCCGACCGATCTGAAAACTTCAAGAATCAAAAATACCGGGACGAAGGTCATAAGTATAATAGCAACAAATCCTGCTACACTTAAAAAGCTCATTTTTAATACTTTATACGTCTCAAAGTTAATCCGGGAATTCAGAACAAGTTGAGTGAAGACGTTATGGAACAGACATAGAATGGCAGATCCGATACTGAAAAGGACGATTACTAAAAAATACTTTGCGACAGTTTTTTTATACAATTCGCCTGAGAAAAGAGCAGAATTATTAAACCTGTGAGCGAGCAGTGCAGCCAGAATACTCAACAATAACAAATGGCCTAATGACGGAATTAAGCTGTTGAGAGAGAAAATAAAAGGCGAAAAAAGCTGGGTTTTCATGAACACTGCCGGCCCTTTTACAAGTAAAATGCCCATATAAATTGCTGCAAATATCATTGTCAGTGATGCCATCCCGATAAATGGATGTCCTGACTTATCCAGGAATATCGCCAGGTTGAGTGAAAGCTTTATTATAAGGAACAGGACAGCTAACCAAAGCATCAGTGGTACAATGATCAAAAGTGTATTGGTTCTGGCGGCAGGAAAAGCCAGGGAGAAGAGGAAAGTCCCTTCGGTATTGTAGATATTAAATCCTGAATCGCTCTTTTTTTGGCTGAGTTGCACTACATCAGGGATTCTGAAATCCTTACTGAAACCGCTTCGCACTATGTCATTCTCATAGCTGAAATCCGTTCTGATCCTCAGAAGTGCTATGAATTCCTGATTCCCGGCTTTTCTTCTTTCAGGAAGAAACCATCCGTTCTGCATGAATATAACCGGTTTCAGAAATAATGAATCATCCGGTATCGCAGGTACATCAAAGTCGTTGTCTGACCAATGAACAAGAGTTTTATCAAAATATTCAAGGATTGTAATTCCGTTCTTTTTAGCTATTGAAAATATGTTCTTCTCTGAAGCTGATCCATGCAGCTGCTCCTGTAAAAGTGTAAGCTGAAGCCTGTCAAGACTTTCTTTCATTATCTTTTCCTTTTCTCTCAGTATCCTGCTAAATCTTCGTGTAAGAAGATGATATTCAAAATCACTGAAATAAAGCGACTCAGCCATGACAGCCGCAATAGCCAGAATTATTGTCAGAACGATAAGTGATAATCCGGAACGTTTCTCCTTATTCATAAAGTGAGAATTACCTTATTCATGGTGATATGGTTCACCTCTGATCACCGAAAATGCCCTGTAAAGCTGTTCAACAAACAATAACCGTACCAACTGGTGAGAAAATGTCATCTTTGAAAGAGATATCTTCATATTGCACACAGCGTATACCTCTTCTGAAAACCCCCACGGCCCGCCAATGACGAAAAGTATCCTTTTGTTCTGACTGAACAACCTTTTTTCCAGCCATCCTGCAAATTCAACTGTTCCAAACTGAGTCCCTTTCTCATCAAGTAAAACTACAAAATCGTCTTTCCCGATCGACTGGATGATTTTCCTGCCCTCCTTCAGCTTCTGTTCCTCCGGGGGCATGTTACGGGTATTTTTCAGATCCGGCAGAGTGATTATCTCAAATCCTGAATATTTGCTGATACGTTTTGAATAAGTCTCTACACCTGTCGCTATATGCTTTTCTGTAGTCTTTCCGGTCAGCATTAATGCAATTTTCATAAATAGTGGCGCGACTTTTGTGTGTAAAAAAACTGTCGAAGCTTACATGCAAAAATATAATTAAAAAGTGCTCCCACAATTATAATTATTTTGAACAGTAAGCCTGACATCTAATTGTTTTGGAAAATAGTTAAATTTGTGTTATCGAATTTGAAAGTCAGAATAAATATTACAAAATGAAATTGAAAAATTTTATTCCTGTTATTATACTGTTAGCTAACAGCCTGTCGCTTATTGCACAGGAACCCATCAGGATACCCGGGGGAATTGCTATTGCTTTCAAGGCCGGCAATGCTGTTGAACTCACAAAGTACATGAATTCAACAGTTGAGCTGCTTCTCCTGGATAAATCTGACTTCTATAAAAAGAATGTCGCTGAGACAGTACTGAAGGATTTCTTTGTCAATTATCCGGCAAAGGATTTTATAATCCGCCATCAGGGTGCAAAGAATGATGCACAATATGCCATCGGCATTCTTAAAACTGAAAAAGGTGATTTCCGGGTTTATTTACTTCTCAAGAAGGTCGATCAGGAATTACTTATCCATCTTGTACGTATAGAAACTGAAAATGGAAATTAGGATACTCAGGGAATTCATTCTCAGGAGTGTAGGGGAAGATCTCGGTGATGGTGATCATTCATCTCTCGCTTGTATTCCATGGGAAGCAGTAGGCAAAGCTGAACTTCTGATCAAGGAAGAAGGAATCCTTGCAGGGGTCGATGTGGCAAAAGAGGTTTTCTCTACAATTGATAGTGAATTGAGGTGCGACACTTTTATAAAAGATGCCAGCAAAATCAAACCCGGAGATATTGTTCTAAATATCTATGGAAGGCAGCAATCAATACTTAAGTCTGAAAGGCTCGTGCTTAATATTATGCAGAGGATGAGCGGGATAGCCACAAGTACAAATCAATATGTTGAAAGACTGTCGGGCCTGAAGACAAAGATCCTCGACACCCGTAAAACAACCCCGGGGTTCAGGTTCCTTGAGAAAGAAGCTGTACGTATCGGCGGAGGTTTAAACCACAGAATGGGATTATTTGATATGATAATGCTGAAAGATAATCATATATTCTATGCCGGTGGAGTCGAAAATGCTATCAGGAAGACAAATGAATATCTCAGGAGAAACAACAGAAAACTTAAAATCGAAATAGAAGCACGAAATCTTGATGACGTACGCAGGATCCTTGCCACCGGAGGAATAAACCGGATCATGCTCGATAATTTTAGTACTGAGGATACCCGGTCAGCAGTTAAGATGATAGATGGCAGATACGAAACAGAATCATCAGGAGGCATAACACTTGACACTGTAAGATCATATGCTGAATGCGGAGTTGATTTTATTTCAGTAGGTGCCCTGACTCACCATTTAAAGAGTCTTGATATGAGCCTTAACGCGGTTTAAGGTACTGACCCATAAAACCCTGCCAGTTGCCAACTCCAGGCCATTCAGTCGTTGCTCCCTTCCTGAATTTGGTATATGACTTTTTTTTAATACTTTTGGTCAGCTAAAATCCGGATAATGAATAAATGGATTGTCATCCTGATCCTGCTTATTCTTACTGCCTGCAAGGATGAAGTTGAGGAATCGTACTTCACTTCAGAAAAAGCCTTGTATTATTTCAGGCAAATAGAAGCTGTCTGCAATGAAGATAACGGGAAACTATGGGGCCGGAATCTTTACGGACCTCTTATGTTCGTTGACAGGACGACTCGTAGAATTGTGGCTAATGAGCCTGACAAGGAAGGATTATTAAAACAGAAGGATGGCATTTATACCGGATCATACCCAAAAGAGCTGATTATTAATAATACAGCGGTAACCTATGGCGGGAAACTGTTTGGTATGGCCCCTCTCCCGAATGAAGATGATGAATACAGGATAATATCACGGGGGTTGCACTGTCTTTTCCATCGGTTTCAGAACACAATAAACTATAATTTCTCCGGGAACAACACACCAAACATGGAAGAGAGAAGGGCCAGGATATGGCTGAAACTTGAATGGTCTGCCCTTCGTAAAGCAATCGAATCAGAAGGAGAAGCACAGAGAGTAGCATTAAGGGATGCACTTATTTTCCGCGAAGCAAACCATGAACTCTATCAGCTATTTGTTCCTGATGAGATAAGGTTCGAAAACTATGAAGGACTTGCAACTTTTACGTCAATCAAGCTTGCTGCAAAATCGCGTGAAGAATTTAATAACAGGCTGATGGAGAACCTCGACAGAATATACTCCTATCTTTCGTATTCAAGGTCTTACGGATCCATTCACGGAGCTCTTTATGCAACCCTCCTTGACCTCAAAGGATTTAATTTCAAGGAAATAACTTCTGAGAATATTGATCTGGGAAGTCTTGTCATGGAACTTTATGATATCAAGCTGCCAGAGATATGCAGGGATGTTGCAGGGAGCCTCTCTCTTAACTACGACATAGATAAGATATACAAAGAAGAGAACCAGAGGGAAGAAGAGATCCAGGAATATATTAACAAACAGTTAAGTACTTTCGTAGAAAAACCTGTGGTTTATATTGAACTTGAAAGTCCTTATTTCGATTTCGAACCTGAGGATATTCAGCCCCTGGGGCCGGAGGGTACTCTTTATAAACAGATCAGGATTTCTGATAACTGGGGCAAGCTGACAGTCGATAGAAGAGGAGAAGGCTGCCTGATATCAAATAACTTTAAATTCCTCCGTGTACCGGCAAAGGGATATAATGTAAGCAAGAACCACATTGAAGGTGACGGATGGGATCTGATTCTCAATAACGGATGGGAAATTCTATCTGTTGATGAGAATTATTTCCTGAGAAAACTGTAGACTATCTGTCAACCAATCCATTAAGTCTCTCCGTTAGTGACCGGATCTTACTTTCTGCATCATTCTTTTTCCTGACCTCCAGCTCAAGCACTTTTGCCGGAGCATTCTTAACAAATTTCTCATTGTCAAGTTTCTTCATGACAGAAGCAAGAAATCCGCTAAAATAATCAAGTTCTTCATGAATCTTCCGGATCTCTGATTCGGGATCAAGCCTATCTCCCAGAGGAATGAAGTATTCAGTTGTACCTATCATGAATGATGCTGCGCCTTCAGGCTTATTGTCAGTAAAACTTATTTCGGAAAGATTGCATAGTTTCGAAACTACTGTCATGAAATCATGATCAATGCTCTCTTCATTAGACCTGATACTAAGAACAAGCTTCTCTTTCTGACTTAAGTTCTTCTCTTTCCTGATACTTCTGACTGCCGACACTGTCTCTTTCACAATTTCAAATTTCATGAGAAACGCCTTGTTGTATCTTTTTGATTCAGGCATTCTGCTTATCATAAGACTCTCACCATCCTTCCGTTCCACAAGAAGCTGCCAGATCTCCTCCGTAATGAATGGCATAAATGGATGTATTATCCTCAGAAGCTTATCAAAGAAAATTAGTGTTGCTTCATAAGTCTTCCTGTCAATCGGTTTTTCGTATTCCGGCTTTATTATTTCCAGGTACCATCCCGAAAACTCATCCCAGAAAAGCTTGTAAGCTGTCATCAGGGCTTCAGATATCCGGAATCTTTTAAAATTTGAATCTATCTGGCTGATGTTCTTCTTCAGCATCTCCTCCATCCATCTTACGGCAGTTTCAGAAGATCCGGGCTGGCTGATTTTATCATCGATTTTCCAGCTTTTGACAAGGCGGAAAGCGTTCCATATCTTATTTGCAAAATTCCGACCCTGCTCGGGAAGAGTATCGTCGTACAGCAGATCATTACCTGCAGGTGAACATAAAAGCATTCCTACTCTCACACCGTCGGCACCATATTTCTCAATAAGGTCAAGAGGCTCCGGAGAATTACCAAGCGATTTCGACATCTTTCTTCTCTGCTGATCACGTACCAGGCCGGTCAGATAGACATTCCTGAAAGGTTTTTCACCCCTGAACTCATATCCGGCAATTATCATCCTCGCAACCCAGAAAAATAATATCTCGGGAGCAGTTATCAGATCGTCTGTAGGATAGTAATATTTAATATCCGGGTTATCGGGTTTGTTTATCCCGTCAAAAGAGGTAATGGGCCATAGCCATGAAGAGAACCACGTATCAAGGACATCCTCATCCTGTTTAAGATCTTTTTCACTAAGATTTCTGTCGCCGCTTTTTTGCCTTGCCAGTTCAAGAGCTGCATTTATATCACCGGCTACAACAAACTCATTATTACCGTAATACCACGCAGGAATTCTGTGTCCCCACCACAGCTGGCGGCTGATGCACCAGTCATGAACATTCTCCATCCAGTGACGGTAAAGATTCCTGAATTTTGCAGGATGAAGATGAATATCACCATTCAGAACTGCATTGAGAGCAGGGCGGGATATTTCTTCCATTTTCAGGAACCATTGGGTGGAAAGCTTTGGCTCAATAACAGCATGGGTCCTTTCGGAACGCCCTATCTTATTATTATACGGAATTACCCTGACAAGGTTACCTGTGCGCTTCAGTTCTTTTTCTGCAAGATCTTTCGCTGCAAACCTGTCAGCACCAACAAACATATTTGCCCTCCGGCTTATTGTCCCATCATCATTGAAAATATCAATTGATTCCAGGTTATGCCTCCTGCCGATCTCATAGTCATTTATATCATGAGCCGGGGTTATTTTAAGACATCCCGTTCCAAATTCCATATCCACATAATCATCGAAAATGAAAGGGACCTCCCTGTTAGCCATAGGCACAATAACCTTTCTGCCTTTCAGGTGCTTATATCTCGGGTCATTCGGATTGGCACATACCGCAGTGTCACCCAGTATGGTTTCAGGGCGGGTTGTGGCAACAGTTACATAATCATTCCATCCGACTATTTTATAGCGTACATAGTATAATTTAGACTGCTCCTCAGTGAAATAGACCTCTTCGTCGGAGACAGCCGTTCTTGCCTGCGGATCCCAGTTTACCATCCTGACTCCACGGTAAATAAGCCCCTTATTATAAAGGTAAACGAACGTTTTGATGACTGAATCATACCTTTCTTTATCCATCGTGAACAAAGTCCTGTCCCAGTCGCATGAAGCACCAAGTTTCTTAAGCTGTTCGAGGATGATCCCTCCATGTTTCCTTGTCCACTCCCAGGCATGTTCCAGGAATTCTTCACGCGAGATACCCTTCTTATCAATCCCTTCGCTTTTCAGTTTTGCCACTACTTTCGCTTCGGTAGCAATTGAAGCATGATCTGTTCCGGGAACCCAGCATGCATTTTTACCAAGCATCCTTGCCCTTCGTATAAGGACGTCCTGAATCGTGTTGTTGAGCATGTGACCCATGTGAAGCACTCCGGTCACATTTGGAGGCGGGATAACAATTGTATATGGCTCTCTTTCGTCAGGTATGCTTTTGAAGAATCCATGCTTCATCCAGTAATCATACCATTTGCTTTCTGTCTTGACCGGGTCGTATTTGGAAGGTATATCCATTTCAGTGACATGCTTTATTTAGAGAAACTGATCTGCAAAAATAGAAATTATTATGAAATCAGGGTTGAAGAGGTTTAAACGTTGAAGTGTTTAAGGGGGAATCATGACTATAAATGCATTTAGAAACAAAAATCATAGTGGCGGGTTGGTTATTTGATTAATTTTGTTCGCGTTGTTCAAGAAAATAGTAAAGATTATGCCATCAATTTCTGAAAAAGGTAAGGCTATGCCGGCATCCCCGATCAGGAGGCTCGTGCCTTTTGCTGAAGAAGCTATGAAAAAAGGCAACAAGGTCTACCGCCTCAATATCGGACAACCAGATATTCAGACCCCTGATGTAGCCCTTAATGCGATCAGGAATATTGACCTAAAAGTGATTGAATACAGCCATTCAGCAGGGAATGAATCTTACAGACGTAAGCTGGCTGAATTTTATAATAACATCGGTATAAGTGTTGATTATTCTGATATCCTTATAACCACGGGCGCATCGGAAGCTTTGTTATTTGCTATGATGTCGTGTCTGGATCCCGGTGAGGAAATCATAACATTTGAACCTCTTTATGCCAACTATATCGGATTTGCCACTTCCGCAGGAATCAAGATAATCCCTGTCACTTCCTCTATCGAAAATGATTTTGCCTTACCTCCTATTGAAGAAATCGAGAAGAAGATCACGTCAAAAACCAGGGGTATCATAGTTTGCAGCCCCAATAATCCTACAGGGTATCTGTATTCTGAGGAGGAATTCCGGAAACTGCGCGAAATTGTAATTAAGTATGATCTATACCTGTTCTCCGATGAAGCATACAGGGAATTCTGCTATGACGGTACCTCATTTTTTTCACCAATGAAACTTGAAGGTATTGATAATAACCTGATTATGATCGACTCAGTATCGAAACGGTACAGTGAATGCGGTGTAAGGATCGGGGCTCTGGTAACCAGGAATAAGGATGTCATTTCGACTGCGCTGAAATTTGCGCAGGCAAGACTTTCACCTCCGGGGCTGGGCCAGATTGCAGGTGAAGCATCAATCGATACTCCTCCCGGATATTTCAGGGAGGTGAATGAAGAATATACTGCACGGCGTGACTTTATGGTTGAAGCTTTGAATAAGATCCCGGGAGTGTACTGCCCAAAACCAAAAGGTGCATTCTATACAGTAGTAAAGCTGCCTGTCGACGATGCCGATAACTTTGCACAGTGGATACTGGAAGAATTTGAATATAAGAAGCAAACTGTTATGGTAGCACCGGCTTCAGGCTTTTATGTTACACCCGGACTGGGTAAAAATGAAGTAAGGATCGCCTATGTTCTGAATATTAACGATCTTAAAAATGCAATTGAAACAATAGCTGAAGCATTAAAGGTTTACCCCGGCCGACTCTGAGACTATCAGACTCTTAGACTATTTGTAAAGCAAATATTTCTCTCTCACCCTACTGAATCTCTTCAGTCCCGGCTGCCATGTTGCCCTTATCTCATCAGATGACATTCCTTTCTGTATCTGTTCCCGAAGTGTTGGCCCGCCAGCCAGAACATCAAAATAAGAAGTGAAGAACCTGTCTTTCTGAGGATAATCATTATAAGCATCAATCAGCCAGGTAAGGTTAAGTGCCGGATAGGGAACCAGTTTTTCTTTGATGGCATTGCGCAGATCCTTACCATAACATTTTATGCCAAGTAGTGGTGGATTTACAGCACCGGGAACGCTCTCCGGGGTAAAGCTGAAACCCTTATCCGGAAGAAGAGGTGATCCATATACCTGGAAGGGAAATGATGTGCCCCGGCCGACAGAGATATTTGTCCCTTCAAAAAAACAGAGTGAAGGATAAAGATAGACTGATGTCTGGTTCGGAAGATTGGGTGAAGGCCTCACCGGTAACTCATACAGCACGGAATGATCGTAATTCAGACATTTAATGACTGTCAGATCACATTTAATGCCACCAGCAAGCCATCCCTCACCGTTTATCATCATACCATACTCGCCTACTGTCATCCCGTGAACAACAGGCACAGGATGCATTCCGACAAAAGAACTGAAAGCAGTATCAAGTATGTTCCCGTCAACATAGAATCCGTTAGGGTTCGGCCTGTCGAGAATAATACATTTTACTTTATTCTCTGCGCAGGCTTCCATAATATAATGAAGAGTGGAAATATATGTATAAAACCTTGCTCCCACTTCCTGAATATCAAACAGTACGGCATCTACATCCTTAAGATCGTCAGCGGCAGGTTTTTTATGGTTCCCATAGAGACTGATTATAGGAACCCCTGTTTTAGCATCCCTCCCGTTTTCAATAAACTCACCGTCACTCGCAGTACCCCGGAACCCGTGTTCAGGTACATAAACATTCATGATCCTTTTAATATCGACTCCGTTTTTGATTAAGTAATCAAGTAGGTGTATATCACCAATCATCGAGGTCTGGTTTGTTGCAATAGCAATTGATTTATCCTTTATTAAACCTTCATACTGGTCATAGCGGGCTGCCCCGGGAACCGGAGATATGTCATCTCGCTGACAATTTTGTGCCAGGACTAATAACAGGAACAACTTCAATAATTGCGTCATCAGCCAGATATTTTTCTGTAAAACTAATATTTTTTATTCTCAGTGCCCGGCTGTAACAAAGATTGAGAAATTATTAATTTTGAATCCGATAACACTTGATGAATTTACCATACTTCATAGCGGAACGTCTTATCAGGGGCAGAAGAGAAGGGACATCTTTCTCAAGGCCGATAAATGTAATAGCAATCATCGGGATATCTCTGGGAATCGCGGTTATGATCATTGCTGTCGCCATTCTCACAGGTTTTAAGAAACAGATAAGGGAAAAAGTTGTCGGCTTCGGATCAAATATCCAGATTGTAAATTTTGATTCAAACATATCTTTTGAAACAGCCCCTATACATCAGGGACAGGAATTCATTCCCAAGATTGAAAAGATACCGGGCATATCGCATATCCAGGTATTTGCTACAAAAGCGGGTATAATCAAAACCGGTGAAGATATACAGGGTGTTGTCCTCAAGGGTGTCGGAAGCGATTTCGACTGGAGCTATTTCAGAAGCAATATTGTTGAAGGTGAAATATTTACCGTTACCGACAGTGCACGGACCGACAAGGTGATCATTTCTAAGAAAATATCCGATATGCTCAAGCTCCGTATCGGTGATTCATTCGCTATGCATTTCGTGCAGGACCCGCCCAGAATGAGAAAATTCACAGTAAGCGGCATCTATGAGACAAGCCTTGAGGAGTTCGACAAAATGTATGTCTTCTGCGATATCGGTCATATCAAAAGACTTAATAACTGGGATGAAGATCAGGTAAGCGGATTTGAGATCTTCATTGATGATTTCGACAGGCTTGATCAGATAACTGCTTTGGTCAGGGACGCAGTCGGTTACCAGATCCTCCCGGATGAGGAGAAGTTCAAAGTTACCAATATCCGGGAGAAATACCCTCAGATATTCGACTGGCTTAATTTTCAGGATCTTAATGTTATCGTTATAATAACCCTGATGCTTGTCGTGGCGGGATTCAATATGATCTCCGGGTTACTTATACTGATCCTTGAAAAAACCAATATGATAGGAATCCTTAAAGCCCTCGGATCAGAAGATATTACAATAAGGAGGATCTTTCTCTACCAGGCCGCTTATCTTATCGGAAAAGGTCTTCTGTGGGGCAATCTCATTGGAGTGGGGCTTGCCTTGCTGCAGTTGAAAACCGGGCTTGTAACCCTTGATCCCTCTTCCTATTACATTAAAACAGTTCCAATTAACCTCAGCATGATCCATATAATCCTTCTTAATGCCGGAACGATGGCTGCAATAATCATTATGCTCCTGGTCCCGTCTAAACTCATCAGCAGAATAACCCCCGTAAAAGCGATAAGGTACGATTGATGATTAGCCTTTAATCCGTGGTTAAAAACTAAAAGCTGATTCAGTTAAGGATTTAAAATGAGTGAGTTACTCAATTGAAGATCTGCACCTGATTCTGCGGTCAGGCCAATGGGTTCTTCTTCCGGGATCATATTTTTATAGTGTTCGAAGCGCTCAAGGATCTCACTTACGAAATTGACTGACTCGGTCCCTCTGAAATATCCGCTTTTAACATCAGCATCACGGTAATAAACAGGATCCGATTTCTTCTGAAGCCAGTATGACACATTCCCGTCCCATTTTTCCGGGTCCATACCATTTTTTTCAGCAAGCCTCATAGCATCCAGGATATGTCCCGGCCCCGCATTATACGATGCAAGTACAAATTTAAGCCTTTCATCAGGATCGCTGACCTTGGTTTCGAAAAGTGCGCGAAGCCAGTTGATGTACATTACGCCTGCCTTCACATTGTTTGATGGCGAAGCTGTAATATCAATTCCGAAATGCTTCCCGGTAACCGGCATTATCTGCATAAGGCCATAGGCTCCGGCACGTGATCTGACAAGTGGATTAAATCTCGACTCCTGGTATATCAATGAAGCCAGCAAACGCCAGTCCCACCCGATCTTCTCACTTGCAGATTTAATAAGATCATCGTACTTAGATATCTTTCCAGTCAGTGATGTGTAATAATCACTTCTGACTATCAGACTTGACCTGGAATTCTGAAAATACTTCGTATATAACAAGGCAAACGATCTTGTTTTCCTGTAAGTATTTAACCAGCTGTTAAGCTCAGCCAGCAGCTTTACGGAATTATTCTGTCTTACGCCCCAGGCAATATTCTGAGGAAAACTAATTGGTGTATTTACATCAATATCAGGATAATAGGTTGAATTCACTGTGGCAATGTTCTCATCACATACCGTATATTCTATTTCACCATGAGCTACATTCCTGATAAGGTCCTCTGAATCAAAGGGCACTTCAATTATCCTTATCGAATCTCCTATCTCTTCTGCAAGGGTTTTAAGTCGTTCAGCATGAGATGAGAGCTTCTGGACATATACAGTCTTGCCTGCTAAATCCAGCTGGTTCCTTACAAGTTTCCTGTCCAGCATATCCATCGTCATCGAACGCCAGTTATGGGGTCTCCTCTGAATAAGTACCTGCCTCGTTTCAAATATCGGATCTGTAAAAAGAATATCCTTTTTCCTCGAAGAGCTGACAGTTAACCCTATCGCAATTACATCAGCCTCTCCTGAATTCAATAATCCGAATGCATTCTCAAGATCATTCTCTTTTATTATTTCCAGATCGATTCCAAGATACTCTGTGAAGTTCTTTAACAGTTCAAAATGGAATCCCATCGGTTCTCCCTTGTAAATGAAATAATTCGTTGAATTATAATCCGACACTGCTATCAGCCTCCCTCTCGATATTATTGAGTCGAGATCAAATGAAACCGGAGCATGTCTTACTGGAATGGAAGAAGTATCAGACTTTCTGACACATGATAACAGAATGATCAGCAGAATGAAAAAAATAAAATGCTTTTTTGCCAACACCTTTCATTTTAGTTACACATCATTTAAAAAGCGGTGCAAAAATAATACAATTTTTCTAATTATAGAAAGTCCAGGCAATACCGTATCTTAACATCCTGGCATTCATTGGATAAGAAGGGATCATAAAATAATCATATCCCATATATCCGGAATTCAGATGGTCAAACATAATGAAGATCCTTGTCCTTTTCAGCTTAAGGTTTAGAAATACATCAATGAAAGGATAATTCCCTGTTTTAATCCTGTCCTGCCTGTAGAACCTGCCGGTAGAAGGCATATATTCATAAGGATAATAATATGTATGGTATAACACGTCAATCCCTAATTGTGTATTGAGCTCTCCGTTCGTTTCTTTGAACCTGAAAAGATGTTCGAAGAAAAATGACGATTTTGTTGTGAAAAGGGGAAGGTCAAGGATTTCTGAGTTGCTGCTTTTCTGAACAAGAATATCCGCTGCAAGGTGAAATTTCCAGGCCTGTATCTCCTTTTTTACATTAAGTGAAGCTGCCGATAGACCGCCCTGGTGCTGATCCGGCACAGAAAGTGTATTAAAAGCAGTATAATTATCGATTATCGCATAATTAAATTTAAGCTCTGCTTTTCTGACCGGATAGGAAAATGTTGTACCTACATCTATCCTGAACTCTTTCTTTAAATTATTGTGCCATTCAAAATTGTTGCTTCCCCAGTTCTCAAACCAGAAAGAAGGTTGGGTGTTTGTAATCGAACCTGATATTACCCATGAAGCAGTGCCTTTTTCAAAGCTGAATTTTTTTGTGATATCTCCTTTAAGGCTGAAATCGCCTGCTCTGAAGCCCGTCAGAAAGAATTCGCCTGTTGCTATCCAGCTGAATCTTTCTCCGATATCATTGAATATCCTCCCAGTAAGCACATTGTTATTACGGTTCCATGCTGCAGTGTCAGCAAAATTAATGTCATGCGATGGTATTATCTGGCTGTATCTGATAAGCTCATTTCGTAAACCAACGCCTATTCCAAGTCTCAGTTTTTTTGATTCATCTGTCATAAAGTCAAAACGGATTGTGTTCTTCAGCATCCGTGATGAAAGAGAATCTCTTGTCCACGAAGAATTTATAAACGCTGTGTCGTAAAATCCTGATCCGGGCGCTTTATCGGTATATGTTCTTCTGTTAGTCTCCCAGGTAAGGATATGTGAAAAGGTTCCGCTGAGACCAGCGAGCCCTGAAGTTTTACTTTTTAATGAATCCTTTGCTGATTGTTCCCCTCCTATTCTGTACCTCTGTACTAAAAGCAGGTTACGGTTTTTCAGTATGCTCTTTGATGAATTAAGAGAACCCAGATTGACAGGTACTTCACGTGTTTCATAAAGTTCAAGCTGGTCCTTATCAATTATTCCTCCATTTTCTGCAATGTTCAGATTATTAACTCCTGTCGAGAAATAAGCTTTATATTTCTGCCCTGTGTAGGAACCGTAAAATGTAAAAGTTTTATTATCGGTTTTCTGATGGTTATACTGACCAAGATTATAGATCACATCAAAAACAAGTCCGAAGTTCAGGTATCTGTTAACGTTTTGCGAATGGCGCACCCTGAAGGTCTGTTCCGCCGTCTCCCTTGGTGCTCCATAGGTCCAGACCATTTCTGAGAACGGCACCTGGGTGTTCATAAAGACAGCTTTTTCGGGGACATACATAAAAGGATAATACCCACTATAAAGGAATTTATCAGGATCCGTAACACGGTGAAAGAAGTTGATCTGGTAGAAGGGCAAGCCATAATTACCAAGTGTAGCGTTTAAGGAGGAGTACTTATCAGCCAGTCTGAAACGATGGAACAATGAGAAAACAGTGTCAAAAGGGATAGTCACCTCATCGATGAAATCGCCGGATAAATTCCACTGTCTTATGGTTCTGGGTTTTGCCTTTTCTTCAGATTGTGCCGTCAGTACCACAGATAAAAAAAGAAGGGTCAGTATTGACAGATTTCTTTTCATCATCGCAAATATAGGAATAATAAACAAGCGGGGACGTCTCATGGAGTGTCCCCGTAAACTCAGACAGTAAAAAAAACATGTGCTTAATCCACGTTGTCGTTCAGATAAGCATTATTCTCTCTCAGCACGGGACCCTCTTCATCATCAGAGGTAAGAGTGAATTTTGATAATTTGCTTTCAGATGTTTTTTCAGGATTGCCAAGTGACATATTCCTTCTTATATATGCGGGCACATCTTCAAAAGTATCAATGTTCTCTTTCATTGTTTTATTTGACAATCCCTCTTTCTGCAATATCTTCTGCATGTGTTTGACCTTCCGGAGAGTAGCTTCTGATTTAATCTTCTCGTCATCTTCAGAATTATCGTCCTTGTTATGTGTCATATTGGTGGTCTCGCTGTTTACCAGATTAAAATCTATCACTCCCTGCATTTCTTCCTCAAGATCGGTAATTATCGATTTGCGCCCTTTCCTGAGAACAGTGAAACCATCCTCTTTCTCCGGCCTGCTCAATGACTCAGGAATTGCGGTATTTTCCTGCAGCAGTTCAACTTTTGTTGCTTTCCTGGGCTTGTAAGGCTGAAATATAGAATTAGCTTCAAATCCGGTTGCAATAACTATCACGCTGATATTTTCACCGAGTGATTCATCCTGCGATAATCCTCTAATTATCAACGCATCTTCAGAGGCAGCTTCATACATATAATCAGTTATCTCACCAAGTTCATCCATTGTCAGCTCGTACTCACCTTTCCCTGACGAAATATTAATAAGGATGCTCTTTGCCCCGGTAATGTCATTTGAATTGAGAAGAGGAGAGGCCAGCGCATTTTCAATAGCATTTATTGCCCTGTTCTCACCCTTTGCCATCCCCATTCCCATTATAGCCACACCTGAGTCTTTCATCACTGTCTCGACATCCGCAAAATCCACATTGATATACCCAGTCACAGTGATAATCTCAGCGATACCTTTGACAGCTGTAGTCAGAACGTCATCGGCTTTTGCAAAAGCTGTTGAGACACCCTGATTGCCATATATCTCCCTGAGTTTCTCGTTATTTATTACAAGAAGAGAATCGACATGGTCTTTAAGTTCCGTGATACCATCTATTGCATATCTTATCCTGACCTTCCCTTCAGATTTAAAAGGAATTGTTACCACAGCAATTGTAAGTAATCCTGCCTCCTTGCAGGCTCTGGCAATAACCGGTATAGCACCTGTCCCGGTACCTCCCCCCATACCCGTGGTAATGAATACCATTCTTGTATTACCGGCAAGGGCGTTCATCACTGCATCAATATTTTCAAGAGCAGCTTTCTTCCCCTTCTCAGGCTGGCTTCCGGCTCCCATACCTTCCGTAAGCGATTCTCCGATCTGGACCTTGACAGGTACAGGACTTGTTACAAGAGACTGATGATCGGTGTTGCAGACTATGAAGTTCACATCCCTTATCCCCTTTTCGAACATATGATTTACGGCATTTGTACCTCCGCCGCCAATCCCGAGGACTTTAATAATAGAAGATCTTTCTACAGGCAGATCAAAGTTCATTATATCGTCAGACATTTTGTTAAGTTTTAGTGTTTATCGACAGTACTTATCAACAGTAAAAGAACCATATTCTGATCACTAGTTAATAGGCTGATCTTCAACCTCAAACATCTTCATCATCATTATCTTGATCTTTTCAGTAAGAGAGGTTTTGGGCTCAGGCTGATATTGTTCCTCAGTTTCCTTTGGTTCTGCTTCATCATGGTCAATACGTTCCCTTACCGGAGGAGTAACATATACTTCCTTCCTCCCTGCGCTGAAGGACTTCTTATACATCTCGAGGTATTCAAAACCACGCATTACTAATCCGACTGCCGTGGCATACATAGGCTGGTTTATCTCGTCCCTTCCCACACCGGTCAGATGTTCGTTAGGAAGCCCTATCCTTACATCCATAGCGGTTTTAAATTTCATGAGTTGAGGAAGGTGCTTCAGCATTGCTCCACCGCCGGTGATCACAACTCCTGCTGCAAGCTTATCAGCATAACCCGAGTTCTGGATCTCAAAATTCACAAAATCGATTATCTCTTCCATCCTTGACTGAATTATATAAGCCAGGCTTCTGAACGAGATCTCTTTAGGCTCCCTTCCGCTTATACCCGGAATGGAAACAACCTTATCTTCGGGGGCGATGTCTCCGAGTGCTGATCCATATTGTATCTTCAGCTGCTCAGCATGACGCTGCAGTATGGCACAGCCTTCCTTGATATCCTTTGTAACCACATTACCTCCCAGGGGAATGACAGCTGTGTGGCGTATGATATTGTCGTAGTAAACCGCCAGGTCGGTGGTGCCTCCTCCGATATCCACCAGGGCAACACCTGCTTCTTTCTCATCATCAGTAAGCACTGCATCTGATGAAGCAAGCGGTTCAAGTATCATATCCTTCACGGAGAGATTGACTTTTCTTATGCATTTCTCAATGTTCTTGGCAGCTGCCACCTGACCAATTACTATGTGAAAATTGGCTTCAAGCCGCCTGCCGCACATACCGATCGGGCTCTTCACCCCGGTCTCATTATCAACTATGAAGTTCTGTGGTATTACATGTATTATCTCCTCACCGATATCGATATGTATCTTGTGCATATCCTCGATGAGCCTGAAGACCTCTTCCTTCCTTATTTCATCCTCATAAGAATCGCGGAGTATGTAACCGCGGTTCTTCATACTTTTTATATGCTGTCCTGCAATACCGACGAACACCTCGGAGAACATTATTCCTGATCTTTTCTGGACATCCTCAACGGTTGTCTGGATAGCGTTTACTGTCTCTTCAATATTCATTACCACACCTCTCTTCACTCCTTTCGAGAGAGCTTTGCTTAATCCGAGAATCTCAATTTTGCCATTCTCATTTTTTCTGCCGACAATTGCCACGATCTTCGTGGTACCGATGTCGATTGCTGCTACGTACTGTTCTTTGCTGCTCATTTGAATATGGTTTTTACTGTCTTCTTTTACATACTATCTGATCCCTGAATTCAAGGTTTATCGATGAATATTTGTTCCATCCGGCTTCAGGCAGGATCTTTTCATAGAAAGCTTCCAGATTCCTAAGCTTGCCTTCATAATTCTCTGCGGTGCCCAGATGAATAAGATGATTCCCAACCCTGGGGAAAAGATCAATTTCTTCCCTGCTGTCGATATAGATCTGATCGATCTGGGCCGACCAGAAAGGATTACTGTTTATATATTGGACAAAATGAAAAACATCCCTGAGGACTATATCCTTAAAACCTGTATCAAGAACACTCACGCCGTTGAGCATCGCAGGTGTAATATCCACGTTACCGCCTACTATATGAAGCCTGGGTGTATACAGGTTTCTCTTTCGGAAAGTGCATCCTTCCTCATCGATAAAAAAGTCGCCGCCTTCATCAGGAAGTACCCTCATTACAGGATTCCTCTGGTCTGTATAGACATGAAGCGATCCGTCTATAGCCAGGTATACCTCTGCAATTTTTAATTCTCTTAAGCGCTGTATCCTTTCCTCTATCTCAGAAACCGGTATGCTTTTAACAGGACTCCCAAGGATCCTGTTATTGTCGCCATAGACGAGATTCAATAATTGTCTCCTGGTAACAAAATGATAATCAGCAGAATCTGTTATATGAATAATAACCCTGCTGCACGGCTTTGAATTGGTTAGCGATGCCAGGACAAATGGTATTACAGCAAGATATAATACTGGTATGATAAGCAATATCCTGACTAACTTCACCATCTGCCGCCTCCCTTTCTGAGTTTCATTTCAATTGGTTCAACAAGGGTGTCGATATTTCCGGCTCCTATTGTAACAAGGACATCGATCTTCTCCGGGTCCAGAACCCCTGGAATATCATCCATTGAAAGAAGTTTCTTATTCATGTTTTTCATCCGTTCAAATATCATCTCAGATGAAACACCAGGAATAGCTGTTTCCCTTGCAGGATAGACTGGCAGAAGGATCACTTCATCAAGCTTGTCGAGGATGTCCGCAAAACCATCAGCATGATCGCGTGTCCGCGTAAAGAGATGAGGCTGGAAAATGGCGGTGATCTTTCTGTTACCGAAATACTCTTTCAGTGACAGTATACAGGCTTTTATCTCTTCAGGATGATGTGCATAATCATCAACATATGCCAGACGGGGAGTATTTATCCTTATATCAAAACGCCTCTTAACACCCTGGAATGAGATAATTGCTTTCCTTATTTCATTTTCTGTGACGCCGCAAAGAGTGGCAACAGCCACAGCAGCAGTAAGATTTTCTATATTGATTATACCCGGAAATGTATACTGAAGATCCTTCAGCAATCCTCCCGGGATCTTAATATCGAACCTGTATCCCTTGTCTGAATGTTCCACTCCGGAATACGAGAAATCAGCCTGAGGCTCATTTCCGTAAGTAAGGAATCTGACTCCTTCAGGAGCTGAAATCTGGTCCCTTATCCGGTATTTACATACCAGAGTACCTCCCTGCCGTATCTTACGTCCGAATTCATTATATGCCCTGATCATCGTCTCATGGTTACCGTATATTTCAAGATGATCAGGATCAATTGCTGTAATGACCGCAATCTGGGGGAATAAACGGTGAAAAGAGCGATCGTACTCATCGGCCTCCATTATGGTGTACCTGCTGTTTCCTGTAATAAGATTGGAATCATAATTTTTGGAAATACCTCCGAGGAAGGCGTTGCAATCAACATGCGATTGCTTGAGCAGATGAGCAGTCATTGTTGAAACGGTAGTTTTGCCATGTGTACCGGCAACGGCTATTGTATTTGTTTCTGAAGAGATCTCTCCAAGCACTTCCGATCTTTTTCTGAGATTGTACCCATTATTGCAGAAAAATGATAATATCCTGTTATCAGCCGGGATTGCCGGAGTAAATACAATCAAATAATCCTCCTTATCCTTTATCTCCCTGAATCGGGCAGGTATGGTACTGATGTCATCATTAAAAGTGATATTGCATCCGGCCTCTTCAAGTTTTTGTGTTATTCTCGTCGGGGTTCTGTCATATCCGGCAACAGCATATTTTTTACCGATAAAATATAATGCAAGGGCACTCATGCCGATACCTCCGATACCTATGAAATAAACCCCTTTCTTATTGATGAACTCTGTCATTTCCCTGTCAGTTTAATGACTTCCTTTGCAATTCTGACATCTGCATCCTTCTCAGCCATCTGCTTTATGTTCGACGAAAGGAATTTCCTGTCGTCATCATTTGAAACAAGACTGATAACAGTATCGACAAGATGTTTTTCTGCATCATCATCACGAACAAGCATCGCAGCATTCTTATATGTGAGCGCAAGAGCATTCTTTGTCTGATGATCCTCTGCAACGTTCTGTGAAGGGACGAGGATAACGGGTTTACCGACGAGGCACAATTCGGAGATTGTTCCGGCCCCGGCTCTTGAAACGATAATATCAGCTGCTGCATATGCATAATCCATCCTGTTAATGAAATCGTGCACAGAAATGCTCTTTCCAGAAGACAGTGAAACCATCGCATTTACTTTATCATAGTAATCCGTACCTGTCTGCCAGAGCCATTGACAGCCTGAGCTGATCATCTTATCAAGGTTCCCGGCAAGGCTATTATTAATTGAACCCGCTCCAAGTGAACCTCCCAGTATAAGGATCACCGGTGAGCTGTTGCTGAGTCTGAAAAATGCCAGGGCTTCACTGCGAAGATTCTCAAGATTCTCGTAATTCTGACGTACAGGATTTCCGGTCTTGATTATCTTCTCCACCGGGAAGTATTTTTCCATCCCCTCATAGGCAACGCATATTGTTGATGCCTTTTTTGCTAATATTCTGTTTGTTACTCCGGCATAACTGTTCTGTTCCTGGATAAGCGTGGGTATCTTCATCCGTGCGGCCTTCCAAAGTACGGGTCCGCTTGCATATCCCCCTACCCCGACTGCCACATCGGGTTTGAATTCTTTTATGATCTTCCCTGCCAGCATCAGGCTCTTAAACAGCTTTATAATAACTGATATATTCCTGAAATTCAATCCTCTCCGGAATCCTGCCACCGGCAGTCCTTTTATCCTGTATCCAGCCTCCGGGACCATTTTCATTTCCATCCTGTCCTCCGCACCGACAAAAAGTATCTCAGTGTCCTGGTCAATCCTTTTCAGGGCATTGGCAATTGAAATTGCCGGGAACACATGACCCCCGGTCCCGCCTCCGCTTATAATTATCCGTCTATGCTTTTGCCGGTTCATAGATCTTCTCTCCTTCGTCTGTTAATTCCTCTTCAGGCAGTTCTTCCTTTTTTATCCTTGCATTAACAACCCTGCTGACACTTAAAACTGCTCCGATTGAAAAACTCATCATCAGTACTGAGGTCCTGCCCCAGCTTACCATCGGAAGTGTCTGACCGGTCACAGGCAATAATCCAACCGCAACCATCATGTTGACCATCGCCTGAACAACGATCATTATTATCAGTCCCAGTACCAGAAAAGCAGGGAACGCAGTATCGCACTTCTTTGCTATTGCGATACCCCTGAAGAACAATATCATGTATGCAAGTATAAGAGGTACTGCACCAAGAAATAACCCATATTCTTCAATTATTATGGCGAAAATAAAGTCAGAATTTGATTGCGGCAGCATGTTACGTTGTGTGCTATGTCCAGGAGCTTTGCCGAATAATCCGCCCGTCGATATTGCTATTTTGGCCTGGTTCGACTGAAAATCACTGTCCTCGCTTCCCTTTCCCGAAAAATGGTTCTCAATCCTGTTCTTCCACACTTCCACCCTGTTATCCTTTGTGAATACTGACAGCAGGACAGCAAAAAGTATTATTCCCGCAACAGCCAGTCCTGCATAGGCTGCAAGGAATTTAAAGGGTACCCTTCCAATAAAAAGGATTATCATGCTTACTCCGAAAACCAGGACAGCAGTTGACAGATTCTCAGGTAATATCAGGGTACATATTACAGCTACAGGAATCATGAAGTACTTTGTTACAAGCATAAAATCATTCAGTTCTCCCTGGTATCTTGAGAGAGTTCGGGCCAGATATATTACGAGTGCCACTTTGGCGACATCCGAAGTCTGAAGTCTGAAACCGGTGCCGGGGATAACAAGCCATCTTGTCGCTTCATTAACCCTGGCCCCGAAAACAAGAGTCATAACAAGCAGACCTGCTGATATAATAAGCAATAGTCCCGCCAGTGATGAATAGATCCTGTATGGCAGATAATGAACGATTACGATTATTACAAGACTCAGCAGAAGCATAAAGAACTGACTTCTGAGAAAATATGTAGTATTTCCGCCATAGCTCCTGAAAGCTACATTAACTGATGAACTATAAACCGCAAGCAGGGAATAGACCATGAAAAGGACAACAAGGCCCCAGATAGCTCTGTCCCCTTTAAAAGTCTTTGTTAGCCAACCCTGCTGCATCTCTGTTATTATTAAAGATTTCTTACCGCTGATTTGAACTGACGTCCTCTGTCCTCATAATTGTTGAACAGGTCGAAACTTGCACATGCAGGCGATAGCAGGACAGTTTCTCCTTTTTTTGCGAGATAATATGATGACCTCACCGCTTCTTCCATCGAGTTTGTCTCAATAATTGTGGGAACCTTATCCCTGAAAGCCTCGATGATCTTCCTGTTATCTTTTCCCAGACAAACCACAGCCTTTACTTTCTGTCTGACCACAGGAAAAAGCTCTGAATAATCATTACCTTTATCTATGCCCCCAACTATCCACACAACAGGAGTCTCCATGCATTCCAGAGCATACCAGGTTGAGTTCACATTGGTTGCTTTCGAGTCGTTGATAAAACTGATCCCGCTGACTTTGATAACTGGTTCAAGACGATGTTCGACTCCCTGGAAATCAGCCAGGCTTTCTCTTATAACATCTTTGCGAATGTTCAGTACCTTACCCGCAATAGCTGCTGCCATTGAGTTATAGGTGTTGTGGCGGCCTTTTAAGGCCAATTCGTGAATGGTCATAAGGTTAATTTTATTTGGGTAATCAATTATTAATTCGTTTTTTTCAATATATGCTGCCATATTTTCCGTAATTGTATCGGAAAAAGGGAGGAGGGTCATCCCGTATTTTTTTCGTGACAGTTCGGCAGCTATTACCGGATCATTCGCCCAATAAATCAGATAATCCGATTCTGTCTGGTTCCGGGTGATCCTGAACTTCGAATCGATATAATTCTGAAATTCATGATCGTAGCGGTCAAGATGGTCAGGAGTTATATTCATCAGGACAGCAATATCAGCCTTGAAGTCATACATCCCGTCAAGCTGGAAACTGCTTAGTTCTATAACATAATAATCATGAGATCCTTCAGCCACCGAGAGGGCGAAGCTGTTACCCACGTTACCTGTCATTGCAACATCTTTGCCGGCTTTTTGCAGTATATGATAAATAAGGTTGGTAACTGTTGTCTTGCCGTTGCTTCCGGTAACACAGATCTTCATCCCCCGGGCATACCGGCCCGCAAATTCAATTTCTGAGATGACGGGTATACCTTTCTCCCGCAGCCTGATTATCAGCGGCTCGTCTTCCCTGATACCCGGACTTTTGATGATCTCATCAGCCTTAAATATCTTTGATTCCGTATGATTGCCTTCCTCCCATCTGACCAGATGATCCTCAAGCAACTTTTTGTACTTCTCCTTTATCTGCCCCTTGTCGGATACAAAGACATCAAAACCCTGCTTCTTTGCCAGAACTGCTGATCCTGTACCACTCTCTCCTGCTCCCAGTATTACGATCTTCTTCTTCATTCAACTATCTGATCTTAAGCGTGACAATGCTTATCACTGCAAGTATTAATGCTATTATCCAGAACCTCGTCACTATTTTCGGTTCGGGATATCCTTTTTTCTGATAATGATGATGCAACGGGGCCATCAGGAAAATCCGGCGACCCGCTCCATATTTTCTTTTGGTTCGTTTGAACCATGCGATCTGAAGTACCACGGAAAGATTTTCTGCAAGGAATATCCCGCACAGTACCGGGATCAGAAGTTCCTTCCTTATAATGATTGCAAAGACTGCTATTATCCCGCCAAGTGCAAGTGATCCGGTGTCACCCATGAAAACCTGTGCCGGATAAGAATTGTACCAGAGGAATCCTACAGTTGCTCCGATGAACGATGCAGCATAAATTACAAGCTCTTCGGAGTGCGGTATGAACATAATATTCAGGTAATCGGAATAGATTACGTTACTTGAAACATAAGCCAGTATGCCAAGTGCAGTACCTATAATAGCCGATACACCTGTAGCAAGACCATCAAGTCCATCAGTCAGATTTGCTCCGTTCGATACAGCTGTCAGAATGAAAATCACAATAGCCACAAACACCAGCCATGTCATTGGCTGCCGGTGATCTTCACTTATAAAAGCCACAAGCCATGAATAGTCGAACTCATTGTTCTTGACAAACGGTATTGTAGTTTTTGTTGATTTTTTTTCTATTGATATCTGCTCCTGGTCAAAAACCGGGGCTTCAGGATCGAGCATCTCAATCTTCTCGCGCATGCTAAGATCAGAAATACTCACCTTCTCCACAGTCATGACATCATCACAAAGGAACAGCGCCAGCCCTATGATAAGACCCAGCACGATCTGTCCTGCAATTTTAAATCGGGCTGCAAGTCCTTCCTTATTCTTCTTAAAGATCTTTATATAATCATCTACAAATCCTATAAGACCAAGCCAGACAGTAGTGAGCAGCATCAGAAGGACATAAATATTATTGAGTCTGGCAAAAAGAAGCACCGGGATTATTATTGATGCAAGAATTATAACGCCGCCCATTGAAGGTGTGCCTTTTTTCTGGTATTGTTCTGCAAGTCCGAGATCTCTGACTACCTCTCCCACCTGCTTCTTCTGCAAGAGGTAGATTATCTTTTTCCCTATCAGCATCGAAATGATAAGGGATGTAATGACAGCTGCAGCTGACCTGAAGGAGATATAATTGAACACTCCTGCCCCGGGGACATTCAGTTTATCGAGATAATCAAACAGATAGTGCAGCATTTACTAAAATTTTTTTTCTGATAAAGCTTTTCTAAGTTCTTCCCTGTCATCAAAATGATGCCTTACTCCCATTACCTCCTGGTAAGGTTCATGTCCTTTGCCGGCAACCAGTATTACGTCGCCCTTTAAAGCAAGCATCACAGCTGTTCTTATTGCCTCCCTCCTGTCGCATATCCTGAGTGTCCTGCTCTTAAGTTCCGGAGTAATACCTGCTTCCATATCATCCAGGATCTTTTCCGGATCTTCTGTTCTGGGATTATCAGAAGTAAGGATCAGCTTTGTACTTCTCTCCGCCGAAATAGAAGCCATTTTTGGCCTCTTCGTCTTATCACGGTCACCGCCGGCCCCCACAACAGTGATAAGCTGAATATTTCCTTCCCTTATCTTATTAAGTGTATCCAATACATTTATAAGGGCGTCAGGAGTATGGGCATAATCAACTATGCCTGTTATACCGGATGATCTTATGACCTCAAGACGGCCGGCTACCGGGTGGAGATCGCTCATCGCTGTGAGTATTTCTTTTCGTTTTGCACCAAGAAGCTCTGAAGCCGCGTAAACTGCCAGAAGGTTGGAAGCGTTATAGTCGCCAATGAATCTTGTCCATACTTCCTCCCCCATGATCTTTAATCCCATCCCGTCAAAAGTCTGTTCAATTATCCCGCAGCGGAAATCAGCAGGACCTCTTACCGAAAAAGTGAAGGGCCTGGCTTTGCAGTTCTGCAGCATCACCTTGCCATTCCTGTCATCGGTATTAACAAGGGCAAATGCATTTTCAGGCAACTGATCGAAGAACATTTTCTTTGCCGCCAGGTACCTGTCAAAAGTCTTATGATAATCGAGATGGTCATGAGTCAGGTTAGTGAAGATGCCACCTGCAAACCTCAGTCCTGCGATCCGCTGCTGATCGACAGCATGAGAGCTGACCTCCATAAAGGCATAGTCACAACCGGCGCTGACCATCTCTGACATTACCCTGTTCAGCTGAACAGGATCAGGAGTGGTGTGCGTAGCCGGCAGTTCCCTGTCGATCACGTAATTGCAGACTGTTGAGAAGAGGCCGCATTTGTAACCAAGACCGGAAAAAGTCTTATAAAGAAGGGTTGCTATAGTTGTCTTTCCATTTGTGCCTGTAACACCTACAAGTTTTAATGATGATGAAGGATTTTTATAATAATTCGAAGCAACTATCCCCAGGGCTAAGGCAGAATCGTCCGTCAGGATCCATGAAATGCGGGGATCAGTTTTATCCGGCAGTTTTTCACAGATAATTGCAGATGCTCCTGAGCTTACAGCAGAGCTTATATAGTCATGACCATCATTCTTAGAGCCTCTTACTGCTATAAACAGTGAGCCTCCGGATACCTGCCGCGAATCAAAAGTAATGCTGCTGACCGGCTTTTCAGGGTCACCTGCAAAGCTGATCACCTTTATTCCCCTTATTAATTCTTTAAGACTGGCCATACTACATATTCATTTCTAGAGAAACTATCTGCCCTTCAAAATATCTGGCTCCATGTTCCGGCGACTGCCTGCGTACTTTACCCTTTCCGCTGTATTTTACCCTGTAACCTGAATTCTCCAGGAGATATACTGCATCCCTGAGAGTCATACCCCTTACATCAGGGACAAGACCTTTAATCGTATTAACTCCTGCAAAGCTTACTGTATCGCCGCTTTCGCGGGTAGCTACCCAGTCACTTTTAGTATTCTTCATGTGCCTTACATCAAGTTTGCGGAGAACAGTGTTTAAATCAGGTCTGTAACCGTTACCGGCTTCAGGAGCCGATTGATCCCTGGTTATATTTTCAGCGTTTTTATAGTCCCTGTAAAAATTCGTAGCATAGATCTTATCAGAGATCTCCCTGAATACCGAACCGGCGACAAGATTCCCGTAGTAAACGCCGTTGGAGGGAGCATTGACTACAATTATGCAGGAATAGAGAGGATTTTCGGCAGGGAAATAACCGACAAAAGAAGCCTGATAGGAAATTCTCACTCCCGAACGGTAACCGGATCTGCCTTTGGCTATCTGTGCCGTACCCGTCTTACCTGCAATTTTATAGTTCGCGTTTTTCAGATTCGTTGCTGTGCCCTTCTCGACAACTCCTTCCATCATTTTCTTTGCTTTCCGGATAGTGTTCCTGGATGCAATTGAATTGATTATCACATCCGGCTCAAAGCGCCTAATCACATGTCCGTTCCGCATTACAGCCGTAACGAATCTTGGACGCATCATACGGCCGTCATTTGCGACAGCATTATAGAATGTAAGAATTTGCAGGGGAGTAAGCTGGACCTCGTAGCCATGTGACATCATGGGTAACGATAATCCCGACCATAGTTTATCACCCGGATATCTTATCAAAGGTTCTCCTTCGCCCTTAAGCTGGATATTCAGTTTTTCATTCAGCTTCATTGCATAGAGCCTGTTCACGAAATCCCTGGGATTGTCTTTATAATGCTCATAAATGAGTTTTGAGGTACCAACGTTTGATGAAAGCCCGAAAACCTGGCTGACAGTAAGTTTCCCGTAGCCTTCTTCTTTTGTATCTCTTATTATCTTATTGTAGAATTTTACGCTTCCAGTCCCGGTATCTACGACATCTCCCGTATCAATAACACCATCTTCAAGAGCAGCCATAAGAGACGGCAGCTTAAATGTCGATCCCGGTTCCGTACTTTCAGCTATAGCGTAATTATAAGTTTCATGATAATCTCCGTCCCCGCCCTCTTCAAGATTTACAATGGCTCTTATATCGCCGGTAGCTACTTCCATCACTATTGCACATCCGTGATGGGCATTATGCTTTTTCAGCTGGTTTTTTAATGCTGAAGAAGCGACATCCTGAAGATCTATATCTATTGTTGTTATTATATCGTTGCCATCCCTTGCTTCAACACTGCTGGCATCATCAACATCGATCCAGTCACCGCCAGTGAGCCGCTGTTTGACCACGATTCCATTCCTGCCTGCCAGGTCTTTGTCAAAAGATCCCTCGATACCTACTTCAGTACCTTCAGCTCCGAGGTTAAGATATCCGATAGTACGTGCTGCCAGTTCGCTGTTGGGCAGAATCCTCCTGTTCTCTGCCTGGGCGACCAACCCGCCTTTGAACTGTCCTTCCCTGAAAATCGGGAGTTTCTTAAGCTGTTTTAGCGTCTCATAACTGACTCTCCTTTTGATCAGAAAATACCGGTCGCCTCTCTTACGGGCCTGGGTGATAACTGCTTTCCATCCTTCAGCAGACCTTTCTCCGAGCAGACGTTCCAGTCCGGCTGATAATCCGTCTATTCCGTTCGACCAGGTGGTTCCGGACATGCCGGTGCTTCGGGTATCCATATAGATCGTGTAGTATGGGACAGAACTGGCAAGCAACCTGCCATCCATTGCAAGGATGTCTCCCCTGTTCGCCGGCATCTCAGTGGTCTGATAAACGTATTTTTCACTCATAGAGGACCATTTGCCGTGCTGTACGATCTGGAGAACCAGGATCATTGCCAGTACAGCAATAGCAAAAAGAGCTATTATGAAATAAATAATACCACTGCGCAATACTATTTCGTCGCGTACCGCCATACAATCATTTTCTTTCTACAATTAATCTGTAAGGAGGGGACTTCAGCTCTTCCAGATCAAGACCTCTTTCTTTTACAAGCTTGTATACTTCCGACTGCCTGCTTATATACATCAGGTCAGCAGATGTAGCCAGTGACTCAGCCCTGAGCTCCTTAACCTCACGCTGCAGCCTGGCCGTTTCACGGGTAATTTTTTCAGCATGGAATCTGTTCCCGATATAGACCGCTGCAAGAAGAGTAAGCAGAAGAACATACCAAAGATTTTTGAGAATGATTTTCTCGGTCACCATACTCCCGCTGAGAAGCTCTTTCATAAAGCTCCCTGACCTGTTTTCCCCCATTTTCTGTTTTGTCTTTTTTGCCGACTCTTCCATTGTTCAGATCTTTTCAGCTATTCTTAATCTTGCGCTTCTTGCCCTGTTATTCTTTTTTATTTCTTCAGGCCCCGGGACTATTCCTTTCTTCGACAGTACCCTGAACGGTCTCTCGGGATTGCCATAGAAATCCTTTTTCTCTATCCCTTCAAAGTTTCCTGTCCGCATGAAGTTTTTGACGACCCTGTCCTCAAGTGAGTGGTATGTGATGATGACCAGCCTTCCGCCCCTGTTAAGCATCTCAAGGGCCTGGAGAAGCATTTCTTTGAGGAAATCTATCTCATGATTCACAATTATCCGGAGAGACTGAAATATCCTTGCATAGAACTTATTCTCCTGACCGCGTGGAGCTATATTCCTTACAGCAGAAACGAGGTCGCCGGTAGTAAGAATCGGCCTTTCATCCCTGGCGGAGATAATATGCCGTGCTACCTTGCGTGAATTTGATAATTCCCCATATCTGTAAAAAATATCTGAAAGGAATGATTCATCGATCGTTTTTATAAGAGAAGCAGCAGTCAGGCTGCTGCTCTTATTCATACGCATATCAAGCGGAGCATCAAGCCTGAATGTAAATCCTCTTGCCGGCTCGTCAAACTGATGGAAGGAGACTCCCAGATCGGCTATCAGTCCATCAATAGCTTTGATCCCATTGAACAGAAGGTTGTTTTTAAGAAACCTGAAGTTCTGTTCAATAAAGATTAGTCTTTTATCATCAGGCACATTCATCCTAACATCTTCATCCTGATCGAAAGCAATAAGTTTACCTGTATCGAGCCTTTTAAGGATCTCCGCTGAATGTCCTCCACCTCCGAAAGTAACGTCAACATAAATTCCCTCAGGCCGGATGTTGAGACCATTTATGCTTTCATCAAGAAGTGCAGGTATATGATAAACCATTATTTTTCAGACTCGTTTAACGTACCACCCATCAGCTTCTCTGCCAGGTTTGCAAAATCCTCAGCAGGCATATCGATCTTTTCGTAAGCATCAGCAGCCCATATTTCTATTCTGCCGTCCTGACCGGCAAGAACAACATCTCTGTCCGCCCCAATGGTATCAAGCATTCTCCTTGGGATAAGCATCCTGTTGTTGGAATCCAGGGTCAGTTCAGCCGTGCCCTTGAAAAAATTCCTCATGAATTTGTTATGCTCTCGGTTATAAGGATTTATCCTCCGCCGGATCTTCTCAAGCTGCCTGTCCCAATCCTCGATCGAGTAGAGTACAAGGCAGTTCTCAAAAATGTCTTTCCTGACCACAAACTGATCACGTGCTTCAGCAGGCATCTGCTTCTTGAATGCCATAGGAAGGATTATCCTTCCCTTGACATCCACCTTGCACGTATAATCGCCAATAAATGTGGCCATAAACCCTTTTTGTCAATTAAAACGCTAAATTAAGTAAAAATTATCCACTTTGCCCCACTTTACCCCACTTTTTTTATAACTTTGTTAATAACTTTTATCAGGCTGAAAAAAAGCATCCTGAGACATCGCAGATCCAAAGCCGGTGAGCCGGGAATATAAATAAACAAAGTGATTCAGCGGCTGATGAAAAAAGTATAAATTTGATACCCGATATTAAGAAGAACCGATGGATGAACCTGCAGAAAAGGGATTTACCAAAATAGATGTCAGAGAAGTACTTAGGTCTAAAAATCCCCGGCTTGGCAAGCTGATACCGTCATTTGCGGTCAATTATCTTAAAAGGATCATTCATGAAAACGAGTTAAATGAATTCCTTGGGAGATCCGGCCATCTGAAGGATGTGGCGTTGGTTGAAGCTTCACTTGATTTCCTGAATATCAGGTATGATGTGATCGGAAAAGAAAATATTCCTTCCTTCGGACGGCATATTTTTGTTTCAAATCATCCGCTTGGAGGGCTCGATGGTGTGATATTCATGTACGAGCTTTCAAGGCATTTCAATGATATTAAATTCCCTGTGAATGATATCCTTACAAATATCAGGAATCTTTCGGGAATTTTTATTCCTGTGAACAAGCACGGGGCCCAGGGAAGGGAGGCTGCCCGGGTACTTGAAGAAGCTTACGCTTCCGACTGTCAGATACTTTATTTCCCTGCCGGATTATGCTCGAGAAAAAAAAAGGGTATTATTTGCGATCTTCAATGGCAGAAGAATTTCATTGTCAAAGCTGTCAGGCATAAGAGAGATATAGTTCCGGCTTTCTTTTCAGGAAGGAATTCAGAATTCTTTTATAACCTGGCAAGATTAAGGAATCTTTTGGGGATCAGGGCAAATATTGAAATGCTTTATCTCCCGGATGAGATGTTCAGGCAGAGAGGGAAGAAGATCACCCTGGTTTTTGGCAGGGCTATTCCGTGGACAACATTCGATGATTCAAAAACTCCAATTGAGTGGGCTGATTGGGTAAAATCAAGGTCATATGAACTTGAATCATTTATCCCGCAATAACACGCGAAATAAAAAAACATTATCTTGCGTCCCGTTTTCTATTTTCATCCAGCATCTTAATTCAATAAAAGATGGAACCCGTCGTTGAAAGGCTGCCTATAGATCAGATAATGGCAGAATTGACAAAAGAGAGACTTTTACGTATTACAAATAATGCGAATAACGAAGTCTACGTTTTTGATAATAATGATTCTCCTGTTCTGATGCATGAGGTTGGAAGGGTACGTGAGATAACTTTCCGGCACGCCGGCGGAGGTACAGGCCATAGTATCGATATAGATGAATTTGACACTGCAAAGGAGGATCCTCAGAAGCAATTGATAGTCTGGGATCCCGAACAGAAAGAGCTCATAGGTGGTTACAGGTTCTATTTCCCTCCCAAAAATTGTATAAATTGTGATATTAAGAAGCTTGCTTCATCGTCGTACTTCAATTTCTCGAAAAAATTTCTCTCAAAATACTATCCCCATCTTATGGAGCTTGGCCGTTCTTTTGTGCATCCTGATTATCAGTCGAAGACAAGAGGAAGAAAAAGTCTGTATGCCCTTGACAACCTGTGGGATGGACTTGGCGCATTAGTACTTAATAATCACCATCTTAAATATCTTTTTGGGAAAGTCACAATGTACCCCCATTTCAATCAGAAAGCACGGAACATGATCCTTTATTTTCTCAGGAAACATTTCAATGATCCTGATAACCTTGTAACACCCATTGAACCGGCTTTTATTGATATTCACGAGGGAGAAATGAAAAAACTTTTCAGAGGATGGAGATACAAGGATAATTACAAGATCCTTTCAGCTGAGGTGAGGAAACTTGGAGAGAACATACCACCGCTTATCAACGCGTATATGAACCTGTCGCCCACTATGCGGACATTCGGGACATTTATAAACCATCATTTCGGAAATGTTGAAGAAACGGGTATAATGATAACCCTGAGGGATATTTATGTTGAAAAGATAAACCGGCATCTCGCTTCCTACAAGAAAGACTTCATGATCACATGGTTTACCCACGAGACTCAGTAAGCCCTTTCATTCCTGCCTTCAACATAATTGATAAATGACTGGTTTGCTACTTTGTTACCTCCCGGTGTGGGGTAGTCACCAGTGAAATACCAGTCCCCGGTATGGCCCGGGCAGGCCTGATGCAAACCTTCAATCGACTGAAAAAGTATCTCAACGTCCGCATTTATCTCTTCTGTCTTCAGCATTGAAGAAATCTTTGCGGAGATTTCATCGGGACAAAAGGATTTATAGATCTCTGTAACAAGGTTCCTTATTTCATCAACCGGTTTTTTATTCTCTTCCACAGCCTTCTGGTAAAGTTCCGAAATGAATGATTCCCTTCCGGCTTCTGTTAAAAGCTTAATAGCTGCGCGGAAAGCAATAAGATCACCAAGTTTTGCCATATCTATGCCATAACAATCGGGGTATCTCAGCTGTGGCGAAGAAGAAACTATAATTATCTTCCTGGGCTCGAGCCTGTCAAGAATTCTGATGATGCTTTTTTTCAAGGTTGTCCCCCTGACGATCGAGTCATCGAGAATAACAAGATTATCATAACCGCGTCTTATTACTCCGTAAGTCACATCATATACATGACCGACCAGGTCATCCCTGCTTTTATCCTGGGTAATAAATGTTCGCAGTTTAACATCCTTTACTGCTATCTTCTCCACTCTTGGTCTCTTTTTGATCACTGATTCAAGTCTCTCCCGCGAAAGCTGACCCTTCATTTTCAGAATAGCCTCAATTTTAGCGTGGTTGAGATAATCCTCCAACCCTTTTATAAGGCCGTAAAAAGCGCTTTCTGCCGTATTGGGAATGTATGAGAACACAGTATTATCAAGGTCATAATCAACTGCTTTCAGGACTTTGTCAGTCAGTAATTCGCCAAGCTTCTTCCTTTCCCTGTAAATATTTTTATCTGTACCCCGCGAGAAATAAATCCTTTCAAAAGAGCATTTTCTTATAGCAGCATCCTCTCTTAGCCGGCTCACAGAAACATTTCCCGAAGCTTTAACTATTATTGCGTGAGCCGGTGGAAGTTCAATTACATTGTCGCTCCTGACATTGAATATAGTCTGAATTACCGGTCTTTCTGATGCAACAACAATTACTTCATTATCAATATAATAGAATGCCGGTCTTATTCCGGCAGGATCACGCATAACGAATGAGTCACCATGTCCTACCATGCCAGCCATGGTATAACCACCGTCCCAGTTTCGGCTTGCCTTTGTCAGTATTGTCGTAAGGTCCAGGTTCTCCTCAATAAGCGGGGAAATATCTTTTTTAGAATAACCTTGTTCTTTAAAATACCTGAACAGTCTTTCGTTTTCTTCATCCAGTCTGTGGCCAATATTCTCAAGTATTGTAACTGTATCTGAAAAATCAATAGGATTCTGACCAAGATCTATGAGGTGGTTCAACACTTCGTTCACGTTGGTGAGATTAAAATTCCCTGCCATAACCAGGTTCTTTGATCTCCAGTTATTCTCTCTGCTTACGGGATGAACATAATCGATCCTGTAATTGCCGTAAGTGCCATATCTCAGATGTCCCAGATAAACATCGCATACAAAAGGCATATCCATTCTGATAAAATCCGGATCATTCAGATCCTTTCTGTTCGAAGTATTTATCTTGTCTATGTCCTCATAGATTAAGCTGAAAATCTCCTTAATAGGATCCTCCCTGTTTGATCTCTGCCGGAAAATGTATCTGTGGCCCGGAGGGACATTAATTTTAATACCTGCTATACCGGCCCCGTCCTGGCCCCTGTTATGCTGTTTCTCCATCATCAGGTACATCTTCTGGAGGCCGTAATACCATGTACCGTATTTATTGAAATAGAAATCAGGCGGTTTGCGTAATCTTAACATCGCAATACCGCATTCATGTTTAATATTATCGCTCATATTATTTTTTGATCCGGTCCGGAAATTTGATCACTGTAGGTATCCAGTAGGCATTTGGAAACTCTTTCCTGATCTTCATGAGATCCTTGTAACATTCTATTTTCGTACGGTAGTCTCCCACTCTCACTATAAACCAACCCGGTTCCTGGTAATCGGGATATGAAGGAATTTCGGGGAATTTCTCAATAAACTTTGCCTGGGTCTTTGCAGATTCTTCCCGTGCATTTCTTACAGAGCTGTAGTATATCTGGATCCTGAATCCCTGCATACCCTGCTGACCTTCAGTCCTGATCTTCGAGTTTGCCATTATATGCCTGCTCATAAGAGTATCCACAGCCTTATCCTGAAATAAATTCAAATGCCCTGAATGGCCGTCTTCCCTCTTGAACAGGTCGGCGGTTTTTATAAATGCCTGCGACCTGCAAAATCCTGAATTAAGCAAAAAAAACGTGGAAATTAAAAATAGGATCCTGTTCATGCTACAAATATACAATTTCAGCTTCAGAAATAAAACGACTACACAGTGAGGTTATTATATAGCATCGTTATTGCCTTTCAGGGTCCTTAAGAGCCAGATAATAGTTACCACCCCTTGCTCCGGCAACAAGTATATTGCCATCTTGATCTGTATCAAAATACATTCCGAAAGAATCTGTCGAATACGGATCGCAGGCATCAAAGGTCCTCAGCATGCCTTCGTCTGAACCGTCTTCAGGATTAACCAAATTGATGAAAAAGCAGTTCCTGTTAAGCAGATAAAGAGAACCCGTTTCATTCTTTATCAATGATATTCCACAATTTGAATTCTCAAGGTATTTCTTCCATCTTACAGTTCCGCTGCTACTTAAGGAAGCCAGAAATGATTCGTCAAGGGTTCCGGTTTCTTTTGATACTTCTGTTTTTCCGGTTACAAAAATGTTACTGTTGTTGTCAACTAAGATGCCTCGGCCTGAGGCTCCAAAGTTAACATTGTTGTATAGTTCAGTTTCCCAGATCTTATTGATATCGCTGTTATATTTTGCCACGCTCATTTTACTCTTTGATCCCTCTGTTTTCCTTGTCAGAGAGAGATATACATTCCCGCTGCCATCAACAGCTGCATTGTTTGCTGAAATAAAACTGTTTTCCGTCACTCCCTTATTCAAAGATATTCCTCCATCTGCATCAAACCGGACAAAGAGCATGCCTGTTGTGCCTTCGTATGAAGAATCAGCACTGGCTGATCCCACTGCCAGTATATTCCCATCATCCGTATTGAGTAAAGTGGTTACATCGATTGTAAAGCCTGCATTGATTGTTGTGCTCCATATCTGTTGTCCCTCATAATCAAGACGTGTCAAAAGCATTTTCCCTTCGCTGCTTCCCGCTGCGATAATAAATGAATCATTGTACCATACCGAACTGAATAAACCATCGCTTTCGGAGATATACTCCATTTCAGTTTCAGTATTGTTCTTAAACTTGCCGAGATAGGCCTTGTTATTTAACGTCCCTGCACTGATAACACCTGCATCAGGAGATGAGGCTATGTAAAAAGCGTTACCGGTACCCAATGATTTCTGCCATATTAGGAAATCATCCGTCTCTTTCCTGCATGAAAAAATAAGGAGCAATATGAGAGAAGATACAAATAACCTTCTCATAAAGGAGATTTTTTAAAGTTCAGCTGCAAGTTCGTCTGTGATTTCAAGATTATGGTATACATTCTGAATATCATCATCATCTTCAAGTGTATCAATAAATTTGAGTACTTTTTTTGCTGATTCGATATCCAGTTTCTTGGTGGTGTTAGGTATTCTTTTCAATCCGGATTCTTCAGGTTCAATACCCATTTCTGCAAGTTTCTTGCTTACACTTCCAAAATTTTCTTTCGAACAAGTGATTGTAACTGTATCCTCATCAACCTCAAAATCTTCAGCTCCGGCATCGATCATCTCGAGTTCCATTTCTTCAAGGTTCAATCCTTCCTTAGCAATTGTGAAAGTACCTTTCCTGTCAAACAGGAAACTGAGAGATCCGTTGGTTCCGAGGTTTCCTCCAAATTTATTGAATACCGATCTGACAGAGGCTACTGTACGGTTATTGTTATCGGTAAGACATTCGGCAAAGACCGCAATACCATGAGGAGCGTACCCTTCGAAAGTCGTCTCAAGATAACTGACTGATTCTGATCCCACAGCTTTTTTGATCGCTCTTTCAATATTGTCTTTCGGCATATTGGCACCTTTTGCATTCTGTATTGCCAGCCTGAGCCTCGCATTGGTATCAGGATCTCCTCCCCCCTCTTTCGCAGCTATTATTATCTCTTTGATTATCTTGGTAAATATCTTACCCCTTTTGGCATCTGCTGCTCCCTTCTTTCTTTTGATTGTAGACCATTTATTGTGACCTGACATACAACATGTTTTAATAATTACGAATGCAAAATTAATTATTTCTTTAAATCCTCATTCAGGTTGTATATTTTTGTCAGATTTATATTGGGGAACTGAATTCAAGTCTTTTGCTGAATTGGATAAAAGTGAATTGACAGATGAAGCTCCCGGCCTTTATTCTTCCAAAACCGAATATGTTAAAAACCGTATATATCGAAACTTACGGCTGCCAAATGAATATGGCTGACAGTGAGGTAGTTGCATCGATCCTTAATAAGAATGGATTTAAGTTGTGCAAGGATATCAATGATGCTGATATAATTCTTATCAATACCTGTTCAATACGTGAAAATGCTGAAAAGAAAGTCTGGGGAAGGCTTAAATCAATCAGTCATCTGAAGAAGAAAAAAAATGGCCTGATCATCGGACTTATCGGATGTATGGCTGAAAGACTTAAGGAAAAAGTTATTGAGGCTGATCATCTTATTGATATTGTTGCCGGACCAGATACTTACAGGGAATTACCTTCGATGATCTCTGATGCATCAGGCGGACACAGGTCTGTCAACGTGTTATTATCACTTGAAGAAACATATGGTGATATAATGCCTGTAAGAACCGATCCTGGCGGAGTTTCTGCCTTTATATCGATAATGAGGGGCTGCAATAACATGTGTGCCTATTGTGTTGTTCCATATGTCAGGGGAGCAGAAAGAAGCCGTGATCCGGAATCTATCCTTCGTGAAGCCAGTAAGCTTTTCGAGGCAGGATATAAAGAAGTCACTCTTCTCGGGCAGAATGTGAATTCATATTTCTGGGATTCAGGGAATAAAAAAGTTAACTTCGCACAATTGCTGGAAAGGACAGCTCTTATTGATCCATTACTGAGAGTAAGGTTCTCAACATCACATCCCAAGGATCTCTCAGATGACCTTCTCCACACAATGGCAGGATATGAAAATATCTGCCGGCACATACATCTGCCGGCACAGAGCGGAAGCAACCGTATCCTGCAACTGATGAACAGGGGATACACAAGAGAATCCTATATGGAGCGTATTAAAGCGATCCGTTCTATATTACCTGAATGTGCTGTATCGACAGATATGATAACCGGTTTTTGCACAGAAACAGATGCAGATCATGAAGAGTCCCTGGCCCTTATGGAATGGGCGGAATTTGATTTTTCATATATGTTCAGATACAGCGAGAGGCCCGGTACCAAAGCAGCGAGGAAGCTAAAGGACGATGTACCGGAAGAAGTTAAGAAAAAGAGGCTTGACGAAATTATTGCGTTGCAGAACAAACTATCGGCAAGATCCAAGAGAAAAGATATTGGCAGGATTTTTGAGGTCCTTATAGAGGGATTTTCAAAAAGATCTGATAATTATTTATCAGGTCGTACTTCACAGAATAAAGTGGCTGTTTTCCCGGTAAAAGATAAAAAAGCGGGAGAATATGCCAGTGTCCGGATAGAAATATGTACCTCAGCAACACTTTTAGGTACAATTGTTTGAAATAAAAGGATCACTTCGAATGTCTAATTATAGTGCAAAGTTTAAATAAATATTAAAATGAAAATAAAATTAATCTTGTTAGTAATCGTGTCATTTGCAATTATTTCGGATTTGCCTGCTCAGAAATCAGGTAAAAAATTTACAGTTACCGGAAAAGTTGTTGATGCATATAAAAGCCCCATCTCAAATGCCAAAATAATTATTGATGGTAAGGATTCAGGAAGAAAGACAGATGAAGATGGCAATTACAAAATAAAGATTAAGCCTTCTGTTCTGAACTTAGGTGTTTTTACAACTATAACCGGGATTGTGGAAGAGCCGGTAAATGGAAGGAATACTATAAACTTCACGCTTGAAAAATTTGTTCCTTCCAATTCTGGCGCAGAGGTACCACTTTCTGAAGAAGATGTTGTTGATTCAGGCTATGGTGTCTCGAGAAAGAAAGATCTTACAAAATCCGTTACCAAAACAGATGTAAGCGGAAAGCAATATACCACGTTCAACTCAATCTATGACATGCTGCAAACAATTTCAGGAGTATATGTCTCAGGATCGAATGTGACAATAAGAGGGACAGCAACAACCGGTAATACTTCTCCTTTATTCGTTGTGAATGGTTCTGTTGTAAGTTCCATAAGCGGTATTGATCCAGCTATGGTCAGCTCGATTGAGGTATTAAAAGGGCCTGCTGCCTCTATTTACGGGATGCAGGGTGCTAACGGGGTAATTATTATTAAACTCAAATAATAACATGAGAGCGAGAATTATTTTAATGTTCTTATTAATCATTGCTGCTTCTGTCGATCTGTCAGGTCAAAAGGCGGGTAAAAAAATCACAGTATCAGGAATTGTAGTTGATATGAATAATCAACCTGTTCCGGAGGTTATTATTATGATCGACGGAAAAACTACAAATGTCCGGACTGACAGGGATGGCTACTATAAGATAAAAGTAAAACCATCAACAGTCAGTATTGGTATTTTTCCGTATGCGGGCAGAATCTCTGAACAAGCTCTGAACAACAGAACACAGGTTAATTTTATGCTTGAAAGTCTAGTCAGTCAATCGCCAGGTTATAATGAAAATTCTCCCGGGGAGGAAGTGATAAATATAGGCTATGGCTCAGCAAGAAGTAAAAACATGGCCAGTAAGGTCAGCAAGATCAGCGGTTCTGATAAGGCAAACGCCAACTATACAGATATTTATGAAATGATAAAGGGACAGGTCCCTAACGTAGAGGTACACGGTAAAAGTATCCGGATCCAGGGTGCAAGTTCCTTTATCGAGGCAAGCACTGAGCCCCTGCTTATTGTAGACGGTATAATTGTGAATACAATAGAAGGTATTCCCCCTCAGTCTGTCAGGTCAATAGAAATCCTTAAAGGAGCTGATGCTGCAATCTACGGATCCAGGGGTGCAAATGGGGTGGTAATGGTCACTTTGAAAAGCGCCGGCGACCGCTGATTTATCAGGTTTTATTCTTCAGATCGATTTTTAATTGTAACTCGTCCAGCTGCTGAGGTGAAACCGGAGCCGGTGTATCGAGCATTACATCCCTCCCTGAATTATTTTTAGGAAAAGCGATAAAATCCCGGATTGAATCCTGACCGCCGAACATTGCAACCCATCTGTCGAATCCAAAGGCAATACCTCCGTGAGGTGGTGCCCCGTATCTGAAAGCATTCATCAGGAATCCAAACTGTGTTTCAGCTTCCTTGTCAGTGAAGCCCAGCACTTTAAACATAAGCTTTTGTACCTCCGGACTATGGATCCTTATTGATCCTCCTCCTATTTCAACACCGTTAATTACCAGATCATAAGCATTCGCGCGTACTCTTCCGGGATCTGATTCCATAAGTTCCAGATCCTCAGGTTTAGGCGAGGTGAACGGGTGATGCATGGCAAAGAACCTCTTTTGTTCTTCATCCCATTCAAGAAGAGGGAAATCAACGATCCACAAAGGAGCAAATTTGTCTTTTGACCTCAATCCCAGCCTGCTTCCCATTTCAAGCCTTAATTCGCTGAGTGCCGTAAGAGTATTCTTCTTATCACCTGCCATAATAAGCAACAGGTCTCCCGGTGCAGCTTCTGTAACTTTTATCAAGTTAAGCAGCTCATCGGCTGAATAATATTTATCTATTGTGGAATGTACCCCGTCGGAACCATATTTAATATAAACCAGTCCTTTTGCTCCTATCTGCGGACGCTTTACAAACTCTGTAAGCTCATCAATCTGTTTCCTTGAATACCCGGCACAACCCTGTACACATATAGCCCCAATATATTCTGCGTTATCAAAAACCTGAAAACCATGACCTTTTGTTAAAGCTGTAAGGTCTTTGATTTTCATCCCGAATCGGATATCAGGCTTGTCGGAACCATAATTCTCCATCGCTTCCGCGTAAGGCATTTTTATAAAAGGCCCCTTAAAATCAATATCCTTTATTTGCCTGAAAAGATATTTTGCCAGTCCTTCAAAAGTATCAAGTATATCATCCCTTTCCACAAAAGACATTTCACAGTCAATCTGGGTAAATTCAGGCTGCCTGTCAGCTCTCAGATCTTCGTCGCGGAAACATTTAACTATTTGAAAATACCTGTCAAATCCTGCTACCATAAGGAGCTGCTTGAGAGTCTGGGGAGATTGTGGCAATGCATAAAAGGTTCCTGGCTGCATCCTGCTTGGCACTACAAAATCACGTGCCCCTTCAGGGGTGGATTTTATAAGGACCGGCGTTTCAACTTCAATAAATCCGATTGAATCCATATATTTCCGTACTTCCCGGGCGACTCTGTGACGAAGTATAATATTGCTTTTAACCGGCGGCCTTCGCAGGTCGAGATAGCGGTATTTCATCCGTAGTTCTTCTCCACCGTCGGTCTCTTCCTCAATTGTAAACGGAGGGAGTTCACTTCTGTTAAGGATATTGAGCTCACTGACAGCGATCTCAATGTCTCCTGTAGGTATCCGTGGATTCTTGTTGCTCCTTTCCTTCACTTCCCCTTTAGCCTGAATTACAAATTCCCGGCCCAGCCTGCGTGCCTGTTCGCAGAGATTCCTGTCAGTTTCCAGGTTGAATACCAGCTGGGTAATACCATAACGGTCGCGGAGATCCACAAATGTCATACCCCCGAGATCTCTCGACCTCTGTACCCATCCGCATAATATAACCCTGGAGCCTGCATCGCTGATCTTCAGTTCACCGCATGTGTGTGTCCTGTACATGTTCTGATCTTAAAAATTTCAGCAAAAATAAGAAAAAATGGACAGAGGATGGGATAATAGAGGTTTATTGATATTTTCTTGCTAATTTTAATCTTCTATAAGTAATCCATGATAAAAAAGACAAGAGAGAAATTTATGAAGGCTGCTCTCGAAGAAGCCGCAAAAGCGTTAGGGAAACAGGAAATCCCTGTCGGTGCTGTGGTTGTTTATAATGATACAATCATTGCAAGGGCAGGCAATCTGACAGAAACCCTGAAGGATCCTACAGCTCATGCCGAAATGCAGGCTATCACCTCTGCAGCCGCCTGGCTTGGAGGCAAATACCTCACAGGATGTACAATATATGTAACCCTTGAGCCCTGTGCAATGTGTGCTGCAGCAATCGGATGGAGTCAGGCATCGGAACTCGTATACGGTGCATCTGATGAAAAAAAAGGATACACCAGAATAGCTGGACAATTGCTCCATCCCAGGACAAAAGTAATTAAAGGATTACTGGCAGATGAATGCAGCGAATTGATAATCAGGTTTTTTAAGACTAAAAGGAACTGATCCTTCATTGACAGTGACTCATGAATTATTAACTTAGCTTAACCATATAATTATGTTTTCTTAATTTTACATAATCGGTTATAGATATTTGTTCATTTAAATCTACATTCATGACCTTCGATAACAGTAAAACGATAATTAATTTCAGGATAAAATTGTTTTTTGCCACAGTTGGGGCAATAGTATGGATAGCACTGGCTTATCTGATAAAACTGATAAAATTCCCGCTCCTGGGAGTTGGTGACGGAATTTGGACTCTTGTCATAATTGTTATATGGCTGATGATAGCTTTTATTCCGATGATATTCAATTATCAGTACGTTTATTATTCCGATGAAGGAGAGAACCTCGTATTCAGGTTTTTCAACGCGGGGATTGTCGGGGGTAAAAAAAATTCAATCGAGATCTATAAACCCGGCTTTGCAGGATATCAGATTTCTGAGAAATACTTCGGATTGAGCAGTTATTTAACACTTTTCCAGAAAACAGTACACGGTACTGCTAAATTTCCACCTGTCTATATAAGTGCACTCACAAAGGATCAAAAAGAAAAGCTTATAAGGTCGCTCTCATCATATGGTTCCAAAAAGTAACCAGGCTCATTGAATAACATGAGTTAAATCATTTTTAATGAATAAAATACAGATCAATTTTGAGTAATCAAAATCTAACCATTAACTAAAATCATTTATATCATGAACGTTGATAAATTAATGAACAACCTCGAAAAGAAACATCCTGGAGAGGTTGAATATCTTCAGGCAGTGAGAGAAGTTGTCGAATCAATCGAAGAAGTTTATAACGATAATCCTCAGTTTGAATCTGCAAATATAATTGAACGGCTGGTTGAACCTGACCGGATAATCGCATTTAAGGTTCCATGGATTGATGATGAAGGTAATGTAAAAGTGAATCTGGGGTACAGGGTTCAGTTCAACAATGCCATAGGGCCGTATAAAGGCGGACTTCGTTTTCACCCCAGTGTAAATCTCAGTATCCTGAAATTCCTTGGCTTTGAACAAATTTTCAAGAATGCTCTTACAACACTTCCAATGGGTGGCGGAAAAGGTGGTTCAGACTTTGATCCGAAAGGCAAGTCAAATACCGAAGTGATGCGTTTCTGTCAGTCTTTTATGCTTGAATTATGGAAACACATAGGACCCGAAACTGACGTTCCTGCAGGAGATATCGGAGTTGGCGGACGTGAGATCGGATTCCTTTACGGCATGTATAAAAAACTCAGGGGCGATCACACAGGTGTGCTGACAGGGAAAGGAAGCAACTGGGGCGGGTCTCTGATCAGACCTGAAGCTACAGGATTCGGTGCTATTTACTTCGCACAGGAAATGCTTGCCACAAAGAAGGAATCACTGGCTGGAAAAACTATCTCCATTTCGGGTTTCGGAAATGTAGCCTGGGGCGCTGCTCTCAAAGCCACAGAACTCGGAGCAAAAGTTGTTACTATATCAGGTCCTGATGGTTATGTCTATGATCCTGAAGGGATATCCGGTAGAAAGATCGAATACATGCTGGAGCTGAGGGCCTCCAACCAGGACATAGTAAAACCGTATTCATATGAATTTGAAGGTGTTGAATTTCATGAAGGAAAGCGCCCGTGGGAAGTTAAGGTTGATATTGCATTGCCCTGCGCAACACAGAATGAACTTGATGGAGAGGATGCAAAAACCCTTGTTAAAAACGGCGTTATGCTTGTAGCTGAAGTTTCAAATATGGGTTGTACTCCCGAAGCCGTTGAAGTGTTCAGCAATAACCGGATCCTTTTCGGACCAGGGAAAGCTGTTAATGCAGGTGGAGTTGCAACATCCGGACTCGAAATGACCCAGAATGCGATGAAATTAAGATGGAACAGCCAGGAGGTTGATCAGCGGCTGCACGAAATAATGTGCAATATTCACGGACAGTGCGTTAAATACGGCAAGAAAGAGGACGGTTATACTGATTATGTAAAAGGGGCAAATATTGCAGGTTTTCTTAAAGTTGCAAATTCTATGCTCGATATGGGTGTAATCTAATACCACCCGTTAAAAAAAGCAGGCACCCCATACAAAAGGTGCCTGCTTTTTTTTTATATTTACATGTCTCAATTCTTTGTGCTATGCCTGAAGATATCTCCCTGAAGCATAAGATTGCTTTAGGCCTGATCCCCGGAATTGGGGATATTAATGCCCGTAAGCTTGTTTCATATATGGGAAGTGTTGAAGCAGTGTTCCATGAATCATACAGGAACCTGGTTAAAATCCCGGGAATAGGAACAAGTCTTGCCAGGTATATCAGTGACCGGTCCTATCTTGAAATTGCTGAAAGAGAGGCTGAGTACGTAAGCCTTAAAAACATAAAGGTATATTTCTACCTCGACAACGACTATCCCTTCAGGCTCAGGCAATGTGACGATTCTCCCGTGACATTTTTTTACAAAGGCACATCAGATCTTAATTCCTTAAAGATTTTGAGTGTTGTAGGCACCAGAAATGCAACATCAAGGGGCAGGGAGAACTGCGAAAAGATCATCGGAGGACTTGCTGGCGGACATCCTGACCTTATAATAGTAAGCGGACTGGCATATGGTATTGATATTGCTTCTCACAAGGCTGCGATCTCAAATAATATTCAGACTATAGCTGTGCTTGCACATGGATTCAAGACCATATACCCCTCTGTTCACAGACCTACGGCTGATACCATACTCAGAAACGGAGGACTTCTCAGCGATTTCCTTTCAGATGCTCTGCCTGAGAGGAACAATTTTATAAAAAGGAACCGTATAATAGCCGGGATATCCGATGCCACTCTTGTAATTGAATCAGGGATAAAAGGAGGAGCCCTGATTACTGCTGATATAGCCAATTCATATAATCGCGATGTACTCGCTGTCCCAGGCAGACCAGATGACCAGTGGTCGGCCGGTTGCAACAACCTGATAAAAACCTCCAAAGCTGCACTTGTTGAAAATGCCGGTGATATTGAATATTTTCTCAACTGGAAACCTGAAAAATCTGCTGTTCCCCTTCAAAAAACTCTTTTTTCTGACCTTGATGATAAGGAAAAATCAATTTATGAACTGCTTTCTGCCGAAAGTGAAATGACAATCGATGCTATCTGCAGAAAGCTGGATCTGCCTGTATTTAAATTATCGTCAATACTGCTGCAAATGGAATTCAAAGGACTTATCAAATGTTACCCTGGAAATATTTACAGGACCGTATGAATCATGTAGTATGCTGATCCTCTCCACCCATTCCCGGATAGTGATATTACTTTTTTTCGGGATTCCCCATTAATGAAATATTTTATTAAGAAAGAGAATATTTTGTCTATTGTTTTTCTATTTTTATTGATCCAATTATTTGAAGAATAATTCTGACTTATGGATCCCAGAGTACAACAATTCATGACATTGATTAAGGCAAAGAATCCTGGTGAGAATGAATTTCACCAGGCTGTTCAGGAAGTATCTGAATCACTTATTCCCTTTATAGAAGAAAATCCCAAATACAAGTATTCAAAAATACTTGAAAGGATGTCAGAACCTGAAAGAACTATAATCTTCAGGGTTCCCTGGCTTGACGATAAAGGCGAGATTCAGATAAACAGAGGCTTCAGAATAGAGATGAACAGTGCCATAGGACCATATAAAGGGGGGCTCCGTTTCCACCCCACAGTCAATCTCGGGATCCTGAAATTCCTGGCATTTGAACAGGTCTTCAAAAATAGTCTTACAACTCTTCCGATGGGCGGCGGGAAAGGCGGATCAGATTTTGATCCCAAGGGAAAATCCGATAACGAGGTTATGAGATTCTGCCAAAGCTTTATGACTGAGCTTTTCCGTCATATTGGTGCTGACACTGATGTTCCTGCAGGTGATATCGGTGTGGGAGGACGTGAAATAGGATATCTGTTTGGCCAGTATAAAAGATTAAAGAACGAATTTACCGGAGTTCTTACAGGTAAAGGTATTGAATGGGGCGGATCGCTTATAAGACCTGAAGCAACAGGCTACGGTGTTACATATTTTGCTCAGGAGATGCTGTCAACGAGAGGGGAAAGCTTCGAAGGGAAAACTGTATGCATTTCCGGCTCCGGGAATGTTGCTCAGTATGCTGCTGAAAAAGTAACACAGTTAGGTGGTAAAGTAGTTACATTATCCGATTCAAACGGTTTCATTTATGACCCGAAAGGCATTTCTCCTGAAAAACTGAAATATGTTATGGAGCTGAAGAATATTAAGAGAGGCAGGATCAAGGATTATGCTGAGAAATTTGGTGTGGAGTATTTCGAGGGTAAGAGACCGTGGAGTGTAAAATGCGATATTGCCATGCCTAATGCCACTCAGAATGAAATTGATGAAGCTGATGCTAAGATGCTTGTCAAAAATGGCTGTATATGTGTTGCAGAAGGAGCAAATATGCCTTCAACCCCGGAAGCTGTTGAATTTTTCATCAGGTCAAAGATATTGTTTGCACCCGGGAAAGCTGCCAATGCAGGTGGTGTAGCCACATCAGGTCTTGAAATGACACAGAATTCAATGCGCCTCCCGTGGTCACGTGAAGAGGTCGATGACCGGCTTAAGATCATAATGAAGAACATCCATTCAACTTGCGTTAAATACGGATCAAAGGAAGATGGCTACATTAACTATGTCGACGGTGCCAATATAGGAGGATTCGTTAAAGTAGCAAACGCAATGATCGCACAGGGTGTCGTTTAATGCAGCTCATCGATACACATACTCATCTCTATCTGCCTGAATTCGACGCTGACAGGGATGAGATTGTAACCAGGGCTGTAAGCAATGGAGTTGTAAAAATGCTGATGCCGAATATTGACTTCGGCTCAGTTGTTCCAATGCTCGCTGCCACAAGAAAGTATAAGGATATCTGCCATCCTATGATCGGCCTTCATCCTACATCAGTTAATCATGGTTATCTCGCTGTCCTGAAGCAAATCAGTGAATTAGCAAATCGGGATAAATATATCGCAGTCGGTGAGATAGGAATTGACCTCTACTGGGATAAGACTTTTTTTAAAGAACAGGTTCTGGCTTTCCGGCAGCAGGTAGCTTTAGCGATCAGTTACCGGTTGCCGGTTGTCATACATTCCAGAAACTCTATAAAAGAAGTTTTTTCCGTCCTTGATGAATTCAGTGGAGAGACCCTTACCGGCGTGTTTCATGCTTTTTCAGGTAATATAAAGGATGCCATAAAAGCTGTCGGAAATGGTTTCAAACTGGGTATAGGAGGCCCTGTGACGTTCAAAAATTCCACCCTCCCCGATATAGTCAGAGAGATCGGACTTCAGAATATAGTCCTGGAAACTGATTCCCCTTATCTTGCCCCGGTCCCTTTCCGAGGAAAACGTAACGAGAGTTATTATCTTTGCATTATAAACAGAAAACTTGCAGAGATTTTCGGTACCGGGGAGGAAGAGGTTGCCAGGATAACATTCGAAAATTCATGCCGGCTTTTCAATATATAGCCAATCATGAAAAAAGCTGAAGAGATCTCCGTTCTTATAATCTATACAGGCGGTACAATAGGAATGGTACATGATCCGAAAACCGGATCGCTGGTCCCTATCGATTTCAAGCACATAACCAGACATGTTCCGGTGCTGAGCAATTCCGGCTTTAATCTGGAATCTGTTTCTTTTGATCCGGTAAAGGATTCTTCTGATATAGACCCGGTTTTCTGGGTCAGGATGGCTGAGATAATAGAACATAATTACGATAATTATGACGGATTCGTGGTCCTCCATGGTACTGACACAATGGCTTATTCTGCCTCAGCGTTAAGTTTTATGATGGAGAATCTTACGAAGCCTGTTATCTTTACCGGATCGCAACTGCCGATAGGACTTCTCAGGACAGACGGTCGTGAGAATCTTATTACCTCTATTGAAATTGCAGCAGCGCGTGAGAATGAAGCTCCCGTTGTGCCGGAAGTTTGCATATATTTCGATAATAAGCTTACGAGAGGTAACCGTACCACAAAAATGAGCGCTGAGCATTTTGATGCGTTCAGCTCGCCAAATTACCCGCCTTTGGCAGAAGCCGGTCTTCATCTTAAATTCAATTACAACCACATTAAATATCCAAAAGAGGCAAAGAAACTTATTGTCCATAAGACCTTCGACAATAATGTTGCCATTCTAAAACTTTTCCCGGGAATAAACAGGAATTTCGTTCAGGCTGTCATGAGGACCGAAGGGTTGAGAGCTCTTATTATAGAGACATTCGGATCAGGTAATGCCCCCACATACAGGTGGTTTCTTGATGATATTAAGGGTTTTATCAGGGATGGAGGGATTATTTTCAACGTAACTCAGTGTCATGGAGGAAGTGTTGAGATGGGCTTATATGAGACCAGCCGGGAGATGCTGGCTGCCGGTGTCGTAAGTGGGAAGGATATCACCTCGGAAGCTTCAGTGACAAAACTTATGCATCTTCTGGGTAAGTATAAAAATAATAAGGATGTCCTGAAGCATTTAAGCAAGTCGTTATCAGGAGAAATGTCCTGATAAATCTTAATCTTGAAATATTTTTGTAATTTGATGCGCTTTTTTAGAGAAGTTGAATTGATAAGTCCTCCTTCGCTAAAGCTACGGAGGACGGAGGGAGAGATGCAGGAGTGGCTTAACTGGCACGCCTGGAAAGCGTGTGTCCCGCTAGAAGCGGGACCGGGGGTTCGAATCCCCCTCTCTCCGCAATGACAAAGACTTCCTCCGCCAGGCGGCGGAGGATTTTTGTTTTAAGGAAAGCCGTACAAAACTCGTTTTGTTAAGGTCCGACTTAAAACAAAAACCCAATGAGTGAAACGAATAATCCCCTGTCTGCATGGTAAACAGTTGGTTAATTGAGGATTGAAAAGTTGAAGCGTTGAAGCGTTGAAAAAGTTGAAGAGGTTAAGGAGGATATTCAGCTCCTTCGGAGCTTTCATTCGAGAGGTGGCGGTACACCCCGGGCTGTCGGCCCGGGGTTATTCACATCAGGCTCTTTCAGAGCCTAAGCATACGTGAAGGTTGCTTATCTCTGGTTTCACCTTGATTATTCCCATTATACTCTTTTAGAGCTGAGCAGGAGGGATAGCTAATCTTACTGGTTTCGCCCGTGCAATTCGTATCATACTCTTTAAGAGCTATGTATAACCTGACTAACGATTTATCATAATCTCATTTTTCATCGTCAGAAGCCTGAATCATGAAATTGTCAAGCAGCTCGTTCGCAGGCAGGTAATTGATAGGATGATTTGCGATTAGTTGTGGTATAATCTTTCAATACATGAAGATTTGCCGGATCAAACAGATTTTCAAGTATAGCGGCACCGGATGGTGCTGAATGTGAATAACCCCGGGTCAACAACCCGGGGTTGAAGATACTACATGAATTAAATCAGCGCCGAAGGTGCTGAATGTAAGATCCATCAAGAAAAACCTTTATCTCCGGACAGAAAAGAGAATCATCATATAGAAATTATAATTATTACTATGTATATTGTAAGCTGTTTCTAAATCTCCCTCAATATGTCTTTATTCAATAATACTTCCAAAGGACAAGATAATACAAGCAACAAGCCTCAGGTAAATAATAATTCATTTTCAGATAAGCTCAGAGATCCAGGCAGTGCAAGAATGCAGGAGGATTCTTCGTCAGAGTCTTTTAACGAAACACCCGAAAAATCCAGCGCCCTATTCAACAGGATCTCATGGCGCCTGCTTCCCTTGCTTTTCGTCTGTTATATTATCGCTTACATTGATCGTATTAATGTCGGTTTTGCCAAGCTTCAGCTCCGCGAGGTGCTTGGAGTGAATGAGGAGATATTTGGAGCCATATATGGAATAGGTGCAGGCTTATTCTTTATAGGCTATTTCCTGTTTGAACTACCTAGTAACCTGATAATGCAAAGGGTGGGTGCTAAGTTCTGGATAGCCCGGATCATGATCATATGGGGACTTGTTACAATGACAATGATCTTCATCAGAAGCACGACTGCCTTTTATGTTGTAAGGTTCTTGCTGGGAATTGCCGAAGCAGGTTTTTTCCCTGGTGTGATTTTATACCTGACATATTGGTATCCTTCTAAAGAGAGGGCACACACAATAGCTCTGTTCTATACCGGCAGTGTTATTGCCGGCATCGTCGGCTCACCATTATCCGGGGCAATTCTCGGACTTCATGGAAAATTCGGGCTGGATGGCTGGCAGTGGCTCTTTCTTCTTGAAGGTATTCCTGCCGTACTAATGGCTGTCGTTATCTTTATTTTTCTTCCAAACGGGCCCCAAAAGGTCAAATGGTTGTCTCAAGGTGAGAAAAAATGGATCCAATCCCGACTCGATGACGAGATCGCCCAGGAAAAGGGAAAAACAAAACACAGCCTGTCTGAGGCACTTTCAAGTGGTCGCGTCTGGCTTCTGTGCCTTATATACTTCCTTATGAATGTTGGAGGTTATGGCTACGAAATGTGGATGCCATCAATTATTCAGGGATTTTCGGTAAACAATTATGCAACAGTCGGACTGATAAATGCAATCCCATATGTTGTAGCTATGGTAGTTATGCTTATTGTGGGCTATAGTTCAGACCGGACCGGAGAAAGACGCTGGCACATAGCAATAGCAGCCTTTGTCGCAGCAATAGGATTTGCTTTCAGCGCCTACCTGAAAAATCCATATCTTGCAATGGTAACCCTTACTCTGGCACTGGTTGGAATAAAATCAACCATCGGACCTTTCTGGGTGCTTGGGACAATGTTCTTAAGCGGCACCGCAGCTGCGGGAGGAATAGCTTTAATAAACTCTGTCGGAAATCTCGGAGGATTTGTTGGCCCAACATTAGTCGGCATCGTGAAAGATAAGACAGGCAGCATTGGAGCATCGATGTGGTTCCTTGGCGGAGCCCTTCTGCTTATGGGATTATTTACCCTCGTGGTCCGTGCCAACCCCCATAAAAAATCAAAACTCATTAAGTGATATGAAAATCGTTGATATAACTCCCGAGACCGACAGCCATTATTTCTGCTGCCTCGAGGAATGGTCAGATGAGATCAAAGAGGCAGGGGATTACAAAAAAACCTGGTACGAAAGAATGAAAACCAGGGGGCTGAAGGTAAAATATGCTCTCGATGAAAATGGTGTTATAGGAGGCATGATACAATATCTCCCGATCGAACATTCCATGTACCAGGGGAATAATCTTTATGTTGTTCTATGTATCTGGGTTCATGGCCATAAGCAGGGAAGAGGTAATTACCGTAAACGTGGTATGGGTACAGCTCTGCTTAAGGCTGCTGAAGATGATGCCAGGGAGCTGGGAGCATACGGCATGGTTACCTGGGGAGTTTCAATTCCTGTATTCATGCGTGCTTCGTGGTTCAGAAAACAAGGATATGAAGTAGTGGAAAAGAATGGTATCATGCGGCTTCTGTGGAAACCTTTCAAAGATGGGGCGATACCCCCGAAGTTCACAAAAAGAATAAAAAAACCTGAGAAAGGATCAGAAAAAGTTAATGTAACAATCTTCAGGAATGGCTGGTGCCAGAATATGAACATTGCATGTGAACGTGCAAGGAAGGCTGCAATGGAATTCCCGGGAAAGACAAATCTTCAGGTCATAGAAACAATTGATAAGGAAACAGAAAAAGAATGGGGCGTTTCTGATGGGCTTTTTGTAGACGGTAAAGAAATTGGAATAGGCCCTGCTCCTTCGTACAGGAAAATCCATAAGATCATTCAGAAGAGAGTCAGACAATTACATTAAGCATTCCCTTTGCCATACCTTCATTTAGTGTCAACCATTATTGGCAGGCCCTGATCAATGTTGATCTTTGATTCTGTGGCTGAAAATATCCGGTCCTGAAATTTATTTCTCTTCGAAGAATAAAGCGATACAGCATCGTAATAGACTGCATTATCCCTTATCCCTGTCCTTCATTCTGCCCGGACAAGAACATTGGGTAAAAATTCCGGTATCTTTACCTGATATTCAAGATATTGACTTTATACCCTTCGCCTACAGTCACTAAGGATCCTCCTGTGCAGATAATCCCATACAGATGATTTTCTGAAACCTTTGCATATTCATTGCATTTTGAACATGAAGGCAGACTTAAGACTTCTCCGTTATCACATGCAATGAAAAACTGGTCGCCCGTGGCATCGTAAGTAATGTCATTGGGAATGCTTGTCAGCATTTGCGGAATCCCGTGGTCATCATCATAAAAAAGCTGCCGTTCTGTCCATACATTGCCAATAGTTGAGAAAAGAACAGCCGGGGTTCCATCAGAATGTTTCCCGGCAATTACAAATCTGTTTGGTATAAGAAGGATTTTATTAAAGATGCAGGGTTTATTAAAACCCAAATATTCCTTGTTATAGTCTGTGACGGACCAGTTCAGACCATCCTCAGATCTGATTATTTCACCGGCATCAGTAACTCCAAAACACGACGAAGCATTTGCAGAAAGAGACCTGATATTCCCTTTGAGCTGAAGCCTGATTGTACTCCAGATCATCCCGTTCCCCGAAACAAGAAGGTTCCCTCCATCTGCAGCCGCGATAAACAAACCGTTTAAGCAACTGACAGAATTGATATTGGCTTTAATACCTGACTCAGCATTCGAAAAGTGTCGTCCATCAGAAGAAATCAGTATGGTACCGTTATCACCGGCTGCTATCAGTATCTGGTTATCTTCAATGATACAATTAAGATCATCCTTATTAACCGGAATCAGATTATCTGTCACCTTCCCGCGATTGTTTATAACATCTATTCTCCCATTAGTTCCAACTGCAATAAAACAGTCCTTATAAGATTCAATATCTCTGTATCCTGCAGCGGTTTTTGCTTTTCCCTGGGGTATTAAATTCAAATCCGGATATGTTCCATATACCGGTATCAGTAATCTTAACGGTATCAGGAAGAATAACCCTCCGATAATAAAGTAAATTGGCTTTTTAAGTAACAGTATCCTCACAGCGGTTCTTGGATTAATCTCCGGTAAAAGAAGTAATAAATGAGGATATATAAAAATCAACTTCAAATCCTCATTTTTATTTTGTACAAACAAAGATCCTCCGGTATTATGGATACCAGAGGATCTGTTCAGCAAGTTAAATTAATTCTGTTCCGAATTAATTTAAACCCGTGTTTACGATACGGAAATAGTCGTATGATACTTCAAAAGGTGTTTCAGGCTGAGGCTGCTGCTGTTGTCCGCCCGGCATGCCTCCGGGTCCCATACCCGGGAAATTCCCTCTCCCGGCTGCCTGGACACCGTTGCAGGTGATAACTCCTGCCTTAACATCCTTAAGCATTATTTCTGCAGTTCCGATATTCCGGTAGTTCTTTCCATCCGGCGATACCGAAGCAGAGTATTTATTGCCTTTCTTTTCAAATTTAAAGACAAGTGTATTATTATCTTTAATTATATCTGCCATACTAAGAGTAGCTACTGATGACTGGTAACCATCTTTTTCTATAACAAGCTCAACCATTCCTGGCTGAGGTGTCTGTCCTCCTGCCCCGACGGGACCGCCCGGACCACCGAATCCACCAATTCCTCTTCTGCCACCTCCTGATCGATAAACCAGCTTGACGAAATTATCATCGTCCTGGTAAGCGAGCAATCCTGCATTCTGGGCAAATCCTGAAGGTCTTCTTGAGAAAATAAGCCTGGATTCCACTGTCCAGTCAGTATTTGCGCTTTGTAGAAGTATGTTCTCTGCATTATTATCAGTGGAGAGTATGTCTCCGGTTGCACCTGTAATGACAAGGGCTCCGGCTTTTTTGGTCAGACTCCAGTTTGCAGGATTTTCCCTGACCCAGCTCCACTGTTTGCCTAAGGCAGCAGTATTGAATTCATCCTTTACAGACTTCAGACCGAAATTCACATTGTAGAAATTCTTTTCAACAGTGATATTATCTGTTAGGGTGACAATTGCTGTTCCGGGAACACTTCCAGCCTGAACAATGTCAATTGAGATATCCTTACCTAAAGCTGTAGCTGCTACCTGAGGTGCGCTAACCCCGCTCTTCATAAGATAACTATACCCTTCTGTATCAGAATTGAATCCTGTGATCTTTTTCCCATTGACTGTGACAGCTGCTGCCCTCAGATCAGGCATTACTTTCAACGGATAACCATCCGATACTGTCTTGCCATCTATCGTCACACTGGCTGTTATCGTTACTGTTCCTACTCCCTTTGCCGTTACCTTACCATTCTCATCAACACTCGCCACCATAGGATTATTGCTCGTATAACTGACCTTCGCATTCCTGATATTGTAGAAACTGTCATCCGACAATGCTGCCGTTACACTAGTCTGTACCGTATTGCCCGGCCTTAATACTACCTTCCCGCACTCAGCTACTACTGTCCTGAGTACCGGATTGTAGCGACCACTCATCCTTGCCTCTACCTGACCTCTGATGTCCTTCGACGATGCACCTATCTCAAATATGTATCTCCCCTGGTCAAAGGTAAGCCTCTTATTGGCCGTATCCCAGAACCATAGATCCGAACAATCGATATCTATCGATACCCTCTTCGTCTGTCCCGATGCTATCGTTACCCTCTGGAACCCTTTCAGCCTCTTGATAGGCCTCTGTAGTGATACTGGACTATCCGCTGTCTTTACATATATCTGTACTATCTCATCTCCGTCAACATCCCCCGTATTCTTTACATCAACACTTACTGTTATCTTATCATTGGGGGTGATGGAATTCTGGCTGATAGCAAAATTACTGTATTCAAATGTCGTATATGAAAGACCATAACCAAATTCATACGAAACCGGCTTGTCGAAATACCAGTAGGTCCTTCCGTTCTTATTATTTCCGCCTCTCAGATCATAATCGGTGATCGGAGGCAGATCATTTAATGACTTGTACCATGTGGCATTCAGCTTGCCTCCCGGATTAACTTCTCCGAAAAGTATTTTTGCCATTGCCGTACCCTGTGCCTGCCCGTTAAAGCCTGTCCAGATTATCCCGGCTATATTAGGATTATCCTTGAACTGATCAACTTCAACCATGCCAAGTGACTGAATTACAACAATTGTATTTGGGTTTACTTTTGCAACTGCATTAATAAGTTCATACTGGTTACCCGGAAGTCGTATGTCGAACCTGTCAGATTCTTCATTAGCGGTCCTGTCATCTGTTCCAACAAAAACAAGAGCAACATCTGACGAAGAGGCCAGACTGGTAACTTCTTTGTCAATTGGTGCTCCTTCGGGTGCACGAAATACAAACACCAGATTCTGCGGGCCGGTCACACCCAGGGTATTCAGTTTAGCAGCGACAGGTCTTGTTCTTCCAAAACCTCCGAATCCGCCAAAACCTCCTGCAGCCTGCTGATTACCAGCAATTTTAGCAGTAGCAACAAGATTACCTGTTGAGGAACCAAGTCTTACTTCGATTATTCCTCCGTCAGGATTGGAAACATTCAGATTGAATCTTATCGAATCAACATTAGTAATATCGACATTATTATACTGTGACCAGGTTCCATCATTTATTCCTCTCATTGTAACACTCTGTCCCTGTCTGGCTCCGACGACTATCCCCTGAGCAGCGGCATCAAATTTAGATGCGTCAAAATCTTTAACAGATCCATCTTTCGTTACAGTTGAAAATCTGACCAGTGTGAAGAATTCGCTTGTTCTCGATGTATTCCCACCTGAATTATAAGCTACTTCAGCTTTGATATTATTCTTTTCAAAATAATTCTTTATCCCTGCCAGAGGAGAAACCCTGTTAGCTTCTTCGGGCCTTCCTGAATATGGCCCAAGTTCCACTCTGTCGGCCTGCGGACCGATCACAGCAATTTTCTTAAGAGCATCTGTCTTAAGAGGAAGAGCTTTACTGCCGGTTCTGGCAACAACATTGTTCTTTAAAAGGACAGGCGTTCTTGTTGCTATTTCTTCAGCAAGGATTACATGTCCGGGCGAATTTATTATACTCGGCTGAATTCCGGAGTACGGGACTTTGCTTTTCGGATCAAACTCACCTATTCTCATCCTTACCGTGAACATGTTTGTAAGGGCAATATCCATATCTGCTTCGGTTATCAGGCCCAGTTTTATTGCTTCCAGAGCGCTTGTCTGGTATACGCTGCCGCAATCGGTATCAACTCCTGACTTTAGTCCCAGAGCTGCAGCCTCAGCACCGGTCTTTACATAAAGATGCCCGGTGTAGATATCCTGTATGGCTCCGCAGTCTCCTGTTATATAACCGTTCAAACCATATGTTTTCCTTGCTATAGTATCAACAAGAAATTTACTTGCCGACATCGGTACTCCATTTATGGAATTATAACACGTCATGATTGACGGCAGGTTATACTTTGTAATAAGGTTTCTGTAAGGTACAAGGTAGAATTCTCTCATATCCCTGTCATCCATATCAGAGCTTCCGGTATGACGATTGAATTCAGAGTTATTGGCAAAATAATGCTTGCCGCAGGGTACTGCTTTAAGATAAACAGGATCGTTCCCCATGAGGCCCTGTATAAAACCTTTGCCAATCTGGGAAACAAGGAAAGGATCTTCACCGAATGATTCCCCGGTCCTTCCCCATCTGGGATCTCTGACGGGTTCAATTACCGGTGACCAGTACGTAAGAGTATAGATAACATCATGATTAAATCCTCTGGCTTCGTCAGCGATGGCAGATGTTTCCAGTTTCATTAATTCAGGATCCCAAGATGATCCCAGTGCAACACTGTTCGGAAAAGATGTTGCAGTTCTTCCCGAAATAAAGGTTCTGCCCATTACTCCGTGCAATGCTTCTCCCCATACATCATAAGGATTAATGCCTAACCGCGGAACTGCAGGCATTGTATTGCCTAGAAGGCTCTGTTTCTCCTCAGGTGTCATTCTTGACACCAGATCGGCTGCTCTTTCTTCAAAGGAGTATGCCGTATTGAGATAAATCGGCTTTTTGACCGGATTGCTTCCGGGCATGAAGGCCATAACTACGATGCAGGAAATCAATAATATTCCTGACCGCAAAAAGAATTTTTTCATAGTACTTTTTTAATTAAGTTGTTATTCAGATAGTTCATTAACTCACTAATCCACTTTTTTATTTCAATCCATTATTCAGGAAATGAATATAGTCATACGTAACTTCAAACGGGGTTTCAGGTTCGCGTGGCTGCTGGCCTCCGGGCATTCCCGGAATATTGCCGAACCGTGATGACATCGGAACTCCGTTGCAGACTATCATACCTGCTTTCACATCCTTCAGCATTGCTTCACCCTCACCAACAGCAATGAACTTTTTACCGTCCGGAGAACATGATGCCTTGAACAGGCTGCCTTTTTTCTCAAAACGTAAGAATAAAGTGTTGTCATCCTTTATTATGTCGTTCAAACGCAGGGTGGCAGCATTTTTCTGATTTCCGTTTTCCTCGATTACAAGCAACAGTGACCCGGCCGACTGACCTCCAGTACCACCTCCGCCAAAGCCCATACGGCCTCCTCCGCCTGAACTGTAAACCAGTTTTACATAGTTATCATCATCCTGATAAGCTATCAATCCGCCATTCTGCCCGAATCCCGACGGACGTCTCGAAAAGATCATCTTTGATGTAATCGTCCAGTCTGTATTAGCGCTTTGTAAAAGTATATTCTCGGCATTATTGCTCGCAGCCTGAATGTCCCCTTCAGCGCTTGTTATGACAATAGTTCCGGCTTTTTTTGTCAGGCTCCAGTTTGCAGGATTTTCCCTGATCCAGCTCCAGTGTTTGCCGAGAGTTGCAGTGGTAAACTGATCTGTTACTGATCTTACACCAAAATTCACATAATATTGATTCTTTTCTACGGTTACATTGTCAGCCAGTGTAATAACTGCCGTTCCCGGCACTCCAGCAGCCTGAATGATGTCGACTGCAATATCTTTCCCGGCAGCTGTAGCGCTTACCTGTGGTCCTTTCGAGGCAGCTGTCAGAAGATAGCTGTAACTGCTTGTTCCCGGATTGAATCCTGTGATCTTTTTCCCATTGACTGTAATAGCTGCTGCCCTCAGATCAGGCATTACTTTCAACGGATAACCATCCGATACTGTCTTGCCATCTATCGTCACACTGGCTGTTATCGTTACTGTTCCTACTCCCTTTGCCGTTACCTTACCATTCTCATCAACACTCGCCACCATAGGATTATTGCTCGTATAACTGACCTTCGCATTCCTGATATTGTAGAAACTGTCATCCGACAATGCTGCCGTTACACTAGTCTGTACCGTATTGCCCGGCCTTAATACTACCTTCCCGCACTCAGCTACTACTGTCCTGAGTACCGGATTGTAGCGACCACTCATCCTTGCCTCTACCTGACCTCTGATGTCCTTCGACGATGCACCTATCTCAAATATGTATCTCCCCTGGTCAAAGGTAAGCCTCTTATTGGCCGTATCCCAGAACCATAGATCCGAACAATCGATATCTATCGATACCCTCTTCGTCTGTCCCGATGCTATCGTTACCCTCTGGAACCCTTTCAGCCTCTTGATAGGCCTCTGTAGTGATACTGGACTATCCGCTGTCTTTACATATATCTGTACTATCTCATCTCCGTCAACATCCCCCGTATTCTTTACATCAACACTTACTGTTATCTTATCATTGGGGGTGATGGAATTCTGGCTGATAGCAAAATTACTGTATTCAAATGTCGTATATGAAAGACCATAACCAAATTCATACGAAACCGGCTTGTCGAAATACCAGTAGGTCCTTCCGTTCTTATTATTTCCGCCTCTCAGATCATAATCGGTGATCGGAGGCAGATCATTTAATGACTTGTACCATGTGGCATTCAGCTTGCCTCCCGGATTAACTTCTCCGAAAAGTATTTTTGCCATTGCCGTACCCTGTGCCTGCCCGTTAAAGCCTGTCCAGATTATCCCGGCTATATTAGGATTATCCTTGAACCCTTCCACCTCTACCATGCCAAGTGTTTGCATTATAACAATTGTGTTAGGATTAACATTGGCTACAGCGTCGATAAGTTCGTACTGGTTGCCCGGAAGGACAAGTGTCAGTCTGTCACTTTCCTCACCTGCAGTCTGGTCGTCTGTACCTGTAAAAACGATAGCTACATCTGCTGAGGAAGCCATATCAGTAACCTCTTTATCAATTGTTGATAAGGCTGAAGCACGATAAACAAGATAAATTGTCTGAGGTCCGGCTAATCCAAGTTTATTTATCTTGCCGGCAACTGTTCTTGCCCCACCGTATGCACCTGCCGCCATTGCTCCCTGCCGAAGAGCTTCGAATGTGGCAAGAAGGTTCCCTGTAGGAGAACCAACTCTTGCTTCTATTGTACCTCCGTCGGCCGGAACATTTAACCTGAGGTTCATTTTATCGATGTTGGTAATATCAATGCCTGTATAGGATGTCCAGTTACCATCCTGGATATTCCTTACGGAATTTTCTGAGCTCATACCTGAGCCGATAGCAATTCCCTCAGATGCTGCAACATATTTGGTAGCATCGTACTTTGTTGCTGAGCCATCGCTTTTAACGACTTCGAAATCGAGTACAAAGAACAGATTACTTCTGCTTGAAGTACTTGCACCAGGACTGTAAACCACCTCGGCAGTGATACCTTTTTCCGAAAAATAATTCTTAACCCCGGCTACAAGGGATACCATATTCTTCTGATCAGGTCTGCCTGAATAAGGACCTAGCTCCACTCTGTCGGCCTGAGGGCCGATAATAGCGATCTTTTTCAATCCGTCAGTTTTAATTGGAAGGGCTTTGCTGTTGATCTTTGATACAACATTGTTCTTGAGCAGTACCGGTGTTTTGGTTGCCACTTCAACAGCAAGGGCTATATGCCCGGGTGAATTGACTACATCAGGCCGAATTTGCGAGTAAGGCACTTTGCTTTTCGGATCAAATTCACCTATTCTCATGCGGGTAGTGAACATGTTCACAAGTGCGAGATCCATATCTGCTTCTGTAATAAGACCTTTCCCAAGAGCTTCAAGCGCATACCTCTGGTAATAGCTCCCGCAATCAGTATCAACACCTGATTTCAATCCCATGGCAGTTGCTTCAGGACCCGATTTTGCATAAAAATGACCTGTCTCAATGTCTTCGATTGCCGAGCAGTCACCTGTTACATATCCAAATAATCCATATGTTTTGCGGGCTATTGTGTCGACATACAATTTGCTGGCTGACATAGGGACACCGTTAACCCTGTTATATGCAGTCATTATGCTGGGTAATTTATCCCTTATTATAAGGGTCCTGTATGGAGCAAGATAGAATTCCCTCATATCGCGGCTATCCATATTTGAACTGCCGGTATGACGGTCAAATTCACTGTTATTGGCAAAATAATGTTTTCCGCAGGGTACTGCTTTAAGATACACAGGATCGTACCCCATCATTCCGCGTACAAATGCGCCACCTATCTGCGAGATAAGGAAAGGGTCTTCTCCGAATGATTCTCCTGTCCTTCCCCATCTGGGATCCCTGACAGGTTCAACAACCGGCGACCAGTAAGTGAGGGTTGAAATAACATTGTAATTCAGTCCTCTTCCCTCTGTGGCAATGACGCCTGTCTCCCGTTCCATGAGAGCAGGGTCCCAGGCAGATCCCAGGGATGCACTGCTTGGGAAAGAGGTGGCTGCTCCGGCACCAGGATTGAACATACCAACAATGCCATGAAGGGCTTCTCCCCAGACATTATAGGAATTGACACCCAGCCGCGGGACAGCTGCCATATTGTTTCCCAGAAGGCTTTGTTTCTCTTCGGGTGTCATTCTTGAAACCAGGTCGGCTGCTCTTTCTTCAAAAGAGTATGCTGTATTAAGATAAATTGGTTTTTTCGAACTCTCACTGCCTGGTATAAAAGCCATAATGGCAAAGCATGAGAGAATTAACAAAAATGTTCTGATGATTTTTATTTTCATTCTTAAAATAATATGAGTTTAAACATTAGGTTTCAGAGTTCCCGGATATAAATAATAGACAAAATGACAATTAAATTATTCCAATACCCGGTTCATGTTTATAAATAAATCTCCGAAAATACTTTTAAAAAATAAATTCCCGGTTTAATCTCTGTTAAAAAAACCTAATCTATTTAAAGTCCTGCTTTTATTGTCTGATTCTTTTTTCCAAATTTTTCCAGTTTCCGCGGATTCAATCCGACCTGCGAAGTAATAAGTTCCGGGACATTAAATGACTTCATAAAATCAACATAAAATTCCGGATCTTTCTGAGGCAGGATGAAAGGTTTATGCATTTTACCGGCTGTGTCGAAATAGGTGAAATAAGGGCGGGTGTATAAACCATCATCCCTCCGGCTGCTGAAAACCACCCATCTGCCATTGGATGACCACTCATGGAAACTTTCGGTCCTGTTGCTGTTGATTTCTGGTTTTATTTCTTCTCCTGTTGAAAGATCAAGCATATAAATATCACTCTCGGGATGCCATAAAGTAAAATTACCATAATCGGCAAGGCAGAAAAGCAGATATTTATTATCGGGTGATACTCTTGGAAAAGAAATGCTTTTTCCTTTATCTGAGACTTTTATTATTGATTCCGGCTGGCCGAAGCTGCAATTATCAGGATCGAAAGGAATCCTCATAAGATCGTACCTTATCTTATCATAATTTCCCATTGATTGTTTCACTGCACTGCAGTAATATAAGGAGTGGCCATCAGGTCCCCATGAAGGGAAAGTCTCAAGAATGTCCGGCCTCGATAACTGGTCAGTGGTAACAATTAAGTTCTTCCTAATATCATAGACTACGACATCTGATAAAGTATCATAAACTTCAATTTTTCTCCCGGGCATCGCCGGGAAACTCTGAACTATATTATTTACAGAATAAGCTATAAAATCACCTGAAGGATGCCAGGAAGAATAAACTCCGGCTGAAATTGTACTGTCAGTTTTCGTATTGACTTTTGAATATACACCATCCTTGAAAATAATCGTCCCGGCATTTTCTCCTCTCATATGGAACATTATATCCTTTCCCGAATTCCTTGCGAAAGTATGGCAATTCATGCAATTACCACCGCTCAGGCTGTTAAGCATAACAGGTGTCTGCCTGAAATTCTCAAGATTACGCTGATAAATTCCCATTTTGTTCCAGGTCTCAAACCCCGGCTCTATCAGTCTGTAAACGAGGTATTTATCAATAGGCTCCTGAGAGATTTTATTTGTAATTGTCTGGTATTTTGTAAACTCTCCTGAATTCCTGGCAAAAATATCAATGCTGTATTCCCCTGAACCGGATATCTTTAGAAGTTCTTTCCATTTCTTGTCTGGTATTTTAATTTCTCCATTTTTCGAACGAACCATAAATTCTGTTCCTTCATTATTATAAAACCTGGCTAAATAAAGATCAGCCTTATCCATAATCCTGAAATTCAACGGAGCAATATTCGGAGGAATCGTAATTGAAGAATAATCGGGATTCAATATTGCCTGCGAGTCTGTTTCTGTATATTCAGGTATTTTACGGTTACATCCGACAAGAATTACAAAAAACAAAAAAGGAATAAGATTGAATTTAAATTGAGAGTGCAGTATTTTTTTCTTCTTTATCATAAGATTATATATTCGCGAATTGAAGATAGTACCAATAAGTATTCCTGAATTTCTTTCCCAGTTCATATCTGGCAGCAGCTCTGTCGCTCCTAAATTTTGTATAGAGGCCAGCGTATTCATTGAACCTGGCGACAGTCTCAGGACGGAATGAAAATCCTTCCGGGATCACCTGCTTATTTTCATAAAAGTTATAGAAGATCAGTGCCTCCTCAAAGCAAAGAGGTATGGATGTATAACCTAACTCTTTCAGACGCGAGATATTTTCAGCGAAAGAATCCAGCTCTTTACGAAGGAGCAAATCGGCCAGGTAGTACTCAAACGCCATTTTATTTTCCGGGTGATTTTCCAGCAAGTTGTCAAGATTCATACCAGTTGCATTGGAAATAAAATTTTTATTTACTAAAAAGTTCCGGTTACGCTTTATTTCCGGGTCGTTTGCCAGACTTGCAGGATCAGATAGCAATCTTTCATATTTAAGAACCCACTTACGATAAAAAGGAGCCTGCCCCAATATATGCAGATATTTTTCTGCCACATCATTATCACCATTCACAATACTCGTAATAATAAGCCTCTTAAGTGATCGGGGATTCACACCTTTCGCCACCATAGCTTCGAACGCCCAGCGGTAGGCTTCATTATTATATGCAAGGTAATAGAATATATCTCCGCCAAAGACCAGATTCGAATTACGCTCCCATTTCAACCTTAATCCACCGGGCCCGATCTGGGGGTAATCAAACATTTTCTCTCCAAGCTGACCGGAATTAAGTAAGGCAAGGTTCGTATAATAAATAACAAGAGTATTAAGATCGGGGTATTGTTCAGCCTGTTTCAATGCTTTTCTCCATTCAGCCTGCCTTATATGGTAATCAATAGCAAACATCTGTTCAGCCCTCTTGTTATAAGCAAACTTATATATAACAAATACCATCAACAGTATTGTCAGGCTTCCTGTCAATATTTTAATTGTCGTTCCCCTGATAAATTTTACTACTGAGGCATTTACTTTATTTATAAAATAACCTGTGACCATAAGAACGGGTAAAATGAAATAAACTGAGATCAGGCTCACAAGTTCGAAAGTATGGAAAGTGTAAAACAATGGATAGGTAAAGATCTTACCTTTCGGTATAAAAAATAAAAGCTGCGAAAAAAGCCATGGCATTAAAATTCCTTCCAAAATATAAAGGGCAATGAATAAAAAGCGATCCTTCCTGGTCCCTGATAAAACCTCATGAAGGGTGCAAATAACCACACAGATCATTGCAAAACCTCCTGTCAGATAAAAATATAAGGGCCATAAGGAAAGAAACAGGATATAACGGATTTTTGGAGTACTGACAGAGATGTAAACAGCTGTAAAAAGCAACGAGAGCATTAATCCAATTGACTGATCAGGAGTAAACAATTCATTGCTGTGTAATATAACCAGTAACCACACAGGTATAAAAGGGAAAACAAGTCCCATTATATTATACTTACCCAGGATATACTTTGTGAAAAAATAAACCGCCAGGCATTTCAATGTTATTATCAGTGCACCAAGCCATGAGATTACAAAGAACTGAGTGAAGAATGCACCAATGATCAGGGATAAGGGCCCCGGTAGTAAGAAAAAATCTCTTAAGTAGGACAGGTTGAAACGGAATAATTGATTTTGCTCAAGGTAAAGGATATGATATTTATTAAAAACAGCGAAATACATGAACACCAGGATGAATATTACTCCCGGCAGAAGAGATCGGATCATTAAGTTTCTATATCTCGCAGTCATTAAAAAAAGATTTCACCAAAATTATGGATTTTACGTTGAAAATAAAACAGCGCATCCTTTTCAGACACCCTTCGCTACTTTTATTTCAGCCGGAGGAGATCGCTCATTCGTCAATCCTTCGCAAGCTCAGGATTGACTCATTCAAAATGACACTGCCTTTTTCTTGTTATCAACAATTTAAATCTTTAGAATACGCGATGGCTAATCCGGAAAAGGCGCGAACCGGGTTCTGTTTTTTGGAGCGGAAAATGGCTATGCGCAATTGGCGAAAAACAGAGGCGGAGGAGCAAAAGAAAGTGACAAAACTAAAAAAAGGGTGCCCTTCTGAGACACCCTTTTTAAAATCTATCTGAATTACAGATTATTTACCTGATCCGTAGCCCCAGTTCTGTTTAAGTGTTGTGTTACGGTCTATTACAGTTTGAGGTATCGGGTTGAAATACTGGTATTGATTGAATACATGCGGGTGGTTGAGGGAAACATATTCATATTTCCAGACACCGCTGTTGTCAGCAGGTACAGTATTTGTGATCTTCATCCCGTGAAGATCCTTATTCTGCTCAACAAGGGCGTCTTTCCACCGCCACAAGTCAAATAGCCTGTGGTTTTCAAATACCAGTTCGATCCTTCTTTCATGCTTGATAGCAGCGCGCATCTGCTCCTGTGTTAAACCTGCAGGAAGCGGAGGAAGGTTTGTTGAAGGTCTCTGTCTGATTGCATTAACAGCTTCATAAACGGAAGCATCAGGACCAACGGCTTCATTCTGTGCTTCAGCATAGTCAAGGAGGACCTGGCCGTAACGCCAATATACATAATTCCTTCCATCAAGGTTACCACCCCTTGGATGAGCGTTATCAAGCCTCTTCTTGTAGTAGTATCCTGTGTTCCCTACGTCATCTGATCCGAAGTCGATCTGATTCTTTGATGGATGAACCAGGTCTATACGTGTATAAATAACATCGGCGGTTGTCATCCAGTCCTGCTTATATGTAGCACCGTCATACACGATAAAATCGTAGAACCTCTGTTCACGTCCGACATAAGGATTCTGAGGATTATACCCGGATGCAGGATTGACTGTCACACCATCAGCAAGGAAGATCGATTCTCCATTTGCCATCTGGTATTCATCAACAATTTCCTGTGTCGGGCAATAGTTGCCCCATGTATAATATACCCCCTGTATCCAAACCGGGCCACCATATGTATCATAGTTCTGAGCCATCGTATTGGCGACATGCTGTCTGTCCCAGATAACTTCTTTATTATATTCATTGGCTTCGTGCCAGAAAGTTTTCATATCCGGCCAGAGATCGTAAGTTTTGGTCCCCTTGTGTCCGTAAGTGTCAATGAATGTTTTGAGAGTGGCAGCAGCATCAGCCCATCTTGCAGGGTTTGGAGTTGCAAAGCTCTGCATATCCTTATTACCTGCTTCATTCGGTACAGCTGGTGCAGAGGAATTATATGCAGGACTTGCGGCAAAGAGCTGGATAAATCCTTTAAGAGCAAGAGCTGCTCCGAGAGTAGGTCTTCCGGCATCAGCATTCCCATTTGCATATTTTACAGGAAGGTATGCGTTAGAAACAATAGATGTCAGTTCAGAGACCAGAAAATTGAAAGTCTGTTCGAATGTGCTTCTAGGCACATACATCTCAGCTTCCGTCATCGTGTTTCTGTCCTGAGGTTCAGTTATTATTGAAAGACCTCCGAGACGGTAAAAGAGTTCGGCATAATACCATGCTCTCAGGAATCTGGCTTCATCCATACGCTTTTTATACCAGGTATCTGAGAAATTAGCTTTATTGGCAGTGATCTGGGCCATAAAGGTATTTAGCCTTCTGACGTAAGTATAAGTGTTCGGCCACCAGGCATCAAAATTCGGGCCTCCCTGTCCTCCCCAATGATTATTTGAACTTGCAGATGCTTTTACTATACCTTTTCTCCAGTTATATGATGTATAATACCATCCGCCATCGTTATCAGTTGTAAAGCTGTCGAGGGGGTCGGGGTAATTGCCTTTGGCAGTAAGGTCTCTGAAACACTCATTCAGAAAGATATCTGCATTACCTTCGCTTGCCCACATTGTAGCGTCAGTCAGCCTCGATTTATCAGTGGTCTCCAGCCAGTCTTCCTGGTTGCAGGAAACAGTACTGAGAAGTACCAACCCTATAAATGCAATGTTCCTGATTATTTTAAACTTTATCATAGTATTTTATTTTTAAATTTGATAATTAGAAGGTTACATTTGCACCGATATTGAATATCTTCATAGCAGGATAACCTACCTGATTGGTTGTTTCCGGGTCCAGGAATTTCAGGTTCTGGAAAGTCAGAACATTCTGACCTGCGACATAAACTCTGATGCTCTGCATCTTCAGTTTGTTCATAACTGTTTTGGGAAGAGTGTAACCGAACTGAACGTTCTTAAGTCTCAGGTATGCCATATGTCTCTGCCAGAATGAGCTTCCCTGTTGCATATTTGAAGAAGGAGCCGCCCAGGCTATCGGATATTTGGAATTCTGGTTATCTCTCGTCCAGCGGTTGTTATAGTATTCATAATCCAGGTTACTGTTATTGTTGAAGAACGGGAATGTCTGGAAGTTCTGAATACTTGTTGATCTCAGTGCTGAACCCTGGAAGAACAGGCTAAGGTCAAACCCTTTCCAGTTTGCACTACCATTCAATCCGTAGGTCATCATCGGGTAGTCCGGATAGCCAATCACTTGTTCGTCATTGCTGTCGATCTTGCCATCGGGAACACCATCAGGTCCGCTTATATCTTCGTATTTGATATCACCGGGACGAAGGGTTCCCCACTGTGTTGCACCCCATTCAACCGGTCCTTTTGTAGGATCGGTATTGATAACGTTATCATTGTTAAGGTCCTCAGCAGTTGAGAAGAAACCAAGTGCTCTGTATCCAAATACAGTACCATAAGGTCTGCCGGTACGTCTGCGGTTAGGGTTGTTATATGTTGCAGCAGTTTCAAATGTTTCGATCATCTTGTTCTTTGCAAGACTGAGATTTGCTGCTACGTTAACATTGAGACCGTTCTGGAACTGTTTTCTCGATCCAACCTGGACCTCAAACCCGAAGTTATTCATTTTACCTGCATTCTCCTGAGCCAGGCTTAACCCATATTCATAAGGCACAGTGATAGAAGGGCTTAACAACATTCCGCTTCTTTTTTCGAAGAAGAGGTCAAATTCAACCGTTAACAGGCTGTTCCATAATCCGGCTTCGAATCCGACATCTGATTTCTGGGAAACTTCCCACGTGATATTGGGATTGTTTTCCCGGCTTACATAAGCTCCCTGAACCATTTTTCCGGTTCCGAAAGCGTACCTGTTGCCGGAAAGCGTATACCCTGACAGATACTGGTATGCTGAACCTGCAAGGTTACCTGATTTACCCCATGATGCTCTCAGCTTCAGGTTGTTGAGCCATGTCAGACCTTTCATGAAATCTTCTTCTGAAATTCTCCATCCAACTGAGAAGGCCGGGAAATATGCCCATCTCTTACCGGGAGCAAAATAATAGTGCCCGTCATAACGTCCGGTGGCTTCAGCCATATACCTGTTTTTGAAAGTCCATCCAAGTCTGTAAACATATCCGAGCTGGGCTCCTACTGATGAAGAACCGCCATTATCATAATCATTTTTGTCTGAACTGCCGAGACTCAATTCATCAATGCCGATTGCAAAATTATTTCTGCGGGCAGTCAGGTTAGCATAATCATTGTTCCTGGCTTCTGCAACAATCAGCCCAACGATATCGTGCTGGCCGAATCGACGCGAATAATTGATGAATGCCTGATAGTTATACCTCTGGTTCCTTTGAACCTGCTGCTCCAGGTATGTATAAGCGGCAGCTCCACCTTCCTGCGTAGATATTGCCTTAGTAAAGGTACGAGGATTAGCATTGAGGTCAATGGTATAGTAGTAGAACGGTGTGTGCCATCCTTTCCTGAAAGAGTTGTTCATGTCATAACTGAAAGCTCCCTTGACACTTAACCCTTTGATCCAGGGTATCTGCTGTTCAACTGAAACAGTTGACAAAAGTGTGTATCTGTCAGTAGTTTCATATCCATCTCCGTTCAGAACAGCTACAGGCGAGTTTCCTGCAAACTGACCCCACAGACCGTTTGAAAAGTAAATAGCTTCCGTGGGTATGAATTTATAACCACTCCTGAATATCTGGCTGGATGAAGACGCAACATCGAGGTCATTGGTTTTTTCTTTTGTTCCTAACAGGGAGAGTGCAACGGTTGTTGTTTTTGTAACTTTTGCATCAACACTCAGGTTATAGTTGAACCTGTTATAATTAACCCTGTCGAAAAGACCTTCCTGTCCGAAATATCCAAGGCTCGTGAAATACCTTAATGTATTTGTTCCACCTGATATCTGGAGATCATGCTTCTGTACCGGAATGTTGAAATGAACCAGGTCTTTTGACCTGCTGTCAGGATACCTGTCAGGGTCTTCGGCATGCAGCTTGGCGTAGTTGGCTATAACATCCGGGTTAAAAGCTAATTTATCTACCGTAAGGGTTGGATCTGCATTAAGGAGAGCTTCATTACGGATCTTCATGTAATCAACTGCATTCAGAAGATCAGGATAATAGGTAGGGCTCTGTATACCATAATAAGTATTGAAGGTAAGTGTCGGTAATCCTTCATTTCCCTTTTTGGTAGTAACCAGAATAACACCGTTGGCACCTGCAATCCCGTATGGGGCAACAGATGAAGCATCTTTCAGAACAGTAACTGACTCAATGATTGCAGGGTCGATCTGTTCAAGAGCATCCCTGATTACACCGTCAACAACTATCAGCGGGTTTGATGAACCTGTTGTTGCCACACCTCTTACATAGATACGGGCAGCATCTTCGCCGGGCTGTCCGCTTGATTGTGATGTGAGCACACCAGCCAGCTTACCAGCCATGGCGTTTGTAATGTTAGATACCGGAACTTTAGCAACTTCGTCACCTTTGACAACGCTCACAGAACCCGTCATTGTGGTCCTTTTCTGAGTACCATAACCAACAACAACAACTTCCTCAAGGCTTTCTACCGTAGGAACCAGGGACAGTTCAACTGTCGACCTTCCTGCAACCGGTATCTCCTGAGCTACATAGCCAATAAATGAAACAACAAGAACGGCGCTTTCATTCGGAACATCAACTGAAAACTTACCGTCAATATCAGTCAATGTACCAAGTGTCGTTCCCTTAACCTGAACTGTAGCGCCAATTAAAGGATCGCCAAGTTCGTTCTTGATTGTACCGGTCACTCTCCTCTGGTCCACAACAGCACTTACATCGTTATGTCCGTCTGCATTGCTTACAACAGCAAGAAGACTTGCATCCGAAACAGGTGAATACTGTGCGTTAACCTGGAAGAAACCAAATAATGCAATCAAAGTAAAAAGAATCCAGAATTTTGAATTTCTTTTTGGTTTTTCCGGACGAGACCTCAAATCTGTCCGTAGCAAATAATTGATTTTTTTCATAATTTAGATTTAGTTAAAAAATTATACACTAAACTGCACTCTTGGCTGCAGCCAGCGTAAAAAGACTGTTTAAAACAGATAAAAAGATAACAATAGGAATAATCCCGTGGGGTTACCAAAAGGGTATCAGGTGGAATTGAAATATTTCATAAGCAGTGGGTTTTGGGTTAAGTATCAGTTAATTTTAAATCTATAACAATTATAGTTGGTAAATTTATAAAATAAATGTTAAAAAATGCAAATTTCCCCGGCAGATAATTTAAGCAACCAAAAATTTCCGGCTATGATACGGCCTGCGTTCTCGATATAAGTTAGTGAACTCCTGATGTTTTAAAACAAATGTTAAATTTAAACTTTTAAATCTGTATCATGTTAAATCTTCCGGAACCAATTAAATTCAATCCCCTCAAACATCACCTTTCTTATATAAGGGAATATACAGGCAAAAGGTTGCGTTCGGAAAATTTATCCGATATCGGTAATTTAATAAAAGAACTTAAGTTCATTGGCACTTCAGTAATGGATATCTATACGGGATCATTGAAAGTGCAGGATATCTGCAAAGAGGCTGTTCATTTTCTTGAATCCCATGATCTTAAGGATTATAATGTTTTTGCGGATTGGGTTGGCAGGGATTATTATAATTTCAAAATCATCACATTATCAGACACATCCCTCTGGATGCTGAAATATAATAACGATACTTCAAGGTATTTGCATCTGTTCCCGGCGCGGATGAGCCCGCATTCTTTCAGAGTGAAAGCAAACACACTGAAATCAGCGATTATATATTATATTGTCATAGGCAAGGATTATATAACCCGTGAAGATCTTAATTCTGCAAGAGCACTTATAGGGCTTTCACCGGTGAAGTCTTCAGAAGATGCCGAGGCAATAATTGAAATGATAGAGATCTTAAGGAATATATAATTAAATTGGTATCAGAAATCGCTTTCCGCACATCTCTTACTACTTGCTATTCTCACCTGCAACATGCACCTTGCATCCTGCATCCTACAAAATCACAACCCTCTGCCAAACGAAGGAGATCAATCACTCATCAATCTTTCGTAAACCCTCAGGGAAGTTTCTTTTCGATGAAACCCCTTATGGTATTTGTGGAAGGGGAAGGAGATTCCTCACTCGTCAATCCTTCGCAAGCTCAGGGAAGATTCGTTTCAATGAAACCCCTTATGGTATTTGTGGAAGGGGAAGGAGATTCCTCACTCGTCAATCCTTCGCAAGCTCAGGATTGACTCGTTCGGAATGACACGGCCTCTTTAGGGACAAGGGGGAATGAGGCGGGGCGTTTTGATTCAAATTCTTTTTCTTTTGTTGACTTTCTGGCAAAACGCCCCGCCTCATTCCCCCTACTATTCACTAAAAACACCCTGTGATCCCGGAGCGACTCGAACGCTCAACCAACAGAACCGGAATCTGTCATTCTATCCATTGAACTACGGGACCAGTTTCAAT
>MWDJ01000007.1 GCA_002070505.1 Bacteroidetes bacterium ADurb.Bin145 | reverse complement strand
AATATAATAACTGTTTGTATAGATGATGCTTATGTGTGGTAACTTTACATAATTATTTACTATGCATAACCCAACTTATGGAAAGTTTTACATAAACTGGGCAGAAAGAATTACCTCTTCTGTGGCAATCATGATGCGGCAGAGAATGCAGCGGTCATGTACTCACTGCTTGGATGCTGCGCTGCAACGGACGTAAATCCCAGGGAGTGGCTGACGGATGTCCTGACAAAGATACCCTATTATAATAGTGATTACAGTCTTGACCTGGCGGATCTTCTGCCACACAACTGGAAGGCTGCCCGTGAAATCCAGGAAGCTCCAATAGAAATCCAATGATTACTGGATATCATTGGAAAAAGCTGAACTGTCCGATCATTTTCTAAAGAATTTCAAAGAACTCCAAAAAAGTTGTACTGGAAATTGAACATGGCAAGTTAAGTCCAGTTCAGGTATCTGTCAACATGCGGGAGGCCGAATGCTTACATTGGACCTTAATTTTGGATATTATGAAATCTCCTAATCACTACTTAAAATTTATTACCTGTACTCTTTTAATTCTAGCAGGTACTTCACTGTGGAAACTTCAGGCTCAGGATGATGAATATAAAGATGCTCCATATTTCAAAGGAATGCCTAACTACGTTATCGATTACGTTGAGGATATTGAATATGACAATTATCATTTCTTTAATGGTACTAAATGTCAGGTAGTTGAAGGAAAGAAGTTTGTAAGGCAATATGTAATAAAGGAGGGTAAAATGCAGGCGAGCGAGCTTCAGATAGTTCGTAACTATGCGAACGCTGTCAGGAACATGGGTGGTACTGTTTTCGTTGCCGGAGTCTTCCAGAGTGAGGATGCTGATTGTGCTGATAATAGTGGCTACCAAATGATGGCAGGAAAGTTCGTTAGAGATGCAAATGAAGTATGGATCGAAGTATCCCCCAGAAATGGGGGTGAGAACTACCGCCTTACTGAAGTGATAAAAGGAGTAATGAAGCAGGATATTAAAGAAGTCGGCTTATCTGAAGCAGTGAAACGTGACAGTCGATTAGCATTAGCGGTCGATCAAACCATAGAAGGGAACAAAACGCCTGCAGTACTAACCACCGTTCAGACACCACAAAATCCGACTGATTTTGCAACTAAAGCTGAACTGGATGCATTAAAAGCTGAGCTTAATGCTTTAAAAATTGAAGTGGGTGCTATGAAAGCACAACTTCAAATATTAGATGTTGCTCCTGAGGAACCTGTTACTGATATGGATGGTAATACATATAATACTGTTAGAATAGGCACTCAGATCTGGATGCGTGAAAATCTGAAAACCCTTAAGTTCAGAAATGGTATAGATATATCTCCTGTACCAAGCTCTAAAGGTGATTACTGGAGTACTTTGACGACCCCTGCTTATTGCTGGTACAATGACTCAGTTGGTATAAAAAATACCTCATATGGTGCATTATACAATTGGTTTGCCGTTAACAATGGTTACCTTTGCCCCACTGGTTGGCATGTACCTACAGACGAAGAGTGGACAACCCTAACAACATATTTGGGTGGAGAGGGCCTTGCCGGAGGAAAATTAAAAGAAACAGGTTCATTGCATTGGAATAGCCCAAATACCGGGGCAACAAATCAAAGTAATTTTACAGCCCTTCCAGGTGGCTCGCGTGGTCCTTCATTCAGTGATAAGGGAGTATATGGTATTTGGTGGTCAGCCTCAGATTTTGATGTAATTATCTATAGTGATGATACACGACTGACAGCTGGTGTTCAGAAAGGTCCTGAGGCGTGGACACGTATGCTATCTTATAAAGACGGCGCAGCTTGGAGAGAACCTGTACCAAAACAAACCGGATTATCTGTACGTTGTATAAAAGATAATTAAAAATCACTAATAAAGTTCAGTATCTGATAAAAGTATAAACAATTATAAATGGTTTAGTCGCTGATTCCAATTAAACCTTATAAGTTCCGGCTTTCAAATCCATGGTAAAACAACAAAATTGACATTAGCTTAAACAATGTGTAATTTTGATAATTGAGATGATCATGCAAACCGATGCTGCAGGAATCCGCGATAACAGATATTTACGATAAATTGGCTGATTATCCTGAGCAGCTGCCTGGCGGTTTCCCGGGAACTGCAGGTAAAGTCTGTAACGGACCGTTAGAGAGTTGTTTAAGCTTTGGAGCTTCAACTGAGAGGAATAAGAGATTAAATCGTGGCAGAATAATTGGTAAATAATAAATATTTAATGATATACGCAGGAAAATAAAAAAATTATTACATTTGCACCTGCAAAAAAAGTAAAAATGGCATACCACAAATCATCGGAAAAAAGGATCAGACAGACAGTCGGAAAAACTGACAGGAACAAATATTATGCAAAAACAATGCGTAACGCCCTCAAGAGTTTTCGCTCTACCTCAACGAAAAAAGAGGCGGATGAAATGGTTCCGAAATTAAATGCTATGCTTGATAAGCTCGCTAAGAAGAATATTATTCACAAAAATAAGGCTTCAAATCTTAAATCTTCTGTAGGCAAACATGCCAACAGCCTGAAATAAAGATCAAAGAATTATCAGATCAGGGTGCCCTTTAAGCACCCTTTTTTATTATCTTGCATACGGAATATTAAATTTTCGCTGCATGTCTCTAAAAATTACTGACTGGGCTGCTGAGGACAGACCCAGGGAAAAACTTATCCAGAAAGGTACCACAGCTCTGAGCGATGCAGAATTGCTGGCTATCCTAATCAATTCGGGAACAAAACAGAAATCGGCTCTCGACCTTGGCCGTGAACTACTTGGCATGGTGAACAATAATCTTAACAACCTGGGCAAGCTTTCAATTGCCGATCTTGAGAAACTGAATGGTATTGGCCCTGCACGTGCCGTTACGATTGCTGCCGCCCTTGAACTCGGCAGAAGAAGAAAACTTGCAGAAGTTCAGGATGTCGTCCAGATAAAATGTTCGAAAGATGTATCAGATATCTTCCAGCCCCTGCTGTCGGACCTCGCCCATGAAGAATTCTGGATATTGTTCCTGAACAGGTCAAATAAAGTAATAAACAGGATGAAACTCAGTCAGGGCGGCCTGAGCGGAACTGTCACCGACGTCAGGATCGTAATGAAAAAAGCAATTGAATACCTTGCTTCAGGAATAATAATCTGCCATAATCACCCTTCCGGTAACCTGAATCCAAGTGATTCCGATAATAAAATTACACAGAAGATCAAGGAAGCCGGAATTCTAATGGATATTCAACTGCTTGATCATCTTATAATTGCCGAAAAGGATTATTTTAGCTTTGCAGATAATGGTCTGCTTTGAAGTTGCCGGCGTATCCATCTGATATTACCCTTTCAGATTACCAGCCCGTACAACCTTGCCCTTATCGCTGCATTCTGAAAGCAGCTGATCCACAGTCTTTCTCAAAACAGGATGAACCAGTCCGGAAGCAATTTCAGCCAAAGGAACAAGGACAAATCTTCTTTTATGGAGTTTAGGATGAGGTATCGTTAGTGCTTTCGTTTCCATTATCTCATCCCCGTAAAAGAGAATATCGATATCTATGATCCGCGACTTATATCCTTTGCCTTCCCTTACCCGGCCGATCATTGATTCAATCATCAAAAGCCGACCAAGTACACCTGATGGTTTCAGTGGCGTATTGACTTCTATTACAATGTTCAGGAACTGGTTCTCACTCTGAAATCCCCAGGGTTCAGTCTCATAAACGGAGGAAGAGCATTTAACCTTGCCAACATGTTCTTCAATCATGGCTAAAGCTTCCCTGAGATTGTTTTCCCTGTCGCCTAAATTAGTCCCTATCCCAAGAAATACTTTCTTCATAAGCGAAAATTGGAGACAGTCAAATGTATTAAATCAATTAACAAATTATATCTTCGCTCCAATAAATAATATTTTTAACATCCATATAATAAATCGTTTCCGCTATGAAAAACTTCCTCATTTATACCCTGGCAACAATAACCGGAATTATCCTTGCTTCTATTATATTCTTCCTTATTATGATCGGAAGCCTCAGTGCAATGGTTGCAGCAGGTGACAAAAAGGTTTCTATTAGTGAAAATTCAATACTCGTTCTGAAAACAAATGTCCAAATCCCCGACAGGAGCGATCCTAATCCCTTTGCTGGCCTGGATATACTTAACATGACCATCACTCCTGCAACAGGGCTTAATGATATCCTGAATAATCTTGAGAAAGCTGCTGCTGATCCAAAAATAAAAGGCATCCTCATTGACAATGGGATCATGCCTTCAGGCTGGGCAACAATGGAAGAAATCCGGAATGGCCTTAAAAAATTCAAGGAAAGCGGGAAATTTGTGATCGCTTACTCTGATTATGCTCTGGAGCAACAAGGATACTATCTCTCATCTGCTGCTGACCGTATCTTCATCAATCCTTCCTCCACAGTCGATTTCAAAGGCCTGGCAGGAGAAGTGATGTTCTATAAAAAAGCACTTGAAAAAATCGGGATGGAAGTACAGATCATAAGACATGGTAAATTCAAAGGTGCAGTTGAACCATTTATGCTTGATAAGCTCAGCGATGAGAACAGGGAACAGATAAAAGACTATGTCGGATCTATCTGGAACCATACGGTGAAAATGATGGCAGAGTCAAGAGGAATGACTGAAGAGCGGATCAATGAACTCGCTGATAAACTTATGGGTACTGTCTCGACAGATGCCCTGGAAGCAGGATTGGTGGATGGATTATTGTTCCGCGATGAACTTGATGATACCCTGAAGGTCTTATCCGGTCTCTCAACTGATGATAAGATCAATTTCGTATCAATGTCAAAATATACAAAAGTGCCTGATCCGAAAAAGGTCCTCACAGTAAAATCAAGGATATCTGTTATTTATGCATCAGGATCGATCGTAATGGGAAAAGGTAACACAACCAATATCGGAGGTAATAATTATTCGGAAATAATCAGGAAGGAAAGATTGGATTCCACTGTAAAAGCAATTGTCCTCAGGGTTAATTCTCCAGGAGGAAGTGCTATTGCCTCTGATATGATCTGGAGAGAACTTGAACTTGCTGCAAAGGTAAAACCGGTCGTCATATCAATGGGTAACTATGCTGCCTCAGGCGGATATTATATCTCCTGCCCAGGTACAAAAATTTATGCAAATCCCACAACAATTTCAGGTTCAATAGGTGTATTCGGACTTTTTCCCAACGCAGGGAAATTACTTGAACAGAAAATCGGAATCAATACCGAAACTGTAAGAACAAACGAGAATTCTGACTTCCCGTCAATCTATCGTCAGATGAGAGTATATGAAAAAGAGGTTATGCAGAAAAGCATTGAAAAGATCTATTCTGATTTTGTCACTAAAGTGGCATCAGGACGTGATATGAAATTTGAATCGGTCGACAGTATTGGCCAGGGACGAGTCTGGAGCGGAACAAGTTCGTTGAAGATAGGACTTGTTGATGAGATAGGAGGATTGAAAGATGCCATTAAAGGCGCAGCAGAACTGGCTAAAACAGAAACCTATTCGATAAGGGAATTACCGGTCGCTGAAGATCCGTACACAATGCTCCTGAATCAGCTGAGCGGTGAAGTAAAGATGAAATTACTTAAGAAAGAGCTTGGCGAAACATTTACATTTTATCGTGAGCTTCTTGAAATCCGTGATATGACAGGGATCCAGGCACGACTACCATATTTTATAGAGATCCTTTGATTAATGCAAAAAAAAAGGAGCATATTTCTTTATCCCTTATCACTGCTTTACGGGCTGGTGACAGATACGAGGAATTTCCTTTATAATGCCAGGATCATTAAATCCGTTGAATTCGGAATCCCTGTTATCTGCGTTGGCAACATAACTGCAGGAGGTACCGGAAAAACACCTCATACTGAATATCTTATTGACCTGTTGCGGAAGAAATTCAATGTTGCCGTGCTGAGCAGAGGATATAAAAGACGAACCTCCGGGTTCCGGCTGGCAGATATAACAAGTACAATAAACGACATTGGTGATGAGCCCTGGCAGATATCCAGGAAGTTTCCCGATATAACTGTTGCTGTAGATGGCAACAGAGTCCGCGGAGCGAAGAAGATCCTTGAAATAAAACCGGAAACAGGGGTCATTATAATGGACGACGGATATCAGCACAGGAGACTGATCCCCGGGTTTTCAATACTGCTTACAGAATACAGCAGGCCCATGACTCGTGATCACCTGCTTCCTTACGGGAATCTCAGAGAAAGTATTCATAATACAAATCGGGCTGATATAATCATCATTACAAAGTCCCCTGAAAACATCTCTCCCATGCAGAAGCGGATCCTGGCAAAAGAGATCCGCAAAGCACCTTACCAGGGCTTGTATTTCACCTCAATAAAGTATCAGAATCCTGTTCCGGTCTTTAATGATTTAAAGAATGATCACAATGAATTTGATCTCGCAAAAAACAAGGATTGCGGAATAGTCCTTGTTACAGGTATAGCCAATCCTGATCCTCTTCTGGAATTTCTGAAAACAAGATTCGGGGAGGTTGAACATCTGCGGTTTGAAGATCACCATTCTTTCACATCGGCAGATATTGAAAAAATAAACTTAACCCTGAAAAAACTGAAAAATGCTTCCGGATTTGTTTTCACAACTGAAAAAGATGCAGTAAGGTTAAGAGGATTTACTAATATTGCAGAACCTCTCAGATCATTATTCTACTACATCCCTGTTGGGGTCAATTTCCTGAATAATGACAAAGAAGAGTTTGATAATCTGATAGTTAACTATGTTAGAAAAAATAAACGAAACAACAGAGTTTCTGAAAGGAAAAGGCATCCTTAATCCTGATGCCGGAATTATTCTGGGCACAGGTCTTGGCGGTCTTACATCAAAAATCAGGGTACTGACAGAACTGGATTATAAAGACATCCCCAATTTCCCTGTTTCCACTGTTGAAGGCCATGAAGGTAAACTCATTTACGGGGAATTCGGCAAAAAGAGAATCGTTGCAATGAAAGGAAGGTTTCACTTCTACGAAGGTTATGGGACCGATCGTATTGCGTTACCGGTAAGGGTACTGAAATACCTGGGAATAAAATGCCTCTTTCTCTCAAATGCTGCCGGCGGGTTGAACCCTGACTTTCAGATAGGTGATATCATGATCATTACCGATCACATAAATCTGCTTCCCAATCCCCTTATCGGTCCTAATGATGACCGCATAGGAGAGCGATTCCCTGATATGGGTGAGGCTTACGATAAATATCTCATTAAAAGGGCTCTTTTGGTTGCTGAAGAAAACAATATCAAGGTACATAAAGGCACCTACCTGGGCACAACAGGACCCACATTTGAAACTCCGGCTGAATACAAATATTTCAGGATAATCGGTGCTGATGCAGTCGGGATGTCAACCACTCCTGAAGTAATTGTTGCAAGACATTTGAATCTTCCCTGCTTTGCCGTAAGTATCATTACAGATCTTGGTGTTGAAGGTAAAATAGCCTATACAACTCATAAGTCAGTACTTGAAGAGGCTGTCAAGACCGAAGAAAAGATGACCACAATCATGACTGAACTGATCTCATCACTGTGAGTATTGTTTAATCTGGCTTTAATTGGTTTTTTTACCAGGACAGAATAATATACTATTACCTTATCACTGTACAGACTTTCTTAAAAGACCTGATCTTACCTTTATCATTATAAAGATTGACAAGGATTATATAGATCCCTGTTTGTACTAGGGACCCTGACTCATTCAAGCCATTCCAGGCAAGAGTTGCATGATCGCCTGAAAGGAAATTTTCAGCCAGGTTTTTAATAAAGTTACCCGTCTCGTCAAAAATTGTAACAGATATTATATTCCCGTTACCTTCAAGATTAAAATCAATAATAAGGACATCCTCGTTCCCGTCATTATCCGGAGATATTCTGCGGGAGGACAGAATTAACTGATCACCGGAACTGTTGACTGCATTATAAACTGAATTGACTGCCCCCGGAGTTCCCCAGCCCGAACTCTCTGAAGCGGAGTGCCAGTTACTGCCTGTCATTGAAGGCAGATCCGGCCTGATCTTTTCAAGTGAGATCCCTTCATTATCTGAAATAAGCGGATAATGCTGCTTTTCCGAATAGACAACTTCATCTATCACATCCATCTTTCTGCTAAGCAGAAGCAAATGTCCTTTATCGTCAGGCATCGATGAAAGGGATGATGCTTTATGGATATTTTCCCTGTCAGAACTGTTGTAAATTGATGCAATATTTTCCGGGTTTGTTGTTACGGCATAGAGCGATCCCGGTATTATACACCGGCCTTCCTGCGAAATGCATTTTAAAGCTGAAGTATCTCCGGTTTCAGGATTTATTGAAACAGTAAACAGCTGTGATGCATCGATTATTTTATTTGAGCAGTTGACCAGTTCAAAATAGTCGTAACTTTCCGGTAAGGGATTAAATAACAGTTCATTAAATACGATATCCCTTTTATCTGCAGTTACGGGCAGCCCGAATCTGAATGATCCTCTTGCTGCCAGGTTGCCGGCAAAATCGGTCAATCCATCTGAAATAGTCACTGTGCAGACTTCTCCTTTCCGGAGAGGTTCGGTCATTCTGAAAATAAACCGGCGCAACAGCCTGTCGGAACCTGAAATCAGAGAAACCTGATGTCCCTCAATTGAAAGAGGCTCCTGTAATTCAGGTAAATATGGCACACTTTCAGAAAAAGTAATTTCAAATGTCAGGCTGTCGGACGGAAATACGTTCTCAATTCCATAAAAAGTATTATCCGGATTTGTTCCTGATACTGAGTTTTTTTTGCCCGGAGTACCTCCGGCTCCGGAATCAGAAGCCTGCCAGTTACCTTCTGTATGGAAAGGAAAATCAGTATCTTTCATCTCTAGGGACCATCCTCCGGCTTCCTTCAGCTTGTTATTATACCAGTCCGAAGTATATTCAATCCCATGAACGAACTTATCCTGACTATCCTTAATAAATACCGTTCCCTTTTCTGCCGGAAGTGAAGGAAACGATTTAAAACCAATGACCCGGCCATAATTCCTGAACTTTGAAGTATCTGTGTGCGAACACAGAATCAGATATTCATCTCCTTTTATTTCAACCTGAGAGAATGTAATACATTGATTGCCAATGCATAACTGCCATTTGCCCAGATCGATAACAGTTCCAGAACGGTTATAGATCTCAATGTATTCATCTTCAGGGAGACCGACAGGTGGAGAAGGATCAGCCATTATTTCGGAAATAATGATATTCCCGCACTCCTTACTGATAAAAGAGATCAGTCCTTCAGATTGGCTCTGAAGGTTATTTTGCACGGGTAATTCAATAACTATCTGACTGAATGCCTGTAAAGGCAAAAGCATAACCAGTAAAATAACTTTTTTCATGCAGCGGGACAGATTAAAAAAAAAGTTAATTTTGGCCTCTTTATATTAAGTAAAATTAGTAAATAACTTTAAATTTTCCAAATTTTTAAACTATGAAGACAGCTGTTGTTGGAGCAACCGGGATGGTTGGCCGTACGATGATGAAACTCCTTGAAGAAAGAAATTTTCCCGTTACCGAAATAATTCCTGCTGCATCGGAGAAATCAGTAGGAAAAGAACTGATGTTCAAAGGTAAACCTGTTAAGGTTGTTTCAGTTATGGATGCTGTCAAGGCTAAGCCAGTATTTGCTATCTTTTCAGCCGGGGCATCCACTTCAAAAGAGTGGGCACCAGTCTTTGCAAAAAATGGAATTATTGTAATTGATAATTCCTCAGCCTGGAGAATGGATAAGGATGTTCCGCTCGTAGTTCCTGAAATCAACAGTCATGTAATAAAAAAAGGCGTCAAACTTATAGCTAATCCCAATTGTTCCACTATTCAGATGGTGATGGCGCTGGCACCTCTTCACCGGAAATACAAGATAAAGAGGATAGTAGCTGCTACTTACCAGTCAGTGACCGGAACAGGTGTTAAGGCTGTCACTCAGATGGAAAATGAAAGGAAAGGCATTAAAGGCGAGATGGCCTATGCACATCCCATCGATATGAATTGCTTCCCTCATGGAGGCAGCTTCCAGCCGGATACTTACACTACAGAAGAGCAGAAGCTGATTGATGAAACGAGAAAAATCCTCGAAGACCAGTCAATAATGGTAACAGCAACCGTTGTCAGGATACCGGTAGTGGGAGGACATTCAGAAGCAGTGAACGTGGAGTTCGAAAAGGAATATGACCTTCAGGAAGCCATATCTCTGATGAGCAAATTCCCGGGTGTTGTAATTTATGATAATCCTGCCGAGAATAAATACCCTATGCCGATATTGTCTCATAACAGGGATGAGGTGTTCGTGGGAAGGATACGCAGGGATCATTCAAGGGAAAAATGTCTTAATCTGTGGATCGTTTCGGATAATATACGCAAAGGAGCAGCTACAAATGCTATCCAGATAGCAGAATATATGGTAGCCAATAAGCTTTATTAGAAGGGTTCGCGAAGATTTTCGGCTTATAAAATATCATCTGTTGCAGGATCGCCGAACAGGAAATCATTATAGGGATACCTTGTAATATGGATCTTTTTAACCTCTTCGTAAAGGATCCTGCGCAGTTCATCGACGTTCTCCCTTGTCACAGCTGAGATAAAAACGACTGGATGGTTCATGTCATTGGCCATCCACGTTTTTTTAAGATCGGCAAGTGAATAATTCTCTTTCCTGAGAGGAGTAAGATCATCTTCCTCCCTTGCTTTAAATGAAAATGCATCGATCTTATTGAAAACAAGGATCTGAGGCTTACCTGAAGATTTAAGATCCCTCAGTGTTTCATTCACTATTCTCACCTGGTCCTCAAATCCGGGGTGAGATATATCCACAATATGCATCAGAAGATCAGATTCTCTTATCTCATCAAGTGTTGATTTGAAGGATTCGACAAGATCATGTGGCAGCTTTCTGATAAAACCGACTGTATCAGACAAGAGAAAAGGCAGGTTCCCGATAACTACTTTACGTACGGTAGTGTCGAGTGTTGCAAAGAGTTTATTTTCAGCAAAAACATCTGATTTACCAAGCAGGTTCATTAAAGTCGACTTCCCTACATTTGTATATCCAACAAGGGAAACCCTTACCATTTTTCCCCTGTTCTTTCTCTGGACAGACATCTGGATATCGATCTTTTTCAGTTGCTCCTTCAGAAGAGTGATTCTGTCCCGTATTATCCGCCTGTCAGTCTCTATCTCTTTTTCTCCAGGGCCCCTCAGGCCTATCCCTCCTCTCTGCCTTTCAAGGTGGGTCCACATACCGGCCAGTCTGGGCAGCAGGTACTGATACTGCGCCAGTTCCACCTGGGTCCGGGCATAGGATGTCCTTGCCCTGCTGGCAAAAATATCCAGGATGAGGTTTGTCCGGTCGAGGATCCTGCAATTCAGTATCTTTTCAATATTACGGATCTGACTTGCTGAAAGCTCATCATCGAAAATTGCGATATCTATTTTGTTATCAGAAATGAATTCTGCTATCTCGGAGATCTTTCCTGTTCCTACAAAAGTTCTTGGATTTGGTATTTCGGCTTTCTGAATAAATCTTTTCACAGGGATTGCACCTGCAGTCTCTGCAAGAAATGAGAGTTCGTCTATATATTCCTGTGTCTCCTGTTCGTTCTGGCCCGGGTAACTAAGCCCGATCAGGATTGCTCTCTCTGCCTGCTTCTCCGTTTCAATCATTTAGAATATCAACCTCCTGTTGCTCTGTATTGATCCCCGGATAGCCTGCTTAAGGGATTCTGAGCATCGAATAACCATTTCAATATCTGAAGGGAATGGCACAATCTGAGTTTTTGTTTTCTGAAGCTGTCTTGCATTAAGCGCACCGATATCACCCACAGCCCTTGCAGATACATTTTCAAAAGTTGAACGTGCTCCGATAGGATCCTTTTTAAGCAGCTTGGTGGGATTCTCCTGTATTGTTTCAATATCTCCCTCAATTGCACACGATTTTGTCTGAAGGGTTGAAATAAGGGCGCATTGAAGCGTTTTATACTTTTTGATCTTTATATCGTTCCCGGCAGTATCCTTCATAACATTGCCCTTGCTGTCGAGCTGATAGGTGAACCCATCCTCGATATCCCTCTTGATGACAGAGTCAAGCTGAGCAGTCTGGTCCGGGCTGACAGCAATATTCCTTATATTTACATTTATCAGGTAATCGTACTGGACATTTTTATCAAGATCGAGAGTATAATACTCCACCCACTCGGTATTGAGGGCCTGAAGATCAACTGACAGGATATCCTCCTGGAATTCCTGCGGGAAATTGATAAGTGTTGTATTATTAATTGTTACATAGACCCGGCTCATTCCCAGATCGTGGGCTTCCCTGATCCTGTTATCGATATTTTCGTAATCACCGACATAATCCTTTGCCCTTACAAATTCGGTATATGCCTGCCTGTATGAATCCTTTGTCTTATTCTTCATCAGTTCATTGCCGTGGGCGAAATAATAATCAGCCGATTTACGTTTTGCAGCAATCATTTCGTTCATATAATCCACATAAGGGAATTCAACTGTTTTATTCCCCAGGCTGAGAGGTAAAACAGTCCTTACAAGTGACTGCCTGTCACTCATTCTTTTATAGATCTGGTAAACTTCATCCCAATTCTGAGGCCTTCCTTCAACCTTCAGGAATCTTATCCTTTCATTGTCCTGCTCATTGGCAATAGTATAGGACCGATGGAGTATCTCTATTTGTTTTTCGTCATCAGAATCTTTTCGCAGCTGCTTTACAGCTGACGCTATGGCACTGTCGTAATTGCCTTTTTCAAGCTGCTTCTTTGAGGAGCCGCATCCTGATAATATTATTGTTAAGGCGAGAATTAGAAGTAGATTTCTTTTCATAAGTCGTCCGTTTGTTTGTGGCGTAATATATGAAAAAGACCAGATCAGAAATAAACTGTTATGAACACCCGGCAACTGAATATTAACCATCAGATAGCAAAATTCAGCGGGAATGAATATCTGACTCTTACCGGCTGGCCGCGTTGCCGGCCCGGGCTCCATCTTGGCGATTCCTTTATGGCTTTTACTGCCACACTATCTATCAGAGGATCCAATCCTTTTACTACTGTAACGTTGCTTACACTGCCATCTGTTTCAATAATGAAAGTCAGGAAAACCCTGCCTTCGATCTTTTTGTCTATAGCTTCCTGGGGGTAATTGATCTTATTCTGCACCCAGAGCCTGAATTTATTCAGATCACCGCCCCTGAATGAAGGCATAGTCTCCACTATGAAAAGAGGTTCTCCGAAATCAGAACCTCCCTCGCCGTCGAAGATATCGTCACCGAATCCTGATCCCATTGATACCGGAGCATCATCCAAAGGCTCAGTAAGTGCCTGATCAATTGTTGCCATAGTTGTCTCAAAAGGCAAAATTGTGTCTACCACTTCAGGAGGTGCATACCGTACCGATTCCTCTAATTCCAGTGAGCTGTGGTTTCTCGGCGGAGGAGCCGAAGGGATATAAAACTCCTCTTTCGGAGGTTCCAGAACATCCATATTGACAGATACATATCTTGAACTGCCTCCATATACAATCATATCAGCCGGTTTTCTTCCAATGAAAGGGATAATTACAAGGGAGCTTCCTATAAAAAGCGAAATTATCAGGCCGGTCAGTAAGGCTGAATTGTATTTTTTCCTCAGCTGGTAAGCACCATAATCCCTGTTCCTGAATTCAAAGATCAGATCATCAAAATCCTTAATATTGAACAAGTTCTCTTTCATGTTGCAGGTTGACCCTGGTCGGCAATATATACTTAATATAAAACAGAAGAAGTTATGAAAATGTTAAGTTTCTGTTTTTTCTGTTAATCTTTTAAGATTAACGGGCAAAATTACAAAATAGCATAATACGGACAAAACTTAGTCATCCATGGTTATGAGTATTTCTTATATTCCATTTTTTTTCTACTTTTGCGATGATTTTATGGGGGTTTAGCTCATCCCGATGGTCCCGATAGCTATCGGGATCGGGAGGCCAGCGCGTTTGAAATTATATTTGTTCTTTATATGGGGGTTTAGCTCAGTTGGCTAGAGCGTTTGACTGGCAGTCAAAAGGTCAGGGGTTCGATTCCCCTAATCTCCACCTCCGCCCTCCGAAGCCTTGGCGAAGGAGGGCTTTTTCATTTAAACCACATTCCTTCTGCCTCTTAAGTAACTCTAAAATTTCGCCCTATTTATCATATATTTTTGCACTGAAAGTCAGGACCTGTGTCCTGCCCGGGCAATATGTGCTTTGCCGAACGCTAACTCCGGGACTCATTATTTATTAAAAAGCAAAAGTATATGTGTATTTAATAAGAAAAGTTCTGTTCTCATTCTCCTGATCGGTCAAAAAATTTGCCTTTACTGATGAGTCAATTCCTTCATTGTAGACGATGTAAAAATCACTGCCTTCGCGTATATTATATCTGAACCGGACATTGGTAATTATCCTGTGGGAAAATGTATTATACTGGACATATGTGGTCAGTGTCAGTTTTGTTGTATACATAAAAGTGCCTTTAAGGCCAAAAATGCTGTTTGTATATTTCTGTGACCTGTCATTAAAGGTAACTCTGTCGATCCTGTAATTTCCGTCTATCATGATACCTGATCCAATATTAAGACCCGGCTGTAATGATACGGAGAATTTGTTCCCGTCATAATATGAACCTGCTTCGGATGAGAGACTTATACCTAATGACCTGTCTGGTGAAGTTGCATACAGATATCCGTACAATGAGAAGAAATTATACCTTCCCTGCGGAACAAAAATATCGGGAGACACAATATAATAAGTCTCTTTAATATCTTCCAGTTCCCAGTTCAGATACAATTGCCCTTCCAGGGTTTTTTTTGTGACGAAGCTCCATCCTGCTGAAGACATCACTGACTCAAGGGAACCATCAACAGAACTGTTATAGATATAATTTTTAGTAAAAATATAGTGGGAATTGAGCAATGATTCCTTGCCGGGTAACCACGCGTATCTGAATGTAGCACCTTTAAGAAAAAAATTATCCCTGGCTTTCAGTCCTATACCCGGAATATAGTTTTCTCCCGACCAGTCCAGCAGAAATTCATAGTTAAAACCCTCTGTTCTTTTCTTCTCCCACTTCGCATAAGCATGAGTTGGTTGCAAGGAAAATAAACTGTTCCCAGAATTGTTTTTAAAAGTCTGGGCCCATTTAAGAGTAAGATAATCATCGCCAAACAGATTCAATCTGCTGTCAATACCATATGCAATATTATAGGTCCGCCCGTTTCCGATCCGGGATGTAATAATACCTCCCAGATAGGATTTCTGGTTCAGGATCTTTCTCTTTGTCCGGAGAATCCCAAAGTTCTGACCAGAAAGATCCTCAAATTTTGCTGTCTGCATATCAAGAAAACCAAGATCCCATTCTCCTGCTCTTCCTGTCAATCTCAATCCACCATATATCCTGACCGGATTACCTTTATATAATCCGATATTCCTGCTGTAGAACAGGTTATCATACTGGGTAAACGAGAAATCAAAAACATCTGATTTTTCCTGGAAAAAAAGACGTTTTTCCGGGAAGAAAAGACTGAATCTTGTCAGGTTGAATTGTTCCCTGTCAGCTTCCACCTGTGCAAAATCAGTATTTGCAGTAAGATCCAATGTAAGATTGTTTGTAAGGCCGTATTTAAAATCGGTACCTGCTTCATATTTATAATCTGTTTTTGCTTCCAGTATATCAGTATCATAAAATCTGTTAATTCCACCCAACAGATAAGGAGTAAGATAAGCAGGCTTTTTCGATTTCAGGCCAGGAAAATCAACCTCCTCTCCCATTGAAGCTTTCCAGTACGGATATGTACCCTTTGACTGTGGCACCAGGGGCCAGGTGGCCTGACCATAATCCGGATTATCCGAGTTGGCTATACCTCTGAGAATTATTATCCCCATAGTTACCTTATCGGTATTTCCCTGAAATCTCAGGCTCGACAGGGGAATCCTGATTTCAACCTGCCATAGACTGTCGTCGATCTTTGAGATGGCGTCCCAGAAAGTATTGTAATTGAAATTAATATCATTCATCCCGTTCAAGAGATCATTCTGTGTCGTCGCGTCAGTCCTGATCCCGTTTGTATTGACAAAAAACAGTAGCATATTTTGCTTGTCATTATAGGTGTCAATTGAAATACCTATCCAGTCAGAATCCCAGCTTGCGTAATCCCGGGTCTTCCCGATTCTGGTTATCATTTCCGGATCATTGTAATACATTGAGGCTCCAATATAGAGATATGTATTATCAAAAAACAGCCTGACATCAGTTTTTTGTTCGGGTGTTCTTCCATTGTTGGGATAATGCATGACAAGCGGAAAACTTTCAAGACTGCTCCATATATCCTCATCAGGAATTCCATCGAAATTTATATCCCGGGAACGGAATGGTATGATTCGTCTGTCCTGTGAAAAAGCATGCTGGTTTGATACCAGAAAAACAATACAAAACAATACAACAATTATTTTCTCTCCCGCAGAAGTACCTTGAATAAACCAGCTATTCAGTTCCTCTCTTTTCATTAATTTAATAATTGAAACAGGGCTTTAAATACTTATAAAATAATAAATGTTGGTTGAGAGTATTAGTCTTTATCAATCAGAACCTTACAGTAAGCCCAACCCCGATTGCTCCCGAATTTACTGAAACAACATTCATTTTCCTTAGTGCAATTTCAGCTTTAACCTGCCTTTTGCTGCCAACCATCCATAATGGAACTCCTGCACCAGTCAAAGCACATCCACCCATAAAAATTTTTCCAAAGGTGCCACTCCATCCTATGGATTGGTCAAGTGATTCTGACCTTAATAAAAAAATAAGACTATAAACCGTAATTGCAGCCCCGGTAGTCGTAAGAATAATCCCGGCTGATTGCATTCTGTATGAATTCGTCTTATAGATCTTCAATTGCTCAACATTCAGGGTGTCGAGATTAATTTTCTGACCGATTGCATTTCCCGGGTCCAGTGAAAAGAACATTAGAGCTAATATAGCTGCCAGGGAAAATCTCCTTTTCATACCAGGTAGTTTTTATTTATCAAAGTTAAACTACATGGAAACCAAAGTCAATTTTATTTTTCCGGAAGAGTTTTTTCGTTGCACAGGAGGCTAACAGCGCTCCTTCCCCGGGAAACACTGCAAATGCTAAAGTAAAATTTATCAGTTTACAATATTTACAGGCGATCCGGCAAGAAAGGCTTTGATATTATCAACTGCTATATTCATCAACCGGGATCTTGATTCATGAGTCGCCCATGCTATATGAGGGGTTATCAGGCAGTTTTTTGCTTTCAGTAAAGGATTATCAAAGGGAGGAGGTTCAACCGAAAGGACATCAAGTCCTGCTCCTGCTATAATACCTTCATCAAGGGCTTCAGCCAGATCCTTCTCAATAATGATCTGACCTCGTGAAGTATTGATCAGAAAAGCTGTCTGCTTCATCATCTTTAGGCTATCAATATTAATGAGCCCCGCAGTTTCTTCAGTAAGAGGACAATGAAGAGTAACAATATCAGAATCAGATAACAGAACAGGAAGTGAGACTACATTAACATTATCCGGATCCGGCTGAACCTGAAAAGCTTTATCATAGGCGAGGATTTTCATCCCGAATGCTGATGCTATCTCACTTACTTTTTTGCCAATATTGCCAAAACCTATAATCCCAAGCGTCTTTGAAGCAAGTTCTATCAAAGGATAATCGCTGAAAGTGAAATCCATTGATCTTGACCATTTACCATTAACCACAAGGTCGCTTTGTCTCTGGACATGGTGACATAACTCCAGGATCAGAGCAAAGGTAAGCTGAGCAACTGAATATGTACCGTAAGTTGGAATATTTGTGACAATTATTCCCATCTGCCTGGCCGTTTCCGTGTCGACCGCATTATACCCTGTTGCAAGAACTCCAATGTACTTAAGATGTGAAAGTGATTTTAAGACTGCCGCATCAAGGACTGTTTTATTTGTAAGAATGATATCAGCTTCCCCTGATCTTTCTATTATCTGCTCCCTGGGGGTCCTGTCATAAACTGTAAGATCACCCAGCATTCTCAAACCATCCCAGCTCAGGTCTCCGGGATTTAATGTATATCCGTCAAGAACAACAATTTTCATAGTTCAGCTATGAATTAGTGAGTTAACAACTGAATCAGATTAATTTGCTTAAAATAAGGCTGAACAAAATAAGAAATATATACGAATTCCCCATTTAAATATTAAAAACTTACCTTTAATTTATGCTATTATTCTCTCCTAAGGTTCGTCAAGGCTGAAGATGTCTATACCAACACCCCTAGTTCTCTGACTGACGGCAATTATGCAAAAGTGATTAACCTTGATGCATTCAGAAAAGAAACTGCTAAGTACCTCTATCAATAAAATAAGGTCAGGTTTTTCATTTTAAAACCAGGTCATAAAATTCCCTAAACTCTTGACTTTCACTCAGAATTAACCTAACTTATCAGCAAAAATTCATCAGTATGAAAAAATTAATTTTCAAATCATTTGTCTTGATGCTTATACTGGCAGTTTTTATGTCGTGTACAAGCACTTCAACATCAAAGCTGATCAGCATTGAAGATCATACTTTTGCCCGTTCAGACCAAAGCGGACAGATGGTTATTGTAGACGATCCTGTTGTCTTTAAGAGAGGAGAGGATGTTCATCTGATCCTGCTGAATGTCGGCCCCTTCAAAAAAGATGAGGCCGGTTTGAACTGGTTCGATCTTGATATGGAAGTTACAGGTCCCGATGGAGCAGTCTTGTTATCGGAAACTTCAATGCTTGGCGATGCAGGGCATATGGCTCTTGAGAAAAACTATGCAAAATCGCCATACGGCTCTTGTACTCATACCAATGACCTTCAGCCGGGAAATTATAAATTCAGCCTGACGATATATGATAAAATCGGAAATGGCAAAGCAAATCAGACTGCATACTTCACTCTGGAATGAAATTTTAAAGTTATGGCCCCGATATCAAAGAAAATAAATCTGCTAATAATCCTACTGTTCTTATTCAGTCAATCGGTCATTTACTCACAGACTAAACTGACCGGGAACTGGAAGTATGTTTTTGCAGGAGGAGAAATGACTATTCAGATAACCGCAAACAACATTATTATTGATGGTATTTCATACCCATACAAGATTGAAAATAATAATCTGCTTGTATTGGATGAAAACAGATATACTTCCTATCCTTATGTTCTGAGCGGTAATCAACTCTCACTTGGCTTTCCCGACGGATCGAAGATCACATTTACAAGGGAAACAGGAACAGAAGCTTCAACTGATCCTTTATCAAGAATTATGCAGAAATCCGCTCAGGCCAGGCCGGCTGAATCATCACTTATTGGCCGATGGTTGTTCCAAAGCACTGAAGGGCAGATCGTCCTTGAATTCCTTTCAGCCAGCCAGCTTACCCTGAACGGAGCAACGACTCAATATCAGCTTAAAGAAGGGATCATACAGGCAATGGGCGATTACGGATGGGAAGATTATCCCTATACACTCAATCAGGATAATCTGGTCATCACTTTCCCGGGCGGAATAAAAATTTCATTCTCGAGAACTTCGGGGTCATCCCAGCCACAACCTGGAATGAGCAACCAACAGGCTGGAGGAGGAGCTTCATGGCAGCTCCGGGGAACACTTTGTTCATGGTCAGGATCATCCGGAGGTGTCAGCAGCTATTCAAGCTCGGACAGGATTAACTTTGACGGCCAGGGAAATTTCACTTTCGGAAGAGAAAGCAGTTTCAGCAGTGATGCCGGAATAGCTTATGGAAATAATCCAAACCTCCAGCGCGGAACATATCGGGTTGAAGACAGATCTGTTATTCTGATATTTCAATCCGGGGAAACATACAGGGTAAATATAAACATGCGGCAGGATAATGGGATGATAACAGAATTAATGTATAATGATAAATTATATGCTACGGGCCTCTGTGATTAAATAATTTTATAATCCTCTGTTTTTGAACTCATAATTTATATTATATTTGTTCTGATATATTACAACATTTTATCCTGAATAATTATGAAAATCACTAATCTTTTTTCAATCCGAGGCCTTTCAGGCTTATTTATTTTCTTTTTAACCTCAGCAGGCTTGCTGGCACAGCCGAACTTCTCAGGCACCTGGGGCCTTAATGAATCAAAAAGCAACTTCGGGAACAGCGAATTCCGTATGGCGGCAGTTACAATGGTTATTGCACAGCAGGGTAACACACTTTCCGTTGAATCTACACAACCTGGTTTTGACGGCGGAGAAATGAAACAGTCAGCTAAATACAACCTCGACGGAAAACCATCAGAAAATCCCGGCTTTATGGATATGGTAAGAAAATCTGTTATCTCATGGTCAGCTGATAAGAGTGCGATGACAGTCACAACTACGATGAATTTCGATGGTAATGAATTTAAAACGACCGAAACATGGAAACTCTCTGCCGATGGTAAGTCGATAACAATAGATCAGGTAATGCCGATGCCCGACGGAGAAGTCAAGTTAAGCCTTGTGTATGACAAAAAATAGACAAGAGTAAGAATAAGTACTTAAGGGGCGGCAGATAATCTATCTGTCGCCTTTTTCAATAACCAGAAAAAAAATTTCCTGATATGGGGCAATACAGGAATAAAACAATAAGAAATATTGTCTAATATCTATAATGGCCTTGAAAGCAGGTCTTAAATTTCTAATCACTAATATAAAAGAGTATGAAAACATTCAAAATCATTATGACAGTCGCATTGTTTTTTGCGTGCGTGTCATTGACAGCCCAGGTTAACTTTTCAGGAACCTGGAATCTAAACGCTGAAAAGAGCCAGTTTGGCGGTGGCCCAGGTGGTGGTGGTCCCGGTGGCGGCGGTCCCGGTGGTGGCGGTCCCGGTGGCGGCGGTGGCCGTATGGGTGGTGGCCCCAGAGTAATAATACAGTCCGGAAACAACCTGTCGGTTGAAACAACCATGAGAGGATTTGATGGCGGTGAACCTACAAAAATGGTAACCAAATACACTCTTGACGGGAAACCAACTGAAAATACCAGAACAAGCCCGATGGGAGATATGACAAGCAAATCAACCGCAACCTGGTCAGCTGATAAGAAATCCCTTACTATTGTAACAACAATGAGCTTCGACGGGAATGAAATGAAAACTACTGAAACCTGGAAATTAAGTGCTGACGGGAAATCCATGACCATTGAATCTGTAAGACCTGGTTTTGATGGCGGCGAAATGAAAACAACAATGGTTTATGATAAACAATAAACCATATAACCATAACTAAAGAAGGGGCGTTGAAATCAACGCCCTTTTTGTTTACATAGCAAGAAAAACATTTCTGTCGGAAAAATAGACTATATTTAGGCTAATTTTGATCTCCCTTATTAATCTGCTATCTATGAACAACTTATTTAAACTAATCCTCACAAGTATCCTTCTGGTAGTTTTTAGTACAGTCTTAGCAGCCCAGGATACTCTCCCTGCCATAACTGAAAGTGACTATGCCAAATGGCAGACTCTCGGTTCGTTTTCAATATCTGATAATGGATTTCGGCTGAGACAGGATATTTTCCTTTTTGAAGGTGATGAAACCCTTTACCTGCTTCCTGAAATAAATGACTGAGGATTCTCATTATAAGCTGGTAAGCCGGTTAAAGCCGAAAAGAGTAATAATTCCTGCATTGATCGGTATTGCAGTTGTTCTATTCTTCATAATCAAAGAAATTGACACCGATGTCATAAGAAACCTGCAGTTCAGCTGGAAATCAGTTTTCTGGCTGGCAGTCGCCTGGTGCTGTATGATCGGCCGGGATCTGGGCTACATGATCAGGATAAGAATCCTATCTGAACAAGATCTTAACTGGAGACAGGCATTCAGAGTTATTATGCTATGGGAATTTACGTCAGCCATAAGCCCTTCAACGGTCGGGGGGACTGCAGTAGCAGTTGTATTCATTCATAAGGAAGGAATATCTGTAGGCAGAAGTACTTCTATTGTACTGGCGACTTCTTTCCTCGACGAACTTTACTTTGTTATCATGGGACCAATCCTTTTACTGATAGTAGGAAAAGAAATGCTTTTCATGACATCACTCCAGGGTACCGGTGCAAACTTTCTGAACAACCTTCTTGTCATTTCAATCATAGGATACACTATAATTTTAGCCTGGGTCATGTTGGTAGGTTACGGACTTTTCATCGATCCTGACAAGATAAGGAAGGTTATTATTGCTCTTTTTCGCCTGCCGGTTCTTAAAAGATGGATAGTATCTGCTGAAAAGGCAGGTGATGATATAGTACAGAGTTCGCATGAACTGAAAAGCAAACCCTTTATTTTTTGGATAAAGGCAATAACCGCTACATTTTTCTCCTGGACATCAAGATACTGGGTTGTCAACGCTATACTCGTTGCATTTTTTGCGGTCAAAGACCATTTCCTGATCTTTGCCAGGCAGCTTGTAACATGGATAATGATGATCATCAGCCCCACACCGGGAGGAAGCGGCTTTGCAGAAGTGATCCTCGGCCGTTACATTACTGATGCGATTCCGGCCGCCCCGGAGTTTGCAATGAGTATCGCCCTTGCTATTGCGATCATCTGGAGAATACTCAGCTATTATCCATATCTGATAATAGGTGCATTAATAATTCCCGGATGGATTCAGAGAAAATTTATAATCCCTTCTAAAAAGAAAAAATAGTTTTGTAATTTCGTTCTTAGGCATGCAGAAGCTTATTTATGAGTGAAGAAATCCTGAAAGCTCTTATGGAACTGTTTGCCCTCATCGTTAAACAGGATGGGGGAATGATCGCTGATGAGCGCAATTATGTCTCAGGATTTCTTAATAAGCAGTTGTCAAAGGAAAGTGTAAATGAATTCCTTGCACTTTTTGATGAGCTTGCAGGGCCGGTCAGGGAGAAAGATAATGACAAGAAAACATCACCTCCTTCGGTAAAAGACTCTGTTAAAATCCTGAGCATCTGTAAAAAAATCAACCGTACTCTCAACCAGGAACAAAAAGTTGTCGTACTGGTGAGATTATATGAGCTTGTTAACGCCGATCGAAGGTTCACCCTGCAGAGAATGAACATAATCAATACTGTAGCTGAGGTCTTCAGAATAACTCCCGATGAATTAGTTGCAACAGAACAATTTGTTAAAGCCTTTCATCCATCACAGGTGAATAATCCTTCTATATTGGTCCTGAGCCCGGATAATGAAAGATGTGAAACCTGCAACAAGGTATTGACCGGATATCAGAATATCTATATCTTTTTTCTCAGAGTTGCCAGTGTGGATCTCTATTTCCTGAAATATATCTCAGAAGACCAACTATATCTGAACGGATTGCCAATCAGTTCAGGCCAGGTTTATACTTTCGCGAAAGGCGGTTCAGTCAAATCAGCTCAGGGGCATGCAATATACTACAGCGACATCAGTTCAAACTTCCTTTCAGATATAATAATCCATAAACTCAGCTTCGTTGTTGAAAACCTTTCATACAATTTTGTCGAAGGACACCCCGCAATAAATGACATCAGTTTTTCAGTTGAAGAAGGGAAGCTAATGGGGATTATGGGAGCAAGTGGTTCGGGTAAAACCACTCTTCTGAATCTTTTAAGCGGAATATTCAAACCGTCTGGCGGTTCAGTAAGAATCAACGGACTTGATGTAATACGCAACTCTGCAGAACTGGAGGGAGTACTCGGATATGTCCCCCAGGATGACCTGTTAATTGAAGATCTTACAGTATTCGAAAACCTGTATTATGCTGCATGTCAGTGCTTTAACAACAAGAATAAACAGGAGATATCCGCTCTTGTTGACCACACGCTTGCAAACCTTGGTCTCCTTGAGAAAAGAGATTTTAAGGTGGGGACACCACTTAATAAGGTCATCAGCGGCGGCCAGAGAAAAAGGCTCAATATTGCTCTGGAACTTATCAGGGAACCATCCGTTCTTTTTCTTGATGAACCCACATCAGGTCTTTCTTCCAGGGATTCCGAGAACCTGATGGATCTCCTCAGGGACCTTACCTTAAAGGGAAAGCTGGTAATAACTGTCATTCATCAGCCTTCATCCGAGATCTTTAAAATGTTCGATAAGATTGCGATCCTTGACCAGGATGGCTTTATGGCATACTTTGGTAATCCGGTCGACGCTGTTATCTATTTCAAAACGCTTGATGCCCAGATAAATGCCAGCCAGGGCGAATGCCCGTCATGCGGGAATGTAAACACTGAAACGATCTTTAATATAATAGAAACGCGGGTTGTCGACGAATTTGGTAAATATACCGATAAAAGAAAGGTCAGGCCGTCGGAGTGGGCCGAAACCTTCAGAAAAAAACATCCGCTGACATCTGTTTCGGAGATCAGGGAACCTCCGCACAAAAACCTTCAGAGACCCGGATTATGGAAACAATATCTTATCTATTTTGTACGTGATATAAGAAGTAAACTGGCTAATAACCAATATGTGGGATTAACTCTGCTTGAAGCCCCTGTTCTTGGTTTTATCCTGTCATATATTATCAGGTATATTGTTGATCCTGAATCAAATGTTTACATCTTTTCAGAAAATGAAAATATCCCAATCTATATTTTCATGAGCCTGATTGTTGCTTTATTCCTCGGGCTTACTATAAGTGCCGAAGAAATATTCCGCGACAGGAAGATCCTCAAAAGGGAACATTTCCTGAACCTGAGCAGAACAAGCTACCTGACTGCGAAGATCACTATAATGATCCTCATTTCAGCTATTCAAAGTACCCTTTTTCTGATTATCGCAAATCCGATCCTGGGTATCAGGGGGATGTTCTTCCATTACTGGCTCGCACTATTTACAACAGCATTCTCCGCCAATATGATTGGCCTGAATATTTCGGCAGCTCTGAACTCGGCAATAACAATATATATTGTCATCCCCCTGTCAATAATCCCCATGATGGTGCTGAGCGGAGCAATGTTCCCGTTTGACAAGCTCAACCGGCAGATAGGCAGCGTGGAAAAGGTTCCGGTTATTGCTGAACTGATGCCGACAAGATGGACATACGAGGCACTTATGGTCTCGCAGTTCAAAGATAACCGCTACAGCCGTGTAAAATATACAAGAGAAGGAGATACTTACTACTCCTTGCAGAAGAAAATAAGCGAAGCTGATTTCAATAAGGTCTACAGGATCCCTGAATTGAAAAAAGCACTAAATGCAGCTCTTGAGGAATACAGGAAAAAATCGGAACAATCTGCTGCATATGGTAAAAATAAAACATCACATGAGTTTAATAACCTTCAGCTTATAAGGAATGAATTAATAAAGGTATCCCGAACTTATAACCTTCCGCCTTTCGGATATATGAGTTACCTAACATCTTACGAGTTCAATCCGGTTGTTGCTGACTCCGTTTACAGCTATCTTACCAAACTTGATGATCATTTCAGCAAAATTTCAATCACTGCCAGTGATGTAAAAGACAGGTTCTATATCCTTAATGATAAAAACCTTGACAGGATGCGCGATGATTATTACAACTACAAACTTGAAGAGATAGTTACAAAATACTATGAAAGGAACAAGATCCTCCTCCATGAGAATAGCCTGATACAGAATACTGATCCTGTATATCTTGATCCGCAAAAAAGAGGCTTCCTCGGATTCCGTACCCATTTCTTTGCACCGGCTAAATATATTTTTGGCATTAAAACCGATACTTATACTTTCAACATCCTTCTTGTTTTACTGACTACAATACTTTGGTACCTGATACTCTATTATGATTTATTGTCAAAACTGGTAAGCTTTGTTGAAAAGTTTAAATTCCGCAGGGAATTATTTAAAAAAATAAAGTTTAATTTTAATATTTTTGTACTAATCATACTAATAGTCTGATGAAAGGAAAGTTCTTTTTGGTTTTTATTATTGTTACTTGTTTCTGTACCTCATGCAGGAATTCATCAAACAAAACTACTGAATTCATCTTCCCTGAAGCAGATTCCGTCCCATTGGGAGAATCTGAAAAACTGAGTACCGAAGCAATTGAAGAAATCTCGAAAAACATCTCCTCTCCCGTCGAGATAGCAAACCTGCTCCAGATGATGTCAGTCCCTTTTTCTCCTGATTATCTCGCATCTTCAATAGATCCAAACAAACAGATCACTGCATTTGACAAAGCCCTTACTCTTGGAATTCTTGGTGCTGACCTCGGATATCTTAATATGTATGAAAGAACTGGCTCATCAATAGATATATTGTCCTCAATAAGAAAGCTTGCTGAAGGTATCAAGGTAGGTCAATTTTTTGATTTTGAAACTATTAAAAGGTTGTCTCTCAACAAATCAAACCTTGATTCACTCCTCTTTCTTTCAATTGACTCCTACACTCAGATCGATAAATATCTGCGTGATAATGCCCGCGGACAGTTATCATCATTGATGATCATAGGTGTGTGGATCGAAGGGCAGTATCTTGCAACACAGGTAGTGAAAAATTATCCTGACCCTGTTTTAAAAGACAGGATCGGGGAACAGAAAATAATTCTGAATGATCTTATTCTTCTTGCTAACCCTTATTGCAGCAAGGATGCCGAATATGCCAGGCTATGTGGTTACCTTCAACAGGTAAAGGAAAAATACCGTGACGTAAGGATCTCCTATACACTAGGGGAACCTGTGAGCGTTGAGAAAGACGGAGGTCTTGTAATCACACAGACCGAGACCAGCAAGGTTGAAATGACTGAAGAGCAGCTGGCTGATATTATTCAGATAACCAAAGAAATACGTGACAAACTAATTACAAAAAATTAGTATGAAAAAATATCCCCTCATCATTTTATTGATACTGGCAACGGGCTTTCTGGCCAGGGCTCAATCAACAGATCCTCTCATAAATAACTGCGTTATGAACACAGGCTCCAACACGAGATATCTTAAAGATTTCCGGGTTCAGCTTGGAAAAGGATCAACAACCGGCGAAATGAGATATAAGGCACAAATGTCGCTGTGGAAGAATACAAAATACAGATTTTCAATGTGCAATTCCGATGACTCCCAGGGGCAGCTCATCCTTACTATAAAGGACGAATCAAATAAAGTCGTTCTTTCATCCTATGATCAGAATACCAAAAAGGTCTATCCTTTTATTGATTTTATCTGCAATAAAAGTGGCATTTATACACTTAATTATGATTTCAATGAAGGGAACCAGGGATCGGGTGTTGGTGTAGTCTCAATGGTAAGATAATCCTTCCTCAGAAAATATTCATTATCTGTATCAGCAATACTATCACAAAGAGCCCCGAAAAAAATATCTCCGGAACTAATTTCTTTTTCACGAATACAAAATAATGTGCCATGATATAACAGGAAGGGATTCCTGTCAGCCACATTATTTCAATTGAAACAGAAGGAAGAAAGAAATAAAGCAAAAGAGAAATTCCAAACACCCAGAAAAGCAGGAAGTAAGTTTTGCGTGCTTTTATTTTTTTTACATTCAGCTGATTGGAAAGGAAACCAAGGCTGATAAGTAAAATGAGGGCAGCATAAATTAAAGCAACAACTGTAAGCCTGTCAAATACGTAACCTGGGTTGCTCTTGAAAAGATTCTCTGTAAAATCAGAAAGAAGAACAAGCAGGTCTTTATCAACGACATAATAAAGACCTGTGACAACAATGAATGGCGTGGCCAGCCCCAGTAAGGATAGTGCTGCTTCGCTGAAATTGATTGTTCTGAGCATTGCGATCCCGGCAAATAAAAGAATGCCAAACCAGATCAGATTAGCATAAAAGAGACTGCCTATGCTAATCAGGATACCGGCATCAAAGAAATTGTAAGCTACACCCTGTTTTCTGTATGCATCCATGATCCTCATCAGTGCCATAAGAAGGAACAGAGCAGCCGGAAGTACAGGATTGAGTTTCTGGTTTACAGGAAATACTGCTGTTAAAAGGAGATAAAGTACTACCGGCAAAAAAGTTCTCTCATTTATAAAGAATACCGTCGTATTGAAGGTGGAAATCAAAAAAAGAATTACGGGTACAAGGATAAAAATAAAAATAGTTCCTGCCAGTTGCTTCCCGCCCAAAAGGAATTTCAGAAGGCTGTACAGAGGCATGGGCCTGGTTTCATAAATGAATGACCCTCCTGATTGCGGATTAAGGAAAGCACCAATCCACATCAGCCCCAGAGTTAAGATCAATAACACTATAACTCCGGGATCTGTTCCTTTGAAGATCCTTAGAAACATCTGAATTACAAATCAAATCCAATATCAGTGCGATAATAGATATTTTCGAATGATATTGATTTAGCATTATTGTACGAGCCCCTCAGGGCATCTTCCATTGTTGCGCCGTATGCAGTAACCGCAAGAACCCTGCCCCCCGAAGTAACCACTTTACCTCCTGAGATCTTTGTTCCGGCATGAAATATTATGCCTTCGTTTGCTGTCGTAAGACCATGTATCTCTTTTCCCTTTTCATAATTACCCGGGTATCCTCCTGAAACAAGCATAACTGTCGTTACATAATCACCGGAAATTTCGAGAGTCCGCTCTGACAGATTACCTTCTGCAACCCCTTCCAAAAGATCAAACAGGTCTGATTTGATCCTGGGAATTATAACTTCTGATTCAGGATCTCCAAGCCTGGCATTATATTCAATTACATAAGGATCTCCCTTTACATTAATAAGCCCGAAGAAAATGAAGCCTTTATAGATAATGCCTTCCTGTGATAATCCCTTAACTGTGGGTTCGATAATCCTTTTCCGTACCTTTGACATAAACCCAGAGTCAGCAAATGGTACCGGAGAGACGGCTCCCATGCCTCCGGTATTAAGTCCAGTATCGCCTGTGCCTATTCTTTTATAATCTTTTGCCTCTGGAAGTATCTTATATGAAAATCCATCGGTGACGATAAACACTGATAATTCAATACCTTTCAGAAATTGTTCAATAACCACCCGTTTCCCTGCATCTCCGAATTTACCCTCCAGCATTGCATTTACTTCCCTCAAGGCTTCATCCTGGTCATTAACTATTACAACACCTTTCCCAGCAGCTAATCCGTCAGCTTTTATTACAAAAGGTGGTTCAAGGGATTTAAGAAATGCGGGGATTTCAACTACTGTTGAGCGGTTAAAACTTTTATATTTTGCTGTTGGTATATTATGGCGTGTCAGAAATCCTTTGGCAAAATCCTTGCTGCCTTCAAGCCTGGCTGCTGAACGGTCCGGCCCGATGACCGGTATATTTCTTAATTGTTCGTCAGATGCGAAAAAATCGTGAATGCCAGCTACAAGCGGAGCCTCCGGCCCTACAACAAGCATTCTTATATCATTATCAAGAACAGCTTTTTTTATCCCCTCAAAACTCTCCGGATCAAGCGGCAGATTATTCCCTATTGATGCAGTTCCTGCATTTCCCGGACCAATAAATATCCGGCTCACTTTTTTGCTCTGTGCCAGTTTCCATGCCAGGGCATGCTCTCTCCCTCCCGATCCGAGAATTAGAATATTCATCTGACAGATACTTTAAATTAATTCAAAAGTAATATTTCAATCCGAATAAAACCGGCCGTAAACGGCAAATATTTTTCAGAAAGCAGGTATATCAAACCTGTAACCCCTGGCAGCCGAAAATTCAAGAAAATCTCTCAGCATCAGGAATGAAGAAGAAGAGGGTTTATCATGAAAAACGATCACCGATCCGGGACGCATTTTACTTTTAACGGCATTAAGGGTTCTTTGCGCTCCAAAATTCCTGTCATAATCATATGACATAAGATCCCACATGAAAATTTTGTATTTCCGCCTCAACAGCCTGTATTGCTGTTGTTTCATTCGACCGTAAGGAGGCCTGAATATTCTGTCAGAAGTAAAAACTGAGGCGCGATCAACTTCATTACAATAACGATCATTTGAAGTTCGCCATCCGTTAAGGTGATCATAGCAATGGTTTCCAACCATATGCCCCTGCTTTCTTATCGTTCCAACCAATGCAGGATAAGCTTCTGCAGCCTTGCCGTTGCAGAAAAAGACCGCCTTTGCATTCTTTTGTTCAAGAATTTCCAGTATCAAAGGAGTTGATCCGGGATCCGGGCCATCATCAAAAGTAAGGTAAAGAATTTTTTCAGATGTCCTTATTCTGAAAACCGCATCCGGATAGAACAGTTTTGCAAGTAATAAAGGTCTGAAAAATCTCATATGGAATTATTTGGCGGAATAAAGCCGGCTGTAATAATTATTTATCATGGGTTCGACAATGGTTGTAAGTGAATCCATTTTAAGGGCCATCGATAAATTATAAATATCAAGCATTGTCTGCATGTTAATTCCATTTGGATATTCCATGCCAAAACGTTTGCCCGGATCCAGACTGACTGCATAATCAAGGTATTCCTTGGCATAACTAACTATCTCACCAATAAGCTTTTCCCCTTCCTCCTTTTTACCTGCTTTAAGAAGTATCTCTGCAAATCCTATCGAATAGAAATCATCCGGCATTTTTTCAGGAGGAACTATCTCCCTTCCTTTCCGAACTGTTTCAAGAGCCTTTAGTGTATCTCCTCTGGCCAGTAATTCCTTCCCAAGATTTCCGAATATCCTTCTGTAATTACTGAACATCCTGCGGTTATTTTCATCAAGGTACACTGACGGATCATCCGCATTGCCCCATTTGAACTTGTTCATCACATTCTCATACATTACAGCAGGATCGATCATCCCATATTCATTATTATCTGAGTCTTCAATTTTAATAGGCACGATCCTGTATGCCATCCCTTCCTGAACAAAATACTTTTCAAGACCCTTATACTGGCTCGAGGGCACTGTTGTCGATATGTAGACAGGTCTGTTCCATTGGTTGGTAGACAGAATATCCATAATAGCGAGATCTCCCTTGAAGGCGTAATTATCTGTATATTCCCATACCATCGGAGAAACGATCCTGTTCCTGAAATATTCTTTAACTGTGCCGTTTGAGAGCACCTTTGAAGAATCAACATCAATAAGAAATTTACCAGTTGGAATATAGTTCAGATATTCTCCGCCGCCCACATTTGTCATGAATTTTCTGTCATCCCGGCCTGCAAACTGGACCAGATCCTTCAGATCGGCTGCTTTATTGTTATTTAAATCAATCGGGAGCTGTGTCCTGACTCCTTCCATGTATTTTTCCGACGGAAGGGAAAATGGCAGAGGGTCTGATTTAAATGCTTTCTGTCTCATCATATCTATATACCAGCCAGCCTGAATATAGCTGAGATTCGCTACTCTTACATCGGTTCGCAGCTGTTCAACATCCTGAACACACCACACCGGGAAAGAATCGTTATCTCCATAAGTAAATAATATGCTATTGGGAGCGCAAGATTCAAGGTAATTTGCACCGATATCCCTTGCTGTATAACGCCCTGATCTGTCATGATCATCCCAGTTCTCCGAAGCAAGCAACAGGGGTCCTGCAGCCAGCAGCAGGATAAAAGTAATAAGAGCTGACAATTTTGAATTCATGAGCTTTTCAAGCTTTTCATACAGATACATGAATCCAATCCCTATCCAGACAGCAAAAGCATAAAATGAACCTACATATGCATAATCACGCTCACGTGGCTGGTCGGGATACTGGTTAAGATAAACGATTATGGCAAAGCCTGTCATTATGAAAAAAGAAAGAATTACTATCAATCCGTTCCTGTCCTTTTTATACTGCCACAGAATACCTGCTATACCAATCAAAAGAGGCAAAAAATAATATTTATTGGTACCCCGGTTGTTTTTCAGATCTGAAGGCAGATCATCCTGAGGTCCGAGCCTTGCATCGTCGAGGAATTTTATTCCGCTGATCCAGTTCCCATGTATCTTATTCCCGTTACCCTGCACATCATTCTGCCTGCCAACAAAATTCCACATAAAATACCTGAGATACATAAATCCGGTCTGGTACCTGAAAAAGAACCTCAGATTCTCTCCAAAGGTAGGACAAGTAACTGTTTCCTTCCCCGATCCGGAAGTCACAGTAAATTTTCGTCCCTTTACACCCCCCCAATAAACATAATCCGGTTCATGCTCAGAGTCAGGACTATACATACGTGGAAAGATCGTTTCAAACTGCTTGTCGTATTTATACTCAGGCCGATAATATGGTTTATATTTCCCGTCAACCTTATTGTAACCAGCAATCACTCTGTACATCTCAGTAGGCGGAGCACTGTAGTAAATACCATGAAGCTTCGGTGAGCTTCCGTATTGCTCCATGTTTATATAATAAGCAAGAGAGAATATGTCTGAAGGATTATTCTGGTTCATTGGAGGCCTGGCCGATGAGCGTATCATTATCATGGCATATGAGGAATGGCCTATCATAATAACAGTCAGGCAGGTGATAATATAATTCAATAAAAGTTTTTGTTTTCTTACCGAATACCTGATCCCAAAAACAAGAGCAGCAATGACGCTGATAACAAAAATGAGAAGCCCGGTATTATAAGGCAAGCCGAAAACATTGACAAATAACAGTTCAAACCAACCGGCTATTTTCGGGACACCGGGGATCAGGATAAATACAAGGAATCCAATCAATAAAATTGCGATCCCGAGTGCTTTAAGCATTCCTCTGGCCGTTACCTCATATTTTTTGAAGTAGAATACAAATACCAGGACAGGAAGTACAAGCAGGTTCAGCCGGTGAACTCCGAGCCCTAATCCCATGATATATGCAATAAGTACTATCCAGCGTCCGGAAGTAGGTTTGTCAGCCTCTTCTTCCCACTTAAGCATCGCCCAGAAAACGAGCCCGAGCATAAGGGAAGACAAAGCATAAAGTTCCCCCTCAACTGCTGAAAACCAGAATGTATCCGTGAATGTGTATGCCATTGAACCTATCAGTCCGCTCCCGATAATCGGAAGAATGTGCCTGGTTTCCAGGGGTGTGGTATTTGTGTAGATGCGTCTTACAAGATGTGTGATTGTCCAGAAAAGGAACATAATGGCAAAAGCACTGCAGATACCTGAAAGCATGTTTATCATTAAAGCCGCTTTAGTTCCGTCTCCGCCTGCAAAAAGTGTTGCTATCCTTCCAATCATAAGGAACAATGGCGCTCCCGGAGGATGCCCCACCTGAAGTCTGAATGCCGAAAGGATAAACTCTCCACAATCCCAGAAGCTGATCGTGGGCTCAACAGTCAAAAGATAAACCGCTGCTGAAAAAATGAACATAAACCAGCCGGTTATATTGTTCCAGCGACGGTAAGTAGTTAATACTGAATTCATCTTATTTCTTATTTCTTTTTGATGAAAAAGCAAAGAACGTAAAAATTCACTAAATGATAAAATACCTCCAGGGTTTGTTCCTCCAGACACTTCCGGCATAATCTATACCGATCCTTTTGCTTTTACCGAGAACTGGCCTGAAACCTTCATCTTCAACCCATATTCGCCGGGAAGTTATCAGATCCTCCCCATAGAATGATTTATCGATACCAAGTGCTCTGGTTAATCTGCCGGGGCCATTAAAACCTTCAATGCTTCGAATAAGAACAGCCTGCGGGTCGTCCCTGACACTGGTAACAAAATTCAGCATCCAGTATATCCCGTACACCAGATAAACATATATCCTGCCACCCTGCATATACATAACTTCAGTTCTTGGTGTTCTTCCCTTATTTGCATGGCAGGCTTCATCCTCCTCGCCCCTGTAGGCCTCAGTTTCAGTAATCATGAAACGTTTCCAGGTGTTATCCCCCGAACTTATTACGATTATTTTACCGACCAGGTCGGGAGCAACGCTTAGTACATCACGGCAAAAGAACTCATCCGAAAGCTTCTTTGCTTCATTCATTTCAATACGGGATCTTCCCCTCATATTTCTCCCATTTTCTCAATATTTCCTCTCCTCCTGAATCCTTCAGACAGATAAAAGATATCTTTCTCCGGGAAGGATCAAGCATCAGTTCATCATAAATCAGGCTGTCATTGAATCCGGCTTTTTTTGCATCATCGCGGACTGCTGAATAAACAACTTTCTTAATGCCGGCCCAGTAAACGGCGCCCAGACACATAGGACATGGTTCACAGGAAGTATACAGGACACAATCTGAAAGATCGTGTGTTCCTAGATATTCCGAAGCTTTTCGTATTGCCAGAATTTCTGCATGAGCAGTCGGATCTTTTGAGATCACGACACTGTTTACGGCTTCTGAAACAATTTTTCCGTCCTTTGCTATCACGGCTCCAAAAGGTCCGTTTCCATTGTCAATCCCTTCTCCGGCAATCTCAACAGCCCTTTTGAGAAAAAACTTGTCGCTATTCATATACGGGGAAAGTAGTTAATTGCATGAAAAGCAAAAATAAGCTTAGTTTTGTTTATAGAGATAATTTCTGTTCAATATTCTTTTTTTTTAATAAATATGTTGTATTTTTGCAAACCCGAAATCCGAGGGTTTATAGGTTAAATATAAGAATATCAATATAAAAAATTAAGAAAAGTGAACACCTTAAGTTATGAAACAGTATCAGCAAACAAGACTACTGTAAACAAAGAGTGGGTTCTCATTGATGCTGAAGGTGCAGTTCTGGGTCGTCTTGCATCAACGATTGCCAGCATGTTAAGAGGTAAGCATAAGACTAACTTCACCCCTCACGTTGACTGTGGTGATAATGTAATCGTGATAAATGCTGAAAAGGTTGTCTTAACAGGAGAAAAATTACTGAAAAAGGAATATGTCAGGCATACAGGTTACCCGGGAGGACAGAGGTTTACAAGCGCACAGAAGATGCTCAGTGAAAATCCCACCAGGCTTGTCGAGTATGCAGTAAAAGGAATGCTTCCGAAAAATCGTCTTGGGAGTGCTCTCTTCAGGAATTTATATATCTATAAAGGGACATCACATCCGCATGAAGCCCAGAAACCAAGAAAAATAGAACTTTAATCAGGGAACAGTTATGGAAGCAATCAATGCTATTGGAAGAAGGAAAGCAGCTGTTGCAAGAGTATATTTAAATGACGGAAAAGGAAAGATTACTGTCAATGGCAGGGACTATAAAGAATATTTCGGGTCAGAAATACTGACCTATGTCGTCACCCAGCCTCTTGAAGTACTGGCAGTTATGGATAAATTTGATATCGTTGCAAATCTTGAGGGAGGTGGTATCAAAGGGCAGGCTGAAGCACTGCGCCTTGGGATAACAAGAGCTCTTGTCATTGCAGATGAAGAGAATAAAAAAGCTCTTAAACAGAAAGGGTTCGTTACCCGTGATTCCCGTACTGTTGAGAGGAAGAAACCGGGCAGGCCAAAAGCCCGCAAGAGATTCCAGTTCAGTAAACGCTAGGAATCCTCAGATGTACCCGGAGATGCAAGTTTAGTATCTAAATTGTGGAGATCTCTGCAGCTGCAGGGCTACTCGACAATTGATAAAAAAGAATGTAAACTTAAAATAAATAAAATGCCCAGAACAAATTTTAAAGAATTATTGGATGCAGGTGTTCATTTCGGACATCTCAAAAGAAAATGGAATCCTGCAATGGCTCCTTATATATTTATGGAGCGCAATGGAATTCATATAATAGATCTTGAAAAGACTATTGTCAAACTCGATGAGGCTGCCTCAGCAATGAAACATATAGCCAGGTCGGGAAAGAAGATCCTCTTTGTTGCCACAAAGAAACAGGCTAAGGAGATAGTAGCTGAAAGAGTAAAAAAGGTTAATATGCCATATGTTACCGAGCGCTGGCCGGGTGGTATGCTTACTAACTTCCCCACTATAAGAAAGGCTGTGAAGAAAATGGGGTCGATTGATAAGATGGCAACAGACGGAACATTCGCTAACCTTTCGAAACGCGAAAAGCTTCAGGTAACCCGCCAGAGGGCAAAACTCGAAAAGACCCTTGGCAGTATAATAGACCTCACCCGCCTTCCTTCAGCTCTTTTCATTGTTGATGTATGTAAGGAACATATTGCTGTAAGGGAAGCCAAACGCCTGGGGATACCTGTTTTTGCAATGGTCGATACAAATTCCGATCCTTCTGATATTGATTTCCCGATCCCCGCTAATGATGACGCTTCAAAATCAATATCTCTTATTGTTGATATATTATGCCAGGCAATCGATGAAGGACTTAATGAGAGAAAGTCTGAAAAAGATAAGGAAGGTGTAAAAGACAAGAAGATAATAAGAAAAGAGCTTGAAAATAAAGATATTCCTGCTTCTCTGATTGAGGCTATTGTTGAAGATGAAGAAGAGTCTGATGAAGAAGGGATCTCAGAAGAAACAGAGGAAACAGAAGACGGGGAAGTTCTTGCGGAAGAACACGAAGAGGAAGAAGAGTAATTAGTGATTGGCGATTTGTGATTTATTAAATTAAAAGAAATTAATATGGCTGTAATAACTGCTGCTGATGTTGCTAAATTAAGAAGAGTGACTCTCGCCGGGATGATGGATTGCAAAAAAGCTCTTGAAGAAGCTGACGGCAATTTCGATAAGGCAATTGAAATAATAAGGAAAAAAGGGCAGGCTGTTGCCAATAAACGCGCTGACAGGGAAGCCACCGAAGGTGTTGTACTTTCTAAAGTGACTGCTGATGGCAAACTTGGTATAATGATCGTCCTTAACAGTGAAACTGATTTTGTGGCAAAAAATACTGAATTTGTTAACCTTGCCACTAAAATCCTCGACATAGCTCTGAAAAACAATCCTGCTGACCTTGAAACACTGAAAGCTCTTCCGATGGACGGAGGGAAAGTTGGAGAAAAGGTCGTTGAATATATGGGGATTATCGGAGAAAAACTCGAATTATCCTATTTTGATAAGATTGAAGCTGCCCATGTTCAGGCATATATACATCCGGGAAATAAGCTTGCCGCCCTTGTCGGATTTACAAAGGCTGGCCTTGATACCCAGGTATATAAGGATGTGGCAATGCAGGTTGCTGCTATGAATCCTGTTTCTGTCGATAAGGATGATGTTCCGCCAACAGTGATTGCCCAGGAACTTGAAATTGGTAAGGAACAGGCAAGACGCGACGGCAAACCTGAGGAAATGCTTGAAAAAATAGCCCAGGGAAAACTTGGAAAGTTCTTTAAGGAGAGCACACTGCTTAACCAGGAATTTATCAAGGATAATAAAATGTCTGTAGGACAGTATCTTAAGTCTGTCAATAAAGAACTTTCGGTTACAGGATTCAGGAGATTTACCCTGAATGTCTAAATGATTTATATGTTCATGATTCAATTACAACCGGCGCCTTAGGGCGCCTTTTTTTGTTTACACGGAAATCATATCTTTACGGGAAAGTGGAAAGACAATGAAATATTCAAGAATATTGTTAAAACTCAGCGGAGAATCACTTGCCGGAGAAGGCAATCATGGGCTGGATGAATCTGTCCTTGAAGAATATGCCAGGCAAATAGTCGGTGTTGTAAGAGAAGGATGCGAAGTGGCAATAGTGATTGGAGGCGGGAATATTTTCAGGGGACTGGCCGGTGAGCGATCGGGTTTTGACAGGGTAAAAGGCGACCAGATGGGGATGCTTGCTACTGTAATCAACAGTATTGCTCTCGAAGGTGCCGTTCAGCTTGCAGGGGGAAAAGCAAAGGTATTTACTTCGATAAGGATGGAACCTGTTGGGGAACTTTATGAAAGAGACAAAGTTGTATCGGAACTCCGGAAAGGAACTGTCTGCATCCTCTCAGGCGGGACAGGGAATCCCTTCTTTACTACTGATACTGCAGCTGCCCTGAGAGCCGTTGAGATAAAAGCCGATGTCCTCCTTAAAGGAACAAGAGTTGATGGAGTATATACTGCTGATCCCGAAACTGATCCCTCAGCTCAGAAATTCGAAACGATCTCATTTAAGGAAGTAATCGACCGCCAGTTGAAAGTAATGGATTCAACGGCCTTTACTATGTGCCGTGAAAATAAAATGCAGATCATCGTCTTCAATATGAACAAAGCCGGAAACCTGATGACACTCGTGAGCGGGATCAAGACCGGAACACTTATTTACCCCTGAAAGAAATTGCTATTCCATCTATTTTATTATTTTTGTTTAATAAGTGTAATAAACACCATTATCGTTTTACAAAACAAAAGTTAACCTTCACACCATGAACGAAGATGTTGAACTTATAATCGAAGAAACGAAGGACAGGATGCAGAAAGCTACTGACCATCTTGAGCATGAGCTGGCAAGACTCCGTGCAGGCCGAGCAACACCTGTTCTCCTCGATGGTATTACAGTTGATTACTACGGAGTAAACTCTCCCCTGGCACAAGTATCCAATATCAACACTCCCGATCCGAAAACAATCCTGATACAACCCTGGGAGAAGACAATGCTCGGGACCATCGAAAAGGCAATAATGGCCGCAAACATAGGATTGACCCCGATGAATAATGGTGAAGTCATCAGAATAAATATACCTCCCCTTACGGAGGAAAGAAGACACCAGCTTGTCAAACAGGTAAGAAATGAGGGAGAAACTGCAAAGATCAGCATCCGCAATTCCAGAAAATGGGCCAATGATGAATTAAAACAGCTTCTTAAAAATGGCCTTCCTGAAGATCTTGAAAAAAATGCTGTTGAAAATGTTCAGCAGATGACTGCCGAGTTTACAGCCAAAGTTGACAAAATCATAACACTCAAAGAAAAGGATGTTATGACTGTTTAGAACAACTTTTACTTATGAATGGTCCGGTGTTATTTTTAGTGAATTAATTGATCAGTACCTCACGCCTGAGAGCCCTGATGTACAATTCCTGCATATCTCAATCAACTTTCTGTCAGAAAATACTGCCTTACGAAAAAGCCGGTATCTGGGACCGTCCCAGATATCCCTGAATGAATCCTCATTAAGATCTCCCATAACATGCTGTGCATCTTTGTCAAAACAACACGGCAAAACTTTACCATCCCATGTAATTACCGGATTAAACCATAATCTTGCACATCTGTCCGGCATTGGATTCTTTATTACATAATGTTCATCCTTAATTTCATACCTGCTGAATTGCGGGGCTGAAGGCAACCATTGCTCAATAGAACCGCTGTCGATTATCTGCATTGATTTGAGCTTAAGAGATGCTTTGATCTCCCTGGCATAATGCTTAACCTGATCAATCTGATGTTCATTGTTCCTGTTTACAAGGAACTGAATTGTCAGTTTCAGTCTGGAGGAATGTCTTTTCTTCGCTTCAGCTACATTTCTTATCCCCTGTAACACAAGATCTATATTACCATTCACCCTGTAGGATGAATATGATTGCTGGTCCAGTCCATCCAGTGATATAATAAGTCTGTCAAGACCTGATTTTGCCAGTTTATTTGCATTATCTTCAGAAAGGAAATGACCGTTTGTTGAAACAGTTGTATAAACCCCTTTGGCTTTTTTTAGAAAAGAAAAGAACTTCGGATGGAGCATTGGCTCTCCCTGAAAATACAGATTCAGATTAAAAACATACGGCTTCAGCTCCTTAATGACCTTCTCAAATAAAGTCAGATCCATAAAACCTCTCTCCCTCAACATCCTGTCGGATCCCGACAGGCATTCCGGACATTTCAGGTTGCAGTAATTTGTCAGCTCGATGCTTGCTGAAACCGGCATCCCGGAAACTGAAACCCTTCCGGTTATACAACTAACTGAAAATGAATATCCTGCGACTAAAGCATTAAGTGGTTTAAGAAAAGGTCTGATCATCACTCAGGTAAAACGGAATGTAAGATAAGAATTAATTTCCCTCATAAGAATAGGGTATTCTGTTTTATAACGGTCATATAACCGGAAAGCAGGATAAAACTCTGTAAAGAGTAACCTTCATTAATAATTTAAATATTCACGCCATGAAAACAATTAACAGAATTTCATTTCTGACCACTGTCCTTCTTCTGGCTTTTACAATTCAGTCGTCTTATGCCGGAAACTCTGAAAAAAGCAGAAAATCAGATCAGCAGGACTATATTACCATAAAAGGTAAAGTGGTTGATGCCGAAACAGGTGAAGCGCTGGTATTTGCCACTGTCGCTGTTACTGAATCAAATGTTGCGATTATTACCAACATCGACGGGGAATTTACCCTGAAAGTTGGAAATGCACTGATATCCAAGGATCTTGAAGTGAGTTTCCTGGGATACAAGAACAAAGTAGTGCCCATAAGCTCGATGAGGGATAATGGTTACAAGAACATGATATCAATGGAATCCGCACCTATTCCTATTAAAGAGGTTATTGTCAGACCATTGGATCCCGATTTAATAGTCGAAAATGCTATATATAAAATCAGCAGGAATTACGAATCCATACCGAATCTTATGACGGCATTCTACAGAGAAACAATACGTAAGAACCGTTCCTATGTATCAATTGGCGAAGCTGCTGTGGAAGTATTCAAAGCCCCATATGCAAACGATATGAGATTCGACGCTGCCAGACTGTATAAAGGACGCAAAAGCACTGATGTTGCAAGAATGGATACTGTACTCTTCAAACTCCAGGGAGGTATTTCAAATACACTTGATCTTGATATAGTCAAGAATACTGAACTGATACTTACAATTGATGCTATGAAGTCTTATGACTATTCTCTGACGAGTGTTATAGAGATTGACGGGAGACCACATTACGTAATAAACTTCATACAAAAACCAAATGTTGATATACCATTATTTGTAGGAACTCTCTTCATTGAAGTTGAATCTGGTGCCATATCCGAAGCCGAATTCGGTCTGAATCTTTCAGACAAGGCAGCCGCCACTTCAATATTTGTAAGAAAGAAACCGATTGGGATGGAGGTCACACCCGAACTTGTAACTTACAGGACCAAATACCGTGAACAGAATGGTAAATGGTATTTTGCATATTCAAGGGCTGAAGTTAAATTCAAGGTCAACTGGAAGAAAAGATTATTCAATACTTACTATACAACAATGTCAGAAATGGCAATAACAGACCGTACTGACCAGGAAGTTATTAAATTTGCAGGTAAGGAAAAACTAAGGTATTCCGATGTATTTTCTGAAAAAGTAAGTGACTTTACTGATCCTGAATTCTGGGGTGATTATAACGTAATTGAGCCCGACCAGAGTATAGAATCTGCAATACGCAGGCTCAGCAGGAAACTCAAATTCAGTGACAGAGACGATCTTAACAAATAAGATCTGATGAACAGGGAAAGTGAAATCATCAAGAGGATCCGAAGAGGTGATAAAGGACAGTTTGAATCACTTTTCAGATCCTCTTACACTTCCCTGGTACATTATGCTAAAAAACTTATTAAAGACAGCGATACAGCTGAAGAAATTGTCCAGGACCTCTTTGTAAGGCTCTGGCAGGATAAAGAAAAAATCAGGATACAAAGTTCATTGAATGGTTATCTTTTCAGATCGGTGCATAACCGCTGCCTTCATCATATTGAACATAACAAGGTGGTAGAAAAACACGCGAAAGAAATGTCATTGAAAGAAGATGATGATTCAGCGAGCCCGGTTGACCTGATCCAGTATAAAGAGTTACATTTAAAGATAACCAGGATCCTTGACCGGCTTCCCGAAAGGTGCGGAAGGATCTTTTGCATGAACAGATTTGAAGGATTGAAATATGCCGAGATAGCAGAAAAACTCTCTGTTTCGGTCAAAACGGTTGAAGCTAATATGGGAAGAGCACTAAGGGAATTCCGTAAAGCTTTGGCAGAACAATGAAAGATATGAAAAACAAGGAGAATTTAACTGACAGGGATTGGCAGGAACTGGCTGGTTTTATGTCGGAGGAAACAGGGATCAAATCAGAAAAACTGAAGCGGTTCATGGCTGAAGACAGCTATGAAACGGAAAGAAAATGGAAAGAGCTTAAATATATGAAAAATAACGAACAAATCAATGTTGATCAGGCCTGGGATAAGGTTGTTTCAAAGATAAATGAGACAGAAAATAATATCATACAAGGCCCGGGAAGTGTAATATTATTAAGGAGAACATTGATGAAAATCGCAGCTGTTGCTCTTATCCTTTTAAGCATTGGTGCCGCTGCAGTCTATATTGTGAAAACAGATGCCCTGAGCCGGAAGATTACAGCCACCACAGGAAATGATGAAAAAAACCTCAGAGTAACCCTGCCTGATGGCAGTAGTGTAATTCTTAACCGTAATACCAGATTGAGCTACCGCTCAAATTTCGGAAGATCCGGTAGAAATGTCAGTCTTGATGGTGAAGCATTCTTTGAAATTACTCCTGATAAATCAAACGCATTTACCGTTGATGCCGGAAAGGCAATGATAAAAGTCCTTGGAACATCATTCAATGTAATAACAAATAATGACGAATCTGCTGTTGAAGTTTTCGTTGAAACTGGTCATGTAATGCTCTATGATGAATCCGGCAGTCAGAATATTATGCTTGATCCGGGATTTGTCGGAACCCTGAGCCAGAAATCTTCGAAAAAGAAATTGAATGACAACCCAAACTATATGGCCTGGAATAAGGGATTGCTGAACTATTCCGGACAAACTCTTGAAGTTGTTTTTCACGATCTGAAGAGGGTTTATAATATGGAAATTGTTGCCGACGACAAAGAGATACTTGAGCTTCCCTGGGCCATTACAATTGATAACCAGTCGCAGGATACAATAATTCGTTTAATTTGTGCTAGCTTTATACTGAATTATACAAAAGATGGTAATGTATACCATCTCAGGAAAAAGTAACTCATATTAAAATACATGCAACCAGTCAATGGCTTCATATTGAAAAAAATTTCAGCCATTGTATTCCTCATTTTGCTGAGCAGGTGGCAAATCCTTTACTCCCAGGAAACAATCCTGGACTCTGTATTCACTTTCAAAGAAGGTACTTTAAGAACCGGCAATGCTTTGGATATTATTTCCAAACGAACGGGATTTAACTTTACTTACGATAGTAGGTTGATAAATCCTGACAATAAAATAGATATGACATTTAACGAGATAAAGTTGAATGTCATTCTGGATAGTATTCTGCAAAATGACTCCCTTGTTTATTCTGTAATTGATAAATATATTATTATTTCAAAACCGCCTCCACCTGAAATAAAAAAGGCAGATTTAAGCCTGCTGGAGAAGTCAGGGCTAATCACCGGCGTTGTAACTGACGGTGAATCCGGAGAGCCTTTGCCATTTGCTGCGATTGCATTAAAGAACAGAGGCAGGGGTACGGTAACAAATAACAATGGTAAATTCAGCCTGAGAATCACGAACGAATATCTGGGTGATACACTTTCTGTTTCATATCTCGGCTTTATTGGAAGGGAAATGCCCGTTAAGCAGGCTGTCGGGAATGATCTCGTAATCTCCTTAAGAAGAGAGTTCATTTCAATACCTGAGGTAATAATAAGAACCCAGATCCCGCTGGAAATTATTAACAGGACTATTGCTGCAATACCAAAAAATTATGGTAATTCTCCCGTTATGATGACATCTTTCTATCGCGAAGGAGTGATGAAAAAAAGGGAACTTCAAACTTATTCCGAAGCAATTCTGCGAATATATAAAAGCGCCTATTACGGGATTTTCAATGATCAGATAATGGTACTTAAAAGCAGGAAAATAGACAATGCCAATCTTAGCGACACACTGGCGATAAGGCTTAAAGCAGGGCTGAGTACCTGCCTTGAACTTGATGGTATTAAAAATCCATATGAGTTCATCTCAAGAGACGATCTGAACAACTATTCTTACAGGATGTCTGATATCATAATCAACGATGAAGAGTCAGCCTATGTGATCGATTTTGAGCAAAAACAGAATACAGACCTGGCAATGTATCGCGGAACAATGTATATCAATACCGAGGATTATGCTCTCTTGCAGGTTGATTTTGAGATCCATCCGGAATTTCTTGATAAGATGAAGGAATCTTTTGTCACAAGCCCTTCACATGGTTACAACACCTGGCCTGCATCGGTAAAATATTCAGTTAGTTACCGGAAATTAAATGACCGGTATTTTCTTAACCATGTCAGGGGTGATCTTCAATTCACAGTGAACAAGAAAAAGAGACTCTTTAACAGTCAGTTCAATGTCTTCTTTGAAATGGCTGTTACCGAAATAGATCTTAAAAATGTAACACGGTTTGAGAGAGAGCAGCTGGCCCCTATTCATTCTGTTTTCTCAAAGACTATTACAGCTTATGATTCGGATTTCTGGGGGGATCAGGATTTCCTCAAACCTGAAGATAATCTCCTGAAAGCTCTTAAAAATATTAAGGTCAGGCTCCAGGAATTCATAGAAGAATAATGAACTGCTGTATCGGAGATCCTGGATCAGTATTTATTTATAAGCTCATATAATTCACTCAGATCAGGAGTCAGGATTATCTCTGTCCGCCTGTTTTTCTGGCGGGCATCAGATGTATCCCTGTCATCGACCGGAACGTATTCACTTCTGCCCGATGCTGTAAGACGCCTTGGATTTATCCTGGATCCTTCAAGGAGTACACGCACAACTGTTGTCGCTCTTTTAACACTCAGGTCCCAGTTATCTTTCAACTGGCTGTTGCCCGGATTATACGGAACATTATCTGTATGCCCTTCTATTGTTACCTGAATATTCGGATTTTTTTCGAGAACCCCGGCAAGTTTTTTCAGTGCATTCCTTCCATTTGCATCAATATCCCAGCTGGCTGTTTTAAAAAGCAGTTTCTCATCAAGCGAAACATATACCTTACCGTCTTTCTGTGTTACTGTGAGACCATTATTCTCAAAGCCGAGAAGAGCGTCCGAGACCTTATTCTTGAGATCCAGAGCAATCTTCTTCTGAGCATCAAGGACTTTCTCAAGTTCTACAAGTCGTTCATTTCTCTTCTGCAATTCGAAATTCAACTCGTCAAGAGATGCTTTCTTTGAATCAAGATTGGCTTCAAGCTGCCGGAGAATGTCTTCTTTCTGCTGCAGGTCAGCCCTGGCTGCCTGAAGCTCTGTCAGCAGTTTCTGGGTTTCCTTGACATTACCCTTTATGAGTTCTTCATGTGCATTCTGAAGATCATTATATTGTGAGGTGATCCGGCTAAATTCATCGATGGCATTATCCCTTTCTTTCCTTGCCTTCTCAAGCTCTTCATCAGCTTTGCTGATCTTTGCCCTGAGACTGGCTGCCTCTGCTTCAAGTTCCCTGTTAGCCATCTCAAGCTGGATATTTCCGGTTTTAAAATTGTCCCTTTCATCCATGAACTGACGGCTTTTATCCTGAACATCCTTGAATTTCTTTCCGGAAACACATGAAACCGTTGAAATTGCTATCAGGATTATCCAAAAAAAAGAAGAAATTATTCTAGTCATAATCAGTCTTTAATTTAACCTGTCGTCCTCTTTTTAATACTTCCTTTCCGGGCCTTGCCCGATCATTCAAAAATAAGAAAATCCGGTCTACTGCCTGCCAAACATGCAGGCATAATTATTCTTATATTTGCAAATTATTTTGCCATGATGAGCACCGGCGAAAATTTTTTGTCTAAAATATCTTCACCAGAAGATCTTAAAAAACTGGATCCGGCTGATCTTGTGAAGGTTAGTGAGGAACTCCGGCAATATATAATTGATGCTGTAAGCCATAATCCCGGGCATCTCGGAGCCAGCCTGGGAGTCGTGGAGCTGACAGTCGCCCTGCACTACGTTTTTAACACCCCTTATGATAAAATAATCTGGGATGTAGGGCATCAGGCTTACGGCCATAAAATCCTTACCGGAAGGAGAGACCGGTTCTCGACTAACAGAAAATACAAGGGGATATCCGGATTTCCCAGGATGTCAGAAAGCGATTATGATGCATTCGGTACCGGTCATTCGTCAACATCAATCTCGGCTGCACTTGGTATGGCAATTGCCGCCAGGAGTAAAGGCGAAAAAAGACAAATAATTGCCGTGATCGGTGACGGAGCAATGACTGCAGGCCAGGCTTTTGAGGGACTTAACAATGCAGGAATAGCCAAATCGGATCTTCTTGTAATACTGAATGATAATAATATTGCAATTGATCCAAATGTGGGTGCTTTAAAGGAATATCTTCTTGACATAACAACAAGCAGAACTTATAACAGATTTAAGGACAAAGTATGGAATTTCCTTGGTAAGGTAGGAAAACTAGGCCCCGATGCCCGTACCCTTGCTGCCCAGCTGGAAGCCGGTTTTAAAAGTACTATCCTTGATAAAAGCAACCTTTTTGAGGGGATGAATTTCAGATATTTCGGCCCTATTGACGGACATGATGTACTTCACCTTACAAAAGTTCTGGAAGACCTGAAAAGGATCCCTGGCCCGAAACTCCTCCATTGTCTGACTGTAAAAGGGAAAGGATTCAGGCAGGCTGAAGAAAATCAGACAGTATTTCATGCTCCCGGCAAATTCGACAAAAATACGGGAGAACTGATCACTGCCCGGGAGCAGACTCCTTCCTATAATGAGATCTTCGGAAAATCCATACTGGAGCTGGCCAGGATGAATGACAAAATCGTCGGAATCACTCCGGCCATGCCCACAGGATGTTCTTTGTGTATAATGATGAAGGAATTACCTGACAGGACTTTCGACGTTGGGATAGCAGAACAACATGCCGTGACTTTTTCTGCAGGACTTGCTACTCAGGGGATGATCCCCTACTGCAATATTTACTCATCGTTTTTACAAAGAGCTTACGATCAGGTGATACACGATGTAGCTCTTCAGAATCTGCACGTGATCTTTTGCGTTGACCGCGGGGGCCTGGTTGGGTCTGACGGCGCTACCCATCATGGCTTCTTCGATATTGCCTTTATGCGCAGCATCCCGAATATTGTTGTAACTGCCCCGATGGATGCAATAGAACTAAGGAACATGATGTACACCGCTCAGCTTGAAAAGAACAGGAGGCCGTTTTCGATACGTTATCCAAAGGGAAACAGCCATATTCCTGACTGGCAAAAACCCTTTGAAGAGATCCCTGTTGGAAAAGCAAGGCTCATCAGTGACGGTGACAACGTTGCTGTTCTGAGCATCGGTCATCCGGGTAATGATGTAGCAGAAGTAGTCAAAAAGCTTGAGAAGGAAGGTATTACAGTAACTCACTGGGATATGCGGTTTGCAGCTCCGCTTGACAGTGAAGCACTTCATTCAGTCTTCAGAAAATTCAGTAAGATAATTACAGTCGAGGACGGAGTGCTCAGGGGAGGTTTTGGAAGCGCGGTAATTGAATTTATGTGTGATAATGGGTACAATTCCCGGGTCACACGACTGGGCATACCTGACTATTTTGTTGAACACGGCAGCCAGGAGGAACTTTATAAAGAATGCGGATTTGATTCAGATAGTATAGAGAAAACTATACGCGAAAACCTGAAATAATGAAATACTTCCGGTTACAGCAGATCCGCCCGGAAAATCATCACAGCTTCCTTCCGCTCAGAAATTCAACGCGGCAGTAGCCTGGAACAAACCATAACCACTTCTTGATGATATCCGTAATGACAGTTCAACTACTGAGAACCTGCCACCCAAACCTGCAGATATGACAGGTTGATTTTCCGGATTTAATGAATTGTCCGGGAGATCCGTATCGCCTGCCGGGACCAGTAATGAACCCCCAAGCTCAACGAAGAGGTACTTCTTAAGGTAACGCTTAACGTTAATCCCGGGCATAAAATACGCAATTGGATCACTTCCTCCATCCTGATCCTGGTGAATGGAATAAAGAGCCTCACCATATATACCGTAATATGAAATCCTCACACCTGCCTGAGCGCCGACATGATACCCGAAGAATACCTGTTCATCGGATGGCTGAGCATTCATAAAATTCAGACCGCCCCGGATATTCCAGTCAAATGACTGGCAATAGACTACTCCCGTAAATAACGAAAGAAACAGTATTGTCAGAATTAATGTTTTTTTCATATATGAATTTTATTTATTGCTAAATTACAAATTTCACATTCTCAATGCAAAAATGATTTGCTGCATCCTGATTTTAAATGTAATTTTGATTATTGTGATCTTAGATTAGAATATGAAAAAAGTCAATTTAATACTGGCTTTATTGTTTCTCCTTGCATATAATTCCTTTTCGCAATCAACGGTAAGGGATTATGGCAATAACCGTATTTCAACGACATCAATATCTTTTAGTTCCGATGGAAGATATATGCTTATCGGGGGTTATCCGAAAATATTTGATGTTAGTTCCGGGGCGCTGGTAAAAAGACTAATAGAAGAGGATGATGTAGCAATGGGAGATATCGCATATCTTGTCGGCATCAGCCCGAATGACCAATTGTTCTTTGTAACGAAGCTGAACCGGCTTGAAGTGTGGAATTTGCAGAGCCGTACTCTTATAAAAACTATCAGGGATGGAAAGATAGCTGTCAAGGCAGTCTGCTTCTCCAAAGACAGCAGGTATATCATCTACATGCGAAGCAACGGCGAGATAGTTTTTCTGAATTCTGCCTCTCTCACGGAATCACATAAGCAAAAAATTACAGGTGAAACTCCCACGGCATTAACACCATCGCCGGACGGAAAGAAATTATTTATCGGGACCCGCTCCAATACCGTGTTTGTTTATGATCTGAATTCAAGGAATATCAGTTCATTCATTATAGATGGCAAAGCGGTATACAATATTGATATCCCTCCTTCTGGTAATTATATTGCAGCTTCAACTTATGACGGGAAGATCTGGCTCGGTAAATATCCATCCCTTGAGCCTGTTAGATCATGGCAGGCGCACAGCGCTGATTATACAGCAATCGCATTCCATCCCTCAGGAGAATACCTGGCTTCCGGCGGAAAAGACAAAGCAATCCGTGTCTGGAAAATACCTGAGTGTACAATTCAAAGCACCTGGGAAAATGCACATAAGCTTGCCCTTCTTTCACTGGCTTTCTCTCCCGACGGAAACACTCTCGCATCAGGATCACAGAATGAAGTAAGGATCGGAGGAGGAGATGATACAAAGACCCGCTCATTTACGGCTCCATCAAAGCTTACTGCTGCAGTACCATCAAAAAATGAAGCTTTACCTCCAAAGGTAAATCCGCCGGCAACATCAGAAGTAAAAAGCACTGCACCTGCAATTCAGAAAAGGCTTGCACTTGTTATTGGCAACGGAAGCTATACAGGTTCTTTTCTGGCAAATCCTGAAAATGATGCACGGGCAATGAAGAACGTTCTTGTCCAGTATGGATTTGATGTGCTGGAATATGAGAATTTAACACAGGCACAGATGAAAAAAGCCATGGATGAGTTCGGCAACCGGCTTAAGAATTACGACGTGGGGTTGTTCTTCTATGCCGGACACGGTATACAGGCAAAAGGATATAACTATCTGATACCAGTTGATGCAGATCTTAAATCAGAAGAACAGGTGGAATATGATTGCGTCCAGGCCGACAGGATACTTGCACTTATGGAGGCTTCAGGTACCGATGTAAATATAATCATCCTCGATGCCTGCAGGAATAATCCATTTGAGAGAAGCTGGACAAGGTCGTCATCCGGTAAAGGCCTTGCATTTATGAATGCCCCTAAGGGATCTCTCATAGCATATGCCACTGCACCCGGCAGCACCGCTTCAGACGGAAGTGGTAATAATGGTTTATACACATCTGCACTCCTGGAAAGCATAAGGATACCGAATATCAATATCCTGCAGGTCTTTCAGAACGTAAGAGTCATTGTCTCGGACAAATCAGAAGGACGACAGATACCATGGGAATCGACTTCGCTTACCGGGGATTTCATTTTTTGATCGTGCAATCCTTTTAATATTGAATCTCTAAAGAAATAAAAACAATATAACTCATTGATCTATAATAATTTCATATAACACATAAGAGATGAAAAACTACATTATTCTTCTGAGTATACTATTCCTTGCGGTATCCTGCAGAAACGGATCTGAGAAAAAAGAAAACTGGATCCCGCTTTTTAATGGTAAAGACCTGACGGGATGGAATATCAAGATCAAGGGATCGCCCTTGAATGAGAATTACAGGAAAACCTTCAGGGTTGAAGATGGTGTATTAAAAGTGTCTTATGATGAATATGATAAATTCAACGGAGAATATGGTCATATTTTCTATAAGGAACCTCTTTCGCATTATAAACTCAGGCTCGAATACAGGTTCACCGGTCAGCAGGCTCCGGGAGGGCAGAGCTGGGCCTTCCGCAACAGCGGTGTGATGATACACTCACAATCAGCGGCATCAATGCTTATTGACCAGGATTTTCCGGTCTCCGTAGAGGTCCAGTTTCTTGGTGGTAACGGTACCGATAACCGCCCTACACTTAATGTGTGCACACCGGGAACCCATATAATGATCGATACTGCATTGATAACTAACCATTGTACAAACTCGACATCTAAGACTTTCCATGGAGATGTATGGGTAAAGGCCGAAGTGGTGGTATATGGAGACAGTATTATTCATCATATTGTTGATGGAGATACTGTTCTGACATATTCAAAGCCACAGATCGGAGGAACGAACAAACCGGCTGATTATCCTATCCCTGACGGGACCCCTCTAACAGATGGTTATATCTGTCTTCAGGCCGAAAGTCATCCCGTCGAGTTCAGGAATATTGAGTTGCTGAGACTAAAATAAGGACGTATATAAAATAAAATTTATATTTTCGCAGACTATTACATGCAGCAAGTCCGCGCATGACTTTAAGACTCCGAGACTCCAAGACTATCAGACTCTGAGACTACAAAAGCCCGGATGGCGGAATTGGTAGACGCGCTGGTCTCAAACACCAGTGGCAGCGATGCTGTGCCGGTTCGATCCCGGCTCCGGGTACAGAAACGGAAGAAACTGATTTTTTATCGGTTCCTTCTTTTTTTTATTGTATAAGTCATTAGGATTATGAAATATCCATTCTAAGACTTTATTGTAAGAATTGGTTCGGTAATTTTCACCATCAAATTGGATTTTTTCAGGGAAAATTGAACCAATCAAAAGAATTTTGTGGTTTACACTTGCTGAAGACAATATTTCATCCATGTTCCTGATCACATTAATTGCATGGCCAAGTTTTTTTTCAATGTCTACATTCTGGGTCTTTAAGGAAGCGAGTTTCGTATTGACATTTTCTCTTCTGACCTCTATACTGTTTTTCATCCTTTGGTGGTCTTCAGGATTTATATCTCCGTCCATCAGCTTTGTGTCAATAGAATCTAACCTAGCATCCTATACTAAAAGTTCACTTTGGAGCTTTTTTATTTCTTTATCTATCTCTGCTGTCCTCTCCTTTTTCAAATCCTTATCGCTTGTTGGTGTCTGTTCTTTTCGGGCAAAAGAACCAAAAATCCCGATCCTCTCAGGATTATATGATCTGAGATAATTAATTATACTTCTGTTTATTTCATTATTATCCATGACAATACAAATATAACATATTTAATTTACAGGTTAAATGGCAGATGGGTAAAAGCCAATTCCCCCGACTACTTCCTGGCACTCTCAAAGTAATTCTTCATAAAAAGCAACTGAAATTTTACTGCGTTCTTCCAGTAGGTCCAGTTGTGAGCCCCGGGCCGGACTATATAATCATGCGGAATGTTACGATAGAGTAACTGCTGATGAAGATTCTCATTTACATTATAAAAGAAATCCTCTGTTCCACAATCTATAATTATTGCCAATGAGTTTGGAGTAAGCAGATGCAACTGGTTTATTACAGTGTATTTCTCCCATCTCTCAGGCTGCTCAGCGTAAGTACCGAGCTGCTTAGCCATATCCCAGTTGTTCGGGAAAGGCCTGATATCGACTCCTCCGCTCATGCTTCCTGCAACACCAAAAACATCCTGGTGCCTGAAAGCAAGATATAATCCCCCATGACCACCCATGCTTAATCCGGTAATGCCCCTGCCTTCCCTGCCCTTGATTGTTTTATACTTTGAATCAATGGCTTTTATCAGTTCGTCAGAAACGAAAGTTTCATATTGTGAACCGGGATTAACAGGACTGTCCCAGTACCAGCTGTTGAAACCCCCATCCGGACAGACTATCATCAGACTGTGCTGATCTGCTGCAATTTCAAAACCACCCGCTTTCTTTACCCAGTCCTGGTGATTACCGCTGTACCCGTGTAACATATACACTACAGGCAAAGCTTTCAGGGAATTATAATTATCAGGCCTGATTACAACTACCGGGATATTCTTCTGCATTGTTTTACTGTAAACCTGTATCGTATCAACTATAGCTGCATTGACCGATATGAAGGTCAGGAGAGTAATGAAAATAACTATTATACGCTTCATCTCTTTTAACTTTTAAACATATTAACCTTCCTAAAATACAAAAAAACAGCGTTCCGGGATTTAATTTATTTAGAAAGTCAAAATCTGTTCCCTGATTTAATGTTCAGAAAAGGCTGATGCAACAAGTATATTATTAATTTTACGTAATAGAATGATAAAATGTTTTAAAAACTGCCATGAATAACATTCCTGAAGATATTATGGATATCCAGAGCAGGTATTGCCAGGAAGTCCCGTCAGTAAGAGGTGCTCATCGTTTCATCGAGGACCTGATCCGGTTCCTTTTCCCGATAAAGGACAATAAGAAACCGGGATTGAAAGAAACCAGAATTAAATATACACAGCTTGAGATTCAGCTGGAAGAATTGCTTAAACCAATTAAGGATAATTTGAAAAGATCTCCTGAAGCACTGTCTGAACAATTTTTCAGCTCACTTCACCCGGTTTTCATCGACCTGCTTGAAGAAGCGGAGAGTTATCTTCAGAACGACCCGGCAGCTTATAATGTTGAAGAGATCCTGTTATGTTATCCGGGATTTTATGCAGTTACCGTCTACCGCCTGTCACATATTCTTTACCTGATGGAAATACCAATTCTTCCACGAGTAATAAGTGAATATGCCCATAGCAAAACCGGTATCGACATTCATCCCGGGGCAACAATAGGTAAAAAATTTTTTATCGACCACGGTACAGGAATAGTTATTGGAGAAACGACTAATATAGGTAACAATGTTAAAATATACCAGGGAGTAACTCTCGGTGCACTGCATGTTGATAAGGGAATGAGCCATACAAAACGCCATCCGACAATTGAGGATAATGTAATAATATATGCAGGAAGCACTATTCTTGGCGGAGATACTGTTATAGGACACGATTCTGTTATCGGGGGTAATGTGTGGCTTACAGCGAGTGTGGATCCCGGCACTATAGTATTTCACAGACCCCAGATTGAATACAGGAACGGGAAAAAACCTTCTGCCGGTAAAAAGGCCTGAAGGATTTATGAATAAAACTATTTCCCATGAAAGTAACAAGCATAGTTGAAACAATTGGTAATACACCTCACATAAGAATAAACAGGCTTTTCGGAAGATCCCATGAAGTTTGGGTGAAATTTGAAGCCAGAAATCCCGGAGGGAGTCTTAAGGACAGGATAGCCCTGACAATGATCAGTGATGCGGAAAAAGCCGGAATACTGAAAGAAGGATCCGTAATAATTGAGCCGACTTCCGGGAATACAGGTATCGGTCTTTCAATGGTTGCAGCAATGAAGGGTTACAGGATCATCATCGTGATGCCTGAATCGATGTCAGTAGAGAGGAGAAAGCTTATGGCTGCTTACGGTGCCGAACTGGAACTTACTCCGGCCAGCCTTGGAATGAAGGGCGCCATAGACAGGGCGATGTATCTCAAGACCCAGATCATGAATGCCTGGATACCGTCACAATTCGATAATCCTTCAAATATACAAGCCCATAAAAAAAATACTGCAAATGAAATAATAAACGATTTCCCTGAAGGATTGGATTATCTCATAACCGGAGTAGGAACAGGAGGTCATCTTTCAGGAGTTGGAGAAGCTCTAAAGGAGAAGTTCCCGTCAATAAAAATCTTTGCCGTTGAACCTGAATTGTCGCCGGTTATCAGCGGGGGAAACCATTCACCTCATCCGATCCAGGGAATAGGCGCCGGATTCATCCCGGTAAATCTTCACAGAGAGATCCTCGACGGTGTTATAACTGTCTCAAAGGAGGAAGCTTTTAATTATGCCAGGAGGGCTGCCAGGGAAGAAGGACTCCTGTGCGGGATATCGAGCGGGGCCAGTCTGGCTGCTGTAGCGAAAAAAATTCCTGAGATACCACCCGGGAACCGTGTCCTTACATTTATCTATGATACCGGCGAACGTTATCTATCTGTGGAAGGACTATACTAAATCCATTAAAACGTGGTTTAGTTTCTCAGATCCTTATCGGTAAGATCTTTAAGCATCCAGATATCACAGCCAAAATGACCTGAATTTCCCAGGGGAGCAGATAATCTCCTGAATCCTGCTTTTTCATAAATATGGATCGCTTTGCTCAGTTCAGGCAGTGATTCGAGATATATTTGTGTATACCCTAATCTCCTCGCCTTATCTAAAGTCCTTTCAATAAGTTCCCTTCCAATCCCTTTACCCCTGTGTGACGGAAGCAGATACAATTTAACTAGTTCAGCACATCCTGCCGGTAGTCCGGGTGTGGGAAAAACTCCGCAGCCGCCAATAATGGTTCCATTATCTTCAGCGATCCAGTATACTGAACCTGATTTCCTGAAAAGAGTGTAAAGATCATCAGTTGTCGGATCGAAATAGACTGTACCTGGTCTGTCTATCTTAAACTCTCTGAATACCTTTCTTATCAGAGCGGCTATCTCCTCATTGTCCTTTTTCTCTATTTCCCTGTAAACAATATTCATCTCTTCCAGTTGCTCTCTGTAGATTAAGTTCTATATGTCCAACAAGGTGTTAAATTTAAAAAAAATGCCATTCCCTGTTGTTATTAAACTCAAATGAGTTATTTTCACCATAGTGAAAAATAATATCTCATCCGGATCTTAAGCAGGCTTATGCTTAAAAGAATATGCCTGCTTAATCAACAGGGCCTATTACCCAACTACCCTGTAATTGATCCGGGCAAATAAAAGGATAATATCCACATAAGGGATGAAGGAAAAGACATCATCGGCAAAATGCATCGATCTGACTATCAGGATCTTTACCCTACTGATAATGTTTATTTCTTTAAGCAGGCCACTTTCCGCTGCAGACTTTCGTGTAAGCGGGAGAATTACAGATCCCTTTGGCAACGCTATCCAGAATGCAAAAGTTTCATTTATCTCCGGAAATACACATTATGCCGGAATATCGGGATCCGACGGAACTTATTCTCTGAAGGTATTCGGTATTTATGAGGACGTTCCCGGACTTATCGAATTAGGCAGTCCCTATCCGAATCCGTTTACATATTCAATTAATATCCCTTTCATAATCAGCAGTATAGGAGATATAAGGTTTTCCGTATATAGTTTTACAGGACAGAAAATAACAGAAAAGCTTTTCCCGGAAACTCCTGCCGGAAGCTATCAGTTAATATGGGACGGCCGAACTGATAACGGAGCCCCGGTCCGACAGGGGTATTATATTTATTCACTAACTTTCAGGGGCAAGACTTCATCAGGTAAACTTGTTAAAGTTGAGGGCCGGTCCACCTATTCAGCAGGAACTGGTCTGGAGCCCATTATGTTGCCACCCGAAGTTTCAGATCCACCCGGTCCCCGGAGGATCTCTGTTATAACCACAGTTGAATGCGATAAGTATTATCCTGTCAGACTTACTGACATAACTCTTGCCTGCGATACTGTAATAGATTTTGAACTGGCACGCAGCCAGGAACTCCCATTCAAAATATCCGGAGATCATATAGCTATGTTCACCGGAACAGCATACAGGCCGCTACTTCTTAAAGGTATAAATCTCGGATCATCTCCTCCCGGATATTTCCCCGGTGAGATTGCTTATGCCATCGAGGATAAATCTGCCGGTACCTATGAAAAATGGATAAGACAGATGACTGATGCCGGATTCAATTCTATTAGGGTGTATACCCTTCATCCACCTGTCTTTTATGAGAAACTGGCCGAGTATAATCAACGTAACCCGGATAAACCATTATTGCTTTTCCAGGGTATCTGGCTCGACGAGATTGAAGATGGGCAGAATCCGGATGATTATGACCTGACCCTTCGTACAGCTCCATTCAAAGATGGAATAAGAGAAGTAATCGATTGCATTCACGGGAACAAAGATATTGCATTCAGGGCCGGAAGAGCCTACGGAAGATATCTTACTGATGTTTCGAGATGGACCGCCGGGTATATAATCGGCAGGGAAATAATGCCCCAGGAGGTCGATTCCACTGACTTATTTCACCCTGAGATGACATCTTATTCCGGATATCAGTTCAGTATCTCCGGGGCAAGTGCTTCTGAAGTCTTTGTGACAAAAATGCTTGATGAGGTTGTGTCTTACGAAGCTAAGAATTATGAATCAAGGCGCCCGGTCAGTATTTCCAGCTGGCCCACCCTTGATCCTTTGAATCATCCTACCGAGATCTATACTGATGAAGATAATGCTTCTTTTGATATTTACAGGATCGAAGGTAAAGATCAACAGGCAGGGATCTTTGCATGTTATCACGCTTATCCGTATTATCCGAATTTCATCAGCCAGCAACCTTCCTATCAGGCTTATGAGGATGAAGAAGGAAGAAACAGTTACCTGGGATATCTGACCGACCTGAAAGACCATTATTCTGGTATACCACTTGTAATAGGCGAGTTTGGTGTACCCTCAAGCTGGACAAGCGCACATCAATCGTACAGTAATATGGACCACGGCGGTTATTCCGAAGAACAGCAGGGAGAGAAAAACATGAGGATGATGCACAACATATTTACTGCAGGATGTGCAGGCGGCTTTATGTTCTCCTGGATGGATGAATGGTTCAAGCCAACCTGGCTCGTGGCTTACCTCGAAGCTTATGGTTTTATGTCAGGCAGTGTTATGATCCCGACAAGGCAGTTATGGCATAATCTTGCGTCACCGGAACAGAATTTCGGCCTTATCGGTTTTCGTCAGACTGCTACAGATCCCTTTACAGGATTCCTGACAGATAATCCTTCCGGGCCATTGAACAAAATAGAAGCTACACACGATAACAGTTCTCTGATGCTTCACATAGAAACCCGTCAGAATATAAATCCGGGAGATACGATGATGATTGCCTTTGATACATACCTGGGGAATACAGGAGAATCAAAACTCCCGAATGGAAAAACACTGAGCAACAAGTCGGAATTTATGCTTTCAATTGTATTCGGGCAGGACACTGCTGTTCATCACGTCACCCAGGCCTATGATATGAACGGCCTGACTCCCAGGTTCAACCTTTCAGATCCGCTGGTTCAGAAGTATAAAACAACAGATACCGATGGCGATCCATGGAAAATTATGATGTTGTACAATGATGGATTTGAATATACTTTGGACTCATGCGGATTACTTCCGATGGAAAACTCAGCCGATTTTACACCCGGGCAGAGGTCGGCTGTAACCTGGTCTGGTAACAAGATAAAGATCCGTATTCCCTGGACTATGCTTTATTTCTATGACCCGAGTCAGCTGCAGGTGGTTAATGGAGCCGTCTCATACGATGGTGGCCGGTCATATCAGATCTCTACCGCGAGAACAGACGGGATTGCTGTTTCTGTATATTACCGGAATTCAGTAGTGTCATCAACCACACGATATACCTGGGACGACTGGCTTATTGTCCCGTCAACTGTACCGGTGGAAAAGAAATCATTTCAGATTGTCAGATCAGGTCTCTCGGTTCTCCCGATGTTTGCTGATTGACGTAATGTAGGTTTGCGCTCTGCCTTCTTCTTCTTGTCGAAGCCTGATCTGTCGGCTTTCCCCCATCCTTTTTTCCGCCTCATTGCTTCAAAATTACCTCTTATGGCAAAATAGGTATGTACCGGATAAAAGAAAGGTTCAAGCATTGCGGTTGCCAGGAGTTTCAGGACATCTCTCTTCTTCTTGTACTTGTGAAAAGTGATCTCTTCAAACAGTATTGACCATGTCGACAAAGCAACTGCAAAAGTATAGACAAAAATAAACAGCAGCAGGTAGAAAGGCCAGTTCAGGGCATTAGTAATGATAAGATAGATTGTGAATAAGAACCCGGCAAAAGCTATAAGCGGTGAGAGCCATTCAAAGAAGAACCAGTAAGGATAACCCAGCATCCCAAGTCTTTTGAATTCCGGATTAAAGAATATTTTACGGTGTGTCCAAAGGGATTCCACGAGACCTCGGGTCCATCTTGTCCTTTGCCTTCTCATCGACCTGATGTCGGACGGGACTTCTGTCCAGCAGAGCGGATCAGGTATGTAGGTTACTTCGTACTTTCTATTATGCTCCGACATGTACCGCCTCATTCTGAGAACAAGTTCCATATCCTCTCCCACTGTCTTTGTACTGTACCCTCCGGCCTTGATAACTGTTTCACGATCAAATATACCCATGGCACCGGAGATCAGCATTAACCCGTCAAGATGACTCCATGCCATCCTTCCGAGTAGGAATGCTCTTGTATATTCAAGTACCTGAAAACGGGGAAGGATGCTCTTTGGTACGTGTATCTCTCTTATATGTCCACTTTCAACATCACAAGAATTGACTATCCTTATAACTCCTCCCGTACCAATTACTTTGCGTTCTTTTTCTTCAAGAAATGGTTTGACAAGTTTTAGGATTGAATCGGCCTCAATAATTGAATCAGCGTCGATTGAAACGAAAAGCGAACTCTTGCAGATATTCACACCTGCGTTAAGCGAATCAGCTTTCCCTCCGTTATTTTTATCGATAACAGTCAACCTTGTATATGAAGGATCTTTTGATTTATATACACCTTTGATCCTTTCACAGGGGATCCGGTAGTCGAAATAATAATTCACCCTTACGAGATCATACGCATCCTTGATCTTTTCGAAAGTGTCATCCGTTGATCCATCATTCACAAGGATGACTTCAAAATTATTGTAATACAGGGAAAGAAGAGTACGTATGTTGTCTATTATTGTTTTACTTTCATTAAAAGCAGGAGCTATTATTGATATTCTGGGACTCAGGGGCGATAAAACAAGAGAATTGTAATTGACATAGCTGTTCTTGCGAAGATATTTACGTAGAGCAAGAGCTGAGAATATCCCGAGTAACAGATACGAACCGAATAGTATCAGGGTAAGTATGAAGACAATATGTCCGAATATTAATTCCATATTATCAAAATATTCTGCGATCCAGAACGTGTCTCACAATAATATTGTAATTCTTGTATTCCGATTTCATAAGCTTGACAAGGGCTTTAACTCCTTCTTCCCCGTTGTTTTCGATAGCCTTGGTTGCTTCAATCTGCAGCTGTACATCATCTTCCTTATCAAGAACAAGCTTCAGGAATCCCATCATTGAGAGATCCGGCATTTTCCCCATTGATTTTATAATCTCCAGACAGATATTATAATCCTGGTTTTTATACATCTTTTTCATTGTCTCAAGTGTTGACCTCATTTCGAGGTCGCCTGCCACCTGTACTGCAAGCTGCCTGATCTCAGGCTCCGGGCGAAGCATTGTCTCCCTCACTTCATCCTCAGCATCTTTCTGCCTGAATTCCCTTATCATCCTGAGAGCGAACATAGCGACTGTCGGATTAGGAGATTTAAGCCATTGTTTAAAAGGCGGGACAGGGATATTATGCTGAATTATAAGTTCGTGAAGTGTTATCTGTTCCCAAAGAGAAAATGGTCTTGTAAGCTTTGAAAGGAACTCAAAAGGATTCTTGTCGCCCAGCCTTACAAGGGCGATCTGCGCCTCCATCCTCAGGATCTCATTTGATGAATTGAGGGCTCTGTACATTACATCATTGGCATCTTTTATATTCATGAAGGCAAGTTCCCTGAATCCTTTTATCTTTTTGTGCCAGCGTACATCATTTGCCCGCTTGATTGAATCCCTGTCGAGTCCAAGATGTTTATAAAGGCTGAACAGCTTTTTCGCTTCTTCGCCTTTAAGGTTAACGCTGACATCGATCATCTGATCAATCAGCACCTGCCGGCGGTAATTATCTGAAGCGATCGGACGGAAATCGTCAGGATTAGCATTACCGAACAGATAATCTACAATAAGTCCCTGATATTTTTCAAGCAGATACTGGTGCAGCCTTTCTTCCTTTTCCATTCTGCGTCTGTTCAGAAGTATGATCATCAGTAATATAAGCATAGTTGTTATCGATACAACTATTGTTACAATCAATGAATTGACGAAGGCTATCGATTTGCCGAAGTAGTTAATTCTCTTCAGCCAGGGATTATTTTCATCGAAAAATATGATATCAGGAGCAGGATTCTGTTCCTGTTTATTCAGACTGTTATCAACTGAAAGTACCTCAGCAATTTTTACCGAATCAGTAATAGCAGATGTTTGCTGCAATGTATCGGGTTCAGTGGCCGGAATTTCCGGTTGAATATCCGGTGAAGTAATTTCATTTGCCTGATCGTTCTCTTCAATGGATTTTATTTTGGGATTTCTTGATATCCTTACCTTATAATAACCGTCTTCATCTACTATGATGGCATTTTCATCCACATGTTTCTTTACTTCTGCTAAAAACGCTTCAGCATTAATCCTTAAACGGAAAGCTCCCAGCTGGATCGGAAATTCATTTACTGATGAAGTTACAAAACCTCTTATTGAGGTTTCTGAAACAATGTAATCAAGAGATGAATCTCCCGGTGGAACGGGGATTTCTGACTGTTTATCAGAAAGGCCGGAATCAGCTATCTGCTGGGCGGGACTAAATTCCTGCGACAGTAAAAGGAAAACAATTGATAATATGCCAGTTAAAGGATTTTTCATTATTTCATTTTAATGGCATAGATCAGGTTGATATTGCCTTCAAATCTGTTCCGTAATATATCTTCATCATATTCCTCCCTGGAATATCCTGCACCGATCCTGATCCTCACTCTTTTTGTCACAGCCCCATAGTATGAAAGTCTTATACTGTTCGCACTTAATCGTTCCACATCAGTCTGGACATCAAAAGGTTCATCCGGGGCAGTACCGGTCCCGAGTGTTATTTGCAGGTAATCAATAGAATTAAAATATCTCCTGCCGTTAAGGAAGAAAGAAGTTGTGGGCCCGTCGTCCTTGAAATAAACAAATCCTTTCAGGGAAAACCAGTAATTCCTTACATATTTTTCTACTGATAATCCACCTATAAATATATTCCTGTCGAAATAATAATAATTAAGACCTGCAGAAACGGCCCATCCTTTCGGAAGTATCTGCCACAGTTCGACTGCAGCACGGTGATTTGGAAAATACTTACCAGGGCTGAAAGCATAAGCCAGGTAAGCATAGTTTTTATTCGACAATGTTGGCCATGCTTCAGCTTCAAACTGCATTTCAGTAGCATTTATATCCGGGCTTTTTGCTATCAGGTTCCCGATATTGATCCCGGCCGCAGCAGGTCCCCAGTTAAACTGGTGACCCGCTCCGGCCTTGAAGATCTGCCAGAAGCGTGAGTAAGGTTCCTTAAATGTATCAAAAGAATATCCTGCTCTTATATCAGTTGCAACAGGCGTGTTTTCCTTGGACCAAAGCGATATATCTCTTCTGGCAGCCAGCGCATCCTCATTATCCGGTTCGCGGATCAGGAGAGTATCAATTACCGCTGCCGCTTGTTCATAATCCTTCTGCCAGGCTAGAATCCTTCCCAGCAGAATCCTTGCATCACCATATGACGGGAAAGCATTAACCAGTCTTCTTGCTGCCGCGGCGGCTTCTGAATAGTTCCCCTCAAAAGCCAGGGTACGTATTCTTGAATACTCGGCTTCCGGGTTATTTATCTGCTGTGATAGCAAAGGATCTGAACAAATAATCAGAAAAATTACCAATCCGGAAAGAAGTGATATAGCTTGATTACTTTTCATTTTATTTATTAAGGATTGATCTTATCTGACTGATAAGATCAGCAGGGTTAAATGGTTTGACGATATAACCGTTAATACCCAGTTCGCCTGCCTGTTGCTGTAGCTGGATATCACTGAAGGCTGTTACAATGAGCACCGGAGTTTTCTTCTTCAGATCTGATCTCAGATATTTCACAAGTTCAAGACCACTATGATATGGTAAGTGAATATCTACAATAATAAGTTCATAGTCATTCTCCTGAAGCATCCGCATAGCTTCAATTCCGTCTTCAGATGCCTCGGTTGAAAATCCCGCTTTCTCAATTACTACCGAAAGGGTCTTTTTTGCCAGGGTATTATCTTCACAGATAAGTATACTCATTATTTCTTTTCAATCAGGATTGTTTTGCACAATCCATTATACTATTCACGATGTAAAATTGCAGAATAAAACCTTAGTTACAAAAGAAAACTGGTGCAATTTTGATAACCAACGATAAACCTTCGATCAAAGCATGATAGTCTTCGATTAACCGGGAACCCGTAAAACCTGCTAAAGCGAGAACCAGTAGTTCAACTTGATCATGAAGATGTTATTTGGCAGTGCATCACCAAGATATCCAACAGACTCTCCGAATGAAGCATCTGACAGCTTATTATAGCCTGAACGGTCACTTGACCAGACAAGATATATAAAAGAGCCAGGATTATATTCCCACTTGGCTACCAGGTTGGAACGGAATTCATGGAAATTAAAATCGGGATTCATTATTGAATAATCAATCAGATAATCATTATTCTCATCCAGGCTAATAATATTTTCATTGCCCGTAACTTTATTCAATAAACTGAATCTTTGATTGAAATCCTTGTCTTTTGGCGAAGTGATGCGCTTTATCTCTGAATATTTCCCTCGTGAAATGAACGGGCTTCCATAATACTGAATAGCGAATTCAGGCGATATGTTAAGATCTGCTCTGAATGTCAATCCGATTGTCTTTTGATCAATAGTACCAAGTAAATACCGTCCACTTTGGTAATCAACGGCTGTAACATACTGCAGCTTGTCCTTATTTACCTCATAATCAGCATTTGCACTCAGTTTCAGCATGCTAAACGGACGAATTGTTAACGAAGGTCGAAATCCAAAACTCCTGGCAGAATTGTTACCAAATGCCTCATAACTGTAAGAGAAGCCAAGAATTATCTTCTTAGACTGATCCGTTCTGACATTTCCGAATGTAGTGAATGAACCGGGCATCAGCATATCAGGACCCCCGCGCAGTTTCCTGGTATCAAGACCGCCAGATTCAATAATAAAATTTACATAGAAAGAATAATTATTTCTGAATTGAGAAGAAAATGAAAGATGCCCTCCTGACCCCTGGAAATTCCCGTTAAAATTCCATGAGTTGAATTGTTCCAGTTCGATCGAGAAAGTATTGAAAATTGACACAGGCTTATTTATAAAGTACTCCAGTTCGTTTTCCTGGCGGATCTCATCTGCCTGGTTCAGATAACCAAGATCATTTAATTCAAGTCCTGGCGAGACCCAGGCTAAGTCAGTTGCATACTTCCAGAGTCCTTTTGAACCTTTGCCGACCTTTATTTTTCCGCCATACCCTCCAAGACTGGTCCTGTTTGGATCATAATCCAGATAGTCAGCTCCGGGACGCTGATAATAACGTGCTGAAGATCGCTGAAGGTTGTTTATTGCTATATCGCTTCCTTCAAGGTAACTGCCCAGAAGCCTGGCATCAACATAAAATTCCTTGTCTTTCCAGTGATGCCTCAGATCCAGGCCGCCAGTGAAGGCATCCCTCACAAGGAAGTCGAGATTATCAGAATCTATAAACCTGTTAGTTGATGTAAGCATACCTCCGACAACAGTATTCCCGGCTTTATAACCTTTCTTAATCCTTGCGACAGTATAATTTGTAAGAGGTTCTACTTTGACTTTCTCGATGTTCCTTTCGGGGTCACTTATTCTTGTGAATTCATTTGCAGTAATACTCTGGATCAATCCCACTGATAGTCCTTTTGACGTTGTGCCGCTGAACTTTGCAGCGCCCAGAATGGTAGTCATGTCCGGTGCATCAACGTAATAGTCAGCACCAGGGCTGATTGATTGTGAAGGAGAATGTCCGATCCTGCGTGAATAGAACAGATTCTTATCATCGAAATCATAATCGAAAATAGTCAGCCCTTCAAGAAAGAATGGCCTCTTCTCATCATAATAAGTTTCAAACGCAGAAAGATTCATCACAGATGGATCGGATTCAACCTGGCCAAAATCAGGATTTACAGTCAGATCGATAGTGAAATTACTTGATACTCCGATTTTTGCATCCAGCCCAAGATTACCGCCCCATTCTCTGCCCTTCGAGTTGAAAGGATTTTCAGGTTCTTTCTTGAATGTATTGAGATCTCCCAGGATAAAAGGCACCAGTTCAATTCTTCGTGATGGTTTCAAGCCGCTGATGCCCCTTAACTCTCCAAAATTAAATAACATCCCGGGACCTGATTTTGTTTGTATTTCCCAGTCACTCTCTTCCGACAGCCTTGAGATCCATCTCCAGACATGCATGCCCCACACCTGTTCTATTTCCCTGCTGTATCTCAACTGGCTTAAAGGGATCTCCATTTCAGCTACCCATGCTGAATCTTCCATGCCTACCTTGCCGTTCCATACGGCATTCCAGTTTGAATCCCAGCTCATGGGATTGAAAAGAACATTGTCTGTCTTCTGGCCCCATGCTGAAATGTGGAATTCAAAACCTGTCCTGTAATCCCTGTAACTATCAAAGGAAATACCAACCACATCACCATCATAATCATCACGGCTTGTAGACATCCTGGTTATTTTTTCAGGTTCATCATCGTAAGCACGGATGGCTACATATATATTCTTATCATCGTACTGAATATTTATTTTGGTGGGATATGTGGGTGGTGCTCCTTCATTTGGTATCCACTGATGAAAATCTCCTGCCCATGTTCCATGATTCCAGCATTCATCATCGAGCTTCCCGTCAATAACGGGTTTTGCAGTTACCAGCCGGGATGTAGTATAAACAGGTTGATTGTTTGCATTCATCTGAGGAGCGTTATCCTGATCCGTGACTATTTTATCCGGATCATAAACAGCCCACGATTTCAAGGATAGATGAAAAAAAACAATACATAATATCAGTGATCTGATCAAAACTTGAAACTGTCTCATAATAAAATGCTGAAAAATTGGCAATAAAAATTTCTCAAAAATAATCGAATAAGTTAATTCTTTGAGTTTATGACTGTGGATTTTGCAACAGGTTCTACAGCTGACTGCAGTCCGGTGGCAACTTCAGGGATGATACCCATTTTAACATAAACAGGCCTGACTTTTCTTTTCAATTCCGGTAGTTTACGATAAAAGGATAATGCTCCTGCCATGCAGGATATTCCACCGATCATTATTGTCAAAGGAGTGCCAATTAGTTTTGCAAGGGCCCCTGCAAGAAGGCTTCCAAATGGGGCAGTACCCATAATAGCCATTGTATAAAAACTCATCACTCTTCCACGTTTGTCATCATCAGTAATTGTCTGTAATATCGTGTTGCTGGCTGCAGTATGAAGCATCAGACCGGCTCCGATGAAGAGCATGAACACTAATGACAATGACATAAACCGGGTAAAAGACAAAGCTACCAGCATGATACCGAAACCTGCCGCAGCCAGTGGAATTATCCTTCCTAGTTTTATAACACTTTCCCTTGAGGCAAGGAATAATGCTCCAACCAATGCTCCAAGGCCCGCCGATCCCATAAGAAAACCATAAGTATCAGAACCGCCTTCAAGGATATCACGCGCAAAAACCGGCATAAGTACCTGATAAGATGTACCCATAAGGCTGACAAGCCCAAGCAGGAGAATAAGATGTTTTATAGGGGCAAAACCGAATGTATAGGTCCATCCTTCGCGTAGATCCTTCAACAAACTGTCTGTTTTTTCTTTAAGTCCTTTCTTCGGGAAATTCATCAATATAAGGGAAATGATAACGAAAATATAACTGATTGCATTTATCAGAAAACAGATTCCTTCCCCGGTTGTTACAAGCATTAATCCTGCTATAGAAGGGCCTATTAACCTTGCTCCGTTGAACATCATGGAATTAAGTGCCACTGCATTGCCGAGATCCTCTTTCTTCTCAACCATCTCAATAAGGAACGAATGTCTTGTGGGGACATCGAAAGCGTTTACAGAACCGAGAATAATGCTTAATACAACTATGTGCCACACTTCTATAATGCCACTCAGCGCAAGTATTGCAAGAGCAAAAGCCTGAAGCATCGATATGATCTGTGTGACAAGCAGAACATTATATTTATTGAACTTGTCTGTAAGAACTCCTGCAAATGGTGCAAGTATAAAAGTAGGAATCTGACCAGCAAAACTCACCAATCCAAGCATAACTGTTGATTCCGTCATGTGATACACTAACCACGGCATCGTAATTCTCTGCATCCATGTCCCTATAAGTGAAATGCTCTGCCCGCCAAAAAACAGGCGATAATTCCTGTACTGAAGAGATCTGAAAATTGTTTTGATCCTGGATGTGATATGCAGCTTTTCTATCAATGAATGTGGATTATATCAGATTACCAAAGATGGGGTCAATTAAGAATGTTTAATATATAAAGGACGACAATAACAATTATTGTGACTGACGAAACAGCTATCGGAAACCATACAGGGGAGATCCATGGAACCGGGATAAGGAAAAGCACATCAGTTGTCCTGAAGGTCGGGGGCCATTTTATTAAAATATAAAGTGATACATAATAAAAAAGATCCCAGAATGCAAATGTCCAGAGGAAAAATATCCCTCTTTCAACCCATGATGTTCCGACTAGATATGCTATCACAAGAAGCATGATAATCGTTGCCGCTTCCCTTGTCATTTCAATTTGCAAATATCTTTTAGGAAATGTTTTTACAGCTTCATTATTTGATTCTGTATCAAGTATGCCAAGCGCTTTCCTCAGGTAAACAACAACAACTCCCTCAAGATGAGCCATAGCTATCCCAAATACGGCAAGAAGAATCAATTTTAAACTCATTTCTGAACCTCCTGTTTTAATATTTCAATAATAATCATCAATTAAACAGGTCTAAAAATCGTGGAAAAAAAATTATCATACCTGTAATAGCAGCACCTAAAGCTGAGATCAGGACTCCACCCGCTGCCAGGTCCTTGATCTTCCTGATCTTTTCATTCTTTTCTCCGGTCACGAAATCAGAAAGATCTTCCAGTGCAGTATTAAAACATTCACAAGCAAATACAAACATACTTACTGTTGTTATTAAAATCCATTCTGTATCTGACAGTCTGGAAAAAAATCCCGCTATGATTACCATAGCAAAAATCAGCAACTGAATTACCGCATTTTTCTCTTCTCTGAAGAGAGTTTTTATGCCATTTACAGCAAACCTGATACTCTGATACCGGCTATGCAAACCCAACCTGTTACCGGATTCCATAATAATTGTTTTATATGTTCATTTAATGAGTCTTTCGACAATTTTAACGGCATCAGCCATATATTTTTCACATTTGATCTCAAACAGATTCTGATCAACTATCTGCCTGAAATCATCAGGATTATTTAAATCAAGATCATCAAGAAGGCCCCTGCACACAATCGAACCGTTTAATTTCCTGAATTCCCTGAAGAATTCCCGGGATTTGGCATAAGTCGCAATTTTATTATCCTCCGGATCATTTAATCCCATTCCGTATTTCAGACCCAGTGCCATCAGAGCTCCTGTGACAGCTCCGCAAACGTGCTGCTTCCTGCCCATCCCTCCTCCGAAAGCACTGGCCAGCTTCAGGCAGTCGTCTTCCGAAATGCCGAAATCCGGGCCAAAAACAGTAAATACAGCCTGCGAACAATTATATTTTTTTCTGTGATAGCCGACAGCTTTTTCTTCTTTTTTCATTGCGATACTAATTAATCATTACTATATTATTTTCATCTGTCATAATGGAATCATTGAATTTAAATGAATTTATCATTCTTACTGTTCCGTTGAAGAATCTTTCAAAAATGAGAAGAATTTTTTGAATGATTTACTGAATTTCTTCATTGTCTTCCTGTTGAGTCGATAACTGACTTTTAATCCATTAATCTCACTGTCTATCAATCCAGCCCGTCTGAGCTCAGATAGATGTTGTGATACGGTTGTCCTGCTCAGGGGGATGAATCCTGATATCTCCCCGGAAATACTCATATTGGATTCCGCGAGATATTTTAATATTGCAAGTCGGGCAGGATGTGAAATTACTTTTGAGAAACCAGCCAGTTCCTGAAGTGACTCATCGAATTTATGAGATTTATTCATGACTATTTGCTTAATGTTGTAAACATACGAATATTAATTGAAATAATAAAATTGAATCGCCCTCCAAGGAATTTATTTACCTCCTGCCTCAGGCCTTGACATAAATAATTCTTCTTCACGGTCGCTAAAACAGATGTTCACCCCGAATAAAATTTTCAATGCTTTTCAGAGCAAGGATTCTTTAAATATTTAACTTTGTTCACTTTAAAATTTCGCACCAACAGGGATCATGGCAGATAATGATTGTATAAAACCGTACGGAGAGAAACAGATTGCATTTGACAAGAGGTATCTGGAAATGGCACTTATCTGGGCAAAGAATTCCTATTGTAAGAGACGGCAGGTAGGAGCTCTTATCGTTAAAGGGAAGATGATTATATCAGACGGGTATAATGGCACGCCTTCAGGATTTGAAAATGTTTGTGAAGATGAGAATAACGTCACAAAGCCATATGTGCTTCATGCTGAAGCTAATGCGATAACCAAGGTGGCAAAATCAAATAACTCAAGTGAAAATTCCACTCTTTACGTTACTTCATCCCCCTGCCTGGAATGCGCCAAACTTATTATTCAATCAGGCATTAAGAGAGTTGTTTACTGCGATAAATACAGGCTGACAGACGGCCTTGATCTCCTGAAGCGGGCAGGTATAGAGATTGTGTATATTGATACGGAAAATGACATTTATGAACAACAATAATTCAAACAGGAGCATATTACTTCCGTTAATGCTGGCATTATCAGTAGTTTTTGGTGTTCTGATAGGATTTTATCTCCCCAGAAAAAGCAATGAACCGCAACATACAAGCATAAGACCCAGAAGTGATAAACTAAACAGTATCCTGAATATAATTGAAACCAGTTATGTCGATTCTGTTAACCGCAATGACCTTATTGAATCAGCTATTCCCGCGATTCTGAAGAAACTCGATCCTCATACCGTTTACATTCCTGCCAAGGACTTTATTAGAGCCAACGAACCACTTCAGGGAAATTTTGAAGGAATTGGGATATCATTTAGTAATCTTAGCGATACAATACTAATAATTAGCACGATACCCAATGGACCTTCTGAAAAAATTGGTATCCTTGCGGGAGATAAAATAATATATGTAAATGATTCACTGATAGCGGGCACAGGAATCAGTGACGAAAGGGTCATGTCAATGCTAAAAGGTCCGCGGGGAACAAAAGTTAAGGTAAGCGTCCTCCGGAAAGGTCAGGATAGTCTTCTTACTTTTAATATTACACGTGACAAGATCCCGCTCACAAGTATTGATGTTGCCTACATGGTTAATTCAAGTACCGGATATATAAGAATAACCAATTTTGCTCTATCCACATACGATGAATTCATGAAAGCTCTTTCACAGCTTAAGGAAGAAGGTATGACGCAGCTGATAGTTGACCTGCGAGGCAACTCAGGGGGAATTATGGAAGCTGCAATTGAGATAGCTGAACAATTCCTGGGCAAAGGGCAGCTTATTGTTTATACAGAAGGACGAGCCCAGCCAAGAAATGAATTCAGGGCAAGAGGTGGCGGTAAATTTGAAACCGGGAATCTGGTAATACTGATCGATGAGACCACTGCTTCAGCCAGCGAGATCCTTGCCGGAGCTATCCAGGATAATGACAGAGGAACAATTATCGGGAGACGATCTTTTGGTAAAGGACTGGTCCAGGAACCCGTTTCCTTCTCTGACGGATCAGGTCTGAGACTGACTGTAGCACGATACTATACTCCTTCAGGGAGATCGATCCAGAAACCGTATAATAATGGATTTGAGGAATATTCCGAAGATCTTAATACCAGGTTTAACAGGAATGAATTTATTGTATCCGACAGCATCCATTTCTCGGATTCACTCAGATACTCCACAAGTCACGGAAGGACCGTCTATGGTGGAGGAGGAATAATGCCTGATAAATTCGTACCCTATGATACATCAATGATCTCACCATATTTTGTAAAGGTGAGACCTCTGATCTACCAGTATGCATTAAAATATACTGAAAACAACCGGGATGTCCTGAACAAATATACAAATCCGAAAGAACTCGAAAACTATCTTGACAAACAGAACCTGATGAAAGGATTTATTGATTATGCAGGCAGGAATTCTGTCAAACCCGATCCCTCCGGATTGAAAATATCAGGGGATTTCATCCTTGTTCAGCTTAAAGGATACATTGCACGTAATATTCTGGATAATAAAGGAGCTTACCCTATATGGGAGCAGATTGATAGTACACTTAAATATGCCATCCAGTTTCTGGATGACAGTGTATAAAGATCCCTATCCTGGATTTTTGATAAATTTAGTCAGCACGTCCAGAGATATTTCTTTCTCTTCAATGAATCCCATATGACCTGAATTCTTAAGAATTTCAACTCTGGCATTTGAGGGTAATTTAACTCTTTCCTGTATCTTATCGCAATTGATGTGACTGTCGTGGGTGCCAAGGATCCAGAGACACGGCACCTTACCTTCTTCCATTATTTTAACTCGTGACGGCCTCTCCATCATTCCTTTCAGTACGGCAACAATACCATCGGCCGGAATATCAGCTGCAATTTCCTCTGATCGTGCCACAGCACCTGCAAATTTTTCCAGATTATTCCTGGCAAACAGCTTAGATATGCTTTCCGGAAACATCTTATCTTTATTTCCTGCCCGTACCAGCTTAATTTCCATCTCCCTTTTTGCTATTGCCTCCGGTGTATCGGCGAAGGGATGTGAATGGAAAAGGCAGTAACCGGTAAGCATATCAGGAAACTTATCAACGAAAGCCATTGTGACATACCCTCCCATTGAATGACCGACCATAAAAACAGGGCCGGTATGTAAGCTAACAATAAGATCATACAGGACACCAGCCATAAGATCCATTGAATGAACGGCTCCTAATATATCAGATTTACCATGACCTGGCAGATCTGTTGTTATCACCCTGAACCTGTCTGCAAGATCTTCTGCGAAACCGCTCCACACGGCCGAAGTCTCAAGATATCCATGAACGAAGATCACAGGTATCCCGCTGCCATGATCGGTATAAAATAACTTTCCTGAACTATGATGAAAATATTTACCCATCTGAATTGTTTTCCTGCAAAGGTAATGCTATTAAATATTACAGGATAGATATTCTTCATTGTTAATGTGATTAAATAATCTTATTTTTATGACTAGTCCCTGACACTGGCAGTTAACCTGATAACTTTTAATATAAATGAACAAGATCCTTTTTTCATCCATATCCAGGAAGTTCGTGATGGCGATTGCAGGTCTGTTCCTGCTGCTCTTTCTCCCTGTCCATCTTGTCATAAACCTGATGCTCCTTAAAAGCGATCCTGCACCTTTCAACAAGGCTGCTCATTTCATGGCTACCTTCCCTGTAATCAAAGTGATCGAGATTGTTCTTATTGCAGCAATTCTTATCCATGTTTTTTATGGCATCTATATACAGATCCAGAATTGGCTGGCACGCCCGGTAGGTTATGCGAGCGGTCAGAGGTCGAAGACTTCTTTCTTCTCAAAGTTCATGATCTGGACAGGGGCATCAGTGCTGACTTTCCTTATCCTTCACTTTTTCAACTTTTATTTTATAAGGCTTGGTTTCGTCCCTGGTGATCCTGAAGATTTCTACTCGGTCGCCCATACTCTTTTCAAGATCCCGGCATACAATTATATCTACCTTACATGTTTTGTATTACTCGGATTGCATCTTTATCATGCTTTCTCCTCTGCTTTCCAGACACTAGGACTTAATCACAGGATTTGGACTCCTTTAATTAATGTTCTGGCCTGGGTTTATGCAATCATATTACCGGCCGGTTTTGCATTTATCTCTTTAACGATCTGGCTTTTCAGATAGAAAACTTCTACACTATGGAAAAACTTATTTCTAAGATCCCGGAGGGGCCTCTTTCACAGAAATGGACCAGATACAAGGCGTCGGTTAAGCTCGTGAACCCTGCCAACAGGAAAAAACTTGAAATAATTGTTGTTGGTACAGGTTTGTCAGGAGCAAGTGCTGCTTCGTCACTTGGAGAACTGGGTTATCAGGTCAAGGTTTTCTGTTACCAGGATTCTCCCCGCAGAGCTCATTCAGTTGCTGCCCAGGGTGGTATAAACGCCGCAAAGAACTACCAGAACGATGGTGATTCTGTTTACAGGCTGTTCTATGACATGATAAAGGGAGGTGATTACAGGGCCCGTGAAGCTAATGTGTACAGGGCAGCGGAAGTGAGTAATGAAGTAATAGATCATTTTACCGCACTGGGGGTCCCTTTCGCGCGGGATTATGGCGGCACTCTTGATACCAGGTCATTCGGAGGAGTGCAGGTTTCAAGGACATTTTACGCAAAAGGTCAGACAGGCCAGCAATGCCTGCTTGGTTGTTATTCGTCTCTTAACAGGCAGGTCAAAAAAGGCAGCGTCAAGATGTTCCCAAGACGTGAAATGCTTGATCTGGTTCTTATTGACGGCCGGGCCAGAGGAATAATAACCCGCAACCTTATCACGGGTGAAATTGAACGTCATGGGGCTCATGCAGTTGTACTTGCTACAGGCGGATATGGAACAATATATTACCTGTCGACCCTTGCCGTAAACTCAAATGCATCTGCGGCATGGAAAGCTTACAGGAAAGGAGCATTCTTCGCTAATCCGAGTTTCGTACAGATCCATCCGACATGCGTCCCTCAGCTGAATGAGTTCCAGTCAAAACTGACACTAATGTCTGAGTCACTGAGAAATGACGGGCGAATGTGGGTTCCGAAAAACAAAGGTGATAAAAGGCCGGCTAATGATATCCCTGAAGAGCAAAGAGATTATTTCCTTGAAAGGAGGTATCCTGCGTTTGGGAATCTTGTGCCTCGTGATGTGGGATCCAGGGCAATTAAAGAAAGATGCGATGCAGGATTCGGAGTCGGGAAAACGGGTCTTGCCGTTAATCTCGATTTTCGCGATGCAATAAATAAACAGGGAAAGAAAGCAATTGAAGATAAATACGGAAATCTGTTCGAGATGTATAAAACCATTACCGGCAGTGATCCTTACAATGAACCGATGTTGATTTATCCGGCCGGCCATTATACTATGGGTGGTCTCTGGGTTGATTATGAACTCATGACAACAATACCGGGATTATATGCAATCGGAGAATCAAATTTCTCAGATCACGGTGCCAACAGACTTGGAGCAAGTTCTCTCATGCAGGCTGCCGGCGACGGCTATTTTATACTTCCTAATACAATAAGTAATTATCTGGCTGATCAGATCCGTATTCCCAGCATATCAACCGACAAAGCGGAGTTTGAAGAGACTGAAAAAGAAGCAATCGGACGACTCGATAAACTTGTTTCAATAAAAGGGAAACAAACAGCAGGATCATTTCATAAGCGTCTTGGAAAAATCATGTGGGATCTTGTGGGAATGAGCAGGAATGAAGCCGGCCTGAACAAAGCGCTTAAAATGATACATGATCTTCAGGATGAGTTCTGGAGAGACCTTAGTATACCCGGCGGCTGGAAAGAACTTAACATGGAACTGGAAAAAGCCGGCAGAGTGGCTGACTTTTTTGAACTCGCCCAGCTGATTATAACTGACGCCCTCAACAGAAAAGAATCGTGCGGAGCTCATTTCAGGGAAGAGTATCAGACACCCGATGGCGAAGCTATGAGGAACGATGAAGATTTTGCTTATGTAGCTGCATGGGAATATACCGGAGAAGGCAGCCAGCCAGTCCTGCATAAGGAAGCATTGAAATTTGAAGAAGTTGAGATGAAGGTGAGGAGCTATAAATAAACGGCGCAACGGTGCAACGGTGCAACGGCACAACGGTGCAACGGCACAGCGGGGCAACGGCGTTAAGGTGTTAGGGTGTTAGGGCATTAAGGCGTTAGGGCGAATAGATTTGGTAGTAAGGGAAAAAAGGAATAAAAACTAAGAACATGATACTTACTTTGAAGATCTGGAGACAGAATAATTCCACAGCGAAAGGGGCATTCGCAACATATAAGCTGGACGATGTATCCCCTGAAATGTCATTTCTGGAAATGCTTGATTCACTTAATAAACGATTAGTGGAGGAGGGTAAGGATCCGGTGGCATTCGATCATGATTGCCGCGAAGGCATTTGCGGTTCCTGCGGAATGTATATAAACGGTCATCCTCATGGCCCGGTTCCTGCCATAACTACATGCCATCTTTCAATGAGATATTTCAGGGACGGAGAAACTATCTGGGTCGAACCCTGGAGGGCAAAACCTTTTCCTGTTGTAAAGGATCTGATTGTTGACAGAAGCGCTTTTGATAAGATCCAGATAGCTGGCGGATTCATATCGGTGAATACCGGCAGCGCTCCCGAAGCCAATTCTATTCCTGTAAACAAAAAGAACTCAGATGCTGCATTTGATTCCTCAATTTGTATTGGCTGCGGAGCCTGTGTAGCTGCCTGCAAAAATGCTTCGGCAATTTTGTTCGTATCAGCCAAGATATCGCAGTTTGCCCTGCTTCCTCAGGGCCGGATAGAAGCAAAAGAAAGAGTAAGGGCAATGGTTGAAAAAATGGATGAACTGGGATTTGGGAACTGTTCCAATACAGGAGCCTGCGAAGCAGAATGCCCGAAACAGATCAAACTTACAAATATAGCCCGGCTGAACAGGGAATATTACAAAGCTTATTGAGGTTATTCTATTGTTTCTTCCTCACCTGAATTTTTGCCAGCTTCTCATAATACTGGATCAGCCCTCCGTGATCATCCTTTGCCTTACCTTCATCACGCAGTGATTTCATTATCTCCAGGACTTTCTCAGTAAGCATAACAGGAGAATCAATCTCATCGGCTGTATCAAGAACGTTCATAAGATCTTTTATGTGAAGCTCTATTCTGAAGCCGGGCTTGAAATTCCCATTCAGAACAAGTGGCATTTTTGCATCAAGAACAGTGCTTCCAGCAAGCCCTCCCCGTATAGCCTGATATACTTTCTCCGGATCTACTCCGGCCTTAGTGGCAAGGACCATTGCCTCAGACATAGCTGCAATATTCAGTGCGACAATTATCTGGTTGGCCAGCTTTGTAACATTGCCGCTGCCGATATCTCCTACAAGTTTAACTGAAGATCCCATTGCAGACAGTACATCTTTTACCCTGTTAAAAGCTTCCTCCGGTCCTCCGACCATTATTGCAAGTGTCCCTTCGATTGCTTTGGGCTCGCCTCCGCTGACGGGAGCGTCAAGCATTATAATTCCTTTCCCGGCAAGCTTATCTGATAATTTCCTTGACACCAGGGGAGCTATTGAACTCATATCTACCAATATAGTCCCGGGCCGTGCAGTTGCAAGTACACCGTTATTGCCAAGGACAACCTGCTCAACCTCCGGAGAATTCGGCAGCATAGTGATAATAAGATCCGATTGAGCAGCAACATCGGCCGAAGATTTACCTTCCTTTGCACCGGAAGCTGTTACCTCCCTTACAGCTTCATTGTTAATATCAAAAACAGTAAGCTCATAACCAGCTTTCAGCAGGTTCTTTGCCATCGGCTTACCCATTATTCCCAAACCGATAAATCCTATTTTAAACATATCCTTTATTTTTTATCAATTAAATTGGTTTCAGAACTACTTTAACAGCCTCTTTTGTCTCAACCATTTCGAATCCTCTTTCCCATTGATCAATTCCCAGTTCATGTGTAATTAGCTTTTCCAGATCGACGATTTTCTTTTCCATCAGAACAAGACATTTTTCCCAGACATCCCAGGTATGACTGAAATGTCCTTTGAAAGTGACAGATTTAGCAATTAACGGATCAAGACTGAAATTTACAGGCTGGCGTCCCCATCCTATTTTTGTGATCTGACCGGCTGGTCTTACGGCATCCATTGAAAGTTTCAGGGTTGCGGATCCTCCGGCAAGGTCAAGGATAAGATCAGCTCCATAACCATCTCCAAGTGACATTATTTTTTTCAGCGGATCCTCTCTGGATGAATTGATAATAACTGTAGCACCATATTCTTTTGCCAGTGCTAGTCTTTTATCATCTCCCTCAGTACCAATAACAATAATTTCAGCAGCTCCCGAAATCTGTGCAAGTTTTGCACACAATATCCCGATTGCACCCGGACCTATTATAACAACCATATCGCCCGGATTTATATTACTGTTCGAGATTGTGGATTTATATGCAACGCAGAAAGGTTCGGTTATTGAAGCTGCTTTCAACGACACATTGTCCGGCACCCTGTGAAGTATCCTTTCCGGCACTTTGACATATTTTGTGAAAGCTCCGTCAACATGGAATCCATAACCTTTTCTCTCACGGCACAGGTGATAGTTATTCTGCCTGCAAAGAATGCATTTTCCGCAATATTCGGCATGGGTTTCGGAAGTTACCCTGTCGCCATCCTTGAATTTTATTACGTTTTTGCCCGTTTTGACAATTGTCCCGGCAAACTCATGGCCTAAAATGAAAGGCCGCACGAACTTAAATGCTGAAGTACCTTTATGAAGGTGCGGATCTGTTCCGCATACTCCTGTGTAAGCTACTTCAACAAGAACATCAGTATCTCCAATTTCAGGGATGGGAACTTCTCTTATCTCAGTCGAACCTGCCGCCTCAGCATATTTCACAACAGCTTTCATCATTTTCATAGATTCATTTTTTATTTTTTGCCATTCAGTTTTTTTACAGCATTCACCACGGCATCAGAAGTAAGATCATATTCTTCAAGTAATTCATTATAGTTATGAGCCGACTGACCGAACCTGTCGTCAATTCCCACAGGAATCAAAGGAATACCGGATCCCCGTAGAACAAATGATATCATGCTTGCCACACCTCCAATAATTGAATGTTCCTCTGCTGTGACAATCCCTTTAACACCTTCCGCCAGTTTCTTTATACTTTCTTCATCTACCGGTTTCAATGAACTTACATTCACTACCCTTACTGAGATATTCTCTTTTGCCAGCTCTTCTGCTGCAGCGAGTGCCCTGGACACCATTATGCCACTTGCAAATACGACAAAATCTCTGCCCTCCCTTATAAGTCCTGGTTTCCCGATCACAAATTCCTCTGCTTCGCTTGTCACATCGGGAAGATCATGCCTGTTAATCCTCAGATATACAGGGCCATCATATTCAACCATCTTCCTGACCATCTTCCTGGTTTCGATCCCGTCGGCAGGGACAAGGACTGTCATATTAGGAATTGCACACATTATTGCGACATCCTCCACAGACTGATGTGTAGCTCCATCGCCAAAATCTGATAAACCTGCGCTTGATCCGACAATTTTGACATTCAGCCCTGGAATACAAATTGCCTGACGTATCTGGTCAAATGATCTTCCGGCTGCAAAAACTGCAAAGGAGTTTGTAAAGGCGATCTTCCCTGTAAGAGAAAGTCCGGCAGCAAATGAAGTCATATTGGCTTCTCCTATTCCCATTTCAAAAAATCTCTCCGGGAACTGTTGTTCAAAAAGAACGGTCATTGTCGATTTTCCGAGATCTGCCTCGAGCACAACGATATTCTTGTTCTCTCTTCCGAGTTCGAGTAATGTCTCTCCGTAAACCTGTCTGGGGTTTTGAAACTTCATAATATCATTAATTAATTTTGTTTAGCTCAGCACATGCACTTTCAAATTGTTCTTTTGTCAGTTCGCCGTTATGAAAAGCGGCGACATTCTCAGCGAATGATATTCCCTTGCCTTTTATGGTACGGGCAATAATTATTTTTGGTTTATCCTTAATTGCTTCGGCTTTTTCAAGGGTATCAATTATCTCCTGAATGTTATGTCCGTCAATATCAAAGACATGCCATCCGAATGCTTTCCATTTGTCAATAAGAGGATTTGTGTCATAGCGCTCAACAACTGGTCCGGTGGCCATCAGCCTGTTCATGTCAAGAAATACATAAAGATTATCAAGTTTGTAATATGAAGCAGTCATTGCGGCTTCCCAGATCTGTCCTTCAGCTATCTCACCATCACCTACGATACAATAAACCTTGCTGCTTTTTTTATCGATCCTCAGGCCGGCGGCCATTCCGCATGCCATCGAGAGTCCCTGGCCAAGTGAGCCGGTGTTCCCCTCAATTCCGGGAGTAGTTGTCATATCAGGATGCCCCTGAAGCATCGCCCCGAGCTTCTTTACATTTTCGATTTCGGCTTTCGGGAAATACCCTGCTTCAGCCAGAGCAGCATACTGTATAAGAGCAGCATGCCCCTTGCTGAGAATGAATCTGTCACGTTCCTGCCATTTAGGGTTTTTCGGGTCATGCTTCATTTTATAAAAATAAAGTACCGATACTATTTCACTTAATGAGCACGATCCTCCGAGATGCCCCTTTTGGCCCACTCCGACCATTTTAACAATATCCAGCCTTAATGTGGCTGCAATCTTCTTAAGTTCCGTAACTGTCATTTTCATCTTAACAGATTATTTGAATCAGGATTATTTTAGAATGATGAATGAATATTATTTAATTTAGACTGATAAAAATAGTATTTTTAATCAAAGTTACTTTCACATCAGTTCAATAATTAAAAAAATCGGATAATCATGAGAACTGCTTTAACTGTTGCGATAATATTGTGTTTAATTTCAGGCTGTTCAACATCGGGATCCGGTAAGACAGAATTCCCGCCAGATAAAAATCCTGCAGAGACAGGCAGGAAAGTTATTGATGATCTGTTATCCAGGCCTGATTTTATGATGTACAATGCGGGCGATGTGAGGGCGGTACATTATGCCGAAGCATGTGCCGGATTCGGAGCTGCCCGGCTTGCAGGATTTTTGGGCGACAAAGACAGGCTTCGGAAAATCACCGAACGTTATTCAAGGGTCCTTAATGAAAATTTTGAAAACACCGCTAATCATGTCGATGTAAATGTTTACGGAATACTGCCCCTGGAATTATATCGCCAGAATAAAGACAAAAAATTCCTTGACCAGGGCCTTGAACTTGCAGACGGACAGTGGAAGGATCCACTATCGGACGGACTGACTAAGCAGACAAGATACTGGATCGATGATATCTGGATGATTGCATCGTTACAGATACAGGCGTACAGAGTCACAGGAAGGATGATCTACCTTGACAGGGCTGCACTCGAAACAGATACCTATATTAAAAAATTGCAACAGCCAAACGGTTTATTCCATCATGGAGAGGATGCACCATTTTTCTGGGGAAGGGGAAACGGATGGGTTGCTGCCGGACTCGCTGAACTGCTTACCGAGCTTCCGGAGAAAAACCCTCATTATCAGTCAATAGTTGCAGGGTACAGGAAGATGATGGATGCACTTGTTCTTTTCCAGTCGCAGGACGGGATGTGGAACCAGCTTATTGATAATAAAGATTCCTTTAAGGAAACTTCATCAACTGCCATGTTCGGATATGCAATGGCAGTAGGATCAAAAAAAGGTATCCTGAAAGGGAAACAATATCAGGAGGCTTATCTGAAAGCCTGGGAAGCTTTAACCGGTTATATTAATAGTGAAGGGAAGATAAATAATGTCTGCATCGGCACACCAAAGAGCAATGATGTGAATTTCTATCTCAACAGGCCGACTTCTGAAGGCGATCTCCATGGACAGGCTCCGGTACTTTGGTTTGCATATAGTCTTCTTGCCGGATATTAATTCTGAAAATAAACTTATCTTAAAGTAAAGGCAAGGAGATCAGTTCTTTGGAATTAAGCTCCAGCGCTGAAAGATAACCATAACCGGATTCCGGTCCATACACACATCCTGTATCAATCGGGATGACCTGGGACTGTTCCATTATGAGCTCCCTCACATAGTCGGGATGTTTTGGCCGGTGCCCGTGAATTATTGTTTTTCCATTGAAAAAATGACCGGAGTAGGAAGGCCTGCATTCCCAGATCATGTGATAATTGTCTGAAAAAGGATCCTTTAGCAGATCATTGAATCCGGCATGAACGAATAAATAATCCCTGATCCTGTGATAGAAAACCGTTCCTGAGAAAAAATCAAGATATCTTTTCCCTATTTCCCTGATATCATTGATCCCGAAACTCATCAGGGTTGTTTCCCCGCTGTTTAAAAACCACAGTGATAACTCTTCCTGATCGTAATATGCATCAAGCAGCATCTGTTCATGATTACCCCTTAGTGTAACAATATTGAATCCTTTTCCCGTCAGGTCGATTATAAAATCAATTACCTCCTTACTCCGCTCTCCCCTGTCGATATAGTCGCCAAGAAGTATGAGCTGATCAGTCCGTTTCAGATCAAGAACCTTAACAATAAGCTCATGGAATGTCGTGAAACATCCATGAATGTCGCTTACTGCAAAAAGGCGGTTCATTGATAAAAATATTTACCTGCAGATTGTTTCAATTTCCTCCACAGTTTTCGGAATGGGAGTACCAAGTACCTTGTGACCTTTTTCTGTAATAAGGATATTGTCCTCAATACGTATTCCCCCCACTGATCTGTATCTGTCTATTTTGCTGTAGTTAATGAAATCCCTGTGCTTATTTTCAGACTGCCATTTTTCGATAAGCTCAGGAATAAAATAAATTCCTGGTTCAATTGTAAAGACATGCCCTGTCTTATATGGAAGAGCGAATCTCAGGAAAGCCAGTCCAAACTGGTCGCTCCGTCTTACATTCTCGGAATATCCTACAAAATTCTCACCAAGGGCTTCCATATCATGAACGTCGAGTCCAAGCATATGTCCTATTCCATGGGGCATAAACAGTGCATGGGCTCCGGCTGAAACAGCATCTTCAACATCTCCTTTTATCAGCCCGAGTTCTTTTAGTCCCGAAGCAATGACAGTACAGGCTTTAATATGCACATCCCTGTTTGATAATCCCGGGCGGGAAGCCTTGATCGATTCTGTATTCGCTTTAAGGACAATCTCATATATATCTTTTTGCTGACTGCTGAACTTCCCACCGACCGGAGTTGTTCTTGTAATATCAGAAGCATAATGGAGCAACGATTCAGCTCCGGCATCGGTTACCATCATCCTGCCTTTTTTCAGAATATTTCCATGATCATGGTTATGTAAAGTCTGGCCATTAATACTGAGTATGATCGGGAAGGATGTACCGTTACCCCTGGCAAAGGCAATACCTTCTATTTTTCCGAATATCTCCTGTTCAGATACACCCACGCGGCACATCTTCATCGCATTGACATGCATATCGTAAGCTATATCAACGGCTTTTTCAATTTCTCTTACTTCAGGCTCTTCCTTGACCGACCTTAATGAAACGACAGCCTTGATAAGATCCTGTGATGCCAGTGTTTTCATCTGACAGGGATTCTCCCTGAGAAGCGAACCGAGAGTCATACAGGTTTCGCCCCGGTAAGGAGGCAGGAAATGTATCTTTCTTTTTTTTGCCTTAGCCTCCTTTACTGTATCATCCAGTTTTGCAAGAGGTGCTGTTTTTAAAATCCCGCATTTAAGCGCGAGATTTTTAACGGATGGCTGGGGACCCATCCAGATTATATCATCCATGTCAAAATCATTGCCGAACAGCTGATCTTTGCCGGAATCAAAATCCATAACCGCTGCAAATCCCGGGATATCAAGTCCGAAAAAATAGAGAAAATCACTGTCCTGCCTGAAATGATAAGTATTCCCCGGGTAATTCATTGGAGATTCAGTGTTCCCGATGAATATTGCTATCCCGGATCTTATCTTGCCGTGAAGATCTTTTCTTCTTTTTTTATAAACATCACTCGTGAACATGGCCGGGTAGTTTTTAATTAATAAACTTCTAAGTTAACACCATTTAAAGTATGAAACAATGCAGGAGTATGGTACGTAAAATTAAATAATGGGGTTATTAACACTCTGAATTCCCATACTCAACAAGTGAAATTTTTAATTATCAGAATGATTCAAATGCGAATGGCAATAGTTATTAATAATATTTGATTATATTCGCAGCAGTTATAAACATTTTTTAAACACGTTTTCAGGCATGCCATACCGCAGATTACCAAACACTGATTCAGCTCGTATCAGAGCTATGAAGACAGCCCTGGAAAGAGGAAAAGAGACACCTCCGTCTGAAATGGCTTATTCAGCAAAAAACTTGCTAAGGCTCCAGAAGTTCCTTCCGCTTTTTGAACATAACATACAGCTTCATAAACTGGCAGTTGCTTCTCAGAATACGAAGAGTAAAATGTACAACGATGCTTTCCATAAAGCTAAAACCTATCTCACTCATTTCATCAGGGTAATGAATATGGCTGTTTACAGGGGCGATCTGCCGGTCGAGACGAGGGTGTATTATGGATTGCCGACAAATGAACTGAAAGTTCCTTTAATGCTTACTGAAAATGAGCTTATAATATGGGGCAAAAGAATAATTGAGGGAGAAGAGCTAAGATTAAGAAAAGGCGGAAGCCCGGTCACTAATCCGACGATCGCTGTTACTAAAGTGAGGTTTGAAAGCTTTCTCGAGGTTCATAATTCACGACAGATATTGATCAAGAAGGCAAAGGATTTCAGCGAAAGGACTGCAGATATGCGGAAAGAGGCCGATGAAATAATCCTGAATATCTGGAATGAAATTGAAGCTCATTTCAGTTCACTTCCCGATGACACAAGAAAAAGAGAATGTGAGGAGTATGGGCTGGTTTATATATTAAGAAAAAGTGAAATAAAGAAAGTTGAGCTTCCGGCTGTTGATGCTAATCCTGCACTGTAAAAAACTCATCTGACATCTGACTTATTTTTAAACTGCATATTTTGACCATTGCTGATATATTGCTGCCTGATCACCCATTATTCCTTGCTCCGATGGAGGACATAACTGATCCTTCTTTCAGGATGGTCTGCAAGGCTAACGGAGCAGATTTCATGTATACGGAATTCATTTCATCCGACGGTCTCATAAGGAATGGCAATAAAAGTGTTCAGAAGCTTGATATATATGATTTCGAGCGGCCAATAGGTATACAGCTTTATGGCCATATAACTGAAGCAATGGTCGAGGCTGCTATTATTGCAGAAGAAGCTAAGCCTGATCTTATCGATATTAATTTCGGATGTCCGGTAAAGAAAATAGCAAACAGAGGTGCCGGTGCAGGAATGTTACGCAACATCCCACTGATGATTGAAATGACTTCAGCAATAGTAAAATCTGTAAAATTGCCTGTTACAGTTAAGACAAGGCTGGGATGGGATGAAGAGCACAAGAATATCGAAGAAGTAGCTGAACAACTTCAGGATGTTGGTATCAAGGCTATTACAATCCATGGGCGTACGAGGGCTCAATTATACAAAGGAACTGCAGACTGGACCCTAATAGGTGCAGTAAAAAATAATCCCAGAATAAAGATCCCTGTGATAGGTAACGGAGATATTAATTCTCCTGTAAAGGCCAGAGAGATGTTTGACCGCTATGGTGTAGACGGTATCATGATCGGAAGGGCTGCTGTCGGCAGGCCATGGATATTCAGGGATATCCGACATTATCTCAGTACCGGGGAACTCCTGCCAGAACCGACTGTCAGAGAAAAAGCCGACCTGGCTCTGCTCCACTTCCGCCGGTCACTTGAGTATAAAGAAGGTAAAAGAGCTATTTTTGAAATGCGCAGGCATTTTTCGAATTACTTCAAAGGACTGCCAAATTTCAAGGAAACCCGGTTGCGTCTGCTCACCTGCCAGGATGAAGAAGAAATAAAGTCTATCATTGAGGAGACGGGACAAAAATGGGGAGACTACAGAAGTGATGACAAAACATCCGTCTATACAATCTGATCCGTTTTAGTTCCTTGTTCCACCCTGCTGAGAAGGGCCGGAAAGGTTTTCCACCTGAAAATGATTTTCAGAATTATTATTACTATAATGCCCATTATAAACAGAGCCGTGAACTCAGTCCAGGGATATATATTATGCTGTTCAAAAAGGGCTTCCGACTGCAGCGCTGATGATTCATTTGTGTTCATTACCAGCAGAAAAACATTATTTGCTGTATGAGCACCCATGGCTGCCTCAATTCCATCATCCAGAATAGTAATGATCCCGAATATCAATCCAAAAAGTATATACTGGGGCATCATTGTCCAGAAACCAAAAGCTTCTACTTCAGGATTCAGACCATGCATCAGTCCGAACAGTACTGAAGTCATGACAAGTGAGAATAATCTGTTTCGCAAAAGTACTGTAAAGCCCTGCATCAGGTAGCCCCTGAACAGTATCTCTTCAAATGAAGCCTGGAATGGAATAAGCAACAGAGCAACAACAATGAGTGGTATTAAAGATAAAGAGGCATTGTTGATGGAAAAATTTGAAGGATCAAGTTTAATACAAACAAAGAGATAAATTGCAGAAAGCGCCAGCCAGATAAGGGCAGAGATGACGAATCTGTTATACCTGAAAGATCCCGTACCGTTGATTACAATTCCTGTTGTTTTGTTATTCAGTGGCTTAATAAGTACTATAAATGCCAGCAATCCGATAATAAACGGGAACACGGTCAGCAAAAGATTGATGTTCTGATCGAGGCCAAGCGGAGCCAGGTTGGAGGGATCAGTTGCAAGTTCAGTAATGATATCAGGGTCTGAAACCGCTTTAATCCCCATTACAAGAAGCAGGGGAAGTGCCCCGATAGTATTTGTTGCGGCAAAGACAACAATTATCATTATCAGGTAACGCCAGAAAGCATTCTTCCCGGTGAATGACGATTCAAGATGATTCATAGTTCAAATTCTCAATGATCTAGGTCAACAGGACTTACAGGAGGCAGGGGTTCGGTCCTTGCCTTTTTGGGATAATCAATTGAATAGTGAAGTCCTATACTTTCCTTCCGGTTCCGGGCATGTTTTATAATAATATACCCTACATTAATAATATTCCTGAGTTCACATATTTTCTTTGAGATAAGCGAGCGTTTGTAAAGGCTTTCTGTTTCCTGGTAAAGGATCTCCATCCTGACCATAGCTCTTTCAAGGCGGAGGTCGGATCTGACTATCCCTACATAATTGCTCATTATCATCTGAACTTCCTTTATGCTTTGGGTAATCAGCACCATTTCCTCAAGATGGGTTGTGCCTTTATAATCCCAGTTTGGTATTTCCTCTTCGAATGTAAGGTCACCAAGACGATTGCCTGAGTGAAGTGCTGCCCTGTGAGCGAAGACAACTGCTTCAATAAGTGAATTTGACGCTAAACGGTTTGCTCCATGAAGTCCTGTCGAAGACACTTCACCGAGGGCATACAGCCTGTCGATACTGCTCTGGCCGTTTATGTCCACTTTGATCCCTCCGCATGAGTAATGCTGGACGGGGACAACAGGTATCTTATCCTTCGTAATATCTATGCCCCTGGCAATACAGTGCTCAAATACATTTGGGAAATGATCTTTCAATCCTTCCGGACTAAGGTGCGTACAATCCAGCCAGACATGATCATCACCCCAAATCTTCATTTCATTATCAATCGCTCTTGTAACTATATCCCTGGGAGCCAGCGATCCGCGGCTGTCATATCTTTTCATGAAATCTTCACCGGCCATATTCTTGAGAACGGCACCATATCCTCTTAGAGCCTCTGTTATGAGAAACGATGGTCTGGTTCCGGGATCATACAGCGATGTCGGGTGAAACTGTACAAATTCCATATTCTCAACAGTGCCTTTCGCCCTGTAAACCATTGCAATACCGTCTCCGGTAGCAATTTCAGGATTAGTTGTTGTCAGATATACATTGCCAATACCTCCGGTGGCGACAATAGTGACCTTAGAGAGGAAAGCAATAACTTTCTTGTTAACGAGATCTGCCACATAAGCTCCGTAACATTTTATTCCGGGGTAATTCTTCTTTACAACTTCTCCAAGGTGATGCTGGGTCAGTAGTTCAATTGCAAAATGCTGTTCAAAAATTTCGATATTAGGATCTTTCCTTACGCGGAGCATAAGTGTTTTCTGTATGGCTTCCCCGGTTTTGTCTTTATGATGAAGTATCCTGTGTTCGGAATGGCCCCCTTCTTTTGCCAGATCATAGGTCCCATCCTCCTTTTTATCAAAGGGAACTCCAAGCTTTATAAGGTCTTTGATCCTTTCAGGCGCTTCACTTACCACCATTCTTACAACGCCTTCATCACAGCACCCGTCTCCGGCTATGAGTGTGTCTTTAATATGCTTTTCAAAGTTATCCGGTTCACGGAACACTGCTGCTATTCCGCCCTGTGCATAGCGGGTATTGGTATCATCCAGGCAGGCTTTGGTTACAATAGTTACTTTACCGAACTTCGAAGCTTTCAGCGCAAAAGTGAGTCCGGCAATACCGGAACCGATGACCAGAAAATCAGTCCTTTTCTTCATAACTGGATATTTAGGAATCCCTGTCAAAGATACAAATAGAAATGATCTGTATGAATCAGGGATTGTTTAAAAGGAGTTCATCTGTCCTTCAACCCGGACAAATAAAAGCTCTGATGCGGCGCATCAAATAATTGTAAAACCAAAGTTTTTAGTATACTTTTGCCTTCCGTTATTTATCAACTAATAAGTGTTATATGGCCCAGGAAGATGTTTTTAAAAAGCTTGTAGCTCATTGCAAGGAGTATGGATATGTTTTCCCGTCAAGCGAAATATATGATGGATTAAGTGCGGTGTATGATTATGGACAATATGGTGTGGAACTCAAAAACAACATAAAGAAATACTGGTGGGACAGCATGGTCCTCCTCAATGAAAATATAGTAGGCATTGATTCTGCGATCTTTATGCATCCCACAATCTGGAAAGCTTCAGGACACGTCGATGCATTTAACGATCCGCTTATTGATAATAAGGATTCCAAGAAAAGATACAGGGCCGATGTACTTATCGAAGAACATATTGCTAAGTTCGAGGATAAAATCAGTAAGGAGGTTGAGAAAGCCCGTGAAAGATTCGGGGATGCATTTGATGAGAATAAATTCCGAGCAACAAATCAGAGGGTTTTGGCGAACCAGCAAAAAATCGATGAAATAAACGCCAGGTATTCAAAAGCTATGAATGCCACAGATCTGAATGAACTGCGGCAGATCATTCTCGACAACGAAATAGTATGCCCGATCTCAGGCACCCGGAACTGGACGGAAGTAAGACAGTTCAATCTGATGTTCGCAACCGAAATGGGATCCACCTCAGAGGGAGCTTCAAAGGTTTACCTGCGGCCCGAAACAGCTCAGGGAATCTTTGTCAATTTCCTTAATGTGCAGAAGACCGGAAGGATGAAGATCCCCTTTGGAATTGCACAGATAGGAAAGGCATTCCGAAACGAGATCGTTGCACGACAGTTTATTTTCAGGATGAGGGAATTTGAACAAATGGAGATGCAGTTCTTTGTCCAGCCCGGTACAGAGCTTGACTGGTTCAGGCACTGGAAAGGTGTGAGAATGAGATGGCATACCGCTCTCGGTTACGGAGATGATAATTACCGGTTCCACGATCACACAAAACTTGCTCATTATGCAAATGCTGCAACAGATATAGAGTTCAGGTTCCCATTCGGATTCAAGGAAGTTGAAGGTATCCATTCACGTACCGATTTCGATCTGAAACAACATCAGAATTACAGCGGTAAAAAGATGCAGTACTTCGATCCCGAGAAAGGAGAATCATATATACCATACGTGATCGAGACTTCCATAGGTGTCGACAGGATGTTCCTCCATATCGTTTCCGCAGCTCTCCGGGAAGAGGAACTGAAAAAGGAAGATGGTACAAGCGATACAAGGACAGTAATGAGGCTCCCTTCATTTCTTGCACCAGTAAAGCTGGCTGTTATGCCACTCATTAAGAAAGACGGACTGCCTGAAATAGCTGAAAAAATAGTCCACGATCTTAGATTCGACTTCAATTGTCAGTATGATGATAAGGATTCGATAGGAAGACGTTACAGAAGACAGGATGCCATTGGAACACCCTATTGTATCACAATAGATCATCAGACTTTGGATGACAGCTCCGTTACTATCAGGTATCGTGATTCGATGGAGCAGGAAAGAGTTAAAATATCTCAGTTAAAAGATATTATAGCAGAAAAGGTCAGCATTGCGAGCTTGTTAAAGAAGCTTTGAAATGAACAAAGTTCTCATCGTGACTTACTACTGGCCACCGGCCGGTGGTGCAGGGGTACAGAGATGGTTAAAATTTTCGAAGTACCTGCCCGAATACGGTTGGGAACCTGTGATTCTTACAGTTGATCCAACAGATGCAACATATCCTGCTCTTGATTATTCACTTGAAAAAGATATCCCCAGGGTATTAAAAATATACAAGACAAAATCAACCGACTGGTTCAGATTCTATAAAAGAGACAAATCAAAGATCCCTTCCGCAGGATTCGCAAGTAACAGTGACAAATCACTCAAAGGTTTATTATCGCGTTTCATAAGAGGCAACTTTTTCATCCCAGACCCCAGAAGAGGATGGAACCGACATGCAATAAAAGAGGCTGTCTCAATTATTTTAAAGGAAAGAATCAGTGCGGTCATTAGTACAAGTCCACCACACTCATCCCAGCTTATCGGCCTTAAGCTGAAAAAAATATTCTCTGGCATTCAATGGATTGCAGATCTGAGAGATGCATGGACCGACATCTACTATTATGAGTTGTTTTATCCTACTTTCATTTCAAAAATGATCGACAGACACTTTGAAAAAAGCGTACTGAAAAATGCTGATAAAATAATTACAGTGGGACATAATCTGGCAGAGAATTTCAAATTAAAGACCCCCGGGATCGAAGGTAAAGTGCATTTTCTGCCAAATGGTTATGATGAAGAGGATTTTAGGGGTGTCCGACATGAATTTCCGTCACGTTTCACAATTAATTATACCGGTACCCTGTCCGAAGCATACCCGGTAGATTCATTATTGTCTGCGCTTGGCACCATAATGAACTCAGGAAAAGATTTCCTTCTTCAGTTTGTCGGATTTGTGCCGGAGAGTATTAAAGATAAAATATTAAAGATCCTTGGCACCGATAAAGCTGTATTCATCCCCTATACTGATCATCAGAAAGCCATAGGGTATATGTGCAGATCATCCCTGCTACTGATCATCATTCCTGAAAACAGGAATAACAGGGCAATCACTCCGGGGAAAGTATTTGAGTATATCGCAGCACAGAAACCGGTATTATATATCGGTCCGGTTGATGGAGATGCGGCATATCATCTCAGCCAAAGCAGACCCGGGGGCTTGTTTGAAGCACATGATGTTAACGGAATTATCCGGTATATCAAGAGGGAGATGATTAAGTGCGGGCAAGAGATACATGATCCTCATCCGGAGTATTCACGAAAAGCCCTTAGCCAAAAACTGGGCAGTATCTTTAATGATGATCAGCAAACGATCTTTAGCCCTGAAGAATGAGTTACAATCATTTTATCATCACAAGGTTCAACCTGAAATTCCCTGATGTAACAGGAGGAAAGAATACTTCCGTTATCGGGGTCCCCGCCAATGAATGGCTGGCTAACAGGACAGATCTCTTCATGAAATATTGTCTTCCTTCCGTGCTGAATCAGACTTCCGTGAATTTTAAATGGCTTTTATATTTTGATATTTCAACAAATAAGGATTTCATCCAGAAATTCACTGAGCTGGAACGGCAAAATTCAGGACTCATAAAGATTTACCTGGCAGATGGGTACAAAAACTTCCTGGATCGTTACACTGAAGATGTAATTGCCCTGTGCGATAAGGATTGTAGTTATATCATCACAACAAGGCTTGATAATGATGATATCATCCATAAGGATTTCGTGGCGAAAATTCAGGAGAATTACAATGAACAGGAATTTATGGCGGTTAACTTCGTGAAAATATTGATGTTGAATCCTGGGAACCTTATAAAGCTGCATATCGACTATAGTTTTTCAAATCATTTTATCAGCTTAGTTGAACGTATCAGGGACGGCCGTATAATAGGATGTTACAGCAGGGGGGACAGGGAATGGAACCGGAAGAATGAGATACTTCATATAGCTGATAAGCCTTATTGTGCTGAAGTGATCTCCGGAACAAATCTTCTGAACCGTTTCAGAGGATTGCCTGTCCTGAAGGACACTGACCTTTCGGACTTTTCACTATCCGGACTTAGTTTCAGAAATTCACTTTTTGATCCTTATAATTTAAGGTTCTGGAAAATGAGCTGGCGAAAGTATTTCCTGTACCTCAGGATGAAATCGGGTTTCAAATAAAAGCGTAATAACATACCTGCTGATTTTCCTTTTCCGGGCTCTGCTCCCGCCGGAATCGGCCGGAAAGAGTTATATTTGGAATCATAACGGAAGTTGACTATGGATATCCTGATGATCCTTGACAGTGAGTTTCCTCCCGACGACAGGGTCGAAAAAGAGGCTTTGACTCTCATCATGGCAGGGAATAATGTTTCAATGATTTGTCTGAATTACGGAAATCATAAGGGGCATGAGGTTTACAAGGGAATAGAGATAAGACGGCTGGGCATCGATAAGACATTAAGGAACAAGATAATGGCCACATATCTTGTTCTTCCTTTTTACAGGTGGTTCTGGAAAAATGCTATTAATAAATTCATAAAGACAAATAATGTTGATGTAATACATATTCATGATCTGCCCCTGTCTGATATCGCAGTCGGTATAAGGAGAAAACAAAGGATTTCTGTTGTTTGCGACCAGCATGAGTATTACAGTAACTGGATTGTAAATACAGCTCACTACAATACTGTTACAGGGAAGATAGTCAAATCCCTAAGCAACTGGAAAAAGTATGAGATCAGGAATCTCTCGCATGCCGATATGGTAATAACCGTTGAAGAACCTTTAAAGTCAATCTATATTTCTGAAACCGGGATAAAGGAAGATAAGATTGTTGTTCTGCCCAACACGCCGCTGGCCTCGGTATTTGATAATACAAAAAGGAACAGCGCCTTAACTGAAAAATACCGTGATAAATTCGTGATATTCTATGCCGGGCATATCGATATTCTAAGGGGTCTGAATACAATAATAGAATCCCTGCCACTCCTGAGGGATCGCATTCCCGGCCTGAGGTTTGTCTTTGCCGGCCATTATACAGGAAAGTACTATGACCCTTTGAAGTACATTAATGAGCTTGGCGTTACTGATCTTACCGAATATCTGGGATTTGTGCCACTGGAGGAACTCCCGTACCTGATAGCCGCAAGCAATGTTTGCATTCATGTCCCTCCGGCTATTTCACGCGAAGTAAACAGCTCAATCGCAACAAAGATATACCAGTATCTCCTTATGAATAAACCAATAATCGTCGGCCAGGCGAAGATGATGAAAGAATTTGTCGAAGGGAACAGGATCGGATTATCAATAAAAGATTCTGATCCCCGCGACCTTGCTGCAAAGATTGAACTGTTACATTCTTCCCCGTCACTTATTGCAGAATTTACTGATAACTGCAGGAAGATAGCCCATAAGTATTGCTGGGAAGAAACTTCTTTACCTTTTATTGAACGTTATCAAAAACTCAAACAATGAATTCAGAATTTTCTAAGATCCTTGTCCTTGCTCCCCACACTGATGACGGAGAATTCGGATGTGGAGGCAGCATAGCTAAGTTTATTGAAAAGGGAAGTGATATTTTTTACGCGGCTTTCTCTCTGGCTGAAGAATCTGTACCTCCTCCTTTTCCGAAGAACATACTTGAAACTGAAGTGAAAGCTGCAACTAAAATTCTTGGTATAAAACCCGGAAATCTTCTTTTATATAAATACCAGGTCCGTCATTTCGCGACTCACCGCCAGGAGATCCTTGAAGATCTGGTAAAGCTGAATCATGATCTAAAGCCGGATCTGGTCCTTATGCCAAGCTTAAACGACCTGCACCAGGATCACAGCACAGTTTCACTTGAGGGGCTCAGAGCTTTTAAGAAGACCTCAATCCTCGCTTACGAGATGCCATGGAACAACCTCAATTTTGCCACTCAGTCCTTTATTAAACTCTCGGAAACACATATCACAAAAAAAGTTCAGGCTCTTGATTGCTATAATTCCCAGAAATCAAAAGATTACGTTTCTGAAGAATTTATAATGAGTCTTGCCCGTACCAGGGGAACTCAGATAGGAGTAAAGTATGCTGAGGTTTTTGAAGTCATCCGATGGATATTCTAGTAACTACACTGTCTGAAGATTTTTTAAAGTCAAGGGTTTCGGAATTCGTTGAAATACTTGCTGATTATCCACACGAATACTGGAAGGAGGAGCATTTCTTAGTTAAGAAGGATCAGAAATATGAGCTTAGTGTTGTCGCGCTTAAGGGAGAAGAAATTACCGGATATATTATTGCATCATTAAAAAATGACGGCCCGTATATCCATAAATTCTTTGTCAGGAAAGAATACCGGAATAGATCAATCGGAGAAAAGATGCTTCTTTTCTTTGAGAACATAATAAGAGACAAAGGATACAGGACAATAAGCCTTGCCGTCAGGGAAGATAATGAACGGGCAGTAAGATTCTACGAAAGGAATGAATTTAAAACCACAGGAACAAGGACTGATTCAACAGATAATTCAATGCTTCTTATCATGAAGCGGGAAGTGCCCGCCGGGTGATACGATTTAGCAACTTCGAAGAATTTCGGGTGTCTTATCCCCGCAGTTAAAAAGTAGATCAATTATTGACAGATCCGGAATAAAGGGGCCCCATAACTGAGGGTACACCGGACATGAGAAATGCTGCCATTCTATTTTAATGTTCTCCAGGGAGAATCTTTCTTCATCTATATATCTTTTAGAACCGGCACCGCTTCCTGATACATAAACTGTTCCCTCAAGCTTCCTGAGAATGGCAAGGATCTTGTCCTCAGCAGAAATGGTTTCATTTAACTGCATTTCCGAGGTAAATCTGAAGGTGGTCTTCATTCCTGCCTGCCCGGCTATATACCTTATCAGAGCAACATTCAGATCGATAAGCCGGTCATAATGAGCCAGGAAAACCTCAGAAAAACTCTCCCTGTATCTGTTAAAAAAAGGTGTTTTAGAATAGGCAAGCTCTATTGTCTTGAGGATCTTACGCTGCCATGGTATTGTATTGTTTATCAAAATAGTATTAAAATAAGGAAGATCACCTTTTGAGAGTACAGGAACAGTGATCCATGACTCGCCGCTGTTGGTTTTTATCTTTACCCTGTTACCGAATGTTTTACCCCTGGGAAACTGTACATCATCGAAAAAAACAAAGTAATCGACAAGACTTATCTTATGGAAATAACCCAGCCATGGCAGAAAGTTTGGCTGATGTATTGCAATTCTTGACATTGTGAAATAAGATACTTTTCAAATTAATGTAAAGGTAAAGTAATTAAAATTCTTCGCAATATCAGGCTTGTCAAACAGGATCGTCAGGTATATTTATTCCTTTTATCATCCGGGCGAATGGCAATTCAACCGATATAATTAAATTTGACGGATCATTTATCGCTTGATGGATAAAGTAAAACTGAAAAGGTTCGGCAGAACTCTTCGTTTCATGCAAAAGCATTTCAAAAAAGAAGATATCATTCTTGATCTGGGCGAAACGAACGAGTTATCGGATTATTTAAGACAGCAGGGAAGCTTTAAGGTTCAAAATACTTCCGGTCAGGATCTGGATGTCGATTTTTCAATTGTCAAGGATTTTAAAAATATTACTGCATTTGAAATCTTTGAACATATGTTTGCCCCGTTTAATCTGCTCAGTGAGGCAAAAGGGAAGCTTATTACTTCGGTTCCGTTAAGACTATGGTTTGCTCCTGAATACTGGAACGATAACGACAGGTATGATTGCCATTATCATGAATTTTCAGTCAGGCAGTTCAATCATCTTCTTGAAAGAACAGGATGGAGAATAAAAGATAGTGAATTATGGAAATCATACGATAAGAAAATTGGAATCAGGCCATTATTAAGAAGGTTTTTTCCAAGATATTACATAGTATTTGCTGAAAAATAACCCATTCTCCCGAATTCAAATCCAGGTGGAATGGATCCGATAATATTTATTAGCTATGGCGGCTTTGTTAAATTCAATAAGACAAACCTCTAAGGACACAATAGTATATGGTTTGGGTAATATAGCCGTCAAGATTATCGGATTTGTTCTTATTCCTCTTTACACGAATCCGGAATTCTTTTCAGTTGATGACTTCGGCATAATAGCAATACTTGATATTACAGGGCTGGTAATGATCTCGGTGATGGCGTCAGGCCTTCCACAGAGCCTTATGAGATGGTACTGGGATAAAAGTTATACAAACAATCAGAGAGGGATATTTTTTATGTCACTGATGACACAGCTCATTGTGAGTGTGGCCTTCTGCCTCCTGCTGATACCGTTGACAAGACAAATGTCAACCACAATCTTTAAGACTGTCGACTGGAGCAGTACCCTGAAACTGATAATATTGGCTTCAGCATTACAGGCTCTGAACAATATAATTAATACCCTGATGAGGTTGCAGGGAAAATCCCTGTTATTTACGATAACTAATCTATCCAAGTTGTTGATAGTCCTTACTTTAACCATATATTTTATTATTTATCGTCATACCGGTGTTAAAGGAATATACCTTGCGCAGGCCATTGCCAACTTCCTGTTGATCCTGTTTGTGTTGCCTTACACTATCAGGAATTGCAGAATGTACTTTGACTTTTTCGTAATCAGGTCCATGAGCCGTTACGGGTTTCCGATACTGCTTGCCAATTTTGCTGCAGCGGCGCTTAATGTGATTGACAGATACTCGCTCAACTCCCTAGCTGTCCTGAAATATGTTGCTATTTACACTCTGGCTTACAAAATATCCTCAGTTCTTAAGCTTGTAATTGTTGATTCGATAAAGATGGCAGTGACACCTCTGGTACTTCAGAAAATGGAATCACCTGATAACAAGAGGTTTTATTCAAAAACTCTTTTGTATTCCTCCTATGTCCTGATGCTTGGGATACTTGTAATTTCACTATTCTCATTTGAGGTCATAAAGCTTATAACAGGTTCAAAAGAATACTGGCAATCTTTTTATATAGTGCCTTTACTTTCTCTATCGGTTTTTTTTCTGAATCTCAGGGAGACAAGCAGCTATGGATTGATAATTAAAAAGAAAACGAGGATCATCGGAATAAACGTGGTTATCTCCTGTATCCTCAATCTCATACTTAATATTTTACTGATCCCCAGACTGGATATTCTGGGTGCTGCCCTCGCGACAATTATTACCCAAATTTGCTACTGGCTAATGAATTTCTATTTTTCTCAGAAAGAATTATTCATCCCATATGAACTAAGGAAAGTCACTTTTCTTTTCCTGACAGGAGGGCTGCTTTCATTTTCGGGATTACTGATGACAGACCTCCCGTTAATGATCAGGGTCCTCATCAAAACTGGTTGTCTCGCTGCTTTTCCTTTTATTCTGTATTTATTAGGTTTTTATGAAGCAGCTGAACTCCAGGCGATCAAAGGATTTATAATCAAATGGATGAATATCAAAAATTTACGGAAAAACTTGCGATCATTACGTGCTATCGGTAATAATCAGGGAACATATAATGAATGATCCTTTATTCATTATCTGAGGTAATTAAATACTTTTGTCATTTATGAGACATATCTAATATTTCTGAATATGGAAATTCAAAAGAAAGTTCACTCAGCCTTACCACATATCATAGCAATTGTAGTATTTGCATTGATCTCCTTTCTTTATTTCTACCCTGTTCTTGAGGGCAAAGTACTGAGAGCCAATGATGCCATGGTTTCCAGGATCAGCAGCAGGGAAATCATTGATTACAGGGAAAAGACCGGGAAGGAGGCGTTATGGACCAACACTATGTTCAGCGGCATGCCGGCTTATCTTATATCAACAAAGTATCCCGGGAATCTCTTCAAAAAGCTCGATACTACTCTCAGGATTTTTAAAATGCCTGTGTCTGCAATTTTTATTACCATGTCTGGATTTTACCTGCTGCTTCTGATATTCGGGGTTGATCCATGGCTGGCTATGATTGGATCACTGGCTTATGGTTTGTCTTCATTCCTTTTCCAGATCATTGCTGCCGGGCATAATACACAAGCTGTTGCACTTGCCTACATGGCACCGGTTATCGGAGGGATATATTATTCCTACCGGCGTGACGCAATGACCGGAGCCCTTTTCACAGCATTGTTCCTGACCCTTGAAATGACGGCTAACCACCCTCAGATAACATACTATACAATGATCTGTATCCTGGTATTCATAATCACTGAATTCATTTTTTCAGTCAGGGAAAAACAGATCGCTAAATTCATTAAAACATCTCTGATACTTCTTATCCCGGTAATTCTGGCTATAGGAATAAATTTCGGATCTCTTTATACAACATATGAATATGGCAAATACTCCATCCGCGGGAGATCAGAATTATCAATGGATAATAAGAATCAGTCTTCAGGTCTGGACCGTGATTATATCACCCAGTGGAGTTATGGCATTGGTGAAACAATGAATCTCCTTATTCCAAATTTTAAAGGAGGGTCTACGGCACCCTTCTCAAGAGATTCGGAAACAGTCAGGGTGTTAAGACAGAACAATGCTGCTGCTGCATCAGACCAGGTAATGAAATACTGGGGTCCGCAGATGAGCACTGAGGGTCCTCATTATCTTGGCGCTGTGATAATCTTTCTTTTTGTACTTGGACTGACAATAATCAAAGGCCGTGAAAAATGGTGGTTACTTGCAGCAACTATACTGGCCATACTCCTTTCATGGGGTAAACACTTCATGCCATTCACAAATCTGTTCATCGATTATTTCCCGGGGTATAATAAATTCCGGGCTGTAACAATGATCCTTGTAATAGCGCAATTTTGTGTCCCGCTGCTTGGCGCACTCGCTTTACGGGATATCCTTTCAAATAAAATATCCCGTGCCGGGATCATAAAGGGATTGAAGCTGGCAACAATAATAACAGGGAGTATTCTGCTTCTGATCCTGATAATCCCTGGAATAGCAGGTTCCTTTCTTAATGATTATGAAAATTCCTATCCGGATTGGTTGAGAAGTGCTATGATAAGTGACAGGAAAGGCTTGCTCAGGGCTGATACTGTAAGGTCTCTCATATTAATATTGCTGTCTTCAGCTGCACTCTTCGGGTTTGTATATGAAAAACTAAGAAAATCATATTTACTTGTCATTCTTGGCGCATTGATAATCCTGGATCTATGGACAGCAGATAAAAGATATCTGAATGCCGATCGTTTTGAAAAACCAACATCAATACAAAAAGTATTTACTCCATCAACTGCAGATAAGGTAATAATGGCGGATAATTCCTATAAAAGAGTTTTGAATCTGGCTGCCTCAACTTTTAATGACAACACACCTACTTCGTATTTTCATTTTTCTGTTGGCGGATACCATGGAGCAAAATTAAGAAGGTATCAGGAACTAATTGATTCCGCGCTTTACAGAGAGTGTTTGCTTATTGGATCAACTCTTGAAAAGGCAAAATCAATAAGTGAACTGGCGCCCATATTAAGTCTCACTAAAACACTTAATATGCTGAATGCCAAATATATAATTTATAATCCGGATGCTGCCCCTCTGGAGAACCTGAATGCCCTCGGGAATGCCTGGTTTGTTGAAAGACCTGTTATTGTAGAAGATGCAAACGGGGAAATTACAACTTTCATGACAATTGATCCGAAAAATGAAGCAGTTGTTAATCAGATATTCCGTCAGCAAATAAGCAATTCCCTGTATCCGGTCACCGAAGGTGAAAGGATCTGGCTGACCACATATCAACCAAATGAGCTGATTTATAAATCTTCAGCCCTGAGTGATAAGCTTGCAGTGTTCTCAGAGATATATTATCCCGCCGGGTGGAAATGTTACATTGATGGTAAAGAATCTGATTATTTCAGGGTTAATTACGTTTTAAGGGGAATGATAGTACCGGCTGGGGAACATGAAATAAAATATTCCTTTGAACCTGATTCTTACTATACTGGAAACAGAGTATCACTGGCCAGTTCACTTGTTCTGATCCTGCTTCTTGCAGGTTCAGTTTTGTGGAAACTTAAGAAGAAACAGTGAAACCGGTGCATTATGATAAGTGTCCTTTGTGCCTGTCGGAAAAAACTGACAGTTACCTGAGGGTAAAAGACCATTTCCTGAGTAAGGAGGAATTTGATATTTTCCGTTGTGATGATTGCGGTTTCCTTTTTACCCAGGACCATCCCGGTGAAAATGCGATCTCTGACTATTATAAATCAGAAGAGTACTTATCACATAATGACAGAACGCGAAGTTTATCGGCTTTGCTTTACAGGATCGTAAGATCTTTAATGCTTAATAGAAAACTCGGGATCGTCAAAAGATTTTCGGGATTAAATTCGGGGACTTTGCTCGATATAGGGAGCGGATCCGGACATTTTGTTTCTTTTATGAAAGTTAAAGGATGGAGGGTAAGCGGAATTGAGATAAACATGAAAGCCCGGGAAGAATCATCACAAAAATTTGATATTCAAATCTTCGATCCGGCTCAAATTTCTATTCTTGCCTCCGGTAGTTTTGATTGTATTACTTTATGGCATTCACTTGAACATTTCCAGGATCCATTTAAATACGCAGGCGAAATAAAACGTCTTCTAAAACCGGAAGGTGTATGTGTCCTTGCCTTGCCCAATTCTGCTTCCTGTGATGCACAGTACTACAGGGAATTCTGGGGAGCATGGGATGTACCACGGCATCTCTGGCATTTTAATCCTGATACATTCAGGGCGTTTTCAGAAAAGTCCGGCTTTACTCTTATAGATACGCTCAGCTTGCCATTAGATGTATTTTATATATCAACGCTAAGCGAGAAGTACCGATCCTCCGGGTTGTATTTTATTTCAGGGATAATTAAAGGTATTTGGTTTTCACTCCTTTCAGCATTTAAAAAAGAAAGAAGAAGCTCAATGATTTATATTCTGGGTAAATAGCCCGGAATCAATACCTGTCAAGCCAGCGGTATTTTCTTGCATTATCCCCGAATTTCAAAGCCATCGTGAATTCATGGGTGCCATAGGTGATCCTTTGTATTTCGTTCAGGGTAAAATCGAATGCGTATCCTATGAAAATGTTTGTATATCTTATCCCGACATTAGCAATTAAAGCACCACTTGTACGATAAGCCAGACCTGCCCAGAATCCCTGATCATAATTATATGTGAGTCCTATATCAGCCTGGGGTTTCAACTGGTCCGACATCATAACAATAAAAGAAGGTTCAATATCCATTTTTGTATTCAGGACGAAATTGTATGATCCGAAAAGATAATAGTGTCTGTAAAGTTTGAAATTTTTGTATGCATGATCTCCGATCTTTGCGGAAGCTTCGAAGAGCTGGTCTGCAGAAAATCCGACACTGTACCTGGGATTAAGCAGATAGACCCCAAAGATAGCATCAGGGACAAAGATCCCTACACGAAGATCGCTGTTCAGCCAGGGCTCATTCGGATCCTCAAAGTCCAGTTGTGTCTCATCAATTTTATAATGATAGCCTGTAAATGCAAGTCCCATTGACAGCTGAGTCGTGTTTCGTAGCCAGAGATGATAAGCATAGGAAACCTGTACCCCGGTCCTGTGAACCAACCCATTCCTGTCGCTGAAAACATATCCGCCAAGCCCGACCCTTCCGTCAGTTTTTGGCCTGTATATGAGTCTCCTGGCATTGGTTTGCTTAAGGATATAACTTCTCTTAAGCATCCTTGTCTGCATGCTGAATGAAAAAGTCCTTGGGGCACCTTCATAACCTACCCATTGTTCTCTCGCAGTAAGATTGACGCTTGTATATCCATCGCTTCCCGCTACAGCGGGATTGATAAGGAACTTATTGTAAAGATACTGACTGTAAAGAGGCAATTGCTGTCCCTTCGCAGCTATGCTGACAGCACTTAATAAAACTATGTAAACAAGCCTTCTCACAGGTCTTAAAAGTATTGAATTATTATCTTACAATAGTCACTGTTCCTAAAATTGGTTTAGTTCCGTTATGAAGATCTATTATATAATGGTACGAATCAATTGGAAGCAGTGATCCTTTGCTCCTTCCATCCCATGGATCAGGATATCCTTTGGCCGATCTCCAGATCTCTTCACCCCACCTGTTGAATATCTTGATCTCTATTTCCGGATATAGTTCTTTAAGACCGATATTCCAGTAATCATTAATGAGATCTCCATTCGGCGAAATGGCATTTGGAATTATTAAGCAGGATATATTCAGCGGTTCAACAAAGACAGAATCTCTCACACTGCAGCTATTCAAATCCGTCACCACAACAGAATACCATCCGCTTGGAATGTCAGACAGATCCTTTGTCTTCGAATTATCCGACCAGAGATAATTGTAATCAGCTCCCGGTACTCCTCCGGTAACAATTAGTTCTATTGATCCGTCCGGTTTGTCGGTGCACCATGGCTGAGTGACGTTAAACTGTGTTCTGATTGAATCAGGAGCTGATAATGTGAGAGTTGTATCGGCATGGCAACCGTTTGAATCAGTAATTATCAGACTATAACTGCCTGCCGGAAGTCCTGACCTCAATGCCGAGGTATTGCCATCGGTCCACAGATATGTCACAGTTCCGGACTGGTTGACCGGTTTAATTTCAATAGAACCTGTACTGTCTCCTGCACAATTTATCTGGTAGCCTCCTGCAAAACTTTCTGATAATGTAACATCAATTCCAAGTCTGCCCGGCTCAGTAAGTACTATAGTATCGTACGCAGTACACAGATTGGCATCAGTGATTGAGACAATATATTCTCCTGCTCTTAACCCGCTTATATCTTCTGATATGGAGGTATAGCCATAAGGACCTGTCCAGCTGAAAACATACGGGGCCAGCCCGCTTGTAAGTGTAATATCTATTGCTCCGTCTGAATATCCATTGCAACTGACATTGTAGCTGTTATGATCCGACAAAGTTGTTGTGAAAGTTATGGGAGGAGGCAGTGCTATCCTTGCAGAATCAATATGGATACAATTGTTTGCATCCATGATTGTTACAATATACATGCCCTCAGAAAGACCTGAAATATCCTCAGTTGCCATTCCATTTGACCACATAAAGGTATAAGGAGCTACACCTCCTGATACTGTAAGATCGATGGATCCATTATCAAGTCCGACAGCTCCGCAGGTAATATTCTTGGGTTCCATGATTGAAGATAACTCGTCCGGTTCCGAAAGATTAGTATCATAAACCGCCAGGCAGCCGTACATATCCTCAACTTCAAGATGATACCTGCCGGCAGCCAGAGATGCCTGGTCCTGCTGTCCGTCCACTATCCCTGAACCTCCATCAGATGCACTCCAGTTATATATATAAGAGCCCTCACTGCCACCAGTAACTGATATATCAATTGATCCTGTTCCGCCATTACAGTTAATGTTGAAGGAACCCGCAGGAGACGCAGACAGAACCGAAGTGATATTTAAAGGAGCGGGTTCTGACAGAGTAAATGCCGGTAAAGTGGCTGAAGGCTGCAGCCTTAATATACATCCGTTGACATCTTTAATTTCACATACATATGTGCCGGCAGCCAGATTTGAAATATCCTGGGTAGTTGCGCTGAAGGAAGCTGAATCTGTCCAGAAATAGGTATAATTTCCTGATCCACCTGTTATTGTAATATCGATGCTTCCGTCGCTGCCCCCGTTACAGGAAATATTGAAAAGTGAATCAGGTGTGTAAGACAACTTAAATTCTGCCAGATTCATGCCATCTGGTTGTGTCAGAGTCACGCTATCCAGCTTAGTGCAATATCTGTCTGTTGTTAAAAGATAATAAGTACCTGCCGGTATATTGTCCAGCCTGTCAAGGGTATCTGGACCAGTTATCATTCCGTCATAGGTATACCATTTATATTTATACCCGCCAGGATTACCTCCGGTTACAGAACTTACCCATACCTGACCATCATTATAGCCCCTACATGAAACATTGTATCCGCCCTCAAATATTTTTTTGCCGAATGTAACAGAAATTTCATCTGGTTCTGTCACAGTGATCTCGGGATAAAGCCCGTTATAACAATTATTTATGTCCCTGATAAACACACTGTACTGACCGGCAGCCATATTATTCGCATAATAGATTGTCCCTTTTGTCCAAATTGTATCATGAAGTACAGTGTCAGCTCCATTACGGACCAGCCAGAATTCAAATGGAGCGGTAGCTGTTGAAGAGTTGTCTTCCATCATAAGAATTGTTCCATCACTTGCCCCCGGACATGTCAAACCATAACCAGTAGGATAATCACTTACTGACAATATAGTCTGGAATATAGCTCCGGAAACAAAGAGAGGAGGAACAACGTTAAAACTGCATTTGAGGCTATCATGAACAGTCACTGAATACAGTCCTGCATAACGAATATTCAGATTCGTACTGTTAGCTGATGTGTAGTATATTGTATCTCCAAGGAATGAAGGCCTGTGCCAGTGAATGCTATCAGGCTTGGAGCCTCTTGAAAGTATTGCTGTCATTACACCGTCTGTCCCGCCTGAACAGGTAAATGGAGTTGACAAATACATTGTATCAAGTGGGTGAGGATGTATTCTTACCTGATGCAGACTTGGATTCCCTGAAGCACAAACAAGTATATTATTCCTTGGCACTATAGAGAAGTAAACAGAATAAATCGTGTCTGCTTTATTTGTGTATGTGCGGGCTATTGCCTGTCCTTCAGTCAGGCCAGCATCCGGATTAATGTCCCCTCCTATGCTTGAACCACCTGTCTTGCTGACAGTATAATCGAATAAAATACTTCCTTTGGTCATTACAGTGGGTGATTCAAGTACTATCTGAGTGGTTCCTCCATAACATATTGCAGGAGCCAGATTTACCGGAGTAGCTCTTGGTGTCGGATTAACCCATACCCTTATTGTATCATTTATGCCACCGCATTTTTGTGCTCCGGAGATATCAGTTGTTGCAGGTCTGATTATATACATTATCATCCTTGCAGTATCACCTGAATTGATGAGTGTCTCAGTTATTGCACTTACCAGTGTAAGGTCAGCACGATTAGAATATCCTGATATTTCGGAATATGGATTGACAATATTTACATTGAATCTCAGGCTGCCGGTTCCAAAATATGGTACAGTGGGAGATGATAATGTATATGTTATTGAAGTATTATTGCAAATTGTATCACTGCTTACAGAGCCATTTACTCTTGGTGTAGGTTCAACATAAATCGTTATCGTTGTGTCTCCTCCCTGGTCACAGAAGAACCCTTCATGACCCGGTCTTCCATCCTTTATCCTTGCCTTGAAGTGATAGATAACTTCCTGTACACTGTTCGTCGGGTTGATAAGCTGATCCGTGATATCTTCTCCTGCTGAATATTCTCCTGTGGGCTGTACTCCCAGTACCCCTCCAACGTTTGTTGTCGTCAGCTGGTAGACCTTTGTCGTACCCGGGTGCACATTGCCGTTGAGATCATTCACTGTGATCGTGATGGTCGTCGAGTCACATACTATCGTATCCGCTATGCTTACACTGAGTCTTGCTGTCGGCTGTACATATACCGTTATCGTTGTGTCTCCTCCCTGGTCACAGAAGAACCCTTCATGACCCGGCCTTCCATCCTTTATCCTTGCCTTGAAGTGATAGATAACTTCCTGTACACTGTTCGTCGGGTTGATAAGCTGATCTGTGATATCTTCTCCTGCTGAATATTCCCCTGTGGGCTGTACTCCCAGTACCCCTCCAACGTTTGTTGTCGTCAGCTGGTAGACCTTTGTCGTACCCGGGTGCACATTGCCGTTGAGATCATTCACTGTGATCGTGATGGTCGTCGAGTCACATACTATCGTATCCGCTATGCTTACACTGAGTCTTGCTGTCGGCTGTACATATATTATAATAGTAGTGTCTGTACCTGCTTCACAATCAACCCCTGGATCTTTAATTCTGGCCCTGAAACGATACTGGACTGATTGAATTTCATTTGTCAGATTTATCAGCTGGTCACTAAAATCGGTCCCTGCTGGTTTTTCACCATCTGGCTCGACTCCCGTAACTTTCAGAGGATCATAATCGGTAGAAAGTAAATATACCTTGCTTCCCAGGGTTATGCCGTTTAGGTCTGAAACATTGAAAGTGACTGTGGTTGAATCGCAGATCACGCTATCCGAAGGAGTGACATTTAATCTCGGTGTTGGTTCAACCCAGATATCTATGTTGATCTCATCACCCATGCAATGCAGAGAATTGTCGCTCCTGATTGTCCATGGTCTTATATGGTAAATAACCTTGTGTGCTGCATTATCAGGGTTGTTTAGCTGCTGGATGATCGATTCCCCGAGTGTCAGGCCATTGCCGGCGGAAGGAGTTTCACCATTTATAATATTATCCACATCTTCAACTGTCCAGGTATATCTTATACCATACCTTACAGGTGTTGTTGATGAGACAGGAGTAATATTTGTAAACGTATCATTGCATATAGTATCATTAACTGCAGTTATCGAAGGTTTTGGATCAAACCAAAGTTCAACATCATCATATGTGTTGCAACCTGATCCAACTGGTATGCTCAGAGTCCATCTGAGAACATAAACACCGTATTGATCAACACTGACTGTGCTTGCAGGATTTGAAGCATCTCCAAAGATAACTGTGCTTCCAACAGGCTGAGATACTATATTCCAGTTTCCGCTACCCGCAGATGGTGTGTTGCCTGCAAGAGTTGTGTTAAGTATTTCACATATCTGCTGGTCGGTACCTGCATTAGCAGTTTCAACGAAATTAATTTCAACATCATCGCTGAATGAACAGTTACCGTTTGTTTCTGTCCATCTTAATATATAAGTACCATATGCATCTGCAGTTATTTGTGATGTTGGTGATGTCGGATCAACAAATGTAATTATACCCGGACCGCTGACTTGCGTCCATAGCCTTGTACTTCCGATATGTTCACTGTCGGTTTGATAAGAATGAGGCGTTGCTGCAAGATTAGTTGTCAGTACACCGCAGACTGGCTGGTCAGGACCAGCATTAGCTCCATCAGGTCGTTCATTGAAGTCTATAGTTACCTGGTCGCTGCGTGTACAGTTGCCGTTTGTCTCTCTCCATTCAAAAACATAGGTCCCGTACAGATCTACCGTCACATCTGTGTCAGGATTATTTGCATCTGCAAAGGTCGGCGTTACATCAGGGCCGCTTACATAAAGCCATGTGCCTGTCGAACCTGAATGTTCACTCCCCGCCTGGTAAGAGTGTGCCGTACCATCAAGTGTTATCGTCAGTGCAGCACACGCCGCTGTGGCATCTGACCCCGCTGATGCTCCTGCCGGATCTTCATTGAAGTCTATTGTTACCTGGTCGCTGCGTGTACAGTTGCCGTTTGTCTCTCTCCATTCAAAAACATAGGTCCCGTACAGATCTACCGTCACATCTGTGTCAGGATTATTTGCATCTGCAAAGGTCGGCGTTACATCAGGGCCGCTTACATAAAGCCATGTGCCTGTCGAACCTGAATGTTCACTCCCCGCCTGGTAAGAGTGTGCCGTACCATCAAGTGTTATCGTCAGTGCAGCACACGCCGCTGTGGCATCTGACCCCGCTGATGCTCCTGCCGGATCTTCATTGAAATCTATTACAACATCATCCTGAGTCTGACAGGCTCCGTTAACTAATGTCCATCTGAAAGTATAAGTACCATAATAGTCAACAGCAATTGAAGATGTAGCACTGTTAATATTCCCATATGTCGGAGAGGGATCGGGACCACTAACAAGGGACCAGGTACCGGTTCCCTTTGCAGGGACATTACCTGCAAATACTGATGTCAGAGCTCCGCAGATATTCTGGTCTGGTCCTGCATTTGCTATCTGATTCTCATAAACATTTACAGTAAAATTCTTGGCAGTCGAAACACATCCATTGCCGTTTTTTACAGTTATTATAAACTGATAGTTATTTTCAGCTATGCCTGTTGGGATTGTTACAGTTATCGGCGATCCTGAAAGAACGGCATCAGTTACTGGTGAAAATCCCGGCATAGCCGGAGTGCCTGTTGTAATTGAATAAGTTGTGGGGTTATTGGCAGTACCCGAATATGGCAGATTGAAGCTGTTTACTGTGTTACAGACCGCTGATACCGGATCAAGGGTAATTGTCGGGGCGGGATTGACAGTCAATGAAGCGGAGTTACTTTGCCGGGTATTCCCGTTTCCGTCTGTTACAATGCAATAATAACTTCCTGCATCACCAATACCTACAGGTGAAATAGTTAAACTATTAGTAGATACTCCACTGAACTGACCTCCGTTAACGAGGAGTGTCGCCGGAGCTTTGTACCATTGATATGTCAGTGTTCCATAACCGGTAGCTGTGATTGAAAAAACAGTTGTACCATTTTCACATACTATCTGATCAACAGGTTGGGTTATTATTCTGGGTTTTGGCCTTCCTGCTCCGAATTGCGTTCCTGCAGCTGCACCCGATATTCCCTTGGTCAGTCCATTTCTTTTTATTACAGTCCCTGTCGCATCAGAGTGATTACCATCTATTTCCCATGGTCCGGTTCCTGTGCGTGTAATTACTCTTGTCCAGGTATCTATTGAATAAGGACCGAATCCTGCAGCTTCCAGATTAATCCTGTAATTTGAGGTAGCCAGGGAATTTTTTGCCTGAGCTGTCCAATAACCTGTTGTATACTGTTCACCGATCTCAGAACCGTCATTATCAACAAGTGGTAAACCAGTATTGCCAGGATCATTTTGGGTGTAGTTAACAAGAAGCGAGCCGGAGGTCAGGTTCTGGAACCTTATTGTCAAAGAATGGATCTGAGCGGCAATACCAACCGGGAAAAGATAATCCAGTATTGTCTGATTGATAAATCTTTCAAAATTTCCGACTATTATCCCGGAAGAATAGCTCAGTGATGCAGCGGAGGAATTATTAAGTAAAAGTGTATTTGCTCCCGTAACAATATTTCCTGCGGTCATAGTCAGGGTTCCGTTAACTGACGTATTTCCCAGAAGAGTTTTCGTACCACCGCCTGATGTAATGAGGTTAAAGTAAGTTACATCTCTAATATTCTGACCTGTTGTTCTTGTGTAGTTAACTGTATTGGAATTAGCGGAGACATTAAAAGTCCCTGATAACATTGGAGCTGTTGCGTTATCATAATTAAGAACAGAACCGTTACTGTTGGTCCATGTACCGTTACCTCCAAGAATTCCATTAATTGTCGTTGTATTGGAATTGTTCAATGTTGAACTCACGGTAACAGGTCCGTCGAAAGTAATCGCAGTTGTACCGTTAAGGGTCTGCGTATTTGTTGTAAAACTGTAGGTTCCTGTACCTGAAAGAAAACTTGTACCACTGTTTGTAAGGCCGCCTCTGAATGTAATATCTTCATTGGCACTGTTATTCCAGGTTCCGTTGTTTGTAACAAGCCCTGTAAAGATTTTTATGCCATTATTATCGTTAAAAGTAAGTGAGCGTGTTGCAGAAATAGTTGTCGCCCCTGTAACATTCAGGTTCACTCTTCCGATTGTTCCACTGCCGGACGATGCAGCTAAAGTGCCGCTTATATTTACAGTTCCTGTATTTGTCGTACTACCTATAAGACCTGTTGTTCCGGAGAAACTGACATTAATAAGGCTGGCGGTTCCTGAGACATTGTTTGTAGATAGCCTGCCCGCAATTGTAGTGGAGCCGGTAACAATAAGATCGCTGCCGTTTGTTTCGTATGTGCCTTGTTGAATATATAAGCTCCCACCATTATATGCCCGGACATCCTGAGCATCATTAACCGGTTGAACAACACCTCCGGTTTTATTTACGGTAATATTATAGAAATCTTCAGGGGAAAAAGCTGAAGTAATTGTCTGTGTATTGGAACCAGTGAATATTACGGTACCCTGTCTTTCCTCGAATGTTCCCTGATGGGCCCAGTTACCGTAAAGTGTTATTGTATAGTTATTTCCGGAACTTACATCGAGAGTTGAACCAGTACCAATAAGTAAATTCCCGTTTATGGTAATATTCCCCTGCAGGGTTTTTGATCCGGATGTGGCAGTTATAAGGTTTCCATAGCTTGTTACATTTGAAACAGGCTGGTTCGTATTGGCCTGATAAATTACTGTACTGTTTGCATTTAATGTATAGGCGGAGAAATTTGTCGGAAAAGCCACAGAAGTAGCTACAGAAGTATTACCAAGAGTGAGTGTCGCACCTGAAGCAATGTTCAACGTTCCTGAGCCATCACCGGTTATACTGTTTACGCTCGTAGCAAGAGTACCTGCCTGAATATCCAGTATTGTCCTTACAGTAATATTATCGAGTAGTGTTACTTCATTTGAACTTTTATTTATAGTAAGGTAATAAAATGTTTCCGGAGCAGTAGTTATATTAATAGTCTGCGAGTTACCTCCGCTGAATGTAACTGTCCCCAGCCGCTCATTAAATGATCCCTGATTATCCCAGTTTCCCAGAATAGTGATTGAATAGTTTGAGGCGGTTACATCAAGTATTGTTCCACTTCCAATTGTAAGATCACCATTTATAGTTGTATTACCTCTGAGTGATTTAGTTCCGGAATTCGAAGTAGTGAGATTATAGTAAGTTGTTGATGGCAATTTTATACTTTGCGCCCCGGCTCCATTATACTCAATTGTATTTCCCGCAGATGACGCATTCAGGATACCATTAGTCCCCATTAATAAATCTGTAGTGCCCGCATAAAACAGTTCCCCTTCATTTATCAATGTTGCATTAAAAGTGTTGTTTGAATTGAGACCTATACCAATAGTTATTTTTGTCTGATTGGTAACAGTATAATTATTCTGAAACTCAAAATATTCAGATATGTCTATATCGCCCGAACCTGATAATGTCACATTTGAATAGACCCTGACTCTTGTTAATGATACATTAGTGCTGTTATTAATAATATTCGCATATAACCTCAGACGATCGCTATTTCCAGCAGCTGAATTCCAGATTCCGGAATTACTAACAGTAATATTCCCATAGAAGATAACCGTGCCATTGGGATCAGTGTCACTAAATGTACCGAAAATATTTGTTGTACCGTTAACAGTTAAATTATAGCTTGATAATTCAAGAGTGCCAGTGTTAATATATAGATTTCCCAGGGGATTTGCCGGACTAACATTCAGGTTGATATTATTGTTAATATCAATCCTTCCCGGAATACCATTCTGACCCGGATAACCTTGTCCTGCATCAGGAATGAGCCAGGCACCTCCTGAATACCGTTGCCAATTTGCCAAGGTAGTCCAGCTGCCATCTGCAACAGATCTGTAGTCTCCGTTTGTCTGTGCCGATAGTGAGGAGTTAACCAACAGCCAGCAACCAGCAACAAGTAACAATAGTCTAAATGTCTGCCTAATCAACCTGTTGAATAACAACTTGATCCTCAATCTAATATTTCCGACAGACAATCTCAATTAAATGCTTCGTTAAAATAAAAAAATATACTTCCGACCCTAATAACTATTTTAAAGCCGGTTGCAATTCTGTCTTATATATAATGCCCGTTCATCAAAAATCAACGGACTTATCATTGTCTCTTTCAAGACATACTCCCTTCCAAAATGGTTGCACCCATGCAACCGCGTTTAATATACATCTAAAAATATAAATTATTTCAGGTTTCAAACAGGTATTTTATCACCAGACAAAGAATAATCATTAACAACGATTGTGTAACGAAAAAAACCGGATGATTGTTTCACCCGGTCAACATATTATGGGCCTGCAGGTGCCCCGTGTCTTTTTAGATAACTTTTTTAATGGATCCTATGACCTGAACAGTTAATCAGCCTTTAGCATTTTTCCCGTTGCACCGTTACACCGTTGCACCGTCGCACCGTTGCACCGTTCTTTTCATAATACCAGCATAGCATCACCATAAGTCCCGAACCTGTACTTGTCTTTCACCGCCACCTTATATGCCTCAAAAAGTAACTCATACCCTGCAAAAGCAGCCACCATCATCAGTAAAGTCGAGTAGGGAAGATGGAAATTACTGATCATCATATCAGGAACCTTAAAGTCGTAAGGAGGAAAAATGAATTTATTTGTCCAGCCGTCGAATGGCTTAAGATAGCCACTTGTCGAGACAGAACTTTCCAGGGTCCTGACAACAGTGGTACCAACAGCACAGATCCTGTTTTTATTATCTTTTGCTTTGTTCACAATCTCGGCGGCTTCTTCGGTGATCCTTATCCTCTCTGAATCAACTTTATGTTTTGTCAGGTCCTCAACATCAACACTACGGAAATTACCAAGACCTACGTGTAAAGTTATCTCAGCAAAATCAACTCCTATGATCTCCAGCTTTTTAAGCAGCTCCCGGCTGAAATGCAATCCTGCAGTAGGTGCAGCAACAGCTCCTTCATATTTTGCAAAAATAGTCTGGTAGCGTTCGTTATCTTCCGGTTCTACAGGTCTGTTAATGAATTTGGGCAACGGAGTCTCACCAAGACTATACAGGGTTTGTTTAAATTCATCATAGGTTCCGTCGAAAAGGAATCTTAAGGTCCGGCCACGTGAGGTAGTATTGTCTATAACTTCGGCGACGAGAAGATCATCTTCGCCAAAATACAACTTATTGCCTATTCTTATTTTCCTTGCCGGATCAACAAGGACATCCCATAAACGCTGTTCCCTGTTCAGCTCCCTGAGCAGAAATACCTCTATTTCTGCACCCGTTTTCTCCTTATTGCCATATAACCTTGCCGGAAAAACTTTCGTATTATTGAATACAAGAACATCTTTTTCGTTGAAATATTCCGTGATCTCTTTGAAAATCCTGTGCTCAATCTTCTTTGTCTTTCTGTTAACAACCATCAATCTTGATTCATCTCTGTTTTCGGCAGGATATAAAGCAATTAACTCCTGAGGCAGGTTGTACCTGAATTGTGATAATTTCATTTTTTATTATTTAAGAATTCCTTTATACGTATTATTTCCCGTTTTGTTTCATCTGATCAAGAAATTCAGCAAATTTTTCTATCGTGTACGCTTCTGCTAAGTTGAAAGACCCTATTGCTGTTCTCTCAAGCCCGGAAAGATAACATCCGCTTTTTAAAGCCACTCCCAGATCCCTGGCAAAAGACCTGACATAAGTCCCTCTGCTGCAAAGAAGTCTTATGGTAGTCTCAGGAATCCCAAAAGAAAGCAGTTCCACTTCCCTGTAAAAAATATCAACAGGATTTAGTTCTTTCATCACCCCCTTTCTTGCATATTCATATGCTCTTTTACCATCAATGAATTTTGCTGAGTGTAATGGCGGCACCTGTTTCTGCTTACCTTCAAATTTTTTCAGTACATCTCTTACCAGATCGCCGGTGATATGGTCTGTGGGATATCTCCCGTCTACCTCAGTCTCAAGATCAAAGGATGATGTTGTCGCTCCTATGTGAACTGTTGCTATATATTCTTTATCAAGATCCTTAAACTCTTCAATCCTTTTAGTGGCTTTCCCGGTGCATATTATCATAAGTCCCGTAGCCAGAGGATCAAGTGTCCCGGCATGTCCGACTTTGATTTTTTTCAACCCTGTTGCACTCCTTATCATGATCCTTATCTTGTTAACAAGATCAAAGGATGTCCAGTACAGGGGTTTGTTAAACAGCAGGATCCTGCCTTCTTCCAAAATATTTGTTACTCCTGCCTCCATGTTAACCAAGAAATATTGAAAGCATTCCGATAATCAGGCAATATATTGAAAACCAGATAAGTTTACTTTTCTTTACCAACCCGATCATCCACCGGCAGGCCAGATATCCTGAAATAAATGCTGCCAAAAATCCTATTAGTATTATACCCGCACTGCTGCTTCCGGGGTTAACCTCACCAGACATAATCTCAAGAATATTCGCTCCTATAATTGGTGCAAGAACCATTAAAAATGAGAAACGGGCTATCTTATCTTTGGAATTGCCTATGACCAGCCCTGCAGATATTGTCGCTCCTGATCTTGATATACCCGGGATGACCGCTATGGCCTGAGCTATACCAATAACCAAAGCATCAAGATAACCTATCTCCCTGTCTTTCTTCCTGATAAAATGAGCTGAGGCAAGAAGTGCGGAAGTAACAAGAAGCATAAACCCTACAAATATGATATTCCCATTGAACAGTTTTTCTATCGGATCCTTCAGCAGAAGCCCTGCTATCCCTACGGGTATCATAGAAACTATAAGCTTCAGGACATATGATGTTTCATCGTTCATTTTAAACTTCAATGTACCGGTTATAAGTTCAATTATCTCTTTCCAGAAAACAACAATTGTACTCAGGACAGTTGCGCCATGAACCGCAATCGTAAAATAGAAGTTGGTTTCGGGATCTATTCCGAACAATGATTTTGTTATTTCCAGATGTCCCGAACTGCTGATAGGTAAAAATTCTGTTAACCCCTGGATTAGTCCAAGAGCAATCGCTTCGAACCAGTTCATAAATAAAAGTTATGAGTGCCTGGAGTGCCTAAAGTACTTAGAGTTATCAGGTACTATGGTAAGCATTTCAGACAATTAATAAATTTATCAATCCTCTTTTGGCTTTTTCATTATAGCCCAGATCTCAAACACAAATCCGGCCAGAACCACAATTGGTGCAAGTGTTATTCTTCTGAAGCTGAAAATCTTATCACTGAATACATTGGGATCATCCGACTTGCCTCCAAGCATTAATAGAAATCCGGCAACTATTATTGCAAATCCGATTGCAAGCAGCTTATAATTTTCACGGCCAAGAGCAAAATTCAGTTTCTGTTTTTCATCAATCTTTTTAGCCATATTTTCAATAGTAAAGTTTATCTTCGGAAATACTTAAATACCTGTTAACCGAAAACCAGGTCGATATAATATTTATCAGTATACCTATAGATATTATCGCTGCACCAAGAAGAATCAGCAGCTCGGTATTCTGAAAAGTGAACATCATAAAAAATTCTTTTTCAATAAGATATAACAAAGCAAGCAGAAGCATAATTGCTATCAGGGCTGCAAGAAACCCGTGAAATGCACTCTGGACAACGAAAGGTTTCCTTATGAAAGCACGGGTTGCCCCAACCAGCTGCATTGTGCGGATAAGGAACCTTTTTGAATATACCGACAGCCTGATAGTATTGTTTATTATAGTAAGAGAGATCAGAAGGAGAAATGAACTGATAACCAGAAGAAAGAGGCTGATCTTTTTTACATTTTCATTTATCAGGAATAACAGGGATTCAGGGATAAGTACTTCCTTGACAAAAGGATATTGAAGGATGTATTTTTCTATTTTCGATACACTGTCAGGTATTGTATATGAAGAGATGAGATAAACATCTATAGAGGGAGGGAGTGGATTGTCACCAAGAAAACTAATAAAATCCTCTCCAAGTTCTTCCTTCATTTTTTCAGCAGCCTCATCTTTGGAAATATATTCTGTCGATTTTACATAATGCTTTGCATCCAGATCTTTTTGTAACATCCTGATATCAGCCTCTTTGGTATCATCCTTAAGCCAGACGCTGAAAGAGAGACTTTCCCTGAAGTAATCCGAAAGCTCTTTTGCATTAATCAGAACCAGACCAAGGATGCCGAGAAGGAACAAAACGAGCGAAACACTTACAACAAGAGTCAGGTATGAACTCCTGAGTTTAGCTTTTGATGCACCGTTTTCGTTCCTGCTCATTCTGTTAATGTAAAATAGCCCATCAGAATAACCGGCAATTTATGTTTACCATTTTTCTGATATCCTGTAATCATGTCTTTATTTTACTTCAGTCATCCAACCGAATTCATCAGGTTCATCACCATTCTGGATACCTACAAGCTTATTGTAAAGTTTCATCGTTGCCACGCCCGGTTTACCATCTTTACAGTATTCATATGTGACATTCTTTTCAGGATCAAATATCTTTCTTATCGGACTTATTACTGCTGCAGTTCCGCAGGCTCCGGCTTCGGCAAAAGTTGAAAGCTCCTCAACCGGGACACGCCTCCTTTCAGTTTTCATCCCAAGTTTTTCAGCAAGAGTGATAAGGCTCATATTGGTGATGGATTTCAGGATGGATTCTGATTTAGGGGTTATATAAGTATTATCCTTTATCCCAAAGAAATTTGCCGGCCCGCATTCATCGATATACTTCTTCTCTTTTGCGTCAAGGAAAATTGATGTTGAGTAACCGCCTTCCTTTGCGGCAATCTGGGCACGAAGACTTGCAGCATAATTGCCACCCACCTTAAAAATACCTGTTCCGAGTGGTGCAGCTCTGTCAACATCACGGCAGATAAGCATATCAACCGGCTTAACTCCTCCTTTAAAATAAGGTCCTACAGGTGTAACAAACACAATAAAGGTATATTCAGTTGCTGGTTTTACTCCAACTTCTGCTCCGCTGCCGTAGAGAAGAGGCCTGATATATAATGTTGCTCCTGAACCATATGGCGGAACAAATTTCTTATTGAGCGTAACAGCTTTAAATACTGCGTCTTTGAACAGATCGACCGGGACGGGAGCCATTTTTATGCCTTCAGCAGAGAACATCATTCTCTTTGCATTTTCTTCCCAGCGGAATAACCTTATCTTTCCATCCCTGCACATATAGGCTTTAAGACCCTCAAAGGCTTCCTGACCGTAGTGTAATCCTGTTGCAGCAATATGTACCTTAATATATTCCGAAGATGATACTTTTAATTTCCCCCATTTGCCATCTTTATAATGGCAACGAACATTATAATCTGTCCTGATATAACCGAAGGGCAAATTTTTCCAGTCTGTTGTTTCCATAAACACCTGATGTTATTTACGACGTAAAAGTACATTTTTAAAATATATTCACCGCAGTTAAATCAATGAATCACTTTTAAAGTGCACTTCCGACAAGAGATGAGATCTGATCTTCCAGAGGTATACTCCTTAGAAGTTTTGCAGTGTTGGTAATAAATTCATGATCTATAAGCAGCTGTCTCTGAATCTCAATCCATTGTTTCCTCTCGTGAATTCTTCCGTATTCGGCTTCCTCCTTGAATAATTTTTCAGATAATTTCAGGAAGTCCACCCGCCCAAGATAATCATATCTTGCATCGTGGAGAATATTATCTGAAGCTGTTATCTGTACATTATTGTAAGAATTCTGAATTAATTCTTTCACTCCCTCTGTTGTTGCCTGATCAAAGCCATATTTCGGAAGGATCTCATCAACTGCCAGTAGCGAGGCTCTCATAGGATTATCATAATCATAATCAGAAATATAACCTGAAAAAAGAAAGACTGATGCAAGCTTCAGTTTAATAAACTCCTCTTCAGAGAGCTGTTCTGAATTACTTAATAATTCAACCTGATTGCTTATGCTCTTTACAAGAGACGAATTATGGAAATAAAGATTCGGCGGCGCTTCGTTGTCAAACATCCTGGTGATAAGCTCTTCAATATCCTGAAGCTTTATCAGCTGGACTTTCAGAGTGAATTTCTTGTTTGGCCTGCCGTTTTCATCTCTCAGTTCAGGAACTATGCCGTTTACAAAATACATCTCAAGCTCTCCCTTGTACTTAACCGGCATCTTGCCCCTGTGCTCACAAATAAAGAAATCCTTGACAAACTCATAAGTGGTACCAGAGATGTTAATTTTTCCGGGTTCTCCGGAGGACTCCATCCTGCTTGCAGTATTTACTGTATCTCCCCATATATCATAGGAAAGCTTCTTGTGCCCCACAACACCTGCTATAATTGTTCCCGTATGTATCCCGATCCTGATATCCCAGAATTTCATTCCTGCCACTTCCGACGTTTCCTTCAGTTTACTCATATAATCCTGCATCTCAAGTGCAGCAAGGATAACCTCAACAGGATTAGTCCTGTTCTTTTCCGGGATACCTCCGGCACACATGTATGCATCCCCAATTGTTTTTATCTTCTCAATCCCATATCTTTCCACAACTGAATCAAAGTGAAAAAAGAATTTATCAAGTTCATCAATAAGTATTTCCGGATTTGTCTCTTCTGCTATCTTTGTAAAGCCTTGTATATCTGAGAATAAAACTGTCACAAAATTATATTTTATCTTGGTTGCCTTCCCCTTTTCCATAATTTCACTGGCTGTATTTTTAGGAAGGACATTTGCCAGCAAATTTTCAGTCTTCTCTTTTTCTATGATAAGATCCTCTGTTCTTTTATTTATTATTTGTTCCAGCATATGCTGAGTCCTCGCAAACCTTAATCTCAGTGTCGCGTATAAAAACCATATTACAAGTGCTGCTAAAAGAATGTAAAGAATAATTGCAACTATCGAAGAATACCACCTGGGCAGAACTTTAAAAACAAGAACCGACAATTCTCCGGCAGAGCTCTGCTCATCAGTGTATCTAACCCTGAGATTATATTTACCTGCAGGCAGGTTGGTATACTCTTTAAAACCATATCTGGTCCATTCGGTCCATTTGTTATCAAAACCATCAAGATAATACTGGTATACCAGGGTATCAGATGAACTTAATTCAAAAACCAGGTTGTTTCTTTTGTTGCTGAATACCAACTCACCGGAAGGAGAATTAATAACAGAATCACCATTAATTACGATACGGGAAAGAATTGGTTCATTATCCTGATCTGATGCAGCATAGATATTACTCACTGACACCAGGATAATTGTCAATAATAAATATATGGATTTAATTTTCAGATTCATTCTGAAAAACATATCTACGCAGAAATAAATATTATCAAAAGTAATACTTAATAAAGACCGGCCAAAAGGAAATATCATTTTTAAGTATTTTTGCCAGACAAGAAGTTCATGAAATATGGAGATCGTATTTGCTACAAATAATGTTAACAAGATAAAAGAGATCCGTCACATCCTGGGTGACAGCTTTAAACTTCTCAGTCTTCATGATCTTGGGATATTTGAGGATATCCCTGAAAATGAGCCTACACTCGAAGGTAATGCAATGTATAAAGCCCGTGTGGTGAACCGTATGCTTAATTTAAATGTATTTGCCGATGATACCGGCCTTGAGATCGAAGCATTGAATGGACAACCCGGTGTTCATTCAGCGCGTTTTGCAGGTGAAAATAAAGACTCTGATGCCAATATTGAGAAAGCATTATTAATGATGGGTGAATCGGAAAACAGGAATGCCAGATTCAGAACTGTCATAGCCTTGATCCTTAATGGAAAGGAATATCTTTTTGAAGGAATTGTTGATGGCCGGATCATAAAAGAGAAGCGGGGGAAAGCAGGATTCGGATATGACCCCATATTCATCCCTGAAGGTATGAACTTAACTTTTGCTGAAATGTCTCTGGATGAAAAGAATAAGATCTCACATCGTGCACGGGCATTTGAAAAATTAAAAGAGTTCCTGATCGATTACGGTCACAATAAAGATTCAGTTTAATTGTTCTTTCTCTGATGAGGAAACTAATATCTGTTGCATTTATACTTTCTGCCTTTATAATTGTCCGGGGGCAAACGCCTGTTGGTTCCTGGAGCGATCATCTCCGATATAACAGTTTCATCAATGTAGCTGCAGGATCAAAAGAAGTTTTTGCATCAAACGGATCATCTTTGATGGTTTTCGATAAAGAATCGATCCAGCTGAGAAAACTATCCAGAATAAATGGCCTGGCTGAAACAGGCATTAGTACAATTGCGTGGTCAGAAGAATATAACTGCCTTGTCATTGCATATACAAGCACGAATGTTGATCTGATAAGGGACTATACAATTTTTAATATCCCTGATATCAGCAGGAAATACATTGCGGGAAGAAAGGAGATAAACAGGATCAGGATCAGTGGCAAATATGCTTACCTGGCCTGCAGTTTTGGAATTGTTGTGATAGATATTGTTAAAAGGGAGATCTACGATACCTGGAAGCCTGGAACTGATTCTGAAAATAATGAAGTCTGGGATATTGCCTTCGGGAACGGTAATATTTATACTGCCACTGATGAAGGCGTATTTTATTCAGATCCCGGAAGGTCAGGCTTATCATATTTCGGTAACTGGCAGAAAATGAACTCACTCCCTGAACCCATTAAAAAGTATTCCGGGGTGGTTTTCTCAGGAAATAAGGTCTATGCAAACTATTCCGGGGTAACCGGCGATTCTTTATTTTCAATTGGTCCAGGCATTTCACTGTTCACTTACAGTCCCGGTCAATTCAACAGATCGTTAGATCCCGCACCTGATGGTTTTATTGTTTCAAGTGGAATTATAAGGTATTTTGATGAAAACGGAAACCTCAGAAAATCCATTTCTCATTATGGATTCGGAGATCCTGACAGCTATCAGACAGCAGCAGATAACAGTGACCTTTATATTGCCGATCTGTCATGGGGTTTGGTCCAGGTCAGGAATATGACCAATTCCAGGGCTCTGACTCTTGCAGGGCCTGTCTCAAATAATGCCATAAACATTTCATCAGTCAGTGGAAAAACAATTATCTGCTCCGGAGGTGTTGACGCTTCCTGGAACAACCTTTGGAATCCTCTTAACTTATCAGTGTTTGAAGATAATAAATGGACCCTCTTCAGCACTGATTCTCTGTCTGACCCGATGAGGTCGGTTATTGACCCGGTTGATAAAAATCATTTCTTTGTTTCCACATGGGGCAAAGGCCTGCTTGAATTCCGGAATGATGCTGTTGTAAATCAGTTCACCGAAAAAAACTCCCCATTACAGACAATAATCCCCGGCCAACCGTTCGTCCGGATCTGCGGGATGGCAATGGACAGGGACAGAAATCTTTGGATAACCCAGACTGAAGTGCCTGGCAGCATCAAGATCCTTAAGCCTGATGGCACCTGGATTGTAAATCCGGTTACTATCAATGCACCAACAATCGGAGACATTATTATCACCCGTACTGATAAGAAATGGATTGTCCTGCCCAGGGGGCAGGGGTTGTTCGTTCTTGATGATAAAAAAACACCTGAATATTTTGATGACGATGTATATAAAAAGATAACTGTTACTACTTCTGATAATGAAATAATATCTTATGTCTCCTGCATTGCTGAAGATCTTGATGGGAATATATGGGTAGGAACCGACCAGGGCCCGGTCATTTATTATAATCCTGATAAAATATTTGATTCTGATATAAAAGCCTTCAGGATTAAGATACCACGCAATGATGGATCGGGGCTTGCTGATTTCATGCTTGGTACGGAAACGATTACCTCCATTGCCGTCGATGGTGCTAACAGAAAATGGGTAGGTACGCTTAGCTCGGGATCTTACCTGCTTACTCAGGATGGTACTGCCCAGATAACAAGTTTCAATGAAAATAACAGTCCCATCTTCAGTAATTCTGTTGTTTCCGTGGCTGTTGATGGTAAAACGGGGGATGTATGGTTTGCCACAACCAGGGGTGTCATCTCATACAGGGGTGAAGCTATAAGCGGGTTGGAAAGGTTTACTGATGTGTATGCATTCCCAAATCCTGTAAGGGAAGATTTTACAGGGAATGTCACAATCACAGGTCTGATGAAAGATACCAGGATAAAAATTACCGATATAAGCGGTAATCTTGTTTACAGCACAGTATCCGACGGCGGGCAGGCTACATGGGATCTTACTACCTATAACGGCCGCAGAGTGGCAACAGGAGTTTATCTCGCTTTCTGCGCCAGCAGCAACGGTTCCAGTTCATGCGTGATAAAAATACTTGTAGTTAATTAAAGAGTCTCACTTATGTGAAAACCGGGCATCTCTTTAACGAACAGATAACTCACGCTTACTGATCAGTGATCAGGCTCTGTATCCTTTCTATCTGCAGTTGTTTATTTACCTCCCTGAGGCTCCTTGCTGTTTTTGTGAAGTACTGATGGCCGGAAATGAATTTGACCTGGATCTTGTTCCAGTCATTTAGTGACTTCATTTTATCCTGTGCCTTCAGCTCCTCAAAAAGGGTGTTGGATACAGGTATGAAATCGCTCCGGCCGAGGTAATCAAGATCGGAGTCACAGATTATTTCTTCAAGCAGGTTATTCGGTTTAGGAGGTAATTTGGTTGACATTATTATAGAACAAATTTTTTCTATTTGCTCCGTCGTGTAACCGTATCCCGGAAGCATCTCCCTGGCGATCAGGGTACCATGATATTCATGATTATCATAGGCAACAGTATACCCTGAATCATGGAACAGTGCTGCAGTCTTAAGCAACAGTATATCCTCATCACTGCATCCTTCAGCCCAGCCAATAAGCTCGACTTCAGTCACAACATCGACAGTATGTTTTACATTATGATAAAAAAGAAAAGCCGGCAGCTCTTTTTCAAGTTTGTCGAGAATGATCTCCTGGATATCGGTAAACTGAATGAGTCCGAATTTTATCCTGAAAGCATCGTTCGGGATGAGCCCTTTGCCATCCACCGAAAATTCCGGCTTGAGCCCTTTTACTATATACATCTGAAGATCATCCTTGTATTTTACAGGAAGCTTGCCAAAATACTCGCAATCAAAGAACTCCTTAATCAGCTCATAAGTCATAACTGAAATGAGAATACTCCCTTTTTGAGAAACAGATTCAATACGGCTTGTTGTATTTACAGTATCACCTTTTATATCGTAGCTGATTTTTTTCTTCCCGGTTACCGTTGCTGTTACAGGTCCGGTATGTATCCCGATCTGCAGATCCCAGATCCGCTTGCTTTCGCCCCGCTTCTTTATTTCAAACTCTCTGAGGAAATTTTTCATTTCGATTGCAGCCATCACTACTTCAACCGGATTGGTGATGTTTTTAACCGGTATACCACCGGCACACATATATGTATCACCAATGGTCTTTATCTTTTCTATCTTGTATTTTGCGGAGATCCTGTCAAACTCATAGATTATTTCATCAAGTTCATCCATTACCGCAGAAGAATCAAGGTCCGCGCCAAGCCCTGAAAACCCATGAATCTCCGAGAAAAGAACCGTCGCCATGTTGAATTTAAGCGACTCTTCCTTCTTTTCTGCATCTCCGGTTCCTTTGACAGCAGCGGGAGAAACCTTCTCATAAAGAGCCTTGATCCTTTCATAATCCTTTGAAAGCTTTTCGTTCTGCTTCAGCAGTTTCTTGATCTGATCTTCGAGTTCCTGATTCTGCCTTGCAAGTCTGGCTATTCTCTTTACAAGATCCTCATTATTAACAGTAACCATTTTTAAGAATATTCGGGTGAAGTAAAAATAATAAATTCAAATAAATAATTGTACATAAGTTTCTCGTTACCTGTTGGAATTGGTTATTATTCCGGGTCAATTTTGAAATTTAGGATTTATCTTTGTCCTGCTTTACCAAAGAGATGATAGAAAAGACAAAGGGCATAGTACTTCACCAGATAAAATATTCCGACTCTGGTATTATTGTCCAGTTGTATACAAGCACTTTTGGCAGGCAGTCACTTCTTGTTAAAGGACTGAGAAATAAGAAATCCGGCAGGCACAACATACTTTTTCAGCCCCTCACAATTCTGGATGCCGTAATATATTATAAGGAATCCCGCGGGATGCCGGTTTTAAAGGAATTTTCAGTGTTCTATTCACCGGCAATGATATATTCCGATATAAGAAAAACAAGCATGGCTATGTTTCTCGGGGAGGCACTTACCACGATCCTCAGAGAAGAAACTCCTAATAATTCCCTTTTCACTTTTCTGGAGGAATCCATAATTTATTTTGACAAGTGCCCTGAAAGCTTTGCCAATTTCCATATTGCATTTCTGGCGGGTTTGAGCAGCTATCTCGGCTTTGAGCCTGCACCCTGCAACAAAGCTCAGGATGTTTATTTTGACCTGCTCAATGGTATTTTTGTCCCATCTCCTCCCATGCATTCAAATTATTCAGATCCTGATATTTCCGGAGTACTGGCAAGGTTTTTTTCTACCTCTTATGATAATAGCAGGGATATAAATCTTACAGGTGCTGTAAGGAATGAAGTACTGGAGACATTAATAAAATATTATTCCACCCACCTTCCGGGATTGAGAAGGATCAAATCGCTGGAGATACTGAAGGAGGTTTTCAGATGATACCTGCATAAACAGCCTGATATTTTATCTATATTTGAATCCAACAAATCCTTCTGATGCAGCTGATTTCATCTTTAATAAAAAGACTTCATTCCGGCCGGATCAAAAAGCTTGATTTATTAAAAAAATACCCGGTTGACATTCAGGAAGAATCTTTTTTTAACATGATCATAAGGGCTTCAGCAACAGAATGGGGGAAGTATTATGATTATTCTTCAGTAAAATCTGTGAGAGAATACCAGTCAAGGGTTCCCGTCCAGACCTATGAACAACTTATACCTTATATAGAGAGACTCGGAAATGGAGAGAGAGATCTTTTGTGGCCTGGTGAAATAAAATGGTTTGCGAAATCATCAGGAACCACCTCAACAAAAAGCAAATATATTCCTGTGACAGAAGAATCTCTGAATGATTGTCATTTTAAAGCTGCCAAAGATGTGATCCTTATTTACCTGATGAATAATCCTGGTACCCAGATATTTTCAGGAAAAGCTTTGACGCTTGGGGGAAGCCACAGAATAGGACAATTCAGCAATAATGCCCTGTATGGAGATCTCTCTGCAATTTTAATTGAGAATACACCATTTTATGCTGAACTGGTACGCACACCTGAACGTAAAATCGCCTTAACTGAAGATTTTGAAAAAAAGCTGGAGCTGATAGCTCAAACCACTGTAAAACAGAATGTGACAAGCCTTGCAGGTGTGCCTTCCTGGTTCCTGACTCTTATTAAGTATATTCTGGAATCGGAAAAAAAGACAAGTTTACTTGATATATGGCCAAACCTCGAGGTCTTTTTCCATGGTGGAATAAGTTTTACTCCCTACCGCGAACTGTATAAAAAACTGATCCCGGATGAAAACATGCATTACATGGAAACCTATAATGCATCAGAGGGTTTTTTTGGCATACAGGATGATCTTTCTGACCCTGAAATGCTTCTTATGCCGGACTACGGGATCTTTTATGAATTTATAGAGGCTGACAAGATAAATGACGCCTCAGCCCCGTCATATACTCTTGGAGAAATAAAAAAGGATGTCAATTATGCTATAATAATTTCAACTAATAGCGGCTTATGGAGATATATGATAGGTGATACCGTAATTTTCTCGGATCTTGAACCATACAAATTTCATATTACAGGCCGGACCAAGCATTTCATAAATGCATTTGGTGAAGAGCTTGTTGTCGAAAATGCCGACAGGGCCCTGGAAAAGGCGTGCAGACTAACTGATTCAATTATATTGGAATACACCGCCGGTCCGGTCTTCATGGGAGAATTTTCAAAAGGTACCCATGAATGGCTTATTGAATTTGAAAAAGAACCCTCTGATCTGAATAAATTTACTATAATCCTCGACGATACACTGAAATCCCTTAACTCTGATTACGAAGCCAAGAGATTTAAAGATCTTAACCTTGTAATGCCTGTGATCAGGAGTGTACCCCCGGGAACTTTTCACAGATGGCTGAAGTCAAAGAACAAGCTGGGCGGACAGAACAAGGTGCCGAGGCTTTCCAATAACAGGGAGTATATTGAGGAGATATATATTGCTGCAGGGATAAGAAGTGCCTATAGTGCCTAAAGTACTTAAAGTACTTAGAGTTATTTTTTAACTTTAGGCACTCCAAACTTTAGTCGCTTCAAACTTTTTTATAATTTTATCGAAATATTTATCGACTATGCATATTGCAATCGCTGGGAATATCGGATCTGGAAAAACAACACTGGCAGGACTTCTTGCAAAACACTATGGATGGATACCTCATTATGAAGATGTAGATGACAATCCATATCTTAATGATTTCTACGAAGACATGCTTCGCTGGTCATTTAACCTCCAGATCTATTTTCTGAACTCAAGGTTCAGTCAGATACTTGAAATAAGAAAATCCGATAAGAATATCGTTCAGGACAGGACGATATATGAAGATGCTTATATTTTTGCTCCAAATCTTCATTCAATGGGCCTTATGTCGACCCGTGACTTTGAGAATTATTCATCGCTTTTTAAAATGATGAGCTCACTGATCCAGCCGCCTGACCTTCTCCTGTATCTCCGGGCATCCGTTCCCACACTGGTCAGCCAGATCCAGAACAGAGGCCGTGAATATGAGAGCTCTATCCGGATAGATTACCTTAAAAGACTTAATGAAAGATATGAGGCATGGATCGAGACTTACAATCTTGGCAAACTTCTGATTATTGAGGCTGATCATTACAATTTCCCTAATAATAAAGATCATCTGAGTGAAGTTATCGATAAAATAAATGCCGAACTTCATGGTTTGTTCTGAATTGTTTTAATTCTCTGACTTTAATTACTTAATTTTACATATGTATCAGATTTAATCTGATTGTTTTGCGTTGTTCTGCAAAAAGAAACTCTATCTGTATGAGACCAGAAAAACTAATTACCCTGCTGATCGTCGCTCTTTTTCTAACAGGAAACCTATCAGGGCAGTATGATCTTAATAGCTTTGCTCCTGCTGATCCTGAAATAAGAACAGGAAAACTTCAAAACGGGTTGACTTATTATATCAGAAAAAACAAAGAACCCGAAAAGAGAGCCAGCTTCTATTTAATCCAGAATGTAGGAGCTATCCTTGAAAATGATGACCAGAATGGACTTGCACATTTTCTTGAGCATATGGCTTTCAACGGAACAAAAAATTTTCCCGGGAAAGCGATTATCAGCGGCCTGGAAAAACATGGAGTTAAATTCGGCGCCAATATAAATGCCTATACCTGGTTTGATGAAACTGTCTATAACCTTTCAAATGTCCCGGTTGACAAGAGGCCGGACCTTATAGATACATCACTCCTTATCCTGCACGACTGGTCTGACTATATATCTCTTACAGAAAAAGAAATTGATCTGGAACGGGGCGTGATCAATGAGGAATGGCGGACTTATAAAGATGCCAGTGCCAGGATGTTCACAAAGGTTATCGGTGAGGTTCTTAAAGGCTCTAAATACGCAGTAAGGGATGTGATAGGATCAATGGATGTCATCAGGAATTTCCCTTACAGCACACTGAGGAATTTTTATCACGACTGGTACAGAACTGACCTTCAGGCCGTTGCTGTCGTCGGCGATATTAATGTCGATGATGTGGAAGCCAGGATAATCAAATATTTCTCGGAAATACCTGCAGTTGAAAATCCATTGCCAAGGTATTATTCGGACATACCCTGGCATAAGGAAACTTATTATGTTCTTGCTACTGATAAGGAGGCGCCACAGACGCAGGTTTCAGTCGTTGCTCTTCATAAAGATACGCCAGCTGACCAGAAGAATCTCAGGTATCTGCGGGAGACTTACATAATCTCACTTATGAACTCAATGATCAATACCCGGATAAATGAACTTCTGCAAAAAGGGAATCCTCCCTTTGCCAATGGATCAATCTCATACGGTTCATATTATCCAAGGGGATATAACGCATTTACAATATCTGCCACAGCCAGAAAGAATGAAGAACCCCAGGCGCTGGAAGCTGTTTACACGGAAGCGGAAAGAGCCAGAAGACACGGGTTCACCCCTGGGGAACTTGAAAGGGCAAAAGCCAGGATGCTTACTGAAACAGAAAATACATTAAAGCAGAAGGACAAGATCAGCAATGATACATATGTCAGCTGGATCCAGGATCATTTCCTACTTGGAGAACCCCTGACATCAATTGATTTTGATTATGAATATCTGAAACAAGTGATCGGAGGAATAACTGCAGAGGAAGTATCTGAAAAATTCAGGGAATTAATGATCGAGGAAAACAGGACAATAATTGTCCAGGGAATAGAAGGTGATGGAATTACTCATATCTCTGAACAGGAAGCAATTTCAATTCTTAACAGGATTAAGACATCTCCTGTCGATCCTTATGTCGATAGTGTTTCAGGTGAATCGCTTATAAAAAAAGAACTGTATGGTTCTGTGATAATTAAAACCGCTGATTTGCCAATGTTCAATGCTACAGAATGGACACTCTCAAATAATGTTAAAGTCGTTTACAGAAAAGCTGATTATGAAAAGGATAATGTTCTGCTGACTGCATTCAGCTTCGGAGGTATATCGAAAGTAGATGATGATTATGTACTTGCCGCTAATCTTTTACCTACCTTCATCAGTTTCTATGGAGCCGGCGACTATGATAATGTGACCCTTCAGAAAATGCTGTCAGGGAAAAAAGCTTCATTGACCATGGGTCTTTCCGAAACAGTTGATCAGATAAGCGGTTCATCAACCCCCCGTGATTTTGAGACACTCCTGCAGCTTCTTTATCTGCGCCTGGCTGAACCACGTTTCGACAAAGAGGCCCACCAGGCTGTTATTACAAGATATTCTGCCCTTCTTGAAAACATGGAAAAAAATCCCGATAAGATGATGAGTGACAGTATATCCCTGATAACTACGGGATATAATCGCAGGACTCCGGTTCTTAATAAAGAGTCAATTGGTAAAATCTCAATGGAAGAGGTGCAGAAGATCTATAATGACAGATTTTCTTCAGCGGATGAATTCATTTTCTTCATCGTGGGAAATATTGCTCAGGATACTGTCTTACAACTGGTTAAAAAGTATATCGGATCTCTTCCTGTCAAAGGAAGAACCGAGACGTGGGTCAACCGTGGGATTGAAATGCCAGATGGGAAGCTGACCCGTGAAATAGCTTTCCCGCTTACAATACCAAAATCGACAGTATATATCTTTTTCGAGAAAGAGAACTTTAAATATGAACCCTACACCTATATTGGTTTGTCAGTTATTAAAGGTATCCTCGACCTTGTCTACACTGAGAAAGTAAGGGAAGAGGAAGGAGGAACATATTCGGTTGGAGTTACTTTTTCCGGGCAGTTACGACCAAGAGAAATCGGCGAGGGTTATATATCTTTCGATTGTGATCCTACCCGTGTATCCGAACTTAAAAAGATCATTTACAACGAATTGAATAACATTGTCAAAAGAGGGCCGAACAGGGAAAACCTCGAAAAAGCAGTTAAAAACATTCTCAAAACCAGGGAAGAGAGCAAACTCCATAATAATTACTGGTTGAGTACCCTAACGCGGTATTACAGTTATGGAATTAATTCCGATGACCCCGCAAATTATGAGGATATCCTGAATTCATACACTGTAAAGGATATAAAGAAAATTGCCGGTATGTTTTTTAAAAAAGCTGATATAATTGATCTTGTTTTTAAACCTGAATAATATGTCATCTTCACGAAGAGAGTTCATTAAAACCGCATCAGTTATTGCAGCAGGCTCTGTTATTCATCTGAACGGACTGGCAGCTAAAGGAAAACGCGTTGCACCGAATGACAGAATAAATGTTGCCATGATTGGCGGTAACGGTATGGGCTGGTCAGATCTTGAGTCATTCCTGAAGAATCCTGAAGTGGAGTGCCCAGCATTATGTGATGTTGACCGTAATATTCTTAACAAGAGGACTGATGATCTGGTAAAACTGGGCCGCCCAAAACCCAGGTTATATGTCGATTACCGAAATATGCTTGAGAACAAGGATATTGACGTTGTTATCATAGGGACTCCCGATCATTGGCATTGTCTTATCCTTTGTGACTCACTTGAGGCAGGGAAAAGTGCTTATGTCGAAAAACCGATTGGAAACTCTATTGCTGAAATCAATATTATGCAGAATGCCGTGAAAAAACACGGCAGAATCGTACAGGTAGGACAATGGCAGCGAAGTCAGCCTCATTTTGCAGACGCAATGAACTACCTGAGATCAGGTAAACTCGGACGTATTCGTATCTGCAAAGCCTGGTCATATATTGACTGGAAAAGTGCCGTTCCAAAAGTGCCTGATTCACCGGTTCCTCAGGGTGTGGATTACAAAATGTGGCTGGGCCCTGCTCCGATGCGTCCCTTTAACAAGAACCGTTTTCACCATAACTGGCGATGGTACTGGGAGTACGCCGGAGGCGAATTATCAGACTGGGGAGTGCACCTCATTGATTATATATTATACGGAATGGGAAAATCTGTTCCGGATTCAGTTATGGCTATTGGTGGGAAATATGCCTTCCCCGATGATGATATGGTCACACCCGATACAATGACTGCCGTGTATGATTTCAAAGACTTTTCGATGATATGGGAACATACAATAGGCATCGGACTGGGAAACTGGCAAAGACCTCATGGGATGGCCTATACCGGCGAAAACGGAACGCTTGTCCTTGACCGCAACGGATGGCAGGTCTTCCCTGAAAAACAAAAGATCGAAGCAGTACCTCTTCAGAAAAATACCGGAGTCGGCCTCGATCTTCATGTAAGGAACTTCCTGGACTGCCTGAAAAACAATACCCCAAATAAACTTAATGCCGACATAAACATCGGGCGTAATGTGGCACTGGTTGCTCAAATGGGGAATATCGCTTATCGGACGGGCGAAAGAGTTTTCTGGAATAATGAAAAACAGAGGTTTACTACCGAACCAGCAAACAAACTGATAACACCATTGTACAATAATGGTTATAAACTGCCAAAATATTAAAGACTTCCGGGCTCCCTGAAATTGAAAACAGATGTATTTTTCATCTTTTCTTCATCTTAATCTTATAATTTTGCAACAGAAGCAGAAAATATTCATCAGATATATTGGCGATGAAGAATTCCGCGAAGTGATATATTATACCCACGGCGATGAAAGTTTTTAAATTATCACAGATATTAATTTTAAGCATCTTTCTGGTTATAGCCGGAAAGAATTGTTATGCTCAGTCTGTTTCCGCTCAGTCTGATACGGTAAAGGTAAGTATGCAGAATGCTGGCCAGAATGATGCAGGACAAAACAGGAACAACAATGCTGAAAGAGGAAACCAGAACAGAAAAGCTGAGAACAAAGGTGCTTCAGAAGGTGTTAAGCAGGTTAAAAGTGCAAAACCCGATATGAGCAGGGCAAGGGGTGCACGTCCAAACATAGTAAGACCATCCGGATCGGGAATTCCCAAAGGAGTCGGAAAACCAGCCGGAGCCGGTCGGCCGGGAGGAAGATAATAATATGGCTGAGTATCATGAAAAAGCCATTCAGACAAATCCCGTTTATAGTAATTTTAAGCATCGTATTCTTTATTAATCCGTTGAATTCTGTCTCACAGATCCCGGATAAAACATTAACGTCAGAAGCTGATTCTGCACAAGCGGACGCTTCCCTGCATTCTCTTTTCGGAGGCGCCGGATACGGAAGTAATATGATCTACCTGGGTTCAACAATCTCCCATGACCAGCCATACTCTTACGCGGCTTTATCATATGGTTATAAGGATAGTTTTTATGCAACCGTTTCTTCGGTACATCTTGCGGATATGAATCCTTTTTTTGCTGTCAATATGGCAACAATCACTTATAATCATGTTTTTAACTCATGGTTCGATATTGCTTCAGGGATCTCATATTACAATGTTGCTCCATCCCTGGTAGATTCTCTTTTCAGCAGCTTCGTTTTCGGGAACCTGACTGCAGGACTTGACTGGAAACTTTTATATACGAAATTTTCAATAGGCGGTCTGTTTTCTGAAGATAACAGTGCATTTTTTCAGTTCCGTAATTCAAGATATTTCCAGACACCTGATTTTACATCAAAGAAATTATTCTTTTCGATTGACCCATATGTAAATCTCATTTGCGGCCCCCTGACTACTGCCGAGACAATTGAAGGAAGTACAATAAAGCTTTCACCTCCGTATGGTAAGGGTGGGAAAAACGGTCAGTTCTCGTCCAGTACTCAGATTTCGACAAAATTCAGTTTACTCGAAATTGATTTCGGCATCCCTGTTGCACTGAATTCCGATCGCTTCATATTGGAAGCTGAACCCGGTTATATCCTGCCTCTCTACGAAAATGATTTTTCGCAAGAGACTAAAGGATTCCTGTTCTCACTCAGTTTTTACTTCAGGATATTATAGTTTTGTAATAATGAATGTACTCATTGTCGAAGATGAAAAAAGCCTTGCATCGGAAATAGCCGATTTCCTTCGATCGGAGAATTTTCTTTGCGATGTGGCTTTTACAGGGAAAGATGCCTCTGAAAAAATAGCTGTGAATCTCTATGATTTTGTTCTGCTGGATCTTGGTCTGCCAGATTATAACGGATTGGAGCTGATAAATGAAGCCTGGAAGTATAACAGCGAGGCTTCATTTATAATAATAACTGCCCGTGGTGCTATCGAAGATAAAGTTAAAGGCCTTGACCTTGGTGCTGATGATTACCTGGCAAAACCATTTGCTCTTGTTGAACTGCTGGCAAGAATAAATGCAGTCGCCAGAAGAAAATTCAAAGTGGATACAAATAATATTATTCTTGGAAATTTTGAGATGCAGTTATCTTCAAGGAAACTGATATGCAGAAGTGATGAGGTTGATCTTACCAAAAAGGAATTTGACCTCCTTTCTTATCTTGTTCTGAACCGGAATAAAGTTCTGACCCGCACTCAGCTTTATGAACATATCTGGGGTAACATCCTTGATGATCAATACGACAGCAATTTTATTGATGTACATATTAAAAACCTCCGGAAAAAACTAAATACTCATGCCCCTACTCCATGGCTGGAAACAGTGAGGGGCGTCGGGTACAGGATAAGTTACGGAGAATAAAACCGCCGGGACAGGGGACCATGATGCAACTGAGGACCAAGCTATCACTCTTTAACCTGCTTTCGAAGGTCGTCTTCGCAGGTATGTTCCTCATATTAATGCCTTATATCATTCAAGGAATCAACCTGAGGCAGGTGGATAACAACCTTATCCAAAAAAGGGAACAGGTTATCGCTCAGATCTCTGATATAGGAATTGAACCGTTTATCCAATCGGATTCCTCCGATGCATTTGGAAGCTATAATATCCTTAAGGAAGAATTTATCAGCCTCGAGAGAATTGATAATGTTGAAGATCTGAATTATATAGATGTCGCTCCAAGACTGATTGAGGGCGAAGAGATCGAATACCGGGTACTTAATTATTCATTCGTCATAAACGATCAGAAATATCTGCTTGAAATTGGCAAAAGTCTTGAAAGCATCCGTTACACTGAGAAGAATACCAGGAGGGTAATGTGGGTATTTCTGATATTTATAATAATACTGACTTTTATAACAGATCTTGAATATACCAACCTGCTTTTAAAACCTCTTGAAAAGATCAAGAATAAGCTGAAACGCATCTCTGATCCTTCTCATTTTGACAACAGCCGCGTTAAAACCTCAACATACGATTTTCAACGCCTTGACAGTGCATTGAATGAACTTATGGATCATATAAATGCTCTTTTTAAAAAAGAAAAAGAGATAACTGTCAATATTTCACATGAACTTATGACTCCGGTTTCAGTTATGAGGAGCAAGCTGGAAAATATTTTACTTAAAAAAGATCTCGATCCCGAAACAGAAGTCAAGATAGAAGAGTCCCTTAAAATCCTTCATCGCCTGCAGAGTCTCATTAGTTCTCTACTGCTTATTGCCCGAATCGAAAGTCATCAGTATCTGAGGGATGAATCCTTCTCGCTTAATGATTTATTACTTGAAATCACAGGAGAGATCAAACCGGTGGCTGCTGATGCGGGTGTTGATTTGACTTCAGAATTGCCTGAAGATTTCATTTTTAAATCTGCCAACAGATCACTTATTTTTTCAATGCTTTTTAACATCGTGAACAATGCAGTAAAGAACACTCCAAAGGGAGGAGTTGTGAAAGTAAGAGGCATCCTCCGCGAAAACGGTTATCTTCTAAGTATTTCCGATACGGGCAGGGGTTTAAGTGAAGTACAGAAACAATCTTTGTTTGAACGTTTCAAAATGAGGGATCCTGCGAGCCGTGAAGGGACTGGCATAGGATTGGCTATTTCCAAAACAATCGCTGATTTTCATAATATAGAGGTCTCGGTTTCTTCCGAATCCGGAAAAGGAACTGTTTTTTCTTTCCTTTTTCCTGCAAATTCATAATTTCTTCATCTTCGTGATCTTAGATTTGACTTTTAAACGTATTAAAATTATAGATCTTATGAAAAAGTCAATTCTTATAGTTTTAGCAGCAATCCTGATAATCCTTATCCCGGGTTGTAATAAATCTTCTGAGAACTATGGAACCGGAAGGATGACGATAAAAATAACTGATGCTCCCTTTCCGATCGAGAAAATTGAATCTGCATGGGTCACAATAACAAAAGTCGAGATGAGAAAAGCCGGTGACGGCATCCCTGATGGCAACCCATTTATCACTATCACAGAAGATACAACTGTTTTTGACCTGATTGATCTGAGGAATGGAGTTACAGCTGATCTTGCCGATGATATTGAGATCCCTGCCGGTAAATATAACCTTGTAAGGTTGTACGTTAATGAAGCGGGGCTTGTTACCAAAGACGGGGTTTCACATAAAGTGAAAGTTCCGAGTGGAGGACAGACGGGGATAAAGATCTTCATCAGACCTGAAATAACTGTTGAAGGCGGCCTCACTTCAGAGCTTCTCATCGACTTCGATTTATCAAGATCTTTTATTTTAAGAGGTAATCCGGATAAACCAGCCGGAATAAACGGATTTATTTTCAAACCTGTTATCAGGGCTGTCAATAATACAACCACCGGAAGAATAGAAGGGGTGGTTACTGATACTGTCAATGCTCCAATAAATGAAGCTGAAATCTGGCTGGAACAGGATACAATCGTTTCCACCACATTCTCAGACGCCTCAGGACATTATGCTTTCCTGGGAGTCCCTGCCGGAACTTACTCCCTTTCTGCAGTCAAGGAAAACTATGATACTTTAACGTATTCAGGGATAAAAGTGACAGAAGGAAACAGAACGATCAGGGATTTTATACTAAAAATCAAATAGTCCACGTCTCCTTAATCAAGTACTGGGGGTGTTATAGAAATATTTCACCCCTCTTTTATTATTCACCGTGAAACACAGTCTGTTAATCTTTCTTTCTGAATATAGCTGATACCTCTTTCTTTATTTCAGGCCATCTGTCCTTGTCAATCCGGGCACCAATCGTCTCGATGACCCTGCCGGCCAGCAATGCACTTAAAAGACCGCATTTCTCAAGAGACAAACCGTGCGCATAACCATAAAGGAATCCTGATGCATACAGGTCACCGGCACCGGTTGTGTCCTTACAGTTAACAGGCAGGGAACCTATTCTGATTATTTCTTCCCCGCGTTTTATCAGTGAACCTTTTTCCCCGGTTTTTATTACGGTAATCCTGCATTTCTTTCCGATTTCTTCAAGGGCTTCCATTGGAGCAAGTCCCGTAAGGGATGTCGCCTCGTCTTCGTTCCCGAAGATAATATCGGTATAATTGTCTATTATTTCCCTGAAAATTTTAATATTGGCTTCTACCACATTAAAGCTTGCCAGATCCAGGGCTATTTCCATCCTGTTCTCTTTTGCAATACTGCATACTTTCTGTACGAGCTGGTGATCGTTTGTCAGATAACCCTCGAGATAAAGAATATTGTAATTCCTGAAAAAGTCAGGCTTGATATCGTCCGCTTCCAGTTCCACAGCAGCTCCAAGGTGAGTGGCGAAAGTCCTCTGGGTATCAGGTGAAATAAAAGCTTTAGCTATTCCTGTTTCAGTTATCCGTCTGAACAACATTGTTTCCACCCCGGCCTCTCTCATATCACTCTCAAAAAGATCACCCGTCTCGTCCCTGCCTATTGAACCGATAAATCCTGTTTCAGCACCGAGCATGGCGAGACCGTGAATTGTATTGGCAGCTGATCCTCCCGATCTCCTGGTGCTCTCAAAGCGGGATGTTTCCTTTTGTATTTTTGCTGATCTTTCATCATCAACAAGTTGCATGCTGCCCTTAGGCAGAGAAAGATATTCAAGTATCTTGTCGTTATCTATCGGGGTCATAATATCGACCAGAGCGTTCCCAATGCCAAGAATTCGTTTCATTCAGATTTTTTTGTTAAAGATATTGTATAATTCACTAAAAGCCCTTACTTTTGCCACGCTCAATTAAAAAGCAAAATAAAATTCCTCAGTAGCTCAGTTGGTTAGAGCAATCCCGAGAAATCGGGATTAATCCGTGGAGCTAATGAGGAAAAAGGAAAGTATAAAATTCCTCAGTAGCTCAGTTGGTTAGAGCAATCCCGAAGAATCGGGATTAATCCGTGGAGCTAATGAGGAAAAAGAAAAATATAAAATTCCTCAGTAGCTCAGTTGGTTAGAGCAACGGACTGTTAATCCGTGGGTCGCCGGTTCGAGTCCAGCCTGGGGAGCAAAATAAAGGAGATGATTTTATTATCTCCTTTTTTTCTCGCTGACATGTTTTATATTTATATT
>MWDJ01000006.1 GCA_002070505.1 Bacteroidetes bacterium ADurb.Bin145 | reverse complement strand
TTTTGAGATCCTTTTGATCTTTATTTCGGTGAGCCTGATAATATCATCGCGGGTCACTTCACGGAGCAGTCTCTTTTTGAAGGGTTTGAGACCTTTATCAATCGTTGTAAGAACAGACTCCCAGGTCTCACATTCTTCAATATCGCGGTAGATCTTTTCCTCAATAAAGATCCTCTCCAGTGATGAGCTGTGCCATTCCTCCTGAAGCTCTTCCTGTCTTATCTCCAGTTCCTTTTTAAGTAAAGCGACTGTCCTGTCAGCTGAGTGTTTCAGTATTGTACTTACACCCATGAAGGACGGTTTGCTTTCTGTGATGACGCAGGTATTGGGTGAAATAGAGTACTCACAGTCAGTAAATGCATAAAGGGCATCGATTGTCTTATCAGGTGAGACTCCCGGTAAAAGACTGATGACAATTTCCACATTGGCTGCAGTGTTGTCATCTATCTTACGGATCTTTATCTTTCCTTTTTCATTTGCCTTTATGATAGATTCGATAAGGGAGGATGTCGTTTTACCGAAAGGTATTTCTGTTATTACAAGCTCTTTCTTGTCTACCTTTTCGATCCTGGCCCTGACCTTGACCATCCCTCCTCTCTGACCGTCGTTATATTTCGAGACATCAATAAATCCGCCAGTCGGGAAATCGGGATATATCACAAAATCCCTTCCCTGAAGATAGTCTATTGTGGCATCTATCAGTTCGTTAAAGTTATGCGGAAGGATTTTTGATGCAAGACCTACAGCGATACCTTCAACACCCATGAACAGGAGAAGGGGGAATTTTACAGGCAATGTGACCGGTTCCTTGTTTCGCCCGTCATAAGATGATTTCCATTCTGTTGTTTTTGGATTGAAAAGTACTTCAAGAGCAAACTTTGAAAGTCTGGCTTCTATGTACCGGGGTGCAGCAGCGACGTCACCGGTAAGGATATTCCCCCAGTTACCCTGGGTGTCGATGAGCAGGTCTTTTTCTCCCAACTGGGTAAGGGCATCCCCGATTGAAGCATCGCCATGGGGATGGAACTGCATTGTGTGTCCGATGATGTTGGCTACCTTGTTGAACCGACCGTCATCCATCCTCTTCATTGAATGGAGGATACGTCTCTGCACCGGTTTAAGACCATCATGCAGATGCGGGACAGCACGTTCAAGGATCACATAAGAAGCATAATCAAGGAACCAGTCCTGGTACATGCCGGACAATGCAGTCACCGTATGAAGAGCTGCAGGTCCTTCGCTGCCATCGGTCAGACTATCACCACTATCGGTTAATTCATCCTCAAGTTCAAACTCTTCCATATTCAGCTGCCACTCCCGAAAAATCAGTAAATTTCTTCCTGCAGAACATCTTCTTCAATCCTCAGATTCTCGATGATAAAATCCTGCCTTGCCTGGGTATTCTTTCCCATATAAAACTCAAGATAACCGTTTACAGCATCATTCTTCTTCAACCTCACCGGCTCCAGGCGCATATCTTTTCCTATAAAATGGCTGAACTCCTCAGGGGATATCTCTCCGAGACCTTTGAAGCGGGTTATTTCAGGGTCTGGGCCGAGATCTTTGATCGCCTTCATCTTCTCATCAAGAGTATAACAATATCTCGTTTCCTTCTTATTTCTCACTCTGAAAAGAGGTGTCTGAAGTATATAGACATGTCCCTTCTTTACAAGCTCCGGGAAGAACTGGAGAAAAAAGGTCAGCATAAGAAGGCGGATATGCATGCCGTCAACATCGGCATCAGTGGCTATTACGACATTATTATAGCGGAGATTCTCTATTCCGTCTTCGATATTCAGGGCAGCCTGAAGAAGGTTGAATTCTTCATTCTCATAAACGATCTTTTTTGTAAGTCCGAAAGAGTTCAGCGGTTTGCCTCTCAGGCTGAAAACAGCCTGGGTCTCAACGCTCCGCGACTTTGTAATTGAACCGCTTGCTGAATCACCTTCGGTTATGAAGATTGTTGAATCGAGCTTGTTCGGATCGTTAGTATTATAATGCACCCTGCAGTCTCTTAGCTTTTTATTATGCAGGCTCACTTTCTTTGCCCTGTCCCTGGCTATCTTCTGGATCGAAGAGATTGCTTTTCTCTCTTTTTCCGACTCCTGGATCTTCTTCAGAAGGATGCCTGCAGTCTCATAATTCTTGTGCAGGTAATCATCAAGGTGCTTCTTTATATAATCAACTATAAAGGTTCTGACCGAAGGGCCTTCCGGACCCATATCCTTTGATCCGAGTTTGGTCTTGGTCTGCGATTCAAAGATCGGTTCTTCAACTTTAATGCTAATAGCCGCAATAATCGAGGACCGTATATCGGCAGGATCAAATTCCTTCTTGTAAAAATCCCTTATTGTTCTCACCAGGGCCTCCTTGAATGCCAGGAGATGAGTTCCGCCCTGTGTCGTATTCTGCCCGTTAACAAAGCTGTAATAATCTTCGCCGTACTGAAGGCCGTGAGTGAATGCCACTTCTATGTCATCGTCCTTCAGATGAATAAGAGGGTAAAGACCTTCCTTGCTCATGTTTTCATTCAGAAGATCAGCGAGCCCGTTTTTCGAGAAGAATTTGTTGCCGTTAAAGTTTATAACAAGTCCGGAGTTCAGATATACGTAGTTTTTTAACATAGTATCTACGTATTCCGACATATAGAAATAGTTGCCGAACATATTTTCATCAGGCTGAAATACAACTTCGACACCATTCTCTTCATTTGTTGCCTTAACCGGATGGTCCTTTACGAGAAGTCCATGTTCAAACTCCCCGGTCTTCATCTGTCCGTCGCGTACAGATTTCACAACAAATCTTGAAGACAGGGCGTTCACTGCTTTCACTCCGATACCATTAAGCCCTACAGATTTCTTGAAAGCCTTTGAGTCGTACTTGGCACCGGTATTCATTTTTGAAACAGCGTCGAGCAGTTTCCCCAGTGGAATTCCGCGACCATAATCCCTGACCCTCACTTCCCTGCCGTTTATTTCAACGTCGATCTTCTTACCGAAGCCCATCATGTATTCGTCAATAGCATTATCCATCACTTCTTTCAGAAGGACGTAGATGCCATCATCCTGTGACGAACCATCTCCGAGCTTGCCGATGTACATACCCGGACGAAGCCTGATATGTTCCCGCCATTCAAGGGTTTTAATATGCTCTTCAGAGTATCCGACAACAGTCATTTCTAAGAAATTTTGCGCAAATATAGTTATTTAGAGGTGTCGCCGGCTATCATTTTTTCAACAATCAAACCGATTTATCCCCTGATGTTTAATGATAAAAAGCTGAAAATGAATAAGCAGCCCTCCCTGCGGAAGTCTGATATTAAATTAGTGACCTGAGCTGAATTCAGGGAATGATACCCATCTGCTTCATTAGAAGTACAGCATTCTTTTTACTTGCTATACCGTCACGCAGCTTGAAATCGAAACGGATTATCTCGCCATCGATCTCAATCTCAATGCATTTATTTATAATCACCCCAGGGTGTTCTGCCTCCAGGCTGCCCAGAGACGTATCATGAGCGGCGATCAGTCCCGTTCCCCCGAGACTAATGATCCGGTTCAGGAAGAGTCTGGATCCGACGTTTTTATCTTCAGAATTTGTACCTTTCAGAATCTCATCAAGGATAAATAAAATGTCCTCTCCGGAAAGTATCTTTTGCTCCAGCTGCCTGAGTCTTTTAAGTTCAGCATAAAAATAGGACTCATTGGAGGCAAGTGAATCTGTGGTGCGCATACTTGTAAATAACCTTACAGGCATGAATTTCATCTCAGCGGCACAGACAGGAGCCCCTGCCATAGCAAGAATCATATTGACTGCCACACTCCTGAGGAAGGTGCTTTTTCCAGCCATATTTGCACCGGTTATAATGCAGATCCTGCCTTTGGAGGGAATACTGAAATCGTTACAAACCCTTGTATCATGAGCAATCAGAGGATGCCCGAGCTGCTTTGCCCGGAAAGGTGCCTTGTCATCAGCCAGCTCCGGAAAAACAAATTCCGGATTGTTGTACGAATAGTTGCCCAGGCTTATAAAAGCATCAGTCTGACCAAGTAAATCGAGCCATCCGGGGAAATGACCCCTGTAATCAGCTTTCCAGCTTTCAATTTTTCGTATACAATGAAGATCCCAGAGAAGAAGTCCGTTGAGAACAAAACCAACAATTAAGTTCAGCCGGCTGTCAAATGCCCGTATTATATTGCTTAACTGTTTAAGGGCCCTGACAGCAGATAGTCTGCTGACTTTAATATCTTCTTTTATTTTACCAATAAGCGGCGATTCGAATTGTTCGTTCTCAATCAGTTCAAGAAGGCTTCCAAGTGAAGAAAGAAAATTGTACCTGCCGCTAAGCTCTCCGTGAATCGATTGAGTGTTTTTCAGATTGAGGAGAATTATGAGGAGGTTTACAAGAAATATTAAGATGAACACACTGTAGTGCAACGATCCGATACTGGTCAGGAGCAGAGAAACACATGCAAGGAGAGGAAATATCCATAATATCACCTTCTTAAATCCGTATGAGCTGATCTCCGTTTCTTCTGATAACCATTTTGTCAATCCCTTGATATTTCTGCTATTAAGGTCCTTATTAATCCCTGTAGCCAGAAAGCTTTGTCGCCAGGTAAGCTTCGCCGCCAGTTCAGAAATTGTTTGCTGCCTTGATTTGAGAAAAGGTGCTAAAATATAGGGATCAGCCAGCCATCCTGCCAGTACCTCACTTCCATATCCGGTGCAGGTCCTGTTCAGGAACTGGAATAATGATCCTTGTCCGAAAAGGTCGGTATCGTAAGAGAAATCGTGGCTCTTCAGCCCAAAGGAAGATCCGTCTCCGAAGACAGAGTAATCTCCTTCAGACGCCCTCACCTCATTAAGGTTAATAAGCTCAAGATCTGATAAATATTGCTGTCTGGCAAGATGATCAGAATAGATTTTCAGCAGATAGATAAAGATCCCCGACACAAATAATAAAACTGCAAATCCATAATATTTTGAAAGGGTAAAGGAAAGCCAGACGATAATGAGACCTCCCGCGAATGTCAGGAACCTGAAAACAGAAATAACAAGCAAGATCCGTTTTTCTTTTTCAGCGTGGTCTCTGTAAGTTTTAGCGAGGTTTGAATATTCAGCTTTTTTTCCTGCAGTCATCTTTAAAAAATTACGGCTGAAACTTCAAAAGCGGAATGCCGGAGATTGTAATCACGGCCCTTCAGATCTGCATCCCATTGCCATTCCTCCCTCATTATTCCATCAGGCAGATCGACAAGAAGAGTCGGGACTTTTTCCTTTTTGCCCCCCGGCCGGGAAATAAGCTCCGATGTGTCAGTTATTATGACTGATTTGTAAAGCTTCAGGAATTTCAAATGATTTTCCTGGATACTTCTCCTGAATTGAAGAAATTCATTTTCATCTGCCCGTGACTTCTTTTTCAGAAGGTTAAGAGGCAGCACCTCAATCTGAGTCAGTATATTCAGAGATATTACCAATCCGGGATCTTCCGGGGATCTGTATTCAGGGATCGTCAGGCTTTCAAGTGAGGATAGCTTATTCAGGAAAGTGCGGTTCCCTGACGCTTTCCAGACCATCTCTATCAGTCCTCCGGAAACATCGTCTTCAATAAGTCTTACCTTTTTTAAAGTTGAAGCCTGGGATATGACTTCCGGAGGATGGATAATATCAATAAGGCATATTTCACCAGTCCTTTCTGCCATCTCAACAAGTGGAAGTTCCATCAGCCATCCGCTGCCAAGAACCGTGATTTTTTCCGGTTTATTGTACTCAATAGCCTTAAGAATAAAGTTTCTGCATTTCTTCTGATGGCCGATCCATCCATTTTCCTGAACAAGGAAATTATTGATAAGCCCCTGCTGGTAATTATAGTACCCCATTCTATGCAGGATCCTGCGGTATGATGGACTGTGTGTCATTTTCTCCTATTAGCTTCCCTGAGCTTCCTGAGTTCTTCCGTCATCATCTCCTGGAATCTCATTGCCAGGGCGTCCCAGTCATTTGTCCCGAATTTGCCGGGAGGAACAGGATCGAGAACTCTGATAGTAATATTATGAAATCCCCCGAAAATCAATCCGTGCTTTGGAAGAACACCTCCTGATCCGTCAATAATCACAGGCAATATAGGTTTTTCTGCCAATATCGCAAGCTGGAACGCCCCTCTTTTGAAAAAACCTATCTGTCTGTCAGGAGATCTTGTTCCTTCCGGGAAAAGCATAATTGATATTTCTTTTTTCAGGCATTCAAGAGCCTCATCAATCATTTTATCCTTGCTTTCTTTATTACCCCTGTCAACAGTTATGTAACCTGCCATCTTCAGATACCAGCCCAGGAAGGGGACTTTAGTGTTTTCAATCTTTGAGATCCACCTGAAGCGGTAACGCAGGCAGTTTATCAGCAGGATATCGAGTATTGACTGATGATTTGAGATTATAACATAAGTGGTACCTTTTTCAGCCTTTTCCCTTCCTTCTGTTTTCAACCTCCAGATGGGAACAATATGTGAAATCAAACATGATTGAAAAATGAGAAGTCCATGCACAATTACGCGCTTGCGATCGAACGGAAGCGCAATAAGCCAGACCAGAAAGGTTACCGGGAAAAATACTATTATGAAAGTGATCCCGATCAGCCATACCAATATCGATTTCAGAATATCCATAAATAAAATCCGTAATTACTATATATTATCCCATATAACATGCAAAAACATCCCCCTAACCCCCTTCAAAGGGGGAATAGAGAACCATGCACCATGTACCTTGCACCTTGCAACCTCTTAAAAGAACCTGAATACCTCCTTTTCCTGTATTTGTAATTTTTCCAGCCTGAGAACTTCCCGGACATCTTCCGGCATATGTCTGCACCCCTGCAGTTTCTTTCCTGCCTTAAGGACTCCACGGGAACCTTTAACCTGACAATCAGTTATCAGGCCATCTTTTACGCTTAATTTTAATTTCAACAACTCACCGTTTACCTCCAGCCTGTTTTCAAGTGAATATTCCGGGCCATAGGCATAATTCCACTCCCAGGAACAGTATCTGTTCTTTGCAATTATCTTAATCTGATCAAGCTCCTCATCTTTCAGTTCTGACATTATATTGCCTTTTTTCTTAAGGAAAAAATCAAGCATCAATGCCCGGAATGAATGTATTCCGGATGAGGATGTAAGCAGTTCCGCGATATTCATAACGGGCGCCGGCTTAGAAGCGACCGCTCGTGTAACATAACGAGACGTATCATTTCTCAGAGCAGCTTTAAGTTTTTCAAGATCAGAGTTGAAAAGCAGTGTACCATGATGAAGTACCCTTTCACGGAAAATATGTTCAGCATTGCCCGATATTTTTTTCCCGTTTGCCCTGAGGTCGCTCTTACCCTCAAATTCTGCCTCTATACCAGCAGAAGAGAGAAATTCAAGAACCGGAAGCATGTATTTCCTGAAATTAACCTGGTTCCCGGCGGTGCTGTTCAGGATGAATGAGAAATTAAGATTCCCCTGATCATGATAAACTGTCCCCCCGCCTGATATCCTTCTTATTACCGGAATGCAATTCTTTGTAACGAATTCAGTGTTTGTCTCTCTGTGAGCAGCCTGATGTTTACCGATAATGACCGAAGGGGAGTCAATATAAAGGATGAAGTATTCCTCGTCACTGTTTCTCAGGAGATATTCCTCTGTAGCCAGATTGAAAGCGGGATCTGCTGAAATGAGATCGAGGCAAAGCATTTATCCTAAGAATATTCTGATTATCATTTATTTAATCTCTCCATTTGATGAGAAACCGTCTCGTTTTAACAGGATCTTTTTGTCAGTGTAATCATAAAGCCTGTAGAATCCCCAACCGAAAAAAGCCCCAAGCAGGGAGCCACAGATCACATCTCCGGGATAATGAACTCCCAGGTACACACGGCTGTAACAAATTACAGCAGCCCATAATAAAATGCTTACAGTAAACCATTTCCTTTTGATGAACATAAGGCTCAGCAGGGCAACATTGAAAGAATTTGATGCATGCGATGATACAAATCCATACAAACCACCGCACTCCCCTCTTACCAGATGAACCATCCCCTCAAGTTCAGGATCATGGCACGGACGGAGCCTGTGGAATACATTCTTGAACAAATGGACAGACGACTGGTCAGCAAAAATCGCGGCCAGGGCAATAAAAATGATAATTACATGAAATTTTTTCTTATTGTTGAACCAAATGCAAATCAGGATTGCCAGATAGAGAGGGATCCATATCACCCTGCCGCTTATTGCATACATGACCTCATCCCAGAAAGGTGAATTGGCCGAGTTAACCAGCATGAATATTTGTTTGTCGAGATGTTCAAGCATAGTTTTTATATTCAGATCGATGTCAGTTCTCTCCAGAGTATGTCCTTCAGCCTGCTAATGCCCTGCCCGGTAAAAGAAGAAATGAACACACGGGGTATTTCAGGCAGGTCATTTTTCATCTCATCAAGCAGCTCTTCGTCAAGCAGATCTGATTTTGAGATTGCCAGAACTCTTTTTTTATCCAGTAATTCCGGATTATACATTTTAAGTTCATTGACAAGGATCTCATATTCTTCCTTTATGTCCCTGCTGTCAGCCGGGACAATAAACAGGAGGATGGAATTTCTTTCGATATGCCTGAGGAATTTAATTCCGAGCCCCTTGCCTTCATGTGCACCTTCTATGATCCCGGGGATATCGGCCACAACAAATGACTTGTTCTCCCTGTATTTTACGATCCCAAGATTGGGAACAAGCGTTGTAAACGGGTAATCTGCTATTTTAGGTTTTGCCGCTGACACAACAGACAGTAAAGTAGATTTACCTGCATTTGGAAATCCAACAAGACCGACATCAGCAAGTATCTTAAGTTCGAGGATGAACCAGTTCTCTATCGAAGGCTCCCCGGGTTGGGCGTAACGGGGTGTCTGGTTTGTCGATGATTTAAAGTGGACATTACCAAGGCCTCCCCTGCCTCCTTTCACAAGGATCTTTTCCTGGTCATGCTCGGTTATTTCAAAAAGGAAATCATTAGTTTCTGCAATCCTTGCTACTGTTCCCAGCGGCACTTCGATGATAACATCCTTCCCATCGGCACCTGTCGATTGCTGGGATCCTCCGGGACCTCCGTTCTCAGCAAAAATATGACGTTTGTATCGCAGATGAAGAAGTGTCCACATCTGATCGTTGCCACGCAGTATTATATTGCCGCCTCTTCCTCCGTCGCCCCCGTCGGGGCCTCCCTTAGGAATGAATTTTTCCCTCCGCAGATGAGCCGAGCCTGCGCCTCCTTTCCCTGACCTGCAAAAGATCTTTATGTAATCGACGAAATTAGACTCGGACATCTGTTAACAGATTACAGAAATTTCTTCATATAATCGCTGAGCCTCACGAAGATATCTTCAATGGATCCCATTCCATTTATTGGCTTATATATACCTTTTTTCCGGCAATACTCAATAATTGGTTCTGTTTTTTCCTTATAAACATCAATACGGTTTTCAATGACGGCCGGATCTTTATCGTCGGGTCTGCCTGAAAGTTCTGCCCTGCCGATAAGCCTTTTTACAAGTTCGTCGTGATCGACATCAAGTACAAGCATACTATCGATTTTCATCTTCCTCTTATTCAGCATCTTCTCAAGAGCGACAGTCTGGTCAACTGTTCTCGGGAAACCGTCGAAAAGGAATCCGTCCTTACCCTTTGTCCCGTCAATCCTGGCTGCTATCATCTCTATAACCACTTCGTCGGGGACAAGCTCCCCTTTCGACATAATTGAGCTCATTCGCTTTCCGAGTTCAGTACCTGCGGCAATTTCAGCACGAAGCATATCGCCTGTCGACAGATGAGCCAGATTGAATTTTTCGGCAAGTCTTACCGATTGTGTTCCCTTCCCGGATCCGGGAGGACCAAAAATTAAAAAATTAACCATTGAATGAAACTTTTATTATTTAATTAATGTATAAATAGATGTCAGATTTCTTCCAAATCCCTCATAATCAAGTCCGTATCCAACAACAAAATCGTTTGGTATATTAAAGCCCGGATAATCTATGGGTATGTTTTTCAGATAAGCTTCCGGTTTAAACAGCAGCGCAGCAACTTTTACACCGGCGACTTTTCTCTTTGACAGCTCCTCAACAATTGTTTCCAGAGTATGGCCAGTATCGATAATATCATCAATAATTATCACATGTTTATTGGTGATATCTTCATTGACCCCAATCAGTTCCCTTACGTTTCCGGAAGATCTTGTACCTTCGTAAGATGCAAGCTTGACAAATGATATCCTTGCATCCAGCCTGATCTGCCTGAAAAGATCTGAAGCAAACATGAAGGCCCCGTTAAGAATTCCAAGAAAGACCACTTCCTTTCCCGCAAAATCGCTGTTGATTGCCTCAGCAATCTCGGATATCCTCTTTCCAATAGTTGATTCAGGGATCATCTCCCTGAACTTCCTGTCGAGGATTATTACTTCTTTCATAATAGATCCCTTGATGTTCAAGACGGAGCGAAAATATGAAAATAATAGCTTATTTTTGTCCTGATCAGTAAGTTAAATTTAACTATTTATGATGAAACCGTTGGTAAGCATTATAATGGGAAGCACTTCTGACCTCCCTGTCATGGAGAAAACAGCAAAGGTGCTTGACAATTTCGGGATCCCTTTCGAGATGAATGCATTGTCGGCACACCGTACTCCTGAGGAAGTCGAAAAATTTGCCAGAGAGGCTGCAGGCAGAGGTATAAAAGTAATCATTGCTGCTGCCGGAATGGCTGCCCATCTGCCGGGGGTCATTGCAGCTTATACACCTCTCCCGGTGATAGGTGTTCCCATTAAAGCATCTTTTGAAGGTCTCGACTCAGTGTTTTCGATCCTTCAGATGCCTCCCGGGATACCTGTTGCCACAGTTGGTGTCAACTCCGCAGAAAATGCCGGGATACTGGCTGCCCAGATAATCGGGACCGGTGATGAGAAGATCCGCGGTGAAGTTGTCAGGCATAAGGAAGCCCTTAAAAAGAAAATCGTTGAAGCAAATAAGGAACTGAAAGAAGTCAAATTCAAACATAAGACCAATTAAATAATTCAGGTCAATCAGTCATCTGACGGATTGATTTTTTTCGTATCTTTATAGAATATATCCGACAAACTTGTTCTCGCTGCGCAAGACATCGGTATTGTTATTATTGTTTTCCTTTCCCCTGGCTCTTTCAGGCGAGGATCCTTTATGGTCCTCATCCGGTGCAGCCGGAACAGGAATGGGATCTCTTTCTGCCACCGGCAGGGGTTTCTGGTCATCGTTCAGCAACCAGGCGCTGCTGGCTCAAAATCGCCAGTACGCTGCCGGCATAAACTGCCTGAACCGCTTTAACATTGCAGAACTTGGAACTTACAGTGCCGGATTGATACTCCCGGCCGGAAAAAACTCAGCAGGTATACTGTTCTCACGTTTCGGCTATAGTGAATACAGCAGGGAAAAGATCGGGCTTGCCAGTGGTTTGCAGCTTTCTGAAAAGATCTCAGCCGGAATTCAGATCGATTACTTTGCTGTAAGAACAAGCAATAAATACGCTAATTACCAATCTCTTACGTTCGAAGCGGGTATTCTGATCCATCCTTCTGATAATATAACGGCAGGAATTCATCTGTTTAATCCGGTACCCAATAGTTTAAGAAAATCATTCCTCCCGTCATCACTCACTGCCGGAGTCGGTATTGAGCTGAACAGGTCCTTATTTACCGCAGCTGAAGTGACGATGAGCTCCGGGAAACCGCTTGCGATAAGAATGGGCTTTGATTACGAGGCTGCAGCGAATCTGCATATAAGGGGAGGATTCACAACGGAAAATACCTCATTCTCTTTCGGGACAGGCTTCAGAATGAATGCCGTAATGATCGATATCGGCTTCGCTACCCACGAAAGACTGGGTGTGACGACTGCCGTTTCGCTGACATACTCTATCCGTGGAAAAAGAAATCCTTTGGAAATGACAAGCTTAAAATAATCCGTATAAATGGACCAAGGCCTCCCAATTAAAAAAATATCCCTTATCCTGGTAATCGTAATTTGTTCCCGGCTGCTCTTTTCGCAGGAAAAAAGCTTCCCTGATGTAATTCTCAGCATAGCCGAGGAACTGGCTTCGGGCGATACGGATCCGGATGCCCCGGCAGTTTTTCTCGAACAACTCTCTTCCCTGGCTGAATATCCTGTTTCAATAAACTCAGGAGATGAATCAGAGCTGACCCGCCTTTTCTTCCTGAACGATTTCCAGATAAAATCAATAATTGATTACACAAGCGCAACAGGTAAGATAGTTTCACCTCAGGAAATAGCTTTAATACCGGGGTTTGACCGCCAGACTGTGGAAATGATGATCCCTTTCATAATTTTTAATGAAAAACCAGCTTCTAAAAAAGACCATATGAATTTTAATAATTCACTCTTGCTTAATGTTATCACCAGTCCTCAGGAAGCCAACACCGCGAATATCGGATCTCCCTGGAAAATGTTGACAAGGTACAAGATGACAAGCGGGAGGATTGCCGGCGGATTTACTATTGAAAAAGATGCCGGTGAGAAATTCCTGTACGGTACTCCGCCTCTTCCGGATTTCCTGTCAGGATATATCAGCTATTCTTCCGGAGGATTTCTCAGGAAGTTAATTATCGGTGATTTTTCTGCAAGATTCGGTAACGGGACCAATCTCAATACATCTATCCGGACCGGTTACATTATAAATTCAGCTGGTTTTATGCCTGCCAGAAATGAATTCAGACCTTACACATCGACTGATGAGAATAAATTCCTGAGAGGTATAGCTGTTGAAACAGGAACGAAAAACCTGAGTGTTTCGTTTTTCTTCTCAAGGCATAAAACTGATGCCACGGTGAAAATGAAGGCAGATTCATCTGGTCTCTATATTGAAAACCTTTACAAATCCGGCCTTCATAATACAGCTTCATTACTGGAGAAAAAAGATGCACTCGATGAAACACTGACCGGGATTAACATTACCTACAGCTTAAGCAGACTGAGAGCAGGAGCTTTATGGTCGCTTAACAGATTCTCGGTTCCTTATCTTTCTTATAATGAAGAGCCTGAAAACCTGTACAAACTTCAGGGCAATGAAAATAGTGTTCTTTCAGTGTATTACAACTGGATGTACGGGAAATTTCTTCTTTTCGGTGAATTATCCGGAAACAGCTTAAATAAAATTGCTGCTCTTCAGGGAATTACTATAAGATCATCCGACAGGCTTACAATTAACCTGATTTACAGGAATTATTCTCCCGGATTTATAAGCCTTCACGGCAGTGCTCCTGGAAGAAACTCATCTGTGAGCAATGAAAAGGGAATTACGGGTAATTTTACATTTGAAGCAGCCAGGCATCTTTTTTTAAGCGGTGCCTGCGATCTATCCTTCTTCCCCTGGCTTAAGTACAGGTGCGATTTCCCTTCAAAAGCTGTAAAACAGGAAGTAAGGTTAAAATATTTGCCGGGTGATGATCTGAGTTTTGATCTCGTGTTTGTAAGCAGCAGGACGGAGAATAATTTAACACTCAGGCCCGGAATTCCGGGAATTGAAAGGACCTCGGCAAAATCATTTAAGTTACAGGCCAGGTATACACCGCACAACAATATTACCCTTACATCACGTGCTGATTACAAGTCTGTAGAACCTTCAGGTGCCAGGGGGATGCTCCTCCTGCAGGATATCAGTTACACGTTTAAGCGGATTCCCCTGACCTTATGGGCCAGATATTGCATTTTTAAAAGTGATGACTGGGACTCACGTCTTTATACCTATGAGAATGATCTTCTTTACAGCTACAGCATACCGGCTCTTTCGGGTGAAGGGACCAGGACATATATTCTGGCGAAATGGGAATTAGGTGAGCTTGGTGAGATCAGATTCAAATACGGACTGACTACAAAATTCACGGATTATCATCAGGGCAGTGACAAAAATGAATTCCGGATGCAGCTCAGGATCTGGTTTTAATATCACGGATATTTAGCTGGAGGTTTCTGTTGCCCCTGAACTCATTCATTTCGACAGAATAACACACATCAAAAGGCTTTCCGTTCTTTATGTATTCGAAATAGTCAGCCTGACCGAATGCAATTGCAGGTATACTCCTGAACGTTCCTGAATCCTGGCACAGATCAAGCTTAAGGTGTTCGCCGCTCGATCCGACCATTCTGCCTGAACCTGAATCGAATACGTTATATGAAATAAATATCGGCGACATATTTTCAGGACCATAAGGCTGGAACTGGCTCATCACCCTGTAAAATTCTTCATTGATCTCCGAAAAGGCAAGTTCAGTATCAATAAAAATCCGTGGAGAGAGCTGGTCCTCTGTAATTGTACTGTTTACGAACTGTTCAAACCTCTCGATGAAAGGTTCTATATTTTCCTTCTTAAGGGTAAGTCCGGCAGCGAACATATGACCCCCGAAACTTTCAAGAAGGTCGCTGCAGGCTTCAATCGCCTGGTAAAGATCATAACCCTGAACCGACCTTGCTGACCCGGTCGCGAATCCATTTGATTCTGTAAGTATTACCGTAGGCCTGTAATAGGTTTCAATCAATCTTGAAGCAACAATACCTATTACTCCTTTTTTCCACTGGGGATTGAAAAGAACTGTCGTTTTCGAGTTCACCGACCGCTGGTTTTCCGAGATCATTCTCATGGCCTCAGTAGTGATCGATCTGTCGATATTACGTCTTTCAATATTGAAGCAATTGATCTCTTTGCTTATTGCAGCAGCCACTTTAGGGTCGTCAGAGATGAGAAGCTCAACTGCCTTGCTGCCCGTTTCCATCCTTCCTGCTGCATTTATCCTTGGTCCTATCTTAAATACAACATCCTCAATAGTAAGGACACGGCTGACTTCCGCTTCACGGATTATTTCCTTAAGTCCGGTGCGGGGTGCTTCATTCAGTTGCTTAAGCCCGAAATATGCCAGCACTCTGTTCTCACCGGTTATCGGTACAATATCTGATGCAATGCTGACTGCGACAAGATCAAGATAGTTTGCGATTTCGCTGAACGGTATGCTATGAATCTTTGAATAGGCATGGATCAGTTTAAATCCCACACCACAGCCGGATAGTTCTTTATAAGGATAGTCACAACCAGGTTGTTTGGGATCAAGGACAGCCAGTGCTTTGGGTATCTCATCACCGGGATAGTGGTGATCGCATATTATCACATCAAGACCTTTTGATTTCGCGTATTGTATTTTTTCGACTGCCTTGATCCCGCAGTCAAGGGAAATTACTACCTTAAAATTATTGTTAAAGGCAAAGTCAATGCCCTGAAATGATACTCCATAACCTTCTTTATATCGGTCGGGAATATAATAATCGACGTTTGCATTATTTTTCTTAAGAAATGAATATACCAGGGCGACTGCCGTGGTACCGTCGACATCATAATCGCCATAGACCAGAATTTTTTCACCTTTTTTGATTGCTCCTGACAGTCTATCTACAGCCCTGTTCATATCCTTCATCAGAAAGGGATCATGAAGGTAGTCAAGACTTGGATTAAAAAATTTCCGGGCCTCTCCGGGAGTTGTTATCTTTCTCTGGACCATCAGATTAGCCAGTGATTCGGAGACACCAAGGTCTCCTGCAAGCTGCTTCACCAACCCGCTGTCTCCCCTCTCTTTAATTACCCACTTTTTCTCCATCAGCTTAATTATTAGACCCATATCAGGTCAAATACCTCCCTCATTTTATCCCTGACAATTCTCTTTACACTTTCAATGTCCTGTTTTGAATTGAGCTCTTTTTCCAGCGAGGTCACTCCTTTATCTTTGAATCCGCACGGATTTATATGATCAAAGTAGCTAAGATCAGTATTAACATTCAGCGCAAAGCCATGCATTGTCACATACCTGCTGGCTTTTACTCCTATAGCGCAGATCTTTCTCTCTTTTCCCTGAACACCTGCATCAAGCCACACACCGGTACCTTCCAAGAGTCTCGAACCAGTAATGTTGAATTCCCTGATGCTCCTTATAATAGCTTCCTCGAGCCTGCTTATATACTCTTTCAGGCCGATGCCGATAAGTCCGAGATCGAAGATAGGGTAACCAACTATCTGGCCGGGTCCGTGATAAGTAACATCCCCTCCCCTGTCGGTCCTGAAAAAAGTTGCATCCCTGGCTCTCATCTGAAGAAGATCCATCAGGATGTTATTCTCTGAGCCGTTTTTGCCAAGAGTATAAACATGAGGATGTTCAACGAAAATAAGAGTACCGGGAAGATCCTGATTATCATTTATCCTGATCCCCCCGTCTGTTTTTTTCCCCTCGATAATCTTTTTAAACAACTCTGCCTGATAATCCCATGTCTCCTTATAATCTCTCAGGCCAAGATCCTTAAAATTAACATTATAGCTCAAACTCTGTTTTTATGTAAAGCAGTCGCAATATAATCAAAATTATCCACCGGTGATATGTTTTTCTGCATGAAAAGATGACCTCACAAGAGGAGCGGATTCTACCATTCTGAAGCCTTTCTCCAGTGCTGATTCCCGGTATTTTTCAAATCTCTCAGGAGAGACGTATTCAACAACGTCCATATGTTCCGGTGATGGCTTAAGGTATTGTCCTATTGTAAGGATCTCACACCCTGTTCTGAGCAGATCGTCCATCGTTTCATCAATCTCCTGTTCATTTTCTCCCAGACCGAGCATAAACCCCGACTTTGCAGTCTTTTTATTTAATGATATGTAATTAATAACGCTAAGACTGCGGTCGTATTTTGCCTTTGTTCTTATCACAGGGGTAAGACGTCTTACAGTTTCTACATTATGGGAGATCACGTCAGGTCCGGCTGCGATTATCTTATCCAGATATTCGTGTTTCCCGTCAAAATCAGGGATTAAGCATTCTACTGTCACTGCTGGATTGATTTCCCTTACTTTACTGATCACATCGGACCAGAACTCAGCTCCACCGTCCGGAAGATCATCCCTGTCAACTGAAGTTATAACACAATGTTTAAGTCCCAGTAACCTTATTGTTTCAGCAAGCCGGACTGGTTCTTCAGGATCAGGCGGAAGGGGTTTCCCTGTACGTGTGTTACAGAACCTGCAGGCCCTGGTGCATATATCACCCAGGATCATGAATGTTGATGTTCCGGCATTCCAGCACTCACCTTTGTTCGGACAGTTACCGCTGGTGCAAATTGTGTGGAGCCTGTTCTGCTCAATAAGCCTTTTCAGCCTTGAGTAGTTTTCACCGCTTGCCCTTTGCATCTTAAACCATTCCGGTAAATTCCTGACTTTTCCCATCCGGTTAAAAATTGTCCCAAAGGTACAAAATCTAAATTTCAAAGGTTGCTGATTTGTTGCACCAACACAGTTTAAAAAAACCTATATTTGTTTTAAAGAAAATGAAAGAATCATCAATCATGGAAGATAATACATTGAAAATAAACCGCAACCATCAGACAGTAATAGGTGATTTTCCTAAAGTAGGAATCCGTCCTGCTATCGATGGCCGGGAACGTGGTGTCAGGGAATCCCTTGAGAAGCAAACGATGGGAATGGCCCGGAATGCAGCCAGCCTGATTTCCAGGAACCTCAGGTATCCGAACGGGAAGCCGGTGGAATGTGTCATTGCTGATACATGTATTGGTGGTGTTGCTGAAGCAGCAATGTGTACCGAAAAATTCAGCAAAAATGGTGTAGGCGTCAGTCTGACGGTAACTCCCTGCTGGTGTTACGGAAGTGAAACTATTGATATGGATACTGAAATGCCGAAAGCTATCTGGGGCTTTAACGGCACAGAACGCCCGGGAGCAGTGTACCTGGCTGCCGCACTTGCCGGACATACAATGAAAGGTCTCCCGGCTTTCGGAATATACGGTCATGATGTCCAGGATGCAGGCGATCAGTCAATTCCCGAGGATGTAAGTGAAAAAATACTGAGGTTCGTCAGGGCAGGACTTGCAGCTGCATATATGAAAGGAAAATCATATCTGTCAATGGGTTCTGTTTCTATGGGTATAGCCGGTTCAATAGTAAGGGAAGACTTCTTCCAGGAATATCTTGGCATGAGGAACGAATATGTTGATATGAGTGAATTCACACGGAGGCTCAATGAGCATCTCTATGATAAGGATGAATTTAAAAAAGCCCTGGCATGGACGAAGAAATACTGCAAAGAGGGAAAGGATCTTAACGCAAAACCAAAATCGGAAGCCAGGAAAGAGGAAGAATGGGAGATTGTTGTTAAAATGGCAATTATTGCCCGTGACCTGATGGTCGGAAATCCAAGGCTCAGGAAGGCGGGCTTCGGGGAAGAGGCTAATGGACATAATGCAATACTTGCCGGCTTCCAGGGACAGCGTCAGTGGACCGATTATATGCCCAATGGCGATTTTCTTGAAGCAATCCTCTGTTCATCATTTGACTGGAACGGGATCAGGCCTCCTTACCTCGTCGCTACCGAAAATGATGCTATGAACGGAGTACCGATGCTGTTCGGTTATCTGCTCACCAACACCGCCCAGATGTTTTCCGATATCAGAACCTATTGGAGCCCTTCGGCAATAAAAAGAGTGACAAAAATCAAACCTGCCGGACTTGCAGCAAACGGGTTCATCCATCTGATAAACTCCGGAGCTTCTGCACTTGATTTCTCAGGCAGGGAAACAAGGAACGGAGAGCCATGCATCAAACCTTTCTGGGAAATAACCTCAAAAGACGCTGCCGAATGTCTTAAGGCAACACAATGGGAACCTGCAAATATCGGATACTTCAGAGGGGGAGGGTTTTCATCTCAATTCAATACAAAGGGCGTCATGCCACTGACAATCTCCAGGATCAACCTTGTCAAAGGACTGGGACCGGTACTGCAGCTGGCAGAAGGATGGACCGTCGAACTACCGGAAAAAATGCATAAGATACTTACTGACAGGACGGATCCCACCTGGCCAACAACATGGTTTGCTCCACGACTGACAGGCAAAGGGGCTTTCACTGATGTTTATTCGGTAATGGCTAACTGGGGGGCAAACCACTCAGCTTCAAGCTATGGACATATCGGGGCCGACCTGATCTCCCTTGCTTCAATCCTCAGAATTCCGGTATGCATGCATAACCTGCCTGAAGAAAAGATATTCCGGCCAAGTTCATGGAATGCCTTCGGAATGGAAAAAGAAAGCGCTGATTATCGTGCCTGTCAGGCTTACGGACCTCTGTATAAATAAATCCATTCTACACTTTATGCCGAAAGGAGATATAGTAATTGTTTTTGATTGCGGTGCAACAAATGTAAGAGCTATTGCTATCAACAGCAAGGGATCGGTAATTGCTTCAGAATCACTTCCTAACTCTCCTTCGCCCGATCCGTTCTACCCTGCCTACAGGATATGGAACGTCGAAGAGATATGGAAAAAGATGTGCATTGCTTCAGGGAAAGTCGTAAGCAGGATAAATAAAGGAAACATAGCAGGGATCACCGTAACGACTTTTGGCGTTGACGGAACCCTTTTTGATAAAAACGGTAAGATGCTATACCCGGTTATCTCATGGCAGTGCGAAAGGACAAACCCTGTAATGGAAAATATCGGGAAATATATCCCCCTTGTTGATCTGTATAAAATAACGGGCGTGCTCCCGTTTACTTTTAACACTATAAACAAGATTATCTGGTTTACAGAAAATAAACCTGACCTGACGGAAAAGAGCTCCATGTTTCTTTTCATGCCATCCATCTTCAGTTATTTCCTTACAGGCGAGATGATTAATGACACGACTATGGCAGGGACATCAATGCTTACGGAGCTTCCTTCAAGGCAGTTCTCAGTTGAAGTGCTTGACAGGATCGGGTTTCCGGCTGAAAAGTTCGGAAGGATTGTCGAACCAGGCACTCTGACTGGAACTATCAGTAAAAAAGCCTCATTGGAAACAGGTATCAAAGCCGGCACTCCTGTCGTCGCAACAGGGCACGACACTCAGTTCGCGATCTTCGGATCGGGCGCTGAGAAAAATCAGCCGGTTCTCAGTTCCGGAACATGGGAGATACTTATGGTACGCTCAGAGAATTTTGAATCGGGGAAAGAACAGCTTGACTTATCTATTACAACTGAACTTGATTCACGGCCGGGCTTATATGATATAGGCTGCCAGTGGATCGCTTCGGGAATAATAGAGTGGGCAAGGAAAACCCTTTTTGGGGATATTAAGAAGCATGTTTACGAAACAATGATCTCCGGCGCTGAAAAGGTCCCGGCAGGATGTAACGGAGTAAAAGTTGTACCTAAGTTCTATGAGGAACTGAAAGGAAAACCTGAGGGCAGGATTACAGGCCTGACACTTGAGTCGACCCGCGATGAGATATATCGTGCAATACTTGAATCTCTTTCACAGAGACTTGCAGATGGGAAAGAGGTACTTGAAAAAGCAGGAAGGTTCCGGGCAGAAAGTATTCTATGCGTGGGAGGTGGTTCAAAGAACCGCCTGTGGAACAGGCTGAGAGCTGATTATACAGGTGTTCCTGTAAAAATAATCGATCAGAAAGAGACGACGGTCCTTGGTGCTTCATTGTTTGTCCAGGCAGCATGCGGTAACGCATCATCACCGGAAGAAGCAGGAAAAGCAATCAATTATAAAACGGAAATTGTTGAGCCGGGAACCAGGTGATTCACTGAAAAAATAATAATCATTAAAAACAAAGATTATGGAAATTTCGTACCTGAACGGGAAGTATATTCCCGGAGATGAGATCAATATAAGCGCTGACGACCGCGGATTCCTTTTTGCCGACGGTATCTATGAAGCTATAAGGTGGTATGGGAACTTCTTCTACGATATGGATAGTCATATGACCCGGCTGAAAAGAAGTATGGGTGAGATCAGACTCTCCTGGCCCGAAGCAGGTACATTTCCGGAGATAGCTGCAAGGCTGGTAAAAATCAACTCACTCGAAGACCGCCCTGCAATAGTTTATGTTCAGGTTACCAGAGGTGTGGCAAGACGCTCTCATGCTTTCCCGTCACCCCCGGTAAATCCGACTGTCTATGCGTATGCAAGATCTTTTCGTCCGGATAATAATCTGATCAACAATGGGATAAGGACAATTCTCCGTAAAGATATCAGGTGGACAAGATGTGATATTAAAACTATAGCACTCCTTCCGAATGTCCTCAGCCTCCAGGAGGCAAAGGAAAATGACTGCCATGAATGCATTTTTTCAAGAGATGACATCATTACCGAATGTTGCCATTCAAATGTTTTTTTCGTGCTGGACGGTGTTCTGAGAACTCACCCTGAATCTGAACTTATATTGTCTGGTGTAACCCGGAAAAACGTGCTTCGTATTGCCCGTGAGGCCGGGATACCTTATATTGAGGAGGCGGTGAGGGAGGACCAGCTCAGCCGAGTATCTGAAGCTTTTGTCACAAATACATCATTTGAGATCGTACCTATAATATCAATAAACGGTCTGAAGGTTGGAGAAGGGATCCCCGGACCTGTAAGCCGGTTACTGCGCGGGAAATTTGACGCTGAGATAAAGGTATTAAAAGGGTAATATCCTCATACCCCTCCAATTGATTTTTCTATATTTGCACAAATTTTATTTGTGACATGAGTAATATTCAATTGAGTGAACAGGAGCAGATCAGAAGGAATTCCCTCGAAGAGCTGAGGAAACTGGGGATAAATCCATATCCTGCCGCTGAATTTAAGACCAACGCCTTCGCACAGGATATCCTTGATAATTATTCACCCGAAAAGAACAATTTTCAGGATGTCTGTCTTGCCGGAAGGATTATGAGCAGGAGGATAATGGGTAATGCATCATTTGCCGAACTGATGGACTCTTCAGGAAGGATCCAGATCTATATCCGCCGCGATGATATTTGTCCCGGCGACGATAAAACAATGTACAACACAGTTTTTAAGCGGCTTCTTGATATAGGGGATATTATAGGCGTCAGAGGATTTGTATTTATAACCCAGATGGGCGAAACAACTGTCCATGTAAAGGAATTTACAATACTTTCAAAGTCAATCAGGCCGCTACCTGTCGTAAAGGAGAAGGACGGCACTTACTTCGATGCTGTCACCGATCCCGAGATGCGCTACCGGCAGCGCTATGTCGATCTTATTGTTAATCCTAATGTAAGAGAGGTATTCCGGAAAAGAACCAGGGTTATGCAATCGATGAGGGAATTATTCAATTCCCGTGGTTATCTTGAAGTTGAAACACCTATCCTTCAACCCATCCCGGGCGGCGCCGCTGCAAGACCTTTCATCACCCATCACAATACGCTTGATATACCACTCTACCTTAGGATCGCCGACGAATTGTACCTGAAACGTCTTATTGTGGGAGGCTATGAAGGAGTGTATGAGTTTGCCAAAGATTTCCGTAACGAAGGTATGGACAGAACCCACAACCCGGAATTCACTGTAATGGAGATCTATATAGCATATAAGGACTACAACTGGATGATGAGTTTCACTGAGGAGATAATAAAAAAAGTAGCTCTGGACCTTCACGGTAAAACAGAAATAATCTACGAAGGGAAAACAATTGATCTCAATCCTCCGTATAAAAGAATAAGTATGATTGAGGCGATAAAGGAGCATACCGGTCTTGACATCTCACTGATGAGCGAAACGGATCTTAGAGCTGCCTGTGACAGGCTTGATATTCAGCATACTCCGGCAATGGGAAAAGGAAAACTGATAGATCTTATTTTCGGAGAAAAATGTCAGGATCATTATATCCAGCCAACTTTCATTATTGATTACCCGGTTGAAACTTCTCCGCTGACAAAAATGCACCGAAGCAAACCAGGACTGACAGAGAGATTCGAACTAATGATAAACGGTAAGGAAATAGCAAATGCATATTCCGAACTAAATGATCCTATCGACCAGATGGAACGCTTTCAGGATCAACTCCGGCTTTCTGAGAAAGGCGATGATGAAGCAATGGCTATCGACCATGATTTTATCAGGGCTCTTGAATACGGAATGCCGCCCACGTCGGGAATGGGGATGGGAATCGACAGGCTGACCATGCTTATGACAGACCAGCCATCCATTCAGGACGTCCTTTTATTCCCCCAAATGAAGCCTGAGAGCAACAAGTTAAGAACTGAGAGTAAAAAGGAAGAATACCTTGCGAAAGGTATTCCTGAAGAATGGATTGAGCCGCTCAGAAAGATGGGTTTCACCAGTTGCGATAAACTAAAAGAGGTAAAACCAGGTAAATTATTCAACGATCTGTGCGGATATAATAAGAAAAATAAACTGGGACTAACCAATCCGTCTCCTGAAGATGTAAAAAAGTGGACTGAATAATTTACCTTACAAATGCAGGTTAATTCTCGATAATTTGTTAATTTCGGGTATGATTAGCAAGAGCAATGTTCTGAATTTATATAAGTTCCTTATTTAAAGTATACTAAACTCAACATGTCAAACCTCAGCAAAATATTTTTATCAGTTCTTTTTCTTATTCCGGCTATTGCACTAAATGGGCAGGAAACACCTTACCAACCAATTTCTTACAGGGTTTTCACTCCTTTTATCTTTAACCCCGCCGTAGCCGGCAGCAAGGATTTTACTTCGGTGGACCTCATAGCCTCAATGCAGAATAATTCATATTCCCAGATAGCAAGTGCAAATACAAGGTTATGGCGTAAAGGTCCGGGCTATACTGTTTCTCCGAAACTCAGGAAGTATTCTAACATAGGTGTCGGAGGGGCCATGTTCAACGATGTTTACGGACTGACCCGGAATCTGGGGGTAAGTCTTACGGGAGCTTATCATATTGCACTTAATGAAAAAGAGCTTTCCTTCATTTCTGTGGGGGTTTCAGCTAAGGGAATTTACAGCCACATCCCGGGTGATACAATTTTCGACAGACCTGAAAAGAACCTTATGTCACCTAACCTGGACGCTGGCATTTACTATTACAATCCTAATTTTTACGTTGGATTCTCAGCTACAAATATCCTCGGCAATCCTGAGGACAGGGACTCCCTTGGCCTTTATTCAATACCTGTGACAAGGCAGTATTTTTTTCACGCCGGATACAAATTCGTTCTGAGCAGATCTCTTGATATTGTACTTGAACCATCAGTAATTATTACATCCGATGATACCCTGAGACTTGATATGGATGGGATTACCGGAATGATCAAACCGGGTTTGAGACTTTATATGGGCAAGTTCTGTGTAGGTACATATTTTCAGGATTTCGATAAAATACCTTTTTTCTTCCAGTATAAATATCCCAGATTCTATGTGGCTACATTCTTTGAAATACCGAAAAACATACCATTTTACAAAAAGGAACTGACGGCTGAAATAGGGATCGGGGTCAATCTGGGTGTGGATCGCTTCAGTACTAAAAAAGAAAGCCACTGGTAGAATTACTTTACGGATAATATGAAAAAGCTTTCTGCCTTAATATTATTCCTCCTTTCGATAAACTGCTATTCAGATACCATTGTTTTGTCTGAAAAAGAGGATCTTTTCTCCTCTGCTTATTGCCTGCCAGTCCAGGTTCCTGATACTGTTAAGAGCAGAAAGTTAGTGGCAGTTGATTCATTTGATGTGAATATTGTTCCTCCCTCATCAGGTGTTCAGCTTTATAAGGACGGAATTATTTTCCTTTCCGGATCCAGGAACTACAGCCGTATGGTGCCTGTTCATATCTCTTTTGGAAATATCCAGGCATATTATGCTGTTCTCAAGGACTCTGTACTTGTTAATCCCCGTGTATTCCCGGTTTCACCTTCCTTCAATTATCCCTGCGATGCCCTTACTTTCAACAAAGAATTCACTACAATGTATTTTACTAAACGTAGTGAAAAGGATCCTGCAGAGAAAATATACCAGGCAAATTACTCACAACCGGGGAAAAATACAGGGACCTGGAAAGTCGGAACTACGCCGCTTGAATTTTGCACTGGCAATTTTGTATATACTCACCCTACTGTATCAATGGACGGGAATATGATGATATTCTCATCTGACAGGCCGGGTTCACAGGGAGGATTTGATCTTTTCCTTACACGCAGGTCAGGCGATAAATGGTCGGATCCGGAAAACCTGGGAAGTATTATAAATACAAAATCAAACGAGATGTTCCCGTCGCTGGATTCGGCAAATAACCTGTATTTTTCATCTGACGGTCATCCCGGATTTGGAGGATATGACATATATGTGTGCAGGTTCACAGGTAAAGGATGGGAAGAACCCTATAACCTTACTAATATAATTAACACCCCCGGCGACGAAGTTGCGTTGACTCTCGACAGGCAGAAAGGCAGGTTTGGTTTCTATACATCAACTGACAAACCAAACAATCCTCAAAAACAATTATATAAAATCAATTTCGAAAATCTTAAAGCACCTGATAACATTTCAAATGTTTCAGTTGCTTTACAGAATATTGCCTACTCGGATCTTACGTTCCCTCATAAAAAGCTTATAGCTGAGATCGTTATGCCGGAAGTCAAAAAAGAGGAAATTAAAAAACCCGAGGAAAGGAAAGAAGTAACCCCACCTCCTGAAGTGAAGAAGGAAGAGGTAAAACAACCTGCGATAAAAGCTGAAGAATTCAAGGCTCCGGAAATAATAAAAGAAGAGGTCAAACCTTTAGAAATAAAAGATATTAAGCTTGATACAATCCAGGTAATTACACAGGTAAGAGAAGAATTGCGGGATGTTGTTGTTTACAGGGTGCAGATCCTATCAAGTGCAAAACAGATGGCTTCAAGGAAGGTTGTTGTCGACGGGAAAAGCTACGATACCTACGTGTATTTTTACAAAAAAGAGTACAGGCATACCGTTGGTGAGTTCACCAATCTGGAAGAAGCCAGGCAGCTGCAGTTCGCTCTTAGAAAAACCGGATATCCCCAGGCTTTTGTAGCTGCATTCCGTAATAATACGAGAACACTTGATCTTACACTGTTCACACGAATCGCTCAGCCCCAGGCGCCTGTTATTGCACGGGAAGAACCAAAACCTGAAGTCAGAAAGGAAGAAGCCCGACTTCCTGAAATAAAGAAAGAAGAACCCGGACCGGCTGAAGTCAAGAAAGAGGAAATTAAACAGCCCGAGCCGAGAAAAGCCCGGGTAGATACCGTAAAAGTAATTACCGAGGTAAGAGAAGAATTAAGAGATGTTATAGTGTACAGAGTACAATTCCTTTCGAGCACAAAACAGCAAAATATACCAAGCCTTACAGTAAATGGAAGGCAATACAGTACATATATATATTTCTATCTTAAGGAATACCGTTATACTGTCGGAGAATTTACAACCCTGGAACCTGCAAGAGAGCTCCAGTCCGCCATGCGGAAACTGGGTTATCCGCAAGCCTTCGTTGCTGCTTTCAGAAATAATGTCAGATCGCTGGATATCACCCTTTTCAGATGATGGTCATTGAAGTAAAGGATGTCTGGAAGTCATTTAAAACTGTTCAGGCAGTAAAAGGCATTAACCTGAATATCCCCAAAGGAAAATTCGTTGCATTACTGGGTCCTAATGGAGCCGGGAAAACGACACTTGTCGAAATGATAGAAGGTATCCAGAAACCTGATAAGGGTGAGATAACAATCATGGGGAAGCACTGGAAAGGCAATGAAGATGAGCTTCACCGGATCATCGGGCTTTCTCTCCAGGAAACAAGGTTCATAGATAAACTACGGGTTACTGAAACCCTGAGGCTCTTTGCCAGTTTCTTTAACATGGGAAAACCACGGGTTGAGGAGATACTTGACCTTGTGGGGCTTCAGGATAAAAGGAAATCGTATGTTGTCAATTTGTCGGGAGGCCAGAGGCAAAGGCTGGCAATAGGGATTGCACTGATCAACACTCCTGCAATACTTCTTCTTGATGAACCGACAACAGGGCTCGATCCAAATGCGCGACGTGAGATATGGGATATCCTGAAAAAGCTTAAAGAAGCATCTGAAACCTCAATGATCCTCACAACTCACTATATGGAAGAGGCTGAAAAACTCTGCGATCATATAGTCATAATGGATAACGGAGTCATTCTCAAAGAGGGAACACTCGGGCAACTGCTTGATAACCATCGATCGCTTGACGATCTGTTCGTATCTCTCACAGGAAGGAGGATATATGAATAGGATGAACCGGATGAATCAGCTATGGCTTCTTGTCTGTGCTCACTTCCATGAGATCGTGAGAGAACCCGGTGTTCTTTTCTGGGGCATAATCTTCCCTATCCTCATGGCACTGGGACTGGGACTGGCTTTCACAAAAAAAGGTGATGTACTGCGCAAAATAGCTGTTGTCAATACCTCCGGATCAGCCAGGAATGATTCATCTGCACTTCAGGTTTTTCTGAACGATAAGTGTATAAAAAACACTAATAACAAGGATGGTGATTATAAATGGAAATTTGAACTGAAGGATCAGAAGCTCGGAAATTCAGTCTTCCTGTTCTATGAACTCGACTGGGACAAAGCAATGGTTCTGCTGAAGAGGGGAACAGTGAACCTGATACTTACTTCAGAAAAAGGCCTGACAGAGTATCATTTTGATCCTATGAATTCAGACGCTGAATTATCTTACCTGAAGATCAGTAGTATTTTAGGCTCAGGCATAATCTATCCTGCATCAGGATCTGATGAAATAAAACCGCTGACAATAACCGGAACGAGATATATAGATTTTCTTGTTCCCGGACTTATTACAATGGGCGTAATGATGTCTACAATGTGGGGTATAAGCTATGGTATAATTGAAAAACGTTCCAAAAAACTGTTGCGCCGGTTTGTTGCCACCCCAATGAAAAAATCCCATTTCCTGATAGCATTGATTTCTGTGAGGGTGATAATGAATTTCATTGAAGCGCTGGTTCTGCTTATCTTCGCCGTTATAGCATTCAAAATGACAATCCAGGGCAGCATCATCGCCCTGATATTACTTTTCCTTGCCGGGAACATTGCATTTGCAGGCATTGCCATATTATCTTCCTCCCATACTTCAAATACCGAAGTAGGAAACGGGATAGTCAATTTTGTCGTGATGCCAATGATGGTGCTTTCCGGTATATTCTTCAGCTATCATAATTTCCCCGACTGGAGTATCCCTGTGATCCGGAAATTGCCGCTCACAATGCTGACTGATGGTATGCGAAGCATATTCAATGAAGGCGCCGGCCTGACTGAAGTAAGCTTACCTATCGTAATTTTGACTGTCACAGGGATAATTCTTTTCAGTGCGGGTCTGAAGATCTTCAAATGGCATTGACCTCCTCCTTCATTTAAAAAAAGTTTCCGGAAAGTGCAACAATAAGGATTTCTACCTGTCTTTTATTTGAAATTAAACGGAAAATAAATAAAAGTACCATGAAAAACCTGAGGCAAATATTGATCGTCGTTCTCTGCATAGGTATCAGCGCCTGTGCTGATGCCCAGTTCCGCAGAACAGTCTACGGGAATGGCGATGTTGTAAAGAAGGAAAGAAATGCAATTAAAGCTACCGGCATAAGGGTAAGCTCCGGAATAGATGTCTACCTGAAGCAGGGTAACGACTTTAAGCTGTCGGTCGAAGCAGATGAGAATCTTCATGATTACATACTTACGGAATTAAATGGAGATATGCTGCATGTCTATACTGACGCTAACATACGAAGGGCTGAAAGCAAAAAGGTTTACGTCACTCTTAAAGAAATAAATTCTATAAGCTGTTCAAGTGCAGGTGATCTGTTTGGAGAAACACCTGTGAAAAGCGATAACCTGAAACTGTCAGCAAGCAGTGCCGGCGATATTAAGCTCGAAGTTTATGCAAAGAACATTGATATCAATATAAGCAGTTCCGGAGATATTACCCTGACCGGTGAAGCTGATTTCATGGAAGCCGATTTAAGCAGCGCAGGCGATCTTAATGCATATAACCTGAAGGTAAGAGAGGCTGAGGTATCAGCATCCAGTGCAGGAGATGCAGACATATATGTAACTGAAAAACTGACTGCCAGATCATCAAGTGCCGGCGATATAAATTATAAAGGCAATCCTGAATATGTTGATGCACATTCATCAAGCGCAGGCGGAGTGCACCGTAAATAGCTTGATCTCATCATAGATCTACCATCATTATTTTATCACCGTCTGGTCCAGTACCTGACGGTTTTTTTTAACTTTACATCAGGAAACAAACCTGTAAAAAACCTGAGCTATGAAAGAAAATCTAAGTATTGATCTGAAAAATACAGGCAGCTTTGTTGCCTATGAAGAAGTATTTGCCCTTGCTCAAAGGTCAGTGATCCATCTCGATTCTCTTAATTCCGGAAATGGAGCGGGAAATGACTTCCTGGGCTGGTTCTCCCTTCCTGATGACATAATAAGTCAGCTTGACAAAATTGAAAAAGCTGCAAAGCATTTGAGAAGTGTCTCCGATACAACAGTGATAATCGGCATTGGAGGTTCATACCTGGGCTCAAAAGCCGTGATTGAAGCCCTTTCACATTCATTCTCTCACATGCAGAGGAAGAAACACCACGACATCCTGTTTGCCGGTCAGAATATATGTGAAGACTACCTGGCTGATCTTCTTGAAATACTTGACGACAGAAATTACTCCATAATTGTAATATCGAAGTCCGGCACAACAACTGAACCTGCAATAGCTTTCAGGATATTGAAGGATCATCTCGAACGAAAGGTCGGTAAAGCTGCCGCCGCTGACAGAATAATTGCCATTACCGACAGCTCCAGGGGAGCACTCAGGTCCCTGGCCGATTTAAACGGTTATGATACTTTTGACATACCCGACAACGTGGGAGGACGCTATTCGGTACTTACCCCCGTTGGTCTTCTTCCCATAGCCGTTGGCGGATTTGATATAAAAGCCATTATTACTGGGGCAAAAGCAGCTGAAGGTATTACCAGGCACAACAGGAACGCAGCTGCAAATCCATCACTTATGTATGCCGCTGCGCGTAATCTTATCCTTCAGACAGGCCGCCATATAGAGGTCCTTGTCGGATTCACCCCGAAGCTTCATTACCTCCTTGAATGGTGGAAACAACTCTATGGTGAAAGCGAAGGAAAAGAAGGTAAGGGCTTATTCCCTGCCTCAGTTGAATTCACTACAGACCTGCATTCTCTCGGACAATATATCCAGGAAGGACAAAGAATTCTCTTTGAGACCATGATCTCAGTCCGTAATCCGGTAAAAAAGTGCACTATACCTTCTGAAAAAGATGACTCAGATCAGCTGAACTACCTGGCCGGGAAACGACTTTCAGAGGTAAATCTAAACGCTGAAAAAGGAACTCTTCTTGCTCACAACGACGGGAATGTACCTGTAATTACAATCAATATCCCTGTTCTTGATGAGTATTACCTTGGCCAGCTTATCTACTTCTTTGAGATGGCTTGTGCAATCAGCGGTTATATTCTTGATGTCAATCCTTTTGACCAGCCCGGGGTAGAAGCCTATAAGAAGAATATGTTTGCGTTGCTCAATAAGCCGGGATTCGAAGAAGAGGGGAAGAAGCTGAGGGAGAGGCTGAAGGGGTGAAAGGTTGAAGGGGTTGAAAAGGTTGAAGAGGTGAAGGGGTGAAGGGGTGAAGAGGTGAAGGGGTGAAAGGGAGAAGGGGGGAGTGGGTGAGTGGGTGAGTGGGTAAAAGGGTGATCTGCGACCCCGATAGCTATCGGGACTGCGGGAAAAGATAAAATCACGCTCCTGATACCTGAATATGACATTAAACACAAAGTAATATCAACAATGAAAATAGAACTTAAGAAAGATTTCAAATGGGCCATGGTGGTGCCTACAAGCATGGGGGTCAGGATAACTCCGGTCAACCGTCAGCCTGTTCACTGCACTGATACTTTCATGATGCATGTGACAAGCGCTGAGACAAATGTTGCAAGTATCTCTTCATACCTCGGATTGCCTGTGAAGGTGCTTACAACTTTTGTAAAAGGCAGTCCGATTGCAAGGATGATAAAGGATAATCTTGCAGGCAGGCATATGAATTATGAAGGAGTTGAAGTGGAACAGGGCGGTCCGTGGGGATTCAGGCATCAGTTCAACATTGCTGATACCGGTCAAGGCCCGAGGGGACCCAGAGTGCATAACGACCGTGCTGGCGAAGTGGGCAGGACACTTAATGCAAAGGATTTTGATCTTGTGAGGATTTTTGAGAAAGAAGGCGTTCAGATACTTCATATGTCAGGGCTTATAGCTGCCCTGTCACCGGAAACAAGCACTTTCTGCCTGGAGCTTGCCAGGGCAGCTAAAAAATATGGAACCAGGATATCCTTCGACCTTAATTATCGTGCAACATTCTGGAAAAACCGTGAGAAAGAGCTGGCAGCAACTTTCAGGGAAATTGCCGGTATCTCTGATATACTTGTCGGCAATGAGGAAGATTTTCAGCTCTGCCTCGGCGTTAAGGGCCCCGAGGAAGGCGGAAAAGACCTTGCTACAAAAATTGAAAGCTTCAAGGAGATGATAGCCCGCGTAAAAAAGACTTTCCCGAATGCTTCAGTGTACGCAACCACCCTCCGCCAGGTAATAAGCGTAAACGAACATCTCTGGGGAGCCATCATGGCTGAAGGTGATAACTGGCACGTCGTTGAACCACGTGAAATACATATTCTTGACCGTATTGGAGGAGGAGATGGTTTTGTAGGTGGTTTATTATATGCAATACTAAGAGGTTGGGAGCCCGAAAAATGGATCCAGTTCGGATGGGCCACAGGAGCTCTTGCTACAACAGTTGTTACCGATTACGGACAGCCTGCCGATGAAGAACAGGTCTGGAGCATATGGAAAGGTAATGCCAGGGTGCGCAGGTAAGAATAATAGTAACTGAAATACATAAACTATGAAAAAATACAGCTCCTCAACTTTATTTATCCTGTTAATACTCTTATTTATATCCCTGCCTGCATGTAAAAAATGGAGTGAGACCAAAAAGGGATCTGTCAGAATAATATCGAACAAAGGCGGTCAGACTTTAGGTTGTGATACCACTTCAGGCATTAAAATAATAACAAGAGGCGGCTTTGCTTTTAAGGATCTCAACAGGAACGGGAAGCTGGATCGTTATGAGGACTGGAGGTTAAGCGCCACAGAAAGAGCAAAGGATCTGGCTTCCCGGCTCAGCATCGAACAGATCGCAGGACTGATGCTTTACAGCTCGCATCAGTCGATTCCAGCTGCGGGAACCCGTTTTGGCGGTTCAACCTATGGCGGAAAATCATTCCGTGAAAGCGGAGCAAAACCATCAGATCTTAGCGACCAGCAGAAAATATTCCTTGCTCAAGATAATCTTCGTCATATACTGATCACATCTGTTCAGAGTACTGAGACAGCTGCAATATGGAACAATAATGTACAGGCATTATGCGAGAGTCTGGGTTTCGGGATCCCTGCCAACAACAGCTCCGATCCAAGGCATCAGGCTGTTTCAACAGCTGAATTTAATGTCGGATCTGCCGGACAGATCTCGATGTGGCCGGGATCACTCGGACTGGCAGCAACATTCGATCCTGCTGTTGTAAAGCAGTATGGCGATATAGCTTCAAAGGAATACCGGGCTCTGGGAATAACTACAGCACTGTCACCCCAGATCGATCTGGCAACTGAACCAAGATGGAGCAGGGTTAGCGGCACTTTCGGCGAAAGCCCGGAATTGTCTGCAGACATGGCAAGAGCATATGTCGACGGATTTCAGACTTCATCGGGAGAAAAAGCAATCAGCGGAGGCTGGGGCTACAACAGTGTTAATGCTATGATAAAACATTGGCCCGGCGGAGGACCGGAAGAAGGGGGAAGGGATGCTCACTATTCTTTTGGCAAATATGCAGTATATCCAGGCAATAATTTCAACGATCATCTGCTGCCTTTTACAGAAGGAGCACTTAAACTTGAAGGGGAAACAAAAATGGCATCTGCAGTAATGCCATATTATACAATATCTTACAACATCGATAATGTCAATAATGAAAATGTCGGAAATGCATATAACAAATACATTATAAATGACCTTCTCCGCGGTAAATATGGTTTCGATGGAGTGATCTGCACTGACTGGGGAGTAACTCGCGATGAAACAGCTGTTGACGGATTCGGGACCACCTGCTGGGGTGTTGAAACCCTTTCTGAAGCTGAGAGACACTATAAGATAATCATGGCCGGAGTGGATCAGTTCGGCGGGAATAATGATGCCAGTCCTGTAATCGAAGCTTATAAGATGGGTATTGCAGAACACGGGGAAAAGTTTATGAGACAAAGAATGGAACAATCTGCTGTGAGGATACTGATGAACATTTTCAGGGTGGGACTTTTTGAAAATCCATATCTGGATCCAGAGGAATCAAAAAGCGTTACAGGGAACAGTGAATTCATGAAAGCAGGGTTCGAAGCTCAGTTGAGATCGATCGTTATGCTTAAGAATAGAAATAAAACATTACCACTGTCAAAAAATAAAAGTGTATATATTCCTAAAAGACCTTCTCCCGCCGGAAGGAATTTCTTCATGGAGTCAGCAAGGGAATCATTCGCTTATCCGGTGAATATAAACGTTGTTAAGAACTATTTTAACCTCACCGAAAACCCCGATGAGGCTGATTTCGCTCTTGTAGTCATCAATAGTCCCTCTTCGGGAAACGGATATGACAGGAATGATGCCGGCCGGGGCGGGAACGGGTATGTACCGATAAGTCTTCAGTATCTTTCATATGATGCTGCTGAAGCACGCGACCCAAGTATTGCCGGTGGTGATCCGCTTGAGAAATTTACAAACAGAACCTACAGGGGAAAATCGGTTATTGCTTCAAATATAATTGATCTTAAAATGGTCCTTGACACAAAGCAGGTCATGGGAGACAAACCGGTAGTGGTTGTGATCAGGATGTCTAATCCTATGGTTTTCAATGAGTTCGAGGAATTCGTGGAAGCCATCCTCGTCGCCTTTGGAGTACAGGACCAGGCAATTATGGAAATAATTTCTGGAAATGCAGAACCTTCAGGCCTCCTTCCTGTTCAGATGCCCTCAGATATGAGCACTGTCGAAAAGCAATTTGAAGATGTACCCTTTGATATGATATGCCATACCGATTCAGAAGGAAATTCCTACGATTTCGGATTTGGTCTGAACTGGAACGGCATCATTAAGGATTCCCGGACTGAAAAATACCGGTCATCGTCTGAATAACAGACCAGAAGACTGATTATTTCTTCTTCCGGACCAGCTTGTGTTTTACAATGAACTCATCAAGTACCTGAGACAGATCGGGATCACCAATTTCCTGAAGATCATAATAGACCCTGATATTTGGTTTCCTGATCTTTATTATCCTGTTAAGATCAATTGGAGTGGCAATTATCACACTGTCACATTTTGTATTGTTTATTGTTTTCTCGAGATCAAGCAACTGCTGCTTTCCATAACCCATTGCAGGAAGCAGGGTGCCTATTTCCGGATAAAGCCTGAATGTTTCGGTCAGTTTTCCGACTGTAAAAGGCCTGGGATCTACTATTTCAGCTGCTCCGAATTTCCTGGCGGCAACAGTTCCGGCCCCAATTTTCATCTCTCCGTGCGTAAGTGTCGGACCATCCTCCACCACGAGGACTTTTTTACCTCTTATGAGTGAAGTGTTGTCGACTTTAATAGGAGATGCACCGTCAATTACAACAGCTTTCGGATTAACTTTTGCGATGCTTTCCCTGACGATCTGGATCAGATCAGGATCTGCACTGTCGATCTTATTTATAATAACCACATCAGCCAGTCTGAGAGTGACCTCCCCAGGGTAATATCTGAGTTCATGCCCTGCTCTGTGAGGATCAGTCACAGTAACCATAAGGTCGGTTCTGTAGAAAGGAAAATCATTATTTCCACCGTCCCACAGAATTATGTCACAACCTGAAGGATCTTTTTCAGCTGCGCGCAGGATTGCTTCATAATCTACCCCCGCATAAATAACATTCCCTCTGACTACATGAGGTTCATACTCTTCCATCTCTTCAATAGTGCAATTATGCTTCTCCAGATCACCGATCCTGGCAAAACGCTGCACTTTCTGGGCACTCAGATTTCCGTAAGGCATCGGATGGCGGACTGCCACAACTTTCAATCCTTTTGACATAAGGATCTCAATAATTCTCCTTGAAGTCTGACTTTTACCGCATCCCGTCCTGATGGCTCCCACAGAAATAACTGGTTTAGTGCTCTTTAACATTGTTGAAGACGGGCCAAGTATAACAAAATCGGCTCCGGCTGCATTTACTATTGCACTCACAGACATGACTTTCTGATAAGTAACATCGCTGTAGGAAAAGATACATTCATCAACCTTGTGCTTCTTAATCAATTCAGGAAGATCCTCTTCAGAAAATATAGGTATTCCCTTTGGATAAAGCCTGCCGGCAAGATCTTTTGGATAACGTCTTCCGTCGATATCGGGAATCTGGGCAGCTGTAAATGCGACTACATTATAATTTTCATTATATCTGTAACATGTATTGAAATTATGAAAATCCCTTCCGGCAGCACCAATTATGATTATATTCTTACGTTTCATGAATCCTCCTGTATGTTATTAAAATTTTTATTTTGAAAAGCCGTTTAATTTTAAAATGAATCAACAAATGTATAATTTGCATTGCTGAAATCCGAGTTTTTAGAAAGGATTTTATAAACATCAGATTAATGCATTAACTGTCTGTAATACAATTATTTAATTGCAATGCTCCAATATGTATAAAACAAATGCAGCAAGATTTTAAGGTTTAAAAACTTTTTGCCTTATTTGCTGTCCTACAATAAAATGAATGAATGTCCTTGCCCATATATATCTTTCAGGTGATTCCGATAAAGTCATTATTGGAAATTATATTGGCGATTACGTAAAAGGGCGTGATTATCTGAATTATCCCGATCTGGTCAGAAAAGGCATCATTCTTCACAGGCATATTGATGGTTTCACTGACCGGCACCCTGTCGTTCATCGAAGTAAAATTTTCTTTTCAAAAAAATATTATAAATATGCCGGAGTTGTTACAGACATAATTTATGATCATTTCCTTACAAAGGAATGGAATTTCTTCTCACGCAGGCCGCTTGAAAGCGTAACTTATAATTTTTACAGGGCGCTTGTAAACAATTATGATATTCTCCCTGATAAAGTGAGGGATATGATGCCTTTCTTCATAATAAACAACTGGATCGAATCTTACCAGACACTGAATGGTATTAAACACGTATTGAAAACATTAAGCTCTCACACTACTCTGCCGAAACAGACTGGTTTTGCGATGCGTATCCTGAAGAAGAACTATTTTTCTCTTCAGGATGACTTTATGGAATTCTTCCCTGAGCTTATCGACTATGTAGAAAAGGATTTCGGTATAGAGATCTCTCACAGGATAACAATTCCGTTCTGATCAGACAAGGTATTCCGTCCTGCTGGCATCAAGCCTGAGGAAAATAAAAAGCAGTATAGTAAAACCCCAAAGGGAACTTCCCCCATAACTGAAAAATGGAAGAGGAATACCGATCACAGGTATCAATCCGATTGCCATCCCGATATTTATAAAGAAATGCATAAATAATATTGATATGACTCCGTATCCGTATATCCTTGTGAAAACAGCCCGTTGTCTCTCAGCAAGCCTTACAAGCCTTATAAGGAAGAAGAGGTAAATCATTATAACAAAGGCCGATCCGAGAAAGCCCCATTCCTCCCCGACTGTACAGAATATGAAATCTGTGCTCTGTGAAGGGACAAATTTGAATTTAGTCTGTGTACCCTGCAGATACCCTTTCCCGGTAAATCCACCTGAACCGATAGATATTATCGACTGGTTGACATTATATCCTGTCCCATGCGGGTCAGATTTAAATCCAAGCATTATTTCTACTCTCTCTTTCTGATGAGGCTTCAGAATATGGTTGAAACCATAATCAACTGAATTAATGTAGATGATACCCCCGAGAAGGAAAAGATATATTATCAATATTCCCATTGCTTTCTTCAGGTAGATATAGTATGCAAATACTAAACCTGAAAGGATTACCGTGATTATAATAACAAGATCATTGCCAAGTGATTTCAGCAGGAACCTGTCGAGAATGAAGATCACTCCTCCTGTTAATGCCATAATCCCAAATCCGGCAAGACATAATTTCCATTTGCGGGTAGCAAAATAGGCCAGGATAAATGCTCCAAGTATCAGTGCAAGCTGAAGATACAAGTTATTTATAAGTAAGGTGAGGAAGAAAAGTATCACTATAAGTAATCCGGAGACAAAAATAAAAGGGCTCATCCCTTCCCGGAATAACACAAGGTAGAATGCCAGGAACACTATTGTTGATCCCATATCGGGTTGTAAAGCTGTAAGGAAGGCCGGGAGCAGTATTATACCTGAAGCCTGGAGAAAGTCCGAGAAATGTGTCAGATCAATATTCCTGCGGCTCAGGAAGGCTGCCAGCGCTAATGCTGTGGCGAATTTAGCGAATTCTGAAGGCTGAAGACCAAGCGGACCGAATTCAAACCACGATCTTGCCCCATTGATCTCGGTACCAAGTACGAGGACAAGTATAAGCATTAGAATAACTATTGCATAAATAACCCATGCAAAAAACAGATAAAAACGGCTGTCGATAATAAGGATAAAGATTGACAAGATTATCGTTGCAATTATCCATATGAATTGTTTTCCATACCGTTGAGACAGATCAAGTATCTCTTTATGCTCTTCATTATATACTGCCGCGTAAATATTGAACCACCCCATTATTATCATTACCAGGAATAACAGGACAGTGACCTTGTCAAGATGGTTCCATATATTAACGCTGCGTTTCATTATCAGGAATTGAATCAATAAGGTTAAGGTTCATCATACGTTGCTCTTTCCATGAGCTTATCCGGGAGATCTTCCCGGTAAGATATTTTTCTATCATAAGACTTGCTACAGGAGCAGCATAAGTAGCACCAAATCCTGCATTCTCGACATATACTGCTATTGCTATTTTTGGATCGTCTTTCGGAGCAAATGCAATGAAAACTGAATGATCCTCTCCATGAGGATTCTCTGCTGTTCCTGTCTTTCCGCATACTATTATACTGTCAATAGCTGCGATACGTGCTGTTGCCCCGGCTCCACCGTTTACAGCAGCCTCCATTCCTTTTATAACTGCTTCAAAATTATCAGGATCGATATTGATCTTATGCCTTATGGTATAAGTTGTATCGATACTGCCCCCATTACCTAAGGACTTTACAATATGCGGAATGTAATAGTAACCTCTGTTGGCTATGGCCGCTGTCATATTTGCCATTTGCAGCGGTGTAGTGCCGATCTCGCCCTGCCCTATCGCCATAGAAATAACTGTAAGGGCTTTCCATCTATTCTTTCCGTGGTAACGGTCAAAGTATGATGATGCAGGTATAAAACCCGGAAGTTCATTCACAAATTCACTGCCAGATGTCCTGCCAAAACCAAATTCATTAAGATAACTTCTCCAATTCTCATAAGCTTCGGAAATGGAGCTGTATTTCTTATTCTCCAGTACTCTCCTGTAGGTCTGACAGAAATAGGAATTGCAGGAATTCATGATTGCCCCCTGCAGATCGAGAGGCGAGGAATGTGAATGACAGGCAACAAAAAGATATCCATGGTCACATCCAAATTCGGTACCCGGAGTAATTACTTTTTCCTGGAGCGCAATAAGACCATTAATAGGTTTAAAGGTAGAGCCGGGAGGGTATGAAGCCATGAATGCCCTGTTAAACAGCGGCTTATGAGCTGTATCTGCCGACAGTTTAGCATAATTTTCAGATCTGACCCTTCCGACAAGCAATTCGGGGTCATAGGCTGGTGATGAGACGAGTGCAAGGATTTCTCCGGTTGCCGGTTCAATGGCAACGATACTGCCGGTTTTATTCTTCATAAGATTCTCACCGTATTCCTGCAGATCGAGATCTATTGTGGAAGTGATATCTGTACCATGAACAGCCATCGTATCCATTCTTCCATCAGCATAAGAACCTTTTATCCTCCCATAAACATCCACCATAAAGATCCTGACGCCACGTATCCCTCTCAGATCTTTTTCATATGCCTGTTCTATACCCAGTTTACCAATATAATCTCCCAGTTTATAATATTTGTCCTTTTTGATCAGAGCCTCATCAACCTCGCTTACATATCCCAGAAGATGAGCCGCCACCGGGCGGGAGTACTTCCTGAGTGTTCGTGGTTGCACATAGAATCCCGGATACAGGAACATCTTCTCCTGGAACTTTGCATAAGTTTCTGCCGATATCTGTTTCAGAAAAACAGAAGGAATGCGTCTGGAATAATTCCTGGCTGCCATGATTCTTTCCCTGAAGATATCTTTGGTAATTCCCAAATCGAGGCAAAATTTCGCAGTATCAATTTCCCCGGTCTGGTTCGGTATAACCATCAGGTCATATGCTGCCTGGTTAAAAACAATGAGTTTCCTGTTGCGATCGTAGATCAGACCGCGTGCCGGATATTGAGTAATATATCTTAATACATTATTGTCAGCCGACAGCCGGTAAGTATCTTTTACTACCTGAATAATGAATAGTCTTATCAGAAGCGCCGTGGCGGCGACTATTATTAGTATGGAAATTATATATCTCCGGTTAGCGAATCTGTCCTTCATACTCTTCCGTTCATCTTCCTTTTCTGATAAATTCCAGAAGCAGGATAAAGGTAAGCGTAAAAAGTGAACTTAATAATACCCTCAGAAATGTGTGGAAAAATTCTTTAAAACTGAATACCTCTAAATAGAAAAGAGCCAGATGGTGTATCAATACAATTGTAATGGAATAAACAAGGAACCACCTGAATCCATAGATGAACATTGAAGGAAAGGAGCCTGCTTCATAACCGTCCCTTGGTGAGTTTATTCTTAGGGCAAAGGGACGTACAAAACCTGCCAGCACTGTTGCGGAAGAATGCATCCCCGGAGTACCCGAAAAGAGGTCGATAACTATTCCGGTCATAAAGGATAACAGAAGCAGAAGCCATGATGGTATTTCAACCGGAAGGATCAGGATAAACATTACATAAACGTATGGATTGACATACCCGCTGAACTGTATATTATTGAACAACAACACCTGAAGCAGGATAAGAATTGTTAATATTACACTATATCTTATAATATTGTTGATCATCGAAATTGTTCTTCAAGTTCTAGTCTCTCATTTCTTTTCAGGTTCCCGATTACATCTAGATAATGAAGTCTTTTAAAATCGGTTTTCAGAAGTACCCTAATTCTGTAGAAATCACCCCCTGATCTTTCAAAATCATTTATTGTCCCTATCATAACTCCTTCAGGAAAAACAGCAGAATACCCTGTTGTTTCAATTGTATCTCCTACGCCGAAGGTAACATGCTGCGGTATCTCGCTTAAAACAGCGTAGCGATAATCGTTCCCATCCCAGGTAAGTGAACCAAAATAACCGTTTGACTTAATTCGTGCGCTAAGCCTGAAATCAATATTCAAAAGGGACATTGCAACCGAAAAATTCTGGGAACATCCTACTATTATTCCTGCTGCTCCGTCATCTGCCACAACAGCCATGTCAACTCCCAGTCCCTGATTTTTCCCTTTATTAAGAGTGAAGAAGTTCTTTTGCCTGTTTATTGTATTATTAACGATCTGGGCAGATGTATGCACATATTGCTGTAAATGGATTGTGTCGCGCACTGAAAAAAAAAGCGAGTCCCTGTTCTTCATTACATTTTCCAGGCTGTTCAGCAAATTTGCATTTTTAATTGCCAGGACCTGATTTATTTCTCTCAGGCGGAGATAATTCCTGGAATTGTTCACCATCTGTTCAAGGCGGTAAGCAAGTCCCCTTGTAGTTTTTACTACACGGGTATTATGGTAGGAGTTACCTGTACTTAACAGATAAAGTGTTATGCCCTCGAGTATAAGAAAAATAATCAGGTTATTAAACCTCGCGAGAAAATTTAACAGATTTCTCATTCACGATAACGGGTTATCTCATGAGGAAAGGAAATTTTTCAACATTTTTAAGTGCAACGGCTGTTCCCCTGGCAACGGCATGAAGCGGATCTTCCACAAGAATGAAATTGATGTTTATCTTGTCTGCCAGTCTTTTATCCAATCCCCTGAGAAGTGATCCTCCTCCTGCCATATAAATTCCCTTGTTTACTATGTCGGCATATAACTCAGGAGGAGTCTGCTCGAGAACATTCAGAAGTGCTGCTTCAACTTTTGAGAGTGACTTATCAAGACAGTAGGCAATTTCCTGGTACGATACAGGTATTTCAATAGGCAGGGCGGTCATTATGTTCGGACCCCTGACGATATAATCGGGCGGAGGATTATCGATGTCAGGAAGAGCGGCACCTACAGCTATTTTAATATCTTCTGCTGTCTTCTCCCCTATTTTAATATTATGCTGGTGCCTCATATAAGCCTGAATATCAGCGGTAAAACCATCACCGGCTATTCTGATCGATTTGTTGCACACTATTCCCCCCAGCGCTATTACTGCTATCTCAGTCGTACCGCCTCCGATGTCAATTACCATTGATCCTTCCGGAGCTTCCACATCAAGCCCTATCCCGATGGCTGCAGCCATTGGTTCATAGATCATGTAGATATCGCGCCCTCCGGCATGTTCAGACGAGTCTCTCACTGCCCTGATCTCAACCTCTGTACTGCCGGAAGGGATCCCTACAACCATTTTCAATGAGGGAGAAAAAAGTTTTGGCCCCTTGTTTATCATTTTTACCATACCCCGTATCATCAGTTCGGCTGCGTTGAAATCAGCTATTACACCATCACGCAAAGGCCTTATGGTTTTTATGTTCTCATGCGTTTTGCCATGCATCTGCCGTGCAGTTTCTCCAATAGCTATGAGCTTCCCTGTATTTTTATCTATTGCAACTATTGATGGTTCATCAACAACGATCTTGTCATTATGTATTACAACTGTATTGGCGGTTCCCAGGTCTATTGCGATCTCCTGTGTTAAAAATGAAAATAGTCCCATCTAATGAGAAATTAATTTATTATTAGTGTTTAAAATGTCTTATTCCTGTAAATACCATTGCGATACCATTTGCCGAGCAGTAATCTATCGAATCCTGATCCCGTACAGAGCCTCCGGGCTGGATTATAGCCTTGATTCCCGCCTTATGTGCTATCTCAACGCTGTCGGCAAAAGGGAAATATGCGTCTGATGCCATCACTGCCCCTTCGAGGTTGAAACCAAAAAGCCTTGCTTTATCGATCGCCTGCTTCAGAGAGTCAACCCTTGAGGTCTGACCTATACCGCTCGCGCAAAGCTGAAGATCCTTTGCCAGCACAATGGCATTCGATTTACTATGTTTAACTATTTTATTGGCGAACACAAGATCATCGATTTCCTCAGGACCGGGTAATCTCTCTGTAACGGGATTCATATCCTTCGAAGTCTCAGTGGCCCGGTCCCTCTCCTGCCAGAGAACACCATTAAGCAACGACCTGAAGTTATATTCTCCTGCAACCCGCAGCTTCCTTTTTAATATTATCCTGTTCTTTTTATGCCTGAGGATTTCAAGTGCCTTTTCAGAATAACCGGGAGTGATAATAATTTCGAAAAAGAGTTTATCGATAAGGTCAGCCGTAACTTCATCAATTGTAACATTTGTTACAATTATCCCTCCATAAGCCGAAACCGGATCACATGCAAGAGCCGCCTGCCATGCATCCGGCAGGTTTTCCCGGGTAGCAACACCACATGCATTATTATGCTTTATTATTACAACAGTAGTATTATCGAAATCATCTATCAGATTCAATCCCGATTCAATATCCAGAAGGTTATTATAAGATATCTCCTTTCCATGGAGCTTATCAAAAAGCTGTTCCGGATCACCGAAAAAAACACCTTTCTGATGGGGATTCTCTCCGTATCTTAACGGGTAATTAATATCAATGCTTTCCCTGAAAGCAGTTATTCCTTCCCTGCGGTTGAAATATTTGAAAATGGCTGTGTCGTAGCCCGAAGAAACCAGGAATGCTTCCGCCGCATAATGGCGCCTTTCAGAGATATTGCTATAGCCTTTTTTCTCATTGAGAAGATTAAGCAAACCGGGATATTGTTCCCTTTTAGATATTATAACAACATCATCATAGTTTTTTGCAGCGGCCCTGATAAGTGAGATACCTCCGATATCGATCTTCTCAATGATCTCCTGTTCATCGTCTATGTTTCTGACTGTTTCTTCGAAAGGATAAAGATCAACTATCACCAGGTCTATAGGGGGTATCTTGTATCTTGAGACCTGTTCCATATCATTCTTGTTGCCTCTCCTTGCGAGTATGCCTCCGAAAACCAGAGGATGAAGTGTTTTAACCCTGCCGCCGAGGATCGAAGGATAAGTGGTAAGATCCTCCACTTTTTCGGCCGGGATGCCCAGCTCCATAATGAAATTATATGTCCCACCGGTTGAATAGATCTTTACACCAAGATCATGAAGTACTTTAACGACCTGGTCGAGCCCTTCTTTATAGAATACAGAAATTAAAGCACTGTTGATTTTTTTCTCACTCATTACCTGATTATTAAGGTTGCCAGACAAAGTTTCTCCGGGCGAATAAAAATAGATATTTTTTTATTAACCCCAATAAATAAAAATATCATTGTAGCGGTATTCAGTTTGTAAAGTTTTAAATTATGAGTCTTATGATTTTTCTTATCTTTGATTTCCAATCAGAATAATTAACGGAACGAATGTTTTTAAGACTTTTCAAAGAAGGATTTTTATTTGCAATTAACTCAGTGAAAGTCAATAAACTGAGAACCTTTCTATCACTATTTGGCATAACAATCGGGATTTTCTGCATAATATCTGTCTTTACTGTTCTCGACTGGCTTGAAAAATCAATACGCGACAGTATTGACTCTATGGGAAGCAATGTGATTTACGTTCAGAAATTTCCCTGGACCTTCGATGGTAATATTGAATACTGGGACATCCTGAGGTGGCCACCAGTTTCAATGAATGATTATCAGGCTGTAAAAAATAAATCTGTAAAAGCCGAAGCTGTTTCATTTATAATTGGTGAAAATGAGAGAATTAAATTCAGGAACAATGTAGCTAGTGATGCTATTGTGGCCGGGGTTACAGATGATCTGGAGAAAGTTGTTTCATTTGAAATAGACAAGGGAAGATATTTCACCCCTAATGAATATTCAAGTGGGAGTAATGTTGCAGTAATGGGAGCAGAAGTTGCTGAAGATCTGTTCGGAGATGTTGATCCTCTTGACAAGGAAATAAAAATTGCCGGACGGAAAGCCCGGGTAATAGGAGTATTGAAAAAAGAGGGACAGGGTGCAATTTCTCTCAGTAACGTGGATCAGATTACAATTGTCCCGATAAAATTTGGATCAGGATTCATTAACCTGCGGAATCGGTTTTCCGATAACCAGATGATAATAAGGGCGAAACCGGATGTGCCCGTACAGGAGCTTTCGGATGAGGTGACTATGGTACTCAGGGCTTCCAGGAGATTGAAACCTACTGAAAAAACTAACTTCTCAGTAAATAATGCAACGATGTTGTCCCAGGGATTTGATGCTGTTTTTAAAGGGATCACGCTTGGCGGATGGCTGATCGGGGGATTTGCCATCCTTGTAGGAGGATTCGGAATAGCGAATATTATGTTCGTGTCTGTGAGGGAAAGGACAAATATTATCGGAATACAGAAAGCCCTCGGAGCAAAAAGGTTCTTTATCCTTCAGCAGTTCCTTGTTGAATCTGTCATCCTCTCGGTACTGGGCGGGATCCTTGGATTATTTCTTATTTTCATAGCAACTCTCTTTATAAATTACCTGTACGACCTTAATATGCACCTGACTCTTTCGAATATCCTGCTGGCCATCTTTGTCTCTGGGATCATTGGTGTCGTTGCCGGTTATGCACCTGCATATTCTGCTGCAAAAATGAATCCCGTCGACGCTATCGGGTATTCATTCGGATAGGATCATGTTATCCTCCACCCAATTTGTAAGCTCAACAAACTGACTTACAGACAACTGTTCGGGCCTCAAAATGAGATCTCTATAATCTTCGTTCTTCAGCCGGAACATCGATCTGATGGAATTTCTGAGGGTTTTACGCCTCTGGTTGAACCCGGCTTTGACAACTCTTATAAACAATCTTTCATTGCAATCAAGTGAAGAGACATCATTCCGCCTAAGCCTTATGACTCCTGATCTTACCTTTGGCGGAGGTATAAACACGTCAGGATCTACAGTAAAAAGATATTCAGCACTGTAGAATGCCTGGATCAGGACACTTAATATACCATATGTTTTTGATCCCGGGGAAGAACAGATCCTTTCTGCAACCTCCTTTTGCAGCATACCACATACCTCAACTACCCTGTTCCGGTGGTCCAGAATTTTAAACAGGATCTGGCTCGAGATGTTATAAGGAAAATTCCCGATAATGGCAAGTTTATCCGGGAAGTATGAATCGATATCCATAGACAGAAAATCACCTCTGATTATTTCCCTTATATCCGGATATTTTTCCCTGAGAAAATAAAATGATTCGTTATCAATTTCGATGACCCTGAAATCGGGAAAATTTCGCTTCAGTAGGAATTCAGTGAGAATACCTGTTCCGGGACCGATCTCAAGTACAGAATTATAGCCTTCTCCTGTAAGTGTCCCTGCAATCCTTTGAGCTATATTCCTGTCCCTGAGGAAATGCTGGCCGAGATTTTTCTTAGGTCTTATTTTATTCATCGATAAGCTGAATGTTTTACATCCTCAGCATTTCCCTTCCGAATTTTCGCCATATAGGGATTTTCCATGTTTCGAGAAAGACGATAAAACGTTTCAACAGATTATAATATAAGGTAATGAACAGGAAAATTGTCATTAACCAAATTATAACAGTATTGAAAATCAGAGTGCTTATCTTAATATTTCCGATTTGTTTATATGGCGCAAAAAAATGTGCTCTCCCGTATCTTGATCCGGGCTTCATGAAGATCGGATCAGCTTTCTGTATAAGTCTGTCAAGATAATCAGAATCGTATATCTTGCTTGTAGCCAGCCTGTTGAGAACGTGATCAGCAAGGCGTTCATTATAATCTCTTTCCCGAAGCTTTAAGAAACCTTCTTTACCGATCACTGATTCTTTTATCCTGATAATGGAATCGCGGGAATCGGATTTCTTTTTGCTTAATAACCTGAAATAGCTGTTCAGACTGTCAAGATAAAGCTTCGCATCATCACCTGCAATCTCATTGAAAGTCTTATAGTCCATACTTTTTCTCCAGTTCCCCGGTTCAATTCCCGCCAGTTGGGAAAGTTCATCAATATGGTAATTCAGTTTTGCCAGGTTTATTTCACACTGCTCCCTGTAATCAGGGTTTTTCCCCGCTCTGATACATTGATTTACCTTCACCTTCAGTGTCGGAATAAGGAATGAGGAATACCAGTCGAACTGGCTCTTTTCCATTTCCAGATCAAAATATGGTCTTTCAAAACGGTTGCTTTTAAACTGCTCTACACAAATAGACTCATAAGCCCATCGTGTAGCCATGACATCGCCTATTACGGGAACATAGATTTTTCGGCTCAGATACCTTGGCAGTTCATCGAATTTTATCATAGCCCCGCCGAGCAGAAGCTGGGGAACGAGCAGCAAAGGTATGAGGATATATATGCTCACTGCCGTTCTCATACCGGCAGATATGTTCAGTCCCAGAAGGTTACCAAAACAGGCTGTTGAAAAAAGTATAAGCCAGTGCCTGAAAAGCATACCCCTGACTTCCAGTATTGAATTTGCTACTATAACAAAAGAAAGAGTCTGTATAGCAGATAGCGCAAACAGAAAATTGATCTTTGAGAAGAGGTAGCTTAGCCGGCTCAGGTTAAGAAATTTTTCCCTTTCCAGGATCTTTCTGTCCCTGAAAATTTCTTCAGCGCTTACTGTAAGGCCGATGAACAGGGCAACAATGATTGACATAAACAGAAATACCGGATAATTGATATTTTCGGAGAAAAGATATGAGCCATTCACACTGTATCTCGAGATATAACCAAGGATCAATGCCAGCAAAGGGGCCTCGAGAAGGTTTATTATCATATACTGTTTGTCGGCCAGCTTACGCGTTATGTTCCTTTTGATGAAGGTCATTATCTGGTCCGACTTCCCGGGAACCTTAAAATTACTCTTGACAACGGGCAACTTTACGGGTGGTTTATCTAAGACAGGCATCATTTTTTTCCTGTATTTGTCGTACCATTCCGTAGGGCTCACCTGCCGTTCATTGCCGGGTAATCCTTCATTGTTAATTACTTTTACCTCGACTATATGAAGTATACTTTCGGTTTCAATATTACCACAGTTGGGACATTCACTTTCTGAAGCATTAGCCTGGGATGTTTCAGTTTTAAAATATACCAGGGCTTCCACGGGGTCACCGTCATAAATCATGTAACCACCCTTATCAATCAGCCAGAGCCTGTCAAACAATTTTATAATATCTGATGATGGCTGGTGAATTATTGCAAATATCAGTTTCCCGCTCAATGCCTGATTCTTGAGGAGGGCCATCACTTTTTCCGAATCGAATGAGGAGAGTCCGGAAGTAGGTTCATCAATAAACAGTACAACGGGTTCCCGCATTAGCTCCAGTCCAATGTTTAGCCTTTTACGTTGTCCGCCACTGACTTTTTTATTCAGTACATCTCCCACCTGAAGATCCTTTATCTCAAGCAGATCAAGATCTATAAGGACTTTTTCGACAGTATTGTTTATCTGTTCAATAGTATAATCTCCGAAGCAAAGCCTGGCATTGTAAAAAAGGTTCTGATAAACTGTAAGTTCTTCAATAAGCATGTCATCCTGAGGGACATACCCTATCAATCCTTTTATTTCTTCCGATTCGGCGTTAATATCATAGCCATTTATATAAATATTCCCCGTCGTAGGTTTCCATTTGCCATGAAGGAGGTTAAGAAGTGTACTTTTTCCGACACCGCTTCCCCCCATTATCCCGATCAGGTTTCCCGATTCGACACGGAAATTCATTTTTCTTACTCCGTTATCGGAGTTCTTAAAGAGGTACTCAACATCATGTCCTTCGAAGACGACCTTATCAGAAAATCCTCTCGAAACAAATTTTTTGTAGATCCTCGAGTAATAAATAGGATCGATGCCTACACCCTTGATATTGACGCCTCTCTCAAGGAGGTATGGCCTGCATGCAATAATATCCCTGCCTTTAAAATAAAGTGTCAGCGGTCCGTCGTATGTGAAGAGGAGTGTCCCGGTACTCTCAATATAGAGAACAATAATCAGTCCCTTGAAGCCCTTGATCCTTATGTGACGCCATTTTTCATAGTTTTTATAGATCCCTGCTCCTGACAGATCCGGATTATCGCTTTCGATTATAAGAACGCAGTCTGTCGCAATATCATCGAAATTTCTTCCGACCATAAATGCGGCTGCGTTGTTGTATTCTTTCTTAGGGATATTGAATGTCCTGACAACTATATCAATGATTGTCTTTTCCTGCTCTGATACCTGTCCGTCTTCATAGGCAAATTCCATCAGTTGGAGGAAGACGAGCATCCTTTCTTCGATGAAGAGTCCTTTTTTTATCTGCCGGCAGATGTTTGTTATCTGAAATGATATTAATGAATCTTCATCAGCAAGTTGCGATTTATCGACACTCTTCAATTCATTTGAATAAAACTCCAGATTGTTCTCAAAAAGAGCGTAATACTCTTCTTCAAGTTCCCGGTTCAGATATCTTCTAAGATAACTGCGGAGTATCTTTTTACCACGTGATGTGATCCCGAGCGGATTGACCGTCGAGACAATGGCAAAAATATGGATCAAAGCCAATAAGACTGATTCCCTCATAAAATAACTGACAAAAAAAAGACCGCAAAGAAACAGTCCGTGCGGTCATATTTTTACCTGACTGTTACCCGACAATCTGAGCCCGTACCAGTTCGATAGCTTTTGTAATATCCTTGATATTCTGTTCTGTAAGACTCGTTCCAAGGGTATTGTATACTGTTTTGATAGGTTCCAGCTTCGTCAGGAAGTCTTTTATTACCGGATCGTTCTCATATGGTTTTGTAACTTCGAGATAGAGTTCAAATGACTTTTTCTGTTCGAGAAGGTTCTTTGAGATACCTGCAACCTGATAAGCTGCTTCCGATACATGTGTTGTAAGGTACATCCCTTCAACCCAGGCTCCTCCAACTACAAGCAATGCAAGTGTCTGCTGGTCATTATCACTGAGATATGCGTAAGTTTTGTCGAATGCTTCCGTAAGGATCTTCACCAGCTCATCCCTGTTGTCAAAATTCAGCTTGATCCTGTCATATAGTGTTTCATCATAGATCTGCGACATGTTGAGTTCATTAGCCAGGACTCTGATGGCATCCAGATAATTTATTACTTCCTGTTGTATATTGTAAAGAGTGGCATAGCTCAGATCGCCGCCATAGACTCCCAGATTTGTTGCCTTGGCAGTGCTACTGAAATACTTCTTCGAATTTTCAACAGGATTCGTTATCCCAAAAATATATCCTACTTCCAGCTGGGTAAGCATTTGAATGACTTCAGCAGATGAGGGTAATGGATAAACATTGGATTCTATCTGCCCTTCAATGGATTTTTTCTGCTCCATTTCGACCTTTTTTATCTCTTTATCCTTCTTGCCTCTGCAGGAATTCAGACTTATAACTCCCAACATCATAAAAGGAAGTAATATTGCTGCAATCGTCTTTTTCATATAGGTTATTTTTAATTAAATATTCGCAAAAAAACTTCCATAAAAGTAATAATAAATATTAAATATAGACAATCGGGATAATGATATTTGGAGAATCACTGAAAAATCTGGTCAAGTAATCAATAACTGATCAGTGTCTTGAGTTTTTAGTGACTACATCTATATTACCCGGTTGTGTTTTTCAGACAGTATTGAGTCTTATCGAATGCCGGCTTCATCTTCATTAGTTATTTTTGTATATCTTCGGCCCGGATTTCGAAGGTGGTCTGATGAACTGGGAATTCGATGAGATTATCAACCGGGAGGGAACTGATTCGGTCAAGTACGACCTCCGGCAGGAGATCTTCGGAAGGAATGATATCATTCCTATGTGGGTCGCTGATATGGATTTTAAAACACCTGATTTCATAGTTAAAAGACTTAATGACCGGCTCCGCCATGAGATATATGGCTATTCTTTCCGCTCTCCTGAATATTTTAATTCTATTGTCAGATGGCTCAGAGACCGTCACAAATGGAATATTGAGAAGGACTGGATCTGCTTCAGCCCCGGCATTGTTCCGGCTCTCAATCTATGCACTCTTGCATTCACAAGACCCGGAGATTCAGTAATAGTCCAGCCCCCGGTTTATTTCCCTTTCTTCCCTGCTGTTGAAAGCCACGGCCGCAATCTTGTTTACAACCAGCTGATAATCAGGGATGACAGATGGACAATGGATTTTGACGGACTTATTTCATCTATTACAGAAAGAACGAAGATGATAATGATCTCCAATCCTCATAATCCTGTTGGAAGAGTATGGTCAGACACTGAACTTAAGAAACTTGCTTCGATTTGTCTTGAAAAAAAGATAATAATCCTGTCGGATGAGATACATAACGATCTGATCATTCAAGGTTATAAGCATACTCCTGTAGCGAATATATCCGAAGAAATCTCTGATATTACAGTGACTTGCATCGCTCCCAGCAAAACATTCAATCTTGCAGGGTTATCAACATCTTCAGTCATAATTTCCAATCCGGTGCTGAGAAAATACTTCAAAAAGAAAATTGACGACCTGCATATCGGGAACGGAAATATTTTTGGTACTGAAGCATCAATAGCGGCTTATACGCATGGTCATAAATGGGTGGATGCACTAATGGATTATATAAACCGAAACGCAGGATTCGTGATCAGCTACTGTAAAGATCTGATACCAGAGATAATACCGGTAAGACCTGAGGGTACTTATATGATCTGGCTTGATTGCAGAAAACTTTCGATGGGCACGAAGGAGATACAGGATTTCTTCGTAAATAAAGCAGGAGTTGGAATGAATGAGGGATCGCAATTTGGCCCGGGTGGAGAAGGATTTATGAGAATGAACGTTGCAACATCAATACATAAAGTTGAAGAGGCTATGACAAGGATAGAAAAAGCTGTTGCAGCTATCAGATAACAATTTTAATACAGATGGAAAGCAGGACAAAAGTAAAGCTTACGCTGGAAGACGGGACAGTCTGTTACGGAAGATCATTTGGATCAGAGGTTCCTGTCGCAGGAGAAGTAGTTTTTAATACAGCCATGACCGGATACCCCGAGAGCCTTACCGATCCTTCATACCGGGGACAAATACTCTGCCTTACATATCCCCTGGTTGGAAATTACGGAGCTCCTGCTAAAAGTGAGGAGAACAATCTCTACAGGTTCTATGAATCATCTTCAATACACATAGCTGGTTTAATTGTATCCGACTATTCTTTTGAATACAGCCACTGGAACGCTTCCGAGAGTCTGGATGAATGGCTCAGAAGAAATAATGTTCCGGGAGTTTATGGGATAGATACAAGAGCCCTTACAAAAAGGATACGGGAAAAAGGTGCGATGCTCGGAAAGCTGGAACCGGAAAATACTGAGATCCCGTTTTATGATCCGAATAAGGTCAATCTGGTGGCAGAGGTCAGTACACGTGAAGTAAAAACTTACGGATCAGGCAAATACAGGATACTTCTTGTGGATTGCGGAGTTAAATATAATATTATCAGGAGCCTGCTGAGATATAATACCACAATCATAAGAGTTCCCTGGGACTATGATTTCCATACAATTGAGTATGACGGATTGTTCCTTAGCAACGGACCCGGCGATCCCAAGATGTGCAGCAGGACAATCGATAATATTAAAAGATCATTTGAAAGGGATATTCCTGTGTTTGGTATATGTCTTGGCAATCAGCTCATGGCCCTGGCTTCCGGAGCAGATACATATAAGCTGAAATACGGACATAGAAGCCATAACCAGCCGGTACTTGAATTGACGACAGGCAGGGCTTACATAACATCACAGAACCATGGTTTCGCTGTTGACAACAGGACACTCGGGAAAGACTGGGATCCTCTTTTCATTAACATCAATGACAAGACCAATGAAGGGATGAAACATAAGACAAAACCTTTCTTTTCAACCCAGTTTCACCCTGAGGCATCAGGAGGGCCAACAGATACTGCTTATCTGTTTGAGGTATTTATAGAGAATATCCGGAAAAGCTAACGTTCCCTTCACTTCGCATATCCCATAAGCTTGTCCGCCATCTCGGCTGCTGATTTGTTTTTAAAAACTTTCAATCTCTCGTTGAATATCTTTGCTATCTCCTCATTGCACAGATTCCCTATGCTTCCTTCATGAACATAATCCTTTATTGCTGTCTTTGAGAATGATGAATTCCTTACCATCTCAGACACCGCTTTATATGCATCCCTGAAAGGGATCCCTTCCTTTACGAGCCTGTTCACCTCTTCAGTGCTGAAGATAGTGTTGTAGAGAGGATTATCGGTGATATTCTTCCTGATCTTTATATTATTCAGCATCAGCAGCATGATCTCAATTGATTCTTTAAGATCGGTAAAAGCATCGAAGATAAGTTGCTTCAGCAGCTGAAGATCGCGGTTGTATCCCGATGGAAGATTCGATGCAAGCATTGCCACCTCGCCGGGCAGCATCTGCAGAATATTTGAACGTCCGCGTATAAGTTCGAAAACATCCGGGTTTCTCTTCTGAGGCATAATACTTGATCCTGTCACATATTCGTCAGGGAAATCGATGAACCGGAATTCTGCACTCATATAAAGACATATATCCATTGAGAATCGTGAGAGAGTCTGAGCCAGAGAGGCAAGTGCTGAGGCAACGGCCATCTCCACTTTTCCCCTGCTCAGGCTCGCATAGGCCGAATTGAAAAGAAGCTCGTCAAATTCCAGCAGTTCAGATGTGAGTTTCCTGTTCAGCGGGAGCGTCGTCCCATAACCTGCAGCCGTACCCAGCGGATTGGTATTGTTGATTGCTCTGGCTCCGCTTAAAAGCAGCAGGTCGTCACACAGACATTCAGCATATGCACCAAACCACAATCCAAATGATGAGACCATGGCAGGTTGCATATGCGTGTATCCCGGCAGAAGTACTTCCTTATACTGGTTGCTCAGCGACTGCAGTTTATTAAAAAGCCTGCTGATAAGTGATGCCAAAGTATCAATCTCTTCTCTTGTATATAGTCTGATGTCAACAAGCACCTGGTCATTCCTGGACCGGCCGGTATGTATTTTTTTACCTGTGGTTCCAAGGATCGAAGCCATTTCCTTTTCAATCTGCGAATGAATATCCTCAACATCCTTCTCTATTACAAGAGTTCCTTCTTCATCCCATACGAAAAGGGAATGGAGGGCTTTTAGCATATCATTTTTTTCGCCGGCTTCTATCAGCCCAACATCATGAAGCATTATGACATGAGCCATTGATCCTATTATATCCCATTTAGTGAGATGAAGATCAGTTTTCCTGTCCCGCCCTGCAGTGAATTCGATTATAGCAGGTTCAGGGTTAATTCCTTTTTCCCAGAGTTTCATATATCCATGATGTTAAAATTGTAAATACTGTTTAATGGTGCAGGTTGCAGGTTGCAAGTTAAGTTCGGAGTGCCTGGAGTGCCTAGAGTTTGTCTCACCCTGCACCTTGAACCTTGAACCTTGAACCTTCTTACCTCCCCTTGCTCTCTTCCACAATAGCCCTGTGGGCCATCAGCCTTATAGCATTGATCTTGATAAATCCCTTACTGTCAGTCTGATCAAACCCACCTTCAATATCCATGCTTGAGAGCTTACTGTTATACAATGAAGAAGGTGATTCTCTTCCTTCGATTATCACGTTACCCTTATACAGACACAGATGAACACTTCCATCTATCAGCTCCTGGCTCTTCTGGATGGCTGCCATCAGAAAATCCATTTCAGGACTGAACCAGAAACCATTATAAATTAGTTCGGCAAATTTCGGTGTCAGCATGCTTACAAGTCTCATTACCTCCCTGTCCATGGCAATGCCCTCAATGTCCTTATGGGCAATATGCAAAACTGTTGCAGCCGGAGTTTCATAGACGCCACGCGATTTGATCCCAACGAATCTGTTCTCTACCATGTCAAGCAATCCTATCCCATTTTTACCGGCGATCTCATTAAGGTAAACAAACATTTCATAAGGATCCTCTTTGACAGTTCCGTCCTCCTTGTTTATTAACTTAACAGGAAGACCGTTCCTGAAATGCACAACTATCCGGGTTTCTTTGTCGGGTGCGTCCTGCGGCATGACCATTTTCTGAAGCATGCTTTTATTAAGGGTGTACATCGGATCCTCAAGGATACCTGCTTCATGACTGATATGCATCAGATTTTCATCTTCGCTGTATGGCTTGTCAATGCTTGCTTTTACAGGAATCTTTTTCTCGGAAGCATATTTGAGCAGATCTGTCCTTCCCTGGAACTGGGCAAGAAATTCCCGGTCCTTCCATGGTGAAATGACTTTTACTCCTGGCATAAGAGCATAATAACAAAGTTCAAATCTCACCTGGTCGTTGCCTTTGCCTGTGGCTCCATGGGCAACTGCAGTTGCTCCCTCCTGCTTTGCCACCTCGATCTGTTTCTTGGCAATCAGTGGTCTTGCCAAAGCTGTCCCCAAAAGGTACCTGTCTTCATAAATAGCATTAGCCATAATGGCTTTGAACACATAATTCTCAACGAATTCCTTTTTAAGATCAGATATTATCACTTTTGACGCTCCAAGAAGCAATGCCTTTTTCCTGCACTCATCGAAATTCTCAGCCTGTCCGACATCAGCCACATAGGCCACCACATCATAATCCTTTTCAATAAGCCATTTCAGAATCACTGAAGTATCAAGCCCTCCGCTGTAGGCTAATATCACTTTTTCTTTCATTTTGTTGATTGTATTAATAGTTAAAAAATTATTGGTTCACATATCCTGGTTTGCTTTTCTTAACCTGCTCATGCAGTCCCGGCAGGATGATCTCAAGGCATGTGTGTGCCTGTGAATTTGAAATGCCATCTCTCGGAATTATGAGGATTGTATCATCACCCGCGATCGTCCCTGCAATCTCATATCTCGATGTATTGTCAATATAAAAAGCTGTATTGCTGGCATTTCCCGGGAGTGTTCTGATCACGATAAGCCCTTTAGCGTCAACAATATCTCGTATAACAGGTAGCAGCTGAATATTGGCCGGCATAGAAATTCTTCCGCCCGGATTGTCTGTTATTGCATATTTGTATCCTCCCTTTCCATCAACTATTCTTCCTGCACCCAACTGCCGTAAGTCGCGCGATAAAGTCGCCTGGGTACATCTTATACTTCTCGCCCGAAGCTTTCTCAGAAGCACATCCTGGGAAGAAATATTCTCATCCGTAATTAACTTCTCTATCACGGAAAGACGTTTAGCTTTTTGCATATTTATTCAATAATTTTGCAAATATATTCATTTTTTTTGTCTGCCAAAATGCTGTTAAGATTTTTTATACTATTTTTACCCCAAATCAGAGAGATGAGAGACGACATTAAAAAAGTTGTTATACTGGGATCAGGCGCACTTAAAATAGGTGAGGCGGGAGAATTTGATTATTCAGGGTCTCAGGCATTAAAAGCGCTGAGAGAAGAAGGAATAAAGACAGTTCTGATAAATCCGAATATTGCTACAGTTCAGACGTCGGAGGAGCTTGCAGACAAGATCTATTTCCTTCCCGTGACCCCATACTATGTCGAACAGGTAATAAAGAAAGAAAGACCAGACGGCATACTTCTTTCATTCGGCGGGCAGACAGCTCTTAACTGCGGTACTGAACTTTACAGGGCAGGCATCTTTGAAGAATATAATGTAAAAGTTCTGGGAACTCCGGTATCGGCTATTAATGACACCGAGGACAGGGAACTCTTTGTCAGAAGGCTCAATGAGATCGATGTAAAGACTCCCCGCAGCATTGCTGTATCCAACACTGATGATGCACTTAAAGCTGCAGGTGAGCTTGGCTACCCTGTGATAATCCGTTCAGCGTTTACCCTTGGCGGCCAGGGCAGCGGATTCGCTTCATCATCCGATGAACTAAAAACCCTTGCATCGAGGGCATTTTCCTATACAAACCAGGTCCTTGTCGAAGAGTCACTGAAAGGATGGAAGGAAGTGGAATATGAGGTTGTCCGTGACAGGTATGATAACTGTATTACAGTCTGTAATATGGAGAATTTTGACCCACTCGGGATACATACCGGAGAAAGCATTGTGGTCGCTCCTTCACAGACATTAACAAATAACGAATATCATAAACTAAGGGAGCTTTCAATAAGGATAATCAGACATATAGGTATAGTGGGAGAATGTAATGTCCAGTATGCACTTTCTCCTGATTCGGAGGATTACAGGGTGATCGAAGTGAATGCCCGATTGTCCCGCTCCAGCGCTCTGGCTTCCAAAGCAACCGGTTATCCGCTTGCTTTCATCGCTGCAAAACTTGGTATAGGTTACGGGCTTCATGAACTTAAGAATTCTGTAACAAAGACAACAACTGCCTGTTTCGAACCTGCACTTGATTATCTGGTCTGTAAAATACCAAGGTGGGACCTGAATAAATTTCAAGGGGTTTCCCATGCCATTGGAAGCAGCATGAAGAGCGTAGGCGAAGTAATGGCCATCGGCCGGACCTTCGAAGAAGCCATCCAGAAAGGCCTCAGGATGATCGGAATGGGTATGCACGGTTTCACAGGTAACAGGGAATTACAGTTCGATGATATTGAAAAAGAACTTTCCGAACCTACGGATATGAGAATATTCTCAATAGCTGAAGCTCTTGATAAAGGCATGCCGGTGGATAGGATCTATGAACTAACGAAGATCGATAAGTGGTTCCTCTACAAACTCAGGAATATTATTCTGATAAAGAATGATCTGTCCTGCTTTAAGACTATAGAAAGCATCCCCGTTGATCTGCTTGCTCATGCTAAAATACACGGTTTCAGCGATTTTCAGATAACACGTCATGTGCTCCATTCTCCTGCCTCAAAGATCGACGACGACCTGATGAAGGTGAGAAAATACAGGAAGTCCCTCGGTATAGTACCGTATGTACGGGAGATCGATACTCTTGCTGCTGAATATCCTGCTGTTACAAACTACCTCTACCTAACCTACAGTGCATCAGAACATGATATTAATTATGAAAATGACGGAAGATCTGTTATAGTCCTTGGCTCAGGCGCCTACAGGATAGGTTCCAGTGTCGAATTTGACTGGTGTTCAGTGAATGCAGTCAATACTATAAGGAAGGAGGGATTCAGATCGATTATGATCAATTACAATCCTGAGACCGTAAGTACAGATTATGATACCTGCGACAGGCTTTACTTCGACGAACTAACTTTTGAAAGGGTACTTGACATAATTGACCTCGAAAAACCCCGTGGAGTTATACTGTCAGTAGGCGGACAGATCCCTAACAACCTCGCAATGAGGCTTCACCGGGAAAAAGTTCCTGTGCTTGGAACATCCCCCCTTTCAATTGACAGGGCAGAGAACCGGCATAAGTTCTCAGAGATGCTCGACATACTGAAGGTCGATCAGCCCCGGTGGAAAGAGCTCTCATCAGTCCAGGATATTTATGATTTTGTAGACCGGATAGGGTTTCCAGTGCTTATAAGGCCTTCATATGTATTGTCGGGAATGGCTATGAACGTAGTATCCAACAGGAATGAGCTCAGTCATTTCCTGGATCTGGCTGCCCAGGTTTCAAAGCAATATCCGGTTGTTGTATCCGAATTCATCGAGAATGCGAAGGAGATTGAAGTGGATGCTGTTGCCAGGGATGGAGAAATACTTGCCTACGCAATAAGTGAGCATGTGGAGTTTGCAGGTGTCCATTCCGGTGATGCTACAATAGTATTTCCCCCTCAGAAGATATATTTTGAAACAGTGCGTCGGATAAAGAGAATATCCAGGCAGATATCAATGGAGCTTAAAATAACCGGTCCCTTTAACATACAATATCTTGCAAGGGATAACGATATCAAGGTGATAGAATGCAACCTGCGTGCCAGCCGCAGCATGCCTTTTGTATCAAAAGTGCTTAAATCTAATCTGATCGAGCTGGCCACGAAAGTAATGCTTGGGATCCCCGCCGGTAAACCTGATAAATCAGTCTTTGAACTTGATTATGTAGGCGTCAAGGCTCCCCAGTTCAGTTTCTCCCGCCTGGCTAAAGCCGATCCTGTTCTCGGCGTTGACATGTCCTCAACCGGAGAGGTGGGATGCATAGGGGAAGGTTTCTATGAAGCTATCCTTAAAGCAATGTTTTCCGTCGGTTACAGGATCCCTGAGAAAAGTATTCTCCTCTCAACCGGTCCTGCCCGTTCAAAAGTGGAGTTGCTCAACAGTGCAAAAGCTCTCCGCGAGAGAGGTCATAAACTGTACGCGACCCGCGGCACCCAGCAATTCCTTAAAAACGCCGGAGTTGAAGCTCATGTCGCATACTGGCCCGATGAGGATAAATCTCCGAACACTATTGAACTGATAAGATCGAAGAAAGTCGATCTTGTAGTCAATATACCAAAAGATCTCAGTGCGTCGGAGCTTGATAACGATTATTCAATCAGGAGGAATGCGGTTGATTATAATGTACCGCTTATAACCAACGCCAGGCTGGCCAGTGCGTTTATCCTGGCTTTCTGCCGGCTGGGAGCCGATAACCTGGCTATTAAGAGCTGGGACGAGTATAAATAACGGTAAAATGGTGCAACGGCGCAACGGCGCAACGGCGGAATGGCGCAGACCATAATTGGCAGTTGGTAAGGTTTGGTCATTCGATGGTCATTCGATGGTCATTCAATTGTTTGACAATGAATGACGGCACGCAGCGCCCAATGACGGCCGAAGGCCCAATGACAGCGAAGCGAATGACGGCGAACCGCAAATGACTTCGGACTTGCAATTTCCGACTTCAGGCTTTAATTCCGGGCAAAATATTCTTGACTTATTTCCATCTGTTTCTTACCTTTAACATATTACTGGGAAAAATAATAATCCATTCCTAACAAATCCATAGATGGCACACGATGTTTTTATAAGCTACTCCAGCGTCGACAATACAGCTGCTGAAACTGTCTGTTCCATCCTGGAACAAAACGGCACCTCGTGCTGGATAGCACCGCGGGACATCACCCCGGGAGTACCCTTTGCTGAAGCCATTATCGATGCCATAAAAGAGGCTAAGGTTTTTATCCTCGTTTATACCCAGAATTCGAACAGCTCTCCGCAGGTTGTCAAGGAAGTGGACCGGGCAGTGCATAACAAATTGGCTGTCATCACCCTGCGCCTTGAGGATGTGCCAATGTCAAAGCAACTCGAGTATTACATCAGCGATGTCCACTGGCTCGATGCATTCACTCCTCCCCTTGAACAACACATAAACCGTTTATCAAAAGTGGTTAAGATGCTGCTGTCGAAGGATGAGGTCAGGGATGACGAAATTGAAAAAGCTATCAAAACCGGTACCCTGAAGCTGGGAAAGTCCGGTAAACCAGGTTCGGGAACGGATCGTTACAGATCCTCATGGGTAAAGGTGGGAGTACCGGTGGCCTCAATAATTATTTTACTGGTTGCTGTACTGTTTCTTGTGCCATCTATCAGAAGGAATTTCCTGGGACAGATGGGACCACTTGACAAGTCACTTGCAGTACTGCCGTTCACAAATCTTAGTCCTGATCCAGACCAGCAGTATTTCAGCGACGGGATGATGGATGAGATCCTTGACCGTCTTTTCAAGATCGGCGATCTGAAGGTTATCTCGCGCACATCTTGCATGCGGTACAGGAATACAGAGCTTTCTGTAAGGGAGATAGCCAGAGAACTGGGAGCCAGGGCCATTCTTGAGGGAAGTGTAAGAAGGGTCGGGAACATTGTCAGAATAACCGTTCAGCTTATTGACGCCAGAAACGACACACATCTCTGGTCAGAGACATATGACGGTGATCTGAGCGACCTGTCCAACATTTTTTCCATACAGAGCAAAGTGGCACAGACTATTGCAAATGAGCTTAAAGCTGTAATATCCCCTGAAGAAAAGCAGCTTATTGAGAAAATGGCCACAGAAAACACTGAAGCTTATGATGCATGGCTGAAAGGTATGTTTTACTGGAAAAAACTGACCCCGAATGACCTTGAAACAGCAATGAAATACTTCGAACTGGCAATAGAAAAAGACCCGGAATATGCCCCTGCCTATGTCGGAATTTCTTTTGTCTGGGGTGGATTAGTGCAAATGGGACATATTTCCCCTGAAGAAGCCGGACAAGGAACAGATGCACTAATGAAGGCCATTGAACTTGACAGCACGAATGCTGAAGTATTATTCGCACAGGCATGTGGGAACACATGGAGTTTTTGGGATTGGGAAGCCGGAGAATCGGCATTTAAAAAGACACTTGAGATCAATCCCAATCATGCGGAAGCACGTGCATACTACTCACATCTCCTGAACATATTGGGGAGAACTGAAGAGGCAATGGCAGAGATTGAGACAGCCCTGAAACTGGATCCATATAATCCTCTTATAATAAGTCTGTACAGTATTGATTTACTATTTGAGCGTCGTTACGAAGAAACGATAAAAGCTGCTGAAAAAGCCTTGCGGATGGAACCAACTGCTCCGGTAGCTCTTTCAGCGCTCGAGTGGGCTTTGCACATTACAGGAAGATACGATGAAGCCTGGAAAGTAATTAAAAAAGACTACGGGGGAATAGGTTTGGGAAACTATTTTAGTCAGGACTTTAATGAAACAGGATACGCTGTTGCATTGAACAAAGCTGCGGAAGTTATTAAAATATCAGCGGATTCGACTTTTGTCAATCCATTTGTGCTGGCAAATCTGTATATTTTAGCAGGTAACATAGAACCAGCCCTGGAATATATGGAAAAGGCCTACGAAATACGTGAAACAAACCTGCCTTATCTGAGAATGCCGATTTTTGATATTATTCGCGATGAATCCCGCTTCCAGGAGATAGCCCGGAAGATGGGGCTGCCGTATAAATAACGGTACAACGGCTCAACGGCGTAACGGCGTAACGGCGCTCGAAGCGAAGCGGAGATCGAAGCGGAACAAAGTGCAGCATAGATTCCGAGAAATCGGAATTCCGCGATGGCGGAAAGCGGAAGTGGTTTAAAGGGGTAATGGCTTTGCGGCATATAGGCATAATTGAAGAAACAGGTTCTCCGCATAAAGGCATTTCATTGTTCCTGATCTTTCATAATTCTTTCGATAATACTAAATATATGTAATTTGATTACATATTTTGTGTTTTATTCACTATCTTTGCTAAATGAAGGAGAGGATTTCAGAAAAAATAGTGAAAGATTTGCTCAGTGGATTTCCCTGTGTGGCGATATTAGGACCCAGGCAGGTTGGGAAAACAACCCTGGCAAGAAAAATCCAAAAAGAATATGAACTCTCAACATATCTCGATCTTGAGTTTCAAAAAGACTATTTAAAGCTTGAAGATGCTGAGACATACCTCAGACAATTTGAAAATCATCTTGTAATCATTGATGAGGTTCAGAGGAAAAAGGATTTGTTCCCTGCCCTTCGTGCGCTCATTGATCTGAACAGACGCCCTGGCAGGTTCCTGATACTTGGTTCAGCAAGTCCCGACCTTTTAAGAAACAGTTCTGAGTCACTGGCAGGCAGGATAGCTTATCACGAATTAACCCCTTTTCTTTTGCCGGAGCTGGGGAAGAGTTTTAAGATCGAGAATGTATGGATGTACGGAGGGTTTCCCGATGCTCTGATGAAAAGCAAATACTGGCTGAACTGGATGAACAATTATGTCAAGACATACTTTGAGCGTGACCTTCCCAATCTTGGATTTCCTGCCGACAGTCTGACAGGTGAAAGACTATGGACTATGCTGGCTCATTATCACGGCAATCTGCTTAATTATGCCGAACTTGGAAGAAGTCTGGAGCTTAATATAAACACAATAAAAAGTTATATAGGATTTCTTCGAAATGCTTTTCTAATACGGATAATAGAACCTTTTTATACCAATATTAAAAAACGCCTGGTGAAATCTCCCAAAGTATATATCCGTGATTCAGGTATTATGCATTATTTATCTGGCATTGAAAATCCGGAACAACTTACTGGCCATCCCAAGCAGGGCGCATCATGGGAAGGTTTTGTTATTGAGCAGATTATTCCTCTGTTGCCTGTAAACAGGAAAGTCTGGTTTTATCGAACTCACGACGGAGCTGAACTTGATATGGTGGTTACCAGGGGCAATCGTCCGGTGGCTTCGATAGAAATAAAATACGGATCAGATGCCCGACCGACAAGAGGTAACACAGAAGCAGTACAAACCCTTAAAACTTCTCATAACTATATTATAATAAAAGATGATGATGATTACCTCCTATCAGGCGGCTTCAGAGTCTGCGGATTAAGAGTCTTTCTTGATAAGTATATAAATAGCCAATAAAAGATCACAGTAATGCAATTGAATTACTTTGCCGGCATCATGGCCGGGTCACGGTTTATCATGTTATCCTGCTTTTAATGTAATCAATGGTTTTAATAATATTGTTATGATCTCAATAAGAAAAGCTACAAGGGAAGACGCAGAAACAATTATCTACTTCCAGATTAATATGGCATGGGAAACAGAGGCCATGAAGCTTGTACCTGAAATAGTTACAAAGGGGGTCCAGTCAGTTTTCGAAGATCCCTCAAGAGGACAGTACTACATTGCAGAAGATAAAGGACGCAGAATAGCTTCCCTGCTGATAACCTATGAATGGAGCGACTGGCGCAATTGCAATGTGTGGTGGCTCCAGTCGGTTTATGTGGTGCCGGAATTCCGTCGAAAAGGCGTATTTAAGAAAATGTACAGCTATATCAGACATCTTGCCGAGGAACAGGATATTGCAGGATTGAGGCTCTATGTTGAAACCAGAAACTCAACAGCTCAAAAAACCTATGAGGCTCTTGGAATGAGCTCCGGGCATTACAGTTTTTATGAATGGATGAGGAAATGAAATGGAGTGGCTTTCACTCATATTGTTACTGCCATATGCTTATCTGCTGTTAAGGATATATTTTTTTCTGCGAAAAACCGGAACATATCACCCTCAAGACCAGTCAGATATATTTGTATCAGTATTGGTAGCCTGCAGGAATGAAGAAAAAAATCTTCCTGTTCTTCTTTCATGCCTTGCTGCTCAGGATTATCCGCAGGACTCTTTTGAAGTTATCATTGTCGATGACAATTCAACCGACAATACATGGCAGACTGCAGCCTTAAACTCAGGTATAAAAAATCTTAAGGCTATTAAGAACAAGGGGACCGGAAAAAAGAAAGCGATCAGAACAGGTATCGGGGAGTGCAGAGGGGAGCTGGTTGTAACAACTGATGCTGATTGCAGACCGGGGCAGGGATGGGTCAGTACAATAGCATCCTTTTATTCAGAAAAAAAGCCCGCAATGATCATATGTCCTGTTGCGATGAAAGGCTCGGGTGGTTTTCTCCAGAGGTTCCAGGAGATTGAATTTCTGGCTCTCCAGGGTGTTACTGCCGGAACTGCAGCTGCCGGAAATCCGGTGATGTGCAACGGAGCCAATCTTGCATTTACAAAAGAAGCTTACAATAAATATTCACGCAGAATGCATGAGGAGAAAGTCAGCGGAGATGATATTTTCCTCCTTCACGGTATCAGGGAAGGAAAAGGCATGATTTCCTGGCTTGAATCAATGAAAGCAATAGTAACGACCTCAACTTCACCGAAGCTTTCTTCATTTATTATGCAGAGAGCCCGGTGGATCTCAAAGGCAGGAGCCTATCGCGACAGTCATACAATTATCCTGGCATTTGTAACATTTGTTACAATTCTGATTTTGCCTGGCTTGCTTCTCGCCGGAATTTTTAATCCTGTTTTCCTGATAGTTTTTTTTGCAGCCTTCATTCTGAAATCTATTCCCGATTCCCTGATACTGATGAATACTTCTGAACGATATGGCGTCAATGGCCTTATGAAATGGTTCCTGCCATCGCAGTTATTCTTTATATTATATGTATTGGTAACTGTCCCATTGTCATTTTATAAAGGGAACAGGTGGAATTAGACACGTTTATTCTTCTTCAGGGCTTTCTGTCAGTTTCCCATTTCAGAAAGGAATTTGATCCTCATCAGCCGGATCTCCTCTTCTTCAAATTCGTTTCCCAGTTCCTTTATAGCAGCTTCAAGAGAATCTGATTCCGCTTCTTCCCTGAAATACGAGTAAATATCGTGCTGACGATCTTCGTCTATAACCGTATTAATATAATAATCGAGGTTAAGCCTTGTGCCTGAATTTACTATTGCTTCTATCTCTGATATTACTTCGGCTATTTCAAGTCCTTTAGCCTCAGCAATATCTTCGAGCGGCCGTTTCATGTCGATGCTCTGGATGATATAAACCTTAATTCCCGATTTGTTCACAACTGATTTCACCACCATATCGAGTGGCCTTATTATTTCCTTTTCCTCGACATACTTTTTGATTATTTCTATGAACTCCTTTCCGTATCTCTGAGCTTTGCCGGCTCCGACCCCTGAAATATTCTGCAATTCGTCGAGTGTAACAGGATATTGTATCGCCATGTCTTCGAGCGAAGGGTCCTGGAATATTACAAACGGAGGCACATCCTTCAGCTTTGAGATCTTTTTCCTGAGATCTTTCAGGATGCTGAAAAGTTCTTCGTCAACTGCAGCTGTTTTTGCCCCAAAAGCATTTTCCTCATCTGTTGTGTCGGCATAATCGTGATCCTCGGCAAGCATGAAGGAAGACGGATTCTCAATGAATTTCATTCCTTTATCGGTGATCTTGAGGAGTCCGTAATTCTCAATGTCCTTTGTAAGGAATTTTGCTATCAGTGCCTGCCTGATCACCATGTTCCAGAATTTCTCATCCTTATCCTCTCCGATTCCGAAATATTCAAGTTTATTATGCTTGTAGGATTTGACCGCAGATGTAACTTTTCCTGAGAGGATATGGGCTATATGATCGGCCTTGAATTTCTCTTTCACCGCCAGGACTGTTTCGAGAACGTTGACAACTGCTTCGCTTCCTTCGAACTGATCTTTTGGATGCAGGCAGTTATCGCAGGCTTCGCAGTTCTCCTTTTCATATTCCTCGCCGAAATAGTGAAGAAGGAGCTTCCTGCGGCACACTGAAGATTCAGCGTAAGAGACTGTCTCAAGAAGAAGCTGTTTACCTATCTCCTGTTCAGCTATAGGTTTGCCCTGCATGAATTTTTCAAGCTTTACTATATCATTATAGCTGTAATAGGCTATACAGTTCCCTTCTCCGCCGTCGCGACCTGCCCGGCCGGTTTCCTGGTAATATCCCTCAAGGCTTTTTGGTATGTCATAGTGGATGACGAATCTGACATCAGGCTTGTCGATACCCATTCCGAACGCGATTGTGGCTACAATAACATCAGCTTCCTCCATCAGGAATTTATCCTGATTCTGGGTCCTTGTTGCTGAATCCATCCCCGCATGATATGGCAAAGCTTTTATACCATTTACTTTCAGGACCTCGGCCATCTCCTCAACTTTCTTCCGGCTGAGACAGTAAATAATACCTGATTTGCCCGGATTGTTCTTTATATATTTAATGATCTCCTTTGTAACATCCTGTTTTGATCTTACTTCATAATAGAGGTTAGGCCTGTTGAATGACGATTTAAATACGTCAGCCTGCAGTATCCCGAGGTTTTTCTGGATATCATGCTGCACTTTCGGGGTTGCTGTTGCAGTAAGAGCAATTATCGGAGAACGTCCTATCGTATCGATCAGAGGTCTGATCCTCCTGTATTCAGGCCTGAAATCATGTCCCCATTCCGAAATACAATGAGCCTCATCCACTGCATAGAATGAAACCTTTACATTTTTAAGGAATTCTATATTCTCTTCCTTCGTAAGGGATTCCGGAGCCACATACAACAGCTTTGTATCCTGGGTCAGTACATCGTTTTTTACCCTTGCGATCTCAGTTTTTGTAAGAGATGAATTAAGAAAATGAGCTACATCATCATTGGTACTGAAGTTACGCATTGCATCAACCTGGTTCTTCATCAATGCAATAAGAGGCGAGATCACTATGGCAGTCCCCTGCCCCATCACTGCCGGCAGCTGATAACATAATGACTTACCGCCGCCCGTCGGCATAAGAACAAATGTATCCCTTCCTGCCAGAATATTCTTTATTATCGGTTCCTGGTTGCCTTTAAAAGTATCAAATCCAAAATACTTTTTTAAATATTCATGTATCGTCTGATCAGTTACCATCACTAAATCTCCCCGGTTTCTCTGATTTGTCTGTAATGTTTTTTATTCATTCATATAAATATAAGAATTTTCCATATTATAATATAATATTTAATAATCATTAACAAAAATGTGCCTCTTTATTCAACATATCATAATGTTGATATTGTTTTACATAAGAAGATTTATCATCTTTACACGCTGAATTTTTAACAGAATCCGATTTTGTCCTATGGCATTTAGTTGGAAAAAGGGGAAGAAAAATGACGGGGAGATGTCATTTCTGGAGCATCTTGAAGAATTAAGATGGCATATCATCCGATCACTAATTGCGATAGTTGTTTTTATGCTTGTCGCCTTTGTTTTTAAGAACGTGCTTTTCGACAGAATCATACTGGCGCCAAGAAGTTCTTCATTCATCACAAACAGGTTATTATGCGAATTTAGTCATGTTCTTGCCGCAAAACTGAATTTCAGTAATCCGGAGATCCTTTGCATCAACAAACAGGAGCTTAACCTTATAAGCATTAAAATGGCCGGTCAGATAACAACTCATATAGTAGTTGCCCTTGTTGCCGGACTTATAATTGCATTCCCTTTTGTGATACGTGAATTCTGGGCCTTCTTCAGACCTGCTTTGCATGCAAATGAAGCAAGGCATGCGCGTGGAGCTGTCCTTGCCTCTTCCATGCTGTTTTTTACAGGTGTATTATTCGGCTATTTCATTCTGGCACCTCTTTCAATACACTTCCTTGGCTCTTACCAGATAAGTGAAGAGGTCGTTAACCAGATCAATGTAAGATCCTATATCGGAACGCTGACATCAATATGTCTCGCAACCGGATTGATATTTGAACTCCCGATAGTCGCTTTCTTCCTTACAAAAATAGGGATTATCACTCCGGATTTCATGAGAAAATACCGCAAACATTCAATTGTTGTGATCTTTATTGTAGCAGCTATAATAACTCCTCCTGATGTGTTCTCACAGATGCTGGTGTCTATCCCTTTACTTCTCCTTTATGAAGTCAGCATTGGGATTTCTGCCAGGGTCATAAGAAAAAAGGAGAAGGCTCATAAAGAGTTTATGGATGATGGATCTGAGGGTGAGACTGCAGAAGAAACAACCTGATAAAGTATGAAACTCTATACCGAAAATCTGGTTAAAAAATATCACAATCGCGCAGTTGTCGACCATGTTTCAATTGAAGTTGAACAGGGTGAGATAGTTGGCCTTCTTGGTCCTAACGGTGCAGGAAAAACAACTTCCTTTTATATGATAGTCGGCCTGATCCGCCCCAGGGAAGGAAAGATCTTCCTTGATAATGAGGAAATTACTACTCTTCCGGTTTATATGAGAGCCCGCAAAGGAATCGGATATCTTGCACAGGAGGCTTCTGTATTCAGGAATCTTTCTGTGGAAAATAATCTGAAGGCTGTTCTTGAAATGTCGGACTTTTCAAAAGCTGAACAGGCTGAAAGGCTTGAATCCCTTCTATCTGAATTCGGACTTCAGAAGATAAGAAAAAGCAAAGGTATTCAGCTTTCGGGCGGTGAGAGAAGAAGAACGGAAATCGCGAGAGCTCTTGCGTTAAAGCCAAAATTTATCCTGCTTGATGAACCCTTCGCCGGCATTGATCCGATAGCTGTTGAAGATATACAAAGCATAGTATCTCATCTTAAAAATAAAAATATCGGGATCCTGATAACGGACCATAACGTTCATGAGACCCTTTCAATAACCGACCGCGCTTACCTGCTTTTCGAAGGAAGTATACTGAAATCAGGCACAGCATCTCAATTAGCTGAAGATGAGCTTGTAAGAAAAGTATATCTTGGCAAGAGCTTCGAATTGCGAAGATAAGCGCCTCTGTTTGTTATTTACTTTATTTTCTATACTTTTGCGGGGATTTTTTCGCGGATGTGTCGTAATTGGTAGCCGAGCAAGACTTAGGATCTTGTGTCTTAATGACGTGGGGGTTCGAGTCCCTTCATCCGCACAAACTTGACAAACCGCCTTTAACCTTATCATATCAGCGTTTTGGCGGTTTTATGATCTATAATAAATTGTATTAAAATGATTATTACCAAAGAAAACATCGATGATCTGAATGCCGTTCTGAATATACAGATCGAAAAAAATGATTACGAAGGAAAGGTTGAGAGTGTTCTTAAAGACTATCGTAAAAAAGCAAATATCAAGGGATTTCGCCCCGGGATGGTACCAATAGGCTTAATAAGGAAAATGTACGGAAAAGCTGTCAAGGTAGAGGAAATCAATAAAACAATATCTGAAAACATACACAAATACCTTTATGATGAGAAAATAGAAATACTGGGAGATCCTTTGCCAAAAACCGATGAAATTGACAATATTGATTTCGATGCTCAGGATGAATTTAAATTCTCCTTTGATCTCGGCCTTGCCCCTGTTTTCGAACTTCCTCTGAGTAAGAAAAACAAAGTAGATCAGTATGAGATCGTCATAGACGATAAAATGAAAAATGACTACATATCAAATTATACCCGCCGCTATGGCGATTTCATAAATGCAGAAGTATCTGAGGAAAAAGATATTCTTAAGGGCAGACTGGAATCACTCGATGAAAAGAATGAGGTTCGTGCCGAAGGTACCCTTGTGGAAGATACTTCCCTTGCAATAGATATTATTAAGGATGAAGAGATAAAGAAATCATTTACAGGGAAGAAAATCGACGAAACAATCGATTTCAACATCAGGAAAGCTTATCCGGATAATAATGAAATCGCTGGATTACTCAGGATCGATAAAGATCAGGTTGAAAAAATCCAGGATAATTTCAGGTTTACAATAAAGGAGATCTCCAGGTTCCAGCCGGCTGAAATCGGGCCCGATCTTTTCAATAAGATATACGGAGAGGATGTGGTAAAAACTGAAGATGATTTCAACAAAAAGATCGAAGAGGAGATCAGGGCAAGTTTGAGCCGCGAATCAAACTATAAGTTGATGCACGATGTCAAGGATTTGGCAATCGACAAAACCGAAATGAAATTCCCTGAAGAATTCCTGAAAAAATGGCTGCTCAAAGTCACTGATAAAGCCACTCCCGAACAGATCGATAAGGATTTCGATTCCTTCAGAAAGGATCTTAAATGGCAGCTGATCAAGAATAAGGTCGCAAAAGATAACAATATTAAGATAACGGAAGAAGAGCTTCAAAAAGAAGCCGAAAACATTACACGATTTCAGTTCAGCCAGTACGGGCTCTACTACGCTACCGATGAACAAATATCCAATTATGCCAAAGAAACTCTTAAAAGAGAGGATGACGCAAAGAGGATAGCCGATAAGATACTGGACAATAAAGTCATAGAAATACTCAAAGAGATCGTTAAAATAGAAGTAAAGAGTGTGACAGCTGAAGAATTCAATAAGCTTTTTGAATAATAATCAGAGAATTAGATCATATTTCTTAATTTTGTATCTTTGTTCCTTAATTTCTAAAAAAATTCATATGAGCAACAGTGACGATTTCAGAAAATATGCAAGGAGTAAATTTGGACTAAGCAGCCTCACCCTTCACAGGTATTCGTCGATCTATGGAAGTTATATATCTCCGACAATCATTGAGGAGAGACAGCTGAATGTTGCATCTATGGACGTTTTCTCGCGTTTGATGATGGACAGGATAATCTTTCTTGGTTTACCCATTGATGATTACGTGGCTAATATTATCCAGGCACAGCTTCTGTACCTTGATTCTGCTGATCCCGGGAAGGACATCCAGATATATTTTAATACTCCGGGAGGTTCTGTAAACGCCGGATTGGGTATCTATGACACCATGCAGTACATCTCGGCTGACATTGCTACAATATGTACCGGAATGGCAGCTTCAATGGGAGCTGTTCTCCTTACTGCCGGCACAAAAGGTAAAAGATCAGCCCTCAAGCATTCCAGGATAATGATCCACCAGCCTATGGGCGGCGTTGAAGGACAAGCATCTGACATCGAAATTCAGGCCCGGGAGATAATGAAAATCAAAAGGGAACTTTTTGAAATAATAGCCTATCACTCAGGAAATCCGGTTGAAAAAGTTGAAGCTGATTCCGACAGGGATCACTGGATGACTTCAACGGAAGCCAAAGAATATGGGATGATAGACGAGATCCTCCATAGAAACGAACATTAACGGAAATGGACAAGTGTTCTTTTTGCGGCAGAACCAAGAAAGAGGCCAATATGCTTATAGCCGGTCTCGAAGGTCATATATGTGACCACTGTATTGAGCAGGCTTACAGCATAATGAATGAGGAACTTGGGGTTAAAAAGACATCTTCATTCGACAGCATAAACCTTCTTAAACCTTCCGAAATAAAGAATTTCCTCGACCAGTATGTCATAGGTCAGGAAATGGCAAAAAAAGTCATCTCGGTAGCTGTATATAATCATTACAAGAGATTGATGCAGAAACCCGATCCTGATGATGTCGAAATTGAGAAATCCAATATCATACTTGTTGGAGAGACCGGTACGGGAAAAACATTGCTGGCCAAAACCGTTGCCAGGATGCTTCACGTTCCTTTCACTATAGTCGATGCGACAGTACTGACCGAAGCCGGTTATGTTGGCGAAGATATTGAAAGTCTTCTGACACGCCTGCTCCAGAATGCCGATTACGATGTTAAAGCTGCAGAAAAAGGCATAGTGTTCATTGATGAAATAGATAAGATAGCAAGGAAAGAAGGAGATAATCCTTCAATAACAAGAGACGTTTCCGGTGAAGGTGTTCAGCAGGGACTTCTCAAACTGCTCGAAGGATCAATTGTGAATGTCCCGCCTCAGGGAGGACGCAAACATCCTGAGCAGAAAATGATACCTGTCGACACAAGGAATATCCTGTTCATTTGCGGCGGAGCATTTGTCGGTATTGAGAAGAAGATCGCCCAGCGCCTGAATACCCAGATCATAGGTTATGGCGCTTCAAAGAACAGGGAGAAAGTCGATAAAGATAACCTGCTTCAATATGTGGCACCTCAGGATCTCAGAGCCTTTGGCATGATACCTGAGATCATTGGCAGGCTCCCTATTGTTACTCATCTTGATCCACTCGATAAGAAAGCTCTTCGTGCCATTCTGACCGAGCCTAAAAATGCTCTTGTAAAGCAATATACCAAGCTATTTAAAATGGACAATGTGGAGCTTACCTTTGCAGACGGAGTGCTAGATTTTATTGTTGACAAGGCAGTCGAGTTCAAGCTTGGAGCCCGCGGACTCAGATCAATATGCGAAGCCATTATGCTCGATGCCATGTATGAAACTCCATCAATTGAAAAAGAGGAGCTTGTCATAACAATCGACTATGCCAGCCGTAAACTTGAGAGAATAGATATGAAGGTGCTTAAAGCATCATGATATTCTCAGAAAGCGGCACCTGGTCCCTGAATCTTACTCCCGGATTATTTCTTTCTGTCGTAAATAAAGTACGTATAGGGTACTCCTTCCTGGTTTCCCGGGTCATATACTTCCTCACATACAACCTTCCATACAGCAGGGTCTATTGAAGGAAAGAACACATCAGCCCTGGCTTTCTTATGGACGAGGGTTATATAGAGCCTGTCAGCCAGAGGCATAAACTGCCTGTAGATGCTGCCTCCGCCAATAATGAAAATATCATTATCATCTGGGCACTTTTCAAGAGCATCCTTAACAGAATAAGCTGCTATCGCTCCGTCAAAAGTCTCACCAGGAATATCAGTGAGCACAATGTTCTTTCTTCCCTGAAGGGGCCTTCTGGGAAGTGATTCCCAGGTTTTCTTACCCATTATAACAGTTTTTCCGAAAGTGAGCTTTTTAAACCGCTTAAGATCTTCAGAGATATGCCATAAAAGTTCATTATTCCTTCCAATCCCGAGGTTTTCGGATACAGCGACTATTATTGAGATCATTCCATTTAGTATTATACAGCTACTGCGCCCTTGATATGAGGATGAGCATTATAATTAGCGAGTGTGAAATCTTCAAATCTGAACTTGAAAATATCATCCACCAAAGGATTTATTTTCATTTCCGGTAATTTGTAAGGTTCTCTCGTCAGCTGAAGCTTTACCTGCTCAATATGGTTAAGATAGATATGTGCATCTCCCAGTGTGTGTATGAAATCTCCTGGCTTAAGGCCTGTTACCTGAGCTACCATCATCGTCAGCAGCGCATATGATGCAATGTTAAATGGTATGCCGATAAATATATCACAGCTTCTTTGATAAAGCTGGCATGACAATCTGCCTTCTGCAACATAAAACTGGAACATCACATGGCATGGAGGCAGTGCCATCCGGGGTATTTCACCAACGTTCCAGGCGCTGACAATAAGCCGCCGGGAATCTGGATTTTTCCTGATTTCTTCAATCACATCCTTCAACTGGTCGACTTTCCTTCCGTCGGCCGCGGGCCATGAACGCCACTGATAGCCGTACACCGGCCCCAGATTACCGTCTTTGTCAGCCCATTCATCCCAGATGCTTACTCCATTGTCCTTCAGGTATTTGATATTCGTATCCCCCGATATGAACCAGAGAAGTTCGTGAATTATTGATTTTAAATGAAGTTTCTTTGTTGTTAGAAGGGGAAATCCCTCAGACAGATCAAAACGCATCTGATATCCGAAAACACTTATGGTCCCGGTGCCGGTCCTGTCGTGCTTCTCTTTCCCGTTCTTTAATACATGGTCAAGCAGGTTAATATATTGCTTCATTTCTGTTTCCCCTTTTTCTTCCTTTGTTCAATCTCATCCCTTATGGATGCAGCCCGTTCGTAATCTTCTGTTTTTACAGCTTCATCGATCATTTTATAGAGTTCCTCATCGGAAAAAGAAGAATATTTCGAACCTGCCTTAACCTGGTTCTCCGCCTCATTCGGCGATGAGAGTTCAGTCTCAGAGGGACTGTTTGTCAGTTGGGCCTTCTCCAGAATATCTTCATTGATGTAAATAGGGCATCCGAAGCGAAGGGCAATAGCTACAGCATCTGAAGTTCTGCTGTCGATCAGATATTCTTTTTCTCCGTTATTGCATACAAGTTTGGAGAAGAAAACTCCCTCCTCCAGCTTGTCAATCATTACTTCGATAATGGCAATATTGAACTGATCTGCAAATTTTTTAAAAAGGTCATGGGTAAGGGGGCGGGGTGGTTCAAGATTCTCAAGTTTGATGACTATCGCCTGTGCTTCAAAACCGCCTATAATGATGGGTATCCTCCTGTCGCCATTCTCTTCAATAAGTAACAGCGCATAAGCCCCCGACTGTGTCTGGCTATATGATATACCCATAACTTTCAGCTTGACTCTCTTCATATCAGTTATTTATGCGCCGATAGTACATTTTTTTCTTGCCTCCGACAAATATAAAGATAATACAAGGAAATCGCAGATTATCTTATTGCTTTTTTTACAGTTTACATATACGGTTCCGTATAGTCTGCGACGAATTGCCTTTAACCTCTACGAGGTAAAAAAATAATGAGGGTTCCTCTTCAATCTACAATACTGTATCGTCTACTACGAATTATTATCTAAATATCGCGCAGCGATTACGGTATTGTAACCGGTGCCGCCCCCCTTGATATTTTCCCCTACCCTTTATACGCATCTTTCTTTTATTCTCTGCCGAAAGGAGGAGATCCCTCACTCGTTAATCCTTCGTAAACTCTCAGGATTAACTCGTTCGGGATGACACGGTCTCCATGGGGATAAGGGGGAATGAGGCGGGGCGTTTTGATTCAAATTCAATTTCTTGTAACGACTTTCCAACAAAACGCCCCGCCTCATTCCCCCATTCACCAGAAAGCACCTTGTCATTCCGATCCCGATTCATCGGGAGAGGAACCGATCCCGACTTGTCGGGAGAGCTCACCGAAGGTAATCTCAAGCCTGTTACAGAAGTGAATTAACAGATGTGTACAAAGGGTAGATATTTTCCCTGCAGGGGATAAAGTACTTTTTGACCGGCTATCTCAATGAAGGATATCGAAATTATAAAAATCAGCAGATTGATTTGTAAATAATCTATTTTATATATCTTTGCAGTCCGAATTTGGATCAATCCGCCAGGGCTTAGCGAAGTTATAAGATTTTAAATCCTATACGCCTTACGGAGTAACATAATAACAAAACAGAATGTACGCTATTGTTGAAATTGCAGGTCAGCAGTTTAAAGTTGAAGAAGGAAAAAAGATCTTTGTTCACAGGCTGGATCTGAAAGAAGGGGATAAGATCAATTTTGATCAGGTTCTTCTTGTCGAGGATGAAGGAAAGATCATTGTTGGTGAACCTGTTGTAAAAGAAGCCTTTGTAGAAGGACAGGTCATCAATCAGGTTAAAGGAGACAAGGTGATCGTATTCAAAAAGAAAAGAAAAAAAGGTTACAGGGTTAAGAATGGCCACCGTCAGCAGTTTACCCAGGTAGAGATCATAAGCATCAACGGCAAGAAAACAAAACCTGCCAAACCTCCGAAGAAAGAAGCTGCTGTTGCAGCAACTGAACCTGAGGAAGCAGAACCGGTTGAAAAGAAAAAGGCTGTATCCAGAAAAACTGTCGCCAGGAAAGCTGATGACAAGAAAGAACCGGCAAAGAAAGTTTCAGAAAAGAAACCTGCCGCTAAGAAACCAGCAGAAAAAAAGTCAACCAAAGGGAAAGCCTGATAAAGTAATCAAGAACTAAAAAATTATAATTATGGCACACAAGAAAGGAGCTGGCAGTTCAAGAAATGGCCGTGACTCAAACAGTAAAAGACTGGGTGTGAAACTTTTTGGCGGTCAGCATGCAAAAGCGGGCAATATTATTGTACGCCAGAGAGGTACAAAGCATAACCCCGGCCAGAATGTTGGCCTTGGAAAAGATCATACTCTTTTTGCTCTTGTTGACGGAGAAATTGAATTCAGGAAACAAAAAGACAACAAGATCTACGTATCCGTTAAAAGTGCAGAATAAACTGTTTCTTTAAGAGATTAAGACTCCCTTTATTCTTTTCAGCTGAGAGAAATAATTATAGGGAGTTTTTTAATACTTTTACAGCAGGCCTGAAAAGCCTGCTTTTTTATTAATTTTTTTACTATGCTTACAATAAACCTTATAAGAGAAAAAAGGGACTTTATTGCCGAACGTCTCCGCATAAAAAATTTCAACGCAGAAGAAATTCTTGACAAGATATTAGAGATCGATGCTTCGCGGCGTCAGATACAGGCCAGGGCTGATGCGCTTCAATCTGACATGAACAGGATATCCAGGGAGATCGGGGCTCTTATGAAGAGCAGGAATTTTGCTGAAGCTGAGGCGGCAAAGGAAAAGACCTATAAACTGAAAGATGAGATAAAATCACTTACAGATAAACTCATCCCGCTTGATGAAGAATTAAGAAATGAGATAATACGCCTTCCCAACCTGCCTCATCAATCCGTGAACAGAGGACGTGGAGCTGAAGATAATGTTATGATGCGTTCCGGCGGTATAATGCCGGTGCTGGATCATGAAAACCTGCCTCACTGGGACCTTATAAAGAAATATGATATAATCGATTTCGAACTTGGAATAAAGCTCACTGGCGCCGGATTCCCTGTGTATAAGGGTAAAGGTGCGAAACTTGAAAGGGCCCTGATCAATTTTTTCCTTGATGAAGGAGTAAAAGCAGGATATAAAGAGGTAATGCCCCCCATCGTTGTAAATGAGGATTCCGGTTTTGGTACGGGTCAGCTCCCGGATAAAGAAGGCCAGATGTATAATGTAACACTTGACGGATTCTATCTCATCCCTACTGCCGAGGTACCTGTCACGAACATTTACAGGGATGTAATACTCGATGCAGAAGAATTGCCAATTAAAAATATAGCCTATACACCTTGTTTCAGAAGGGAAGCCGGATCATGGGGAGCTCATGTAAGAGGACTTAACAGGCTCCATCAGTTCGACAAGGTTGAGATTGTGAGGATCTCTCACCCCGATCATTCCTATGAGTCTCTTGATGAGATGGTTGCTCATGTCGAAGGTCTTGTAAAATCTTTAGATCTGCCTTACCGTATCATACGGCTCTGTGGAGGTGATATGTCTTTTACTTCCTCTCTAACATATGATTTTGAAGTGTGGTCAGGCGCCCAGAAGAAATGGCTGGAAGTAAGCTCCGTGTCCAATTTTGAATCTTTTCAGGCTAACAGGCTTAAATGCCGGTTTAAAGAAAAGGGAGAAAAGCAGACAAAACTCGTTCACACCCTCAACGGGAGTGCCCTTGCTTTGCCAAGGATAGTGGCCGCCCTCCTTGAAAATAACCAGACAGAATCAGGGATTAAAGTGCCTGAAGTACTAGTGCCATATACAGGGTTTACGATAATCGACTGAGTGATAAGCTCGCGCCGGCCATATCTCTATGCACTTCTGGCGATCCTTTTCTGGTCGACGGTCCCGACAGCTTTTAAGATCGGATTGCATGGGCTGGATATCCTCCCCATGCTCACAATTGCTTCACTCACCTCAGCAACTGTCCTTTTTATAATCCTCCTTTCTTCCCGGAAAACAGGTTTATTGGCTTTATCCCGGCCGAAGGAACTGGCGGCTTCGGCACTTCTTGGACTAATTAATCCCTTCATCTACTATCTTATCCTCCTGAAAGCCTACTCGCTTCTGCCAGCCCAGATCGCCCAGCCTCTTAATATGGTTTGGCCAATCATCCTTGTATTTCTTTCCGTGCCTATCCTTGGACAGAAAATAAAAAGCAAAAGTTTTGTTGCCCTTTTAATAAGCTTTGCAGGTGTTTATGTAATATCCTCCCGCGGTAATCTTTTCAATCCTGGTCATTCTGATCTGAAGGGTGTTCTTCTGGCACTTGGCAGCTCTCTCTTCTGGGCTCTCTATTTCATCTTCAACGTAAAGGACAAAAGAGATGAAACAGTAAAACTCTTCCTGAACTTCCTCTTCGGCTCCATGTACCTCATTGCCACTATGATAATTACAAGGAAATGGGCCTCTGCAGTATATACTTTACAGGGCGTCGCCGCTTCTGTCTATATAGGACTGTTTGAGATGGGCATAACTTTTCTTTTCTGGCTGAAAGCTCTGCAAACAGCTCCTTCAACAGATAAAGTAAGCAACCTGGTTTACCTGGCTCCTTTTCTTTCCCTGATCTTTGTTCATTTTATTCTTCATGAACCGGTCTACTTTACTACTCCCATCGGATTAGTGCTTATAATCGCCGGTATATGGATCCAGAACCGGAAAACCGTAAAAGGATAATTTACTATCTTTGACAACATGCAGCCTTCTTATCAGTTTTCTGTAAATGAAAAAACTATATATACCGTTTTTATTATTTATTGCACTTTTCACCGCCTGTAATAAGGGTGAACCGGACCCTGATCCGGAGCCTGAACCATCGGGTGTTACTCCGGCAATGGCCAGGGATACGTTAAATGACCTCATGAAGCAGTGGTATCTCTGGTACGATCTTCTACCCACAGTGAACAAAGAGGATTATGCTGATCCATACGAGCTCCTGGAAGCTCTAAGGTACAAAGCTCGTGACAGGTGGAGCTTTGTAGCGGATTATGACGACTATAATGCCGAAATGGCCGGAACATTTGTTGGTCATGGATACAGGATCGGCATTGATACTGCTTCCATGGCAAGGATAGCCCTGATATACAAGAATTCTCCTCTTTACACAGCCGGTGTCAGAAGAGGCTGGATCGTCGAAAAGATCAACGGGGTTGATGTCGCTCCTCTGCTTATAACCGGTGGAAATGCCTATTCTGATCTTATCGGACCGGCTGAAGCGGGAGTTACAAATACATTCCTGTTTAAGAAACCCGATGGCAAAGAAGTAACTATAGTTTCAACGAAACAAAGTTTCTCCATTAATACAGTATTGCTTTGCGATACTATCCGTCTGAAAACAGGTGCAGTGGCCGGCCATATAGTTTTTGAATCTTTTATCGACGCTTCAAAACAGGAACTGGAAACAGCTTTTACATATCTAAAGGCCCAATCTGCAACTGAACTCATACTCGATCTGAGGTATAATTCAGGGGGTTATCTTAATATTGCCCAGCTGCTCGCCAGCTATATAGCCGGTAACAGCAAAGCGGGGATGGTATTTTCCAGATTGCTTTATAACAATAAAAATTCAATATATAATTCAACAGTTAACTTTTTAATGACCTCTTATTCCCTGGGGGTTCCCAGGATTGTGGTGATTACATCGCGTTATACAGCCTCTGCAAGTGAAGCTATAATAAACGGGCTGAAACCAATTATAGGTGTTGTTACAACAGGTGACAATACATATGGAAAACCGGTAGGTGCGAGCGGTTGGCCTTGTGGTAAAAAATACTGGTTCAATCTTATCACTGTCAGAATGGTGAATTCGAAAGGAGAAGGGGATTTTTATGATGGTTTTGCCCCTGACGGAAAAGCTCTTGATGATATTGTTTACGATTTTAACGACAGAAAGGAAATGTGCCTGAGTGAGGCTATCAGGTACCTTGAAACCGGATCTTTTTCAGATGATAAAAAGACTCTTCCATTTGCTCCGGTAAAAATATTTTCTGAAAAACATTCATTGATGGATAACGCAATCATAGAAAAGAATTATTAACCAGAAATTATCTCCGGCATTTGAAAACAAAAACTAAGGAAAAGATAATACTGGGAATTGACCCCGGCTCAAATAAGACCGGTTACGGGATCATAAAAGTGATCGGCTCAAAGCCTCAGATGATGGCTATTGGCGTTATCGACCTTTCAAAATTTGATGATCATTACCTTAAGCTGAAGCATATATTTGACAGGGTTACAGGTATTATAGATGAATATAAACCCGATGAACTGGCTATTGAGGCTCCTTTTTACGGAAAGAATGTTCAGTCGATGCTTAAACTCGGAAGAGCTCAGGGAGCTGCAATATCTGCAGCCTTATCCAGATCACTGCCTATTTTTGAGTATGCCCCCAGGAAGATAAAGATGTCAATTACCGGCCAGGGTGCAGCATCAAAGGAACAGGTTGCTGCTATGCTTGAGAACATGCTAAATTTCCAGGATCAGGGAATAATCCTTGATGCCACCGACGGATTGGCAGCGGCTCTTTGTCATTTCTTTCAGTCGAATAAACCTTCCGGCCACAAAACATATAACAGCTGGAAAGATTTCATGAATAAAAATCCTCAAAGGATCAAATGACTGTTGATTTTTATGTCACAGCCACTGCAATTGCTACAACACTTACCTTCACCCCTTCTGATTTAAGAAGCTCATTTGCGCAGGACTCTATCGTGGATCCGGTTGTTATAACATCATCGACAAGCAGAACATGTTTACCCCTTATTCCCTCAGGGTCAGCTACAGTGAATATCCCCTCAACATTAACCCACCGCTCATATCTCGACCTCTTTGTCTGGGTTGCTGTTTTTGTTATCCTCTGCAGGGATCTGTAATCGACCGGCAGCCCGGTAACTTCTGACAGGCCTCTGGAAATCAGGTCACTCTGGTTGAATCCACGGGCTCTTCTTTTTGAGATATGCAGTGGAACCGGAACTATAAGATCGATATCGTCAAGAAATTCTGATGCGTTCAGAATATTACCGTATATCCTTCCCAGTTCAATTCCTATTTCCTGTATCCCTTTATATTTAAGATTATGGATCACTTTGCGTATACGGCTGTCACGGTTATAGAATGAAAATGCTGCTGCTCTTTCTATTCTGCATCTTCCCCAGAAAAGTTGTTCCACAGGATTTCCCCTTTCAAGATGATAAGTAGCCCTCGGGATCATAACATAACATTCCGTACATAACAGCTTCTCATTTCTAAGCAGGTGATTCCCGCAACCGTAACACAGCCTTGGAAATAGAAGACTCAGCAGGTCGTCGAACAGATCATGGAAATAATTCATGCAGCGAGCATAATTCTTTTAAAGATAAAGAATTATTCCTGAAACAGATCTGTACGGAAAGTATATTTAGATTTTTGCTCTGATCTTTTCTGCAATTTCCTGGAATTGTCCGGGAGATAGTTTGAGCTTAGGATTTCTGAAATTCACATCCTCCATTGAATCCATCGGGACCAGGTGAATATGAGCATGAGGCACTTCAAGGCCCAGTACGGCTATGCCGATCCTGTTACATGGAAATGCTTTTTTAATGGCTGCTGCTATTTTTTTAGAGAATATTATTAAACCGGCAAGCTGATCGTCATCAAGATCAAATATATAATCCGTCTCCTGTTTCGGGACGACCAGAGTATGGCCTTCCTTGAGGGGATTAATATCAAGAAATGCAAAATACCTTTCATCTTCTGCTATTTTATAACAAGGTATTTCACCTTTTATGATTCTGCTAAAAATAGTCGCCATTATTAAAGTATTATTATGAAACAGATATTATTTCAACATGAATCACTCCTGAAGGGACCTTTATCTCTACAGTATCTCCAACCTTTTTTCCGATAAGTCCGCTGGCGATGGGCGAGTTTACAGCTATTTTCCCTTTTTTCAGATCGGCTTCGCTTTCAGGGACAAGCTGGTATTCCATTACGGTATTGCTTTTAAGATTTCTGATCTTCACTTTGTTCAGGATCCTTATCGTCGAATTATCTATTTTTGATTCGTCAATAATCCTGGATCTGGCAATGATATCCTCAAGTTTAGCGATCTTCATTTCAAGCATGCCCTGTGCTTCCTTGGCAGCTGAATACTCAGTATTCTCTGTAAGGTCACCCTTGTCAGTTGCCTCAGCTAACAACTTGGCAATCATGGGCCTTTCAACAGTCCTGAGCTTCTCAAGTTCTTCCTTGAGCTTTTGAAGACCCTCTTCTGTGATATATAAAACGTCTCCCATTTCTCCTGTTTAGTTAAAAAATAAGAAGAATTCCGTGGGATTCCGGAACTCTTCATTTAACAAATATAGCAAATTATTTTTAAAAATACAAAATAAACCTGAAAATAAGTGGATTACATTAAAAGTATTTTTATGACTTATCTTGAGTATTTTTTGCCCGATTTATTGCCTGTTCTTGCCACCATTTTTCTTTTAGCTTTATAATTGGCGTTTGCAGTCTTCATGTTTTTCTTCATCCTTTCGCGAACAACAGGTGTCTGTATCTCAAGTGATCGCTTTTGATTGTCTTTTACATATTTTGCATATTCTCTTCTGTTCTTTCTGTCAGCAGCCTCGGTTTTCTTTTTTGCCTTTTCCCTGGATCCTGGTTCCCTTACTTTAATTGTTTTAGATCTCATGGGTCTTTTACTTACATTCTTCTGGAGCCTGTGAGCCCTCGGCCGGTCAAATGACTGAGCTTCACAGACTGTAAGAGTGATTGAAAAAATCAGTAAACAGAAAAGTAACTTTTTATTGAAAAGCTTATTCATAATTCAACGATTATGGTTTCAGCCAATTTAACTCCATAGTTAAAGCAATCAGGATAAATATTTTAACTTTCCCCACAAGTTATTGACAATCATTTAAAAAGATTATAGATATGGAGGAGCGAAGAACCGACCCCGATTTGTCGGGAGAGCCCTTCTCAGACAAAATCAATATCTGTAATGATCTGGCTTATATGGACCTTTCAGTGGTACATTAATGTATTCAGCCTGTTCTTCCGACAGGATAGTGAGTTTAACTCCCAGCTGGTCAAGGTGGAGCCTCGCAACTTCTTCATCAAGGTATTTTGGAAGACGGTATACACCGATCTTGTAGTCATTCTTCCACAGATCGATCTGAGCAAGAGTCTGATTACTGAAAGAATTACTCATAACGAATGAAGGATGACCTGTTGCACAGCCAAGATTTACAAGTCGTCCTTCTGCAAGCAGGAATATTGCATGTCCATCCGGAAAAAGGTATTTATCAACCTGAGGTTTTATATTGATTTTCTGTACTCCTTTCAGTGCGTTAAGTCTGTCAACCTGAATTTCATTATCAAAATGGCCGATATTGCATACGATTGACTGATCCTTCATTTTTTTCATATGATCAACCGTGATGATATCCCTGTTCCCCGTTGCTGTAACGAAGATATTTGCTTCATCAAGTGTATCTTCAACAGTCTTAACCTCAAATCCTTCCATTGCAGCCTGAAGTGCACAAATAGGATCGATTTCTGTAACGATCACCCTGGCTCCGTAAGATCTCATTGATTTCGCGCATCCTTTTCCTACATCACCATACCCGCACACTACAACAACCTTACCGGCGATCATCACATCCGTTGCTCTCTTTATTCCGTCGGCAAGAGATTCACGGCAGCCGTAGAGGTTATCAAATTTGGATTTTGTCACTGAATCATTAACATTTATTGCCGGTACCAGCAATTCATTATTTTCAAGCATCTGGTAAAGTCTGTGGACACCTGTTGTGGTTTCTTCTGAAATACCCTTAAGCTCACTCACGGCACGTTTCCATTTGCCCGGTTCAGTTTTCTGCAGGTCTTTCAGTGTTTCGAGAATGACAGCTTCCTCTTTGCTGGAGGCTTTCCTGTCCAGTACCGATGGATCATTTTCAGCCTTATACCCCAGATGGACAAGAAGTGATGCATCGCCTCCGTCATCAACGATCAGATTTGGTCCTTTTCCGTTGGGAAAAGACAGTGCCCGGGCTGTGCACCACCAGTAATCTTCCAGGGATTCTCCTTTCCAGGCAAAAACAGGTACTCCGGCAGCTGCGATAGCTGCTGCTGCGTGATCCTGCGTAGAAAAAATGTTGCAGCTTGCCCATCTTACATCAGCACCTAGCTCCCTTAGCGTCTCTATCAAAACAGCTGTCTGGATCGTCATATGAAGCGAACCGGTTATTCTTGCCCCATTCAGGGGTTTTTCCTTCGAATATTTCCTTCTTATTGCAAGCAGTCCCGGCATCTCTTTCTCTGCAATCTCAATCTCTTTTCTTCCAAAATCTGCAAGCGAAATGTCTTTTACCTTGTATTCCATTGTAGTGGTTGCTAAATCCATTGATTATCAATATTAAAGTTCTTAAATATAAACAATACCTCCAAATTATTCAAGTGAGCAGCCTTAATGCATTTGCCTTGTCAATTTCCATCTGGCCGGCCAGTTCTTTTTCATTATTGAATTTTTTCTCATTGCGTAATCTGAACCTGAATACAATTTCTATTTCACGGTCATATATACTCTCCTCAAAATCAAATATATGTACTTCTATTGACCTGTCCCCTGGTTGTTTCCTGATCGTAGGATTGAACCCAATGCTTAACATTGCGTTATGGATGTTACCGTCCAGATTCACTTCAACAGCATAAACACCATCGGCAGGAATAAGTTTAAAATGATCGTCAGGTTTTATGTTCGCCGTAGGGAAACCCAGTTTACGGCCAATTTTACTTCCTTCAACGACCCTGCCCTTAAGGTAATAATTATAGCCTAGCCATCTGTTGGCCTCGTCGAGTCTTCCTGATAATAAAGCCTCCCTTATCAGGGAAGAACTGATCGTGACATTCCCGTCAACTATCCCCGGTAATTGTTCTACAGTGAAATTGAATGATTTTGAATATTTTGTTATTGTTCTGAAATCGCCGCTCCCCCCGTGACCGAAATGATGATCATGACCAACTATCAGATGCTTCATCCCTATCCTGTCAATAAGTATTGTCCTAATGAAATCAGGTGCTTCCATTGAGCTTAACTGGCTGTTGAACTCCATTACTATAAGGTGTCCGGCACCGGTTTTACGGAGAAGAGAAGTTTTTTCCTCCAGTGTTGAAAGGAAAGAGATATTCGCTGATCCAGATTCAAGAATAAGTCTCGGATGAGGGTTAAAAGTGATTACAACTGATTCTCCGTTTAATTCCTTCGCCTTAGATACTAACCGGTCGATAATGACCTTGTGGCCGCGATGGACGCCGTCAAATATCCCCATTGTAACCACAGGGTTCTTTAAATGAAGATTCCCGCTGCCTTTATGCACCTCCATAATCAGTAAATAAACATGCAAAATTAGCAAAGCCTCTGAATATGAGTAAACATTGTTATTTTGTTTTTGTATTTTTATTGGCAAATACGAATCGCTGAAATTTATGAGGCCCGGAAAATTCTATACGACCGATCCCTGGCTTGAGCCATTTATTTGTATAATAGAAGAGCGTATCAGAAAATGTCAGTTAAAAGAAAGGGAACTTACAAGAAGCGGATCGCTTGCTGAATTTGCGCTTGGTCATTTTTATTACGGGCTTCATAAGGACAGGAACGGTTGGATTTTCAGAGAATGGGCCCCTAATGCAACAGCAATTTACCTTATCGGGACCTTCAATAACTGGAAGGAAAAACCCGGATATGCTATGCAGAAGATAAATGATTATGGTAACTGGGAAATGAATCTTCCGCCTGAAGCGATTAAACACGGAGACCTGTTCAAGCTTTCCGTACACTGGCAGGGGGGTAAGGGCGAACGGATTCCCTCTTATGCGACAAGGGTGGTTCAGGATAACCTTACCAAGATTTTTTCTGCACAGGTATGGGATCCTCAGAAACCTTATAAATGGTCAGTCCCCGATTTCAAACCGGCCCCCGGCTCTCCATTGATCTATGAAGCGCATATCGGAATGGCCACTTCAGAGGAAAGGGCCGGGACTTATGCTGAATTTACAAGGAATATCCTTCCACGGATCGTTAAAGCCGGGTATAATACTGTTCAGCTGATGGCGATCCAGGAGCATCCCTTTTACGGCTCTTTTGGCTACCACGTATCAAATTTCTTCGCAGCCTCTTCACGTTTCGGAACTCCCGAAGAACTCAAAGAGCTTGTCGATACCGCTCATGCCTCCGGCCTTCGTGTCATAATGGACCTCGTACATTCCCATGCCGTTAAAAATGTGAATGAAGGCCTTGGCCTGTTTGACGGCTCGCACGGTCAGTATTTCCACACCAATGACCGCAGGAACCATATTGCCTGGGATTCATTGTGTTTTGATTACGGTAAGAACAGCGTGATTCATTTTCTGCTTTCAAACTGCCGTTACTGGCTCGAAGAGTATAATTTCGACGGATTCAGGTTTGACGGGATCACAAGTATGATATATTACGATCACGGGCTGGGAAAGAATTTCACATCATACAGCGATTATTTCAACGGAGGTCAGGATATTGATGCTCTCGTTTATCTGTACCTTGCCAATAAACTCATTCATGCTTTCAAGCCCGCAGCTTTAACTATTGCAGAAGAAATGAGCGGAATGCCAGGCCTGGCTGCTGAAACAAAAAAAGGCGGCACTGGTTTCGACTACAGATTATCGATGGGAGTACCTGATCTCTGGATCAAACTGTTAAAAGAAGTACCTGACGAGAGCTGGGATATGGGTCATCTGTTTCATGAACTGACGCAGCACAGACCTGAAGAGAAGATAATATCGTACTGCGAATCACATGACCAGGCCCTGGTTGGAGATAAAACGCTTATATTCAGGATGATAGATGCAGAGATGTACAGAGGAATGACAACATCCTATCACAGTATCCCCATGGATCGTGGCATTGCATTGCATAAGATGATAAGGTTGATCACCTTCTCGACAGCCGGAAGTGGTTATCTGAACTTTATGGGTAATGAATTCGGCCATCCTGAATGGATCGATTTTCCACGCGAAGGGAATAACTGGAGTTTTAAATATGCCCGGAGGCAATGGGATCTTGTTGATAACAAAGCTCTGAAATATCAATTTCTGGCTGCTTTCGATCAGAATATGACCCGGCTTCATAATGAATTCAAGGTACTCGATAATCCATTTGTCGAGAAGATATATGAAAACTCATATGATAAGGTAATCGCATTCTCAAGAGGGGCTCTTCTTTTCGTATTCAATTTCCATCCTACAAATTCATTCACCGATTACGGAATACCTGTTAAGGGAAAATTCAGGATAATTCTTGATACTGACGATCCGGCATTCGGCGGATTTGACCGTATCGACAGAAAGAGTGTCTATAATTCAATAAGAAAAGCCGACAGGCCTGCCCTTAATGTCCCTCTGTATCTTTTTCTTTATCTGCCTGCCCGGACAGCTTTGGTGCTTAAGAAGGAACCAATCCGGAGAGCAACGGAAATTTAGTCGATCCATCTCAGAAGGTAGAAATCCTGCTTATGAGGCAGGTCCTTATGTTTGGGGTAGATCCGTATACCATAAAAGAAGGTACCTGCTTTTTCAGGGACAAGGTTAGCCCTGTAAAGGCATTTGCCACTTTTGCTGCTGACAAGGATAAAGTCCTTGCTGGCAATAAATTCATGCTTCCCTTCCTTATTCAGGTGTGTAATTACGTATTCGACGCCCACATTTTCTTTTGGGATCTTGTGAATGTTGAGAGCTATCTCAGCTTTGTAATCGTGCCCTGAATGATAAACATTCTCCTTTGGTTTCTCGAAACTGTAGTTCAACACTTCAATATTGTCCCATTCAGCCTTCATCACCTGTTTCCAGTCTGCCAGATCCTTAGCTTTTTCAAAGTTATTTGATACCAGATATTTTGTTCTTGCATAAAGCTTATTATAATATTTCTCAAAATAATCATCTATCTGGCGTTTCATTGTGAATTCAGGTGCGATCTTAACCATAGTGTTCTTGACAAGGCTGATCCATTCGACTGGAATCCCCTGGTTATCAAATGAATAATATGCAGGTATAATTTCATATTCAAGCATATTGTAAATTGTCTCAGCATCAATGTCATCCTGAAGCTCCTGATTTGCAAAGGTCCTCTTTTTCGGGAGGGCCCAGCCGGCAAATGCTCTGTAACCTTCAACCCACCAGCCGTCAAGGACACTGAAATGCAGGGTCCCGTTCATAACAGCTTTTTCACCGCTTGTCCCTGAAGCTTCCAGGGGTCTTGTAGGTGTATTAAGCCAGATATCAACGCCCTGGACCAGATATTTTGCGAGTTCAATGTCATAGTTTTCGAGGAAAATAACCTTACCGGTGAACTGAGGCATCTGGGATATTTCAAAGATCCTCTTTATCAGGTCCTGTCCTCCTCCATCGTGCGGATGAGCTTTCCCTGCATAAATGAACTGGACCGGTTTATCCGGATTATTCACTATTCTGGCAAGCCTGTCGAGGTCCCTGAACAGCAACCCAGCTCTCTTATAGGTCGCAAACCTCCGGGCAAAGCCTATTGTCAGGGCTTTTTCGTCAAGGTGTGTACTTATGCTCATAAGGGTACGGGGACTGACATGTCTGTCGATCATATCTGACTGAAGTCTCTTGCGGATATTAGCAAACAACCTCTTTTTAAGGGTTTTCTTAATTGAATAGATTATTTTGTCATCTACCGTATAAAGCTTCTCCCAGAGTTCCCTGTCTGTCTGATCAAAATTTTCAGATCCTGTTATTCTGGCATATAGCTCTTTCCATTCGGGAGCCGTCCACGTGGGGTGATGCACACCATTTGTTACATACCCGATAAAGAGTTCTTCCTGAAGGTATCCTGGCCATAGTTTATTGAACATTCCCTGGCTCACCTCCCCGTGCAGTTTACTTACACCATTCACTTCCTGCGACATACGGGTAGCCAGATAGCTCATGTTGAATTTCTTCTCCAGTTCACCTTCGCATCTTCCCAGGGCCATCAGCTCGTCCCATGTTATATTCAGCCTGCTATGGTAATGGGAAATATATTTTCGGAGCAGGTCTTCATCAAAAGCATCATGCCCTGCAGGAACAGGAGTGTGAGTAGTAAAGAGCGTCGATGCCCTGACGGCTTCGAGGGCCTGATTGAATGTAAGATGAAATTCCTCTATCATTGTCCTCAATCGTTCTAAGCTTATAAATGCCGAATGGCCCTCATTACTGTGATACAGGTCGGGTTTTAGGCCCATAGCTGTTAGTGCCCTTATTCCTCCAATACCAAGAATAAGTTCCTGCCTCAGGCGGTTTTCAATATCCCCTCCATAAAGATAATGGGTTATCGTGCGGTCCTCAGGAGTATTATCGTCGAAATCTGTATCAAGCAGGAAAAGTCTGACTTTGCCTACCATTGCCTGCCATATCCTTATCTTGACTGTTCTCCCGGGCCAGGCAAGAGTGACAAACATATGATTTCCCTTAGAGTCTTTGACAGGAGTTACCGGCAACCTGGAAAAGTCTTCGGTTTCATAGATAGTCAGCTGTTCGCCTCTCGGACCAAGTTTCTGGCGAAAATATCCATACCTGTAAAGGAACCCGACACCGATTATATTTAGATTTGAATCGCTTGCTTCCTTCAAATAATCACCGGCAAGTATCCCAAGCCCTCCTGAATATATCTTAAGGCACTGATGGATCCCGAATTCCATGCTGAAATATGCAACACTGGGCTTATCCGGATCATCCGGACGGCTTAAATATTCATTGAAGGTTTTGGTAATAGCTTCAAGATCTGATACAAATTCATCATCATCCTCAAGAACCAGAAGTCTTTTATAATCTATCTTCTCAAGAAGAAGCTTGGGATTATGTTTCACTTCTTCCCATAATGAAGGATCCATTCGCCTGAAGATAGACTCAGCTTCTGTATGCCATGAATACCATAGGTTGTTGGCAAGATCTTTAAGAGAAGCAAGTTTATCAGGCACATCGCTCTGGACGTAAATATCTTTCCAGATTGGCACCTGGTGGGGTTTGCGGACCGGGATACCCGGAGTTTCAACAAATCCGATAAACTCCCTGGGTTCTTCCCTCCTTTCAGTGCTCTTGTCAAGAGCCATTTCATAAGCTGAAAAGTAATGCTGCACCAGGCTGTCCCACATGGCTATGCGTGAGATCTCATGAGCTTTCTTCCTGGCTTCAAATACCTCATTATCATTTAATCCAATAAACATTGAGATAAAATCCCTTATCTCTTTGATAACATTGCTTTCATTATCGTCGGTTCTTTCAATTATAGCAATACCATTACCGTGTTCTTTAAAATACTCCCTCACCCAAAGTCCGAATCCGGAAAGTGATGTTGTTATTGTGGGTATCGAGAACATAAGGCTCTCCAACGGAGTATATCCCCAGGGTTCATAATAGGAAGGGAACACTGTCAGGTCAAAACCGATGAGAAGATCATAATATGAGAGATTGAAGATACCGTCGTTGCCATTAAGGTATGATGGCGCAAAGATCACTTTTACCTGAGATTTCTCGTCATTTTGGAGATTATTGGCACTTATTCTTTGGAGCACCGGATCAGTTGACGGATAATGAAGCCAGTGTGTAAGGTATGGATCGGAGGTCGCGGGGGTTCCGTTATTATAAAGTATATTGCTTATATCCTCCCGGGGGCCTTTATGGTAGGCCGGCATAAGGATAAAAGCAACACACTGCTTATTCAGTTTATCCTTCCTGTTCAGCTCTCCCATTGAATCTATGAATACATCAACTCCCTTATTTCTGAATTCATATCTTCCGCTGTTTGCAATGTAAATGCAATCATCCGGAAGTTTATAACCGAGAACCGCTTCGGCCACCTGTCTGAGTTTCAACCTGGCTGTTCCCCTCTTTGCATCGAACTGGTCACTCTCCGGTACGAAGGAATCTTCAAATCCGTTTGGGGTTACAATATCGACATCCTTTCCGAGGAAATGACTGCATTCTTTTGATGTTATGCCGCTTACAGTAGTGAAGACATCGGCTACTGAAGCTGTTATTTTTTCAAGGGATTGTTTTGCAACCACATTTGATTCGCGGGCTACCTGGATAGGGTTATATTCCTTCATCTTACCGTAAAGCGGGCGGTTATTACCTGCTATACAGCGCCCAAGGACGGTAGCATGAGTTGTAAAAGATGTTGCTATCCAGGGACACCATTTTTGAAGATACAGGATTCCTGTTCCTGTCATCCATTCGTGAAATTGTGCAATGATATTATGATGTTCGTGGTAGAATGAGGTATAACTTTCAATCACTTTACCGGCTGCAAATCCGAAAAGGGCAGGCTCTACATAGTCCCACTGACCAGTTATACTGTCGAGCTTGTATGTTTCCCAGAATCTTGCAAATATCTCATTCTGCTGGCCGAAATAAGGTGTGAAATCCAAAAGCATCACAATAGGCTTGCCTGCAATATCCCATCTCCCGGTTTTAACCCTGAGGCCTTCTGAGACAGCCCGGGCTTTCCATTCACCGAACAGGGACTCATCAGGAATAAATTCAGGGTTCTTTACGTCCTCCCTCCATACATCAGGGCCGATCAGTATATAATTATCGCCGACTGCTTCAACAATATTCAGAGCCTTTGTAGAAATTACCGTATGGATTCCCCCAACCTTGTTGCATACTTCCCAACTGGTTTCAAAAATAAATTCAACCTTCATCTTCAGATTTTATTAATAAGGATAAAATTAACTCACTCCCCGGTCTTTTTTGATTTCCTGCCTGTTTTTCCTGCAGTTTTTTTATTCACAAGGGATTTCTTAGGAGTATTTTTTTTTACTGTTTTTGCTTTAGTCTTTGCCTTAACCGATGTTTTACCTTCTACTTTCTTTTTGCGTACAGATTGTTCGATCAGCTTATGAGCGAGTTCCTGCAAAGTCGTCGAAGGTGCACCAGCCGATGATTGTCGGCCTGGCCCTTTTGGTTTTGCATTTCTTTTTGTAAGCTTTTGGATTTCAGCCGCCTGCTGTTCAATTATCTGTTCTTTTTCCCTGATCAGCTTTTCCAGATTCGAAATTATCATCTGTTCGTTTGAATCGGGGCAGCACCTGTTCAGTCTGATTTCAAAATCACTCAGGACGTTCATGTAATTCATGAAAGCATCATAGGGTGTTTCATAAGGATTAAAATATGCATGCACGGCACCATCGGAAAAGAATTTTGTCGCCATGTAATAAAAATGGTCGCTTGATTGCAGGTATTCCCAGTCTTTTTTTATCTGGCCGTCCTCGCATTTTTTGACTTTCTCGAATAAAGTGTAAAGCTTATCGAGTGCGGCAACCTGCAGTTCATTACCCTGCCAGGCTGTTATATCACGCTCCTCATCTGCCCATGATATAGGAGACGGCACGCTTATGGCAGAAACAGGTTGCAGGGTATCAGCTATTTCGGAAGGAGTCATAAACTTAAACGGCGTCTTTTTCAGTATTGCTCCCGGCAGATGTTGAAGGAAATCAAAAATACCTGTCTCTTTCCAGTTATGCTCACCAAAAGTTTCATAATCAACGAAAATATTTATCAGTTCACTTTTATTTGCAAGCTTTGTGATCCAGGAAGCATACTTGTCGGCAGTCAGTGGCCATGCACTCCACTGCCTGTTTGAAAATCTGAATGCTATATCATCGCTCAGCACAAAGTTCCTGAGCAGCACTTTCAATCTTGGATTAATTACATTACAATACAGGTAGTTGGGGCTTTTCCAACCAAGTATATGTTTAGCTCCTTCTGTCAGCATGGACTTGAATCCCATTTCAGCTACCCAGGAACCTATCTGGTCGGAATAAATTAGTTCAGTATTCCTGAAGGAAGTTGTCTCAACTCCGAGGTAAGTCTTCATCATTTCCCTGTGCAGGTTGACCTGTTCTTCAAATTGGACCTTGCTCTTAAGGGATGAGAGTGAATGCGAATCCGTTTCGGCAAGGAATTCAACCATTCCGCTTTCAGCAAGCTGCCTGAAAGAATCGAGAACTTCCGGAGCATATAACCTGAACTGGTTCAATACAATACCCGACAGGGAAAAAGTGATCCGGAATTTACCTTTATGCTTCTGGATCAGATCATAAATTATTTTATTGGCAGGCAGGTAACATTTATCAGCTACTTTCCTGAGGATTGATTCATTTGAATAATCGTCGTAATAATAGTGATCATGCCCAAGGTCGAAAAACCTGTACCGTTTAAGCCGGAAAGGTTGATGAACCTGAAAATAAAAGCAAATTGCCTTATTAGATGCTGCACTCATATCTTAATACTTAACTTATTTATGCCATATCACTCTTTCATAAATATCCTTCACATGTCTGGCTGAATTATCCCATTTAAGTCTTATAACTTCTTCCTTGCCGTTCTTTATGAACATACTTGCCAGAGACGGGTAATTGAGAATCCCATAAATGGCATCGGCCATTGCATCGATATCCCAGAAGTCGGTCTTTACTGCATGTGTAAGTATCTCAGCAACTCCTGATTGCTTGCTTATGATAACAGGAACATTTGATTGCATCGCTTCAAGAGGTGATATTCCAAAAGGCTCGGAAACTGATGGCATGATATAGACATCGCTCAGAGCCAGCATAGTAAATACATCTCTCCCCCTCAGAAAACCGGTAAAGTGAAAACGATCAGTTATTTTTAACGAAGCAGCTCTTCGCATCATTCTTTCCATCATATCACCCGAACCAGCCATTACAAACCTGACATTATGCATTACTTTCAGTACTTTGTAAGCAGCTTCTATGAAGTATTCGGGACCCTTCTGAAGAGTTATCCTTCCAAGGAAAGTTACTACCTTTTCATCAAAGCCTTTCTCCACTACAACATCTTCAGATACCTTAACCGGTTCAACAGCATTATAAACGGTCTCAACCTTATCAGGATGGACATTATATTTATTTATTACAATGTCTCTTGTCAGATTACTTACCGTGATTATTTTGGAAGCAGCATGCATTCCGTCTCTTTCAATACGGTAAACCTCAGGATTAACGTTACCTCCGCTCCGGTCAAACTCTGTTGCATGGACATGGATGACCAATGGTTTGCCGGATACTTCCTTGGCTGCTATTCCGGCAGGATAGGTAAGCCAGTCGTGAGCATGGATTATATCGAATTCATTTTCCTCAGCTATAACTGATGCAACAACAGAGTATTTATATATCTCATCCAGCAGGTTGCCTTCATATTTACCCGAGAAATCTACTGTACCTTTGTTGTTTGTATGTACAAGGATCCTTCGTCCGGTAACCTCAGAACTGACTATTTTCCAGAAATCTTCAGGTTCAACGTAAGGTATGATTCTGGAGGATATCTCAATTTTTTCGATCGGCTGCCGGATTCCCTGATAATATATTTGCTTAAATGCCACCGGTATCTTATTTGCGCCGATAAGCCTGACAGCGTTCTGGTCCTCATCACCCCAGGCTTTAGGTACAACGAATATAACTTCGAGGTCATCAAGTGAGGCCATACCTTTTGTAAGACCAAAACTGGCAGTACCTAATCCCCCTGAAATATGAGGCGGGAATTCCCATCCAAACATTAGCACACGCATACCCTGCCGTATTTATACATCTGAATAATTTCTTTCAAGCAGATCAATTATCCTTAAAACTTCGCCGACGCTCCATGCTTGCGAAATAGCTCCCCTTGGTGCATGAGGGGGATCTCCGTCATGGATTTCAGAAAGTGTCGTTATTCCGTGTTCACTCATCACCTCCTCAAGCCCATATATGAGTTTCTTTACTTTCTGCGCACCCTGCTTCCCATACACTTTAAGCCACCCTTCGCAGAAGGGTCCATATAGCCATGGCCAGACTGTCCCCTGATGATATGCCCTGTCCCTCTCTTCCTGGTTGCCACAGTAGGTTCCCTTGTAGAACTGGTTGGCTGGTGAAAGTGTTCTCAGTCCCCGCGGAGTGACAAGCTCCTTGTCCGCAATATCCAGAACACTCTTCATCTGCTCTTTTGAGAGCATTGAATAAGGTAATGAGACTGCTATAACCATGTTGGGCCGTACGAAGAAATTCTTCCCTTCGTTATCATTCACATAATCTGCAAGATATCCGCTCTTCTCATCCCAGAAAAGATCCAGGAATGATTCCTTTATAAGTTCAGGAAGATGTCCGAATTCCTTCAGAAGCTGTTTATCTTTTTCGACTTTTGCCATGTCAAGTGCAAAACAGACAGCATTATACCAAAGGGCATTTATCTCAACAGCGTAACCATTTCTGGGAGTGACCGGGACTCCATACACCACAGCGTCCATCCATGTCAGAGCTTTACCGGGAGCATCGGCATAGATAAGTCCGTTATCTCTCATATGGATATTATAGGCTGTTCCGTTTTTGAAAGCGTACAAAATAGATTTAGCAGCGTTTTCATACCTTTCACAACAGTCAGTGCCTCCGTTAAGTGTGTATTGCTGAAGGGCCCAGAAAAACCATAATGGCGCGTCAATTGAATTAAAGGCGTAGTACCCGGCTGTTCCCATATTCGGGAATAATCCGTCTTTCATCTTGTTAACCTGAGTGTTAAAGACAGCTCTGTAAAGATCCAGTTTATGCCGGGCGAGAGCTATTCCCGGAAGAGAGATAAATGTATCTCTGCCCCATGAGCCGAACCAGGGATAACCTGCAATTATCAGAGTATCATCTCCCCTCTTCTCAACAAACTGTTGGGCAGCATTTCTGAGGCAGTTAATATAACAATTACGGGGGATCTTCCCGGAAACCATTTTAGAGAATTTCCCTTTAAAACCTCTCGGATTCTCCTCATGTGTCGATGCTGAGAATATTATTACATCGCCCCTTTTTGCCTCCAGCTCAAAAAAACCGGGAGTAAAAAGATCTTCGGAAAAATCATATCCTCTTTTTTGTTCTTCAATATATTCAACACCCAGATACCAGTCCGGTACATGAACAAACTCGGCTTTTGTTGAAAACTGCATATGGAGCCAGGGGAATTTATCATACAATTTTGATTTAACGCCGTTCCTGATAAATTCAACCTTTGTATTTGCTGCCAGGTTTGCATGTGTGAGATCGTGTATCCCTCTGAATGCGAGAAAAGGTCTGATCTGAAGTTTCATTGTTTCGGAAGCTTCAAGAATAGTGTACCTTACAAGTATTTGCTCTTCATAATGCGCCAGTATCCTTTCCATCTGAAGGAGCACATTCCCCACCCTGTAAACACGGATAGGGATAACCTCTGTCGAAAAATCTTCAATATATTTATGTCCCTTGGGACTAAAATAATCACCCTTATATTTCCCAATGCCAATATTAAAGCTCCTGTCGTCGTTAATGACTGTTACATCGAGAGAGGAAAGAAGAACATAGCGCCCGCCGCCGAGTTCATCAATAGGACAAACAAGCAGGCCATGGTATTTCCTTGTATTGCATTCGACCAGGGTCGTAGACGCATATGACCCCGCTCTGTTGGTTCTTATAATTTCGCGGGCGAGTGAATATTCAAGATTTACTATCTGACTTTTTTCAAACTTAATATAACTCATAAAGCTGCTAATTTACTCCCTGTAAAAGCTCATAAGATACCAATTTTTATTTAACATTCCAAACTGATATTTTAGCTTCGTAATTTTTAGTTTTTTATGGAGAACCCCGGTAAAAAAAAAGAATAACTTTGCATTTCAATATTTATAAAATATTTGCTAAAAAATACTGGCTTGATGATGAATAAATCCTGGATATGTATTTTAGTTTTATTGGTGACCATCACCGGCTGTAAAAATAACAATATTGAGATTAATGGCAAACTCCTGGATCCCACGCCTGGAAAATATCTTTACCTTGATGAGCTGAAGTCAACTGAACTTATAACCGTTGACTCTGCAATTATCAATGAGGATGGCCGGTTTTCATTCATCAGAAAAGTGGAGTATCCCTCTTTTTACCTTCTGAAAGCCGATGAAAAGAATTACCTTACAATGCTCCTTGAACCGGGTCAGAAAATCGGACTGAATGCTTATTCCGATTCACTGAATTACCCTGTATTTGTCACAGGATCAGAAGGGACATCACTGATGGTTGCATATAACAAAAGACTCAGGAGAACAGTTGACCAGCTTTCCGGACTCAGGTCGGTTTATATGCTGAATCTGGGATCTCCCCAGCTTGTCGCAGTAATAGAAAGACTTGACTCCCTGGCCCAGATTTACCTTAATGATTTAAACACTTATACAAAAAAATATATCGACGATAACCTGAACTCGCTTGTAAGTCTTGTTGCTCTCTATCAGCAGGTTGCACCGGGTGAATATGTCCTTCATCATCAGAAGGATCTGAAATATTTTTTAAAGGTAGACTCCTCATTGTCAAAGCTCTACCCTGATTATGAACCGGTACAGTCACTGCATGCACAGGTGCAGAGCCTGTTAAGTGACCTGAATGCACAGAATTTAATGTCACCTCTTGTATCAGCCGGCAGTGAGGCTCCGGAAATCGCCCTCCCTGATCCCCAAGGAGATACAATTCGACTATCCTCAACAAGAGGGAAGGTTGTGTTGCTTGATTTCTGGGCTTCATGGTGCAATCCGTGCCGTAAAGAGAATCCTAACCTGGTAAAAGCATATAACACCTATCACGACAAAGGATTCGAAATATTCCAGGTCTCTCTTGATAAAACAAAAGATGCCTGGTTAGAAGGGATCCGGAAAGATAACCTGGAAAAATGGATCCACGTAAGTGATATAAAATACTGGAACTCAATAGTTGTTCCTCTTTATAAATTTGAAGTCATCCCGACTAATTACCTTCTCGATAAGGATGGACGGATCATTGCATCAAACCTTAGGGGGGAAGATCTGAACAGAAAACTTGCCGAGATATTTGCTGATTGAATTGTCTTGAAATTTTATTATATCTGATTTTTAATGAAAAAGTTCTTGTTACTCCTTATACCAGTTCTTGTTATTACCGGCTGTAAAAACAAAGGGATCTTCACTGTTGAAGGTACTGTCGGAGAAAAAAAGCAGGACCATATCTACCTTAAAAGAGTTGATATAGATACTCCTGTCACTATCGATTCAGCCAAAATCGGTAAAAACGGGACTTTCAGATTCCGGGTTAAGACAACAGAAGCCGACTTCTATCAGATAAGCTATTCTCCCGATGATTTCATTACTCTTCTGGCCGAACCCGGTGAGAAGATAAAGCTTGCATTCACAAATAATCTTTCGCATGATTATACTGTATCGGGATCACCCGGTTCAGAACAGATCCGGGAGCTTGACCTTAAGCTTCTCAAAACAAAACACTCGCTGGATTCGCTTAATAGTCTGTATGTGAAAGCCTCTAAAGAGCCTGATTTTGATAAAAAAGGACCAGCGCTTGAACAGGAATACCTCAGACTGAAGGAGGATCAGAGAAAATTCAACATCGCATTTGTACTGAAAAATATGAGATCTCTGGCAGCTATTAAAGCACTCTACCAGATGATTGACGATCAGACCTATGTTCTGAATACATCACGTGACCTCCAGTATATGAAGATCGTTTCTGATTCGCTGAAAGTGTACTATCCCGATTCAAAACATACAAAAGCCCTTACAAGTGATTTCAACAATCAAATGAACCGCCTGTATACAAGAAGAATAATGGCGATGGCCAATTCGGCTCCTGAAGTATCTCTTGATCCTGACCTGAAAGATGTGAACGGGAAAAGAATAAAACTGTCCTCGCTCAAAGGTAAATATGTCCTCCTGTCATTCTGGTCGGCTGATTCAAGAGATTGCATAACTGAAAACCTCCAGCTCAAATCTCTTTATAAAACTTACAGCAAAAGAGGTTTTGAGATCTACCAGATAAACCTGGATACCGACGAATCAAAATGGAGGAATGCTGTGTCATTCGATGAGCTTCCCTGGATAAACACAAGAGAGGATGATCCTTCCAACCCTGTCAATGCCAAATACTATAATGTAAGGAGCCTTCCTGCTAACTTTCTGTACGACAGGGAAGGATTGCTCATAGGGAACAATCTGCACGGAAGAAATCTGCAGATAAAACTTGAACAGTTATTCAAATAATACTTAAATAATTGACCAGTTCTTCCAGGATATTTTTTGCGTCGGACTTCCATCTGGGACTTGATGCCGGATCTGATCCGCTTGAACGTGAAAAGAAAGTTGTCAGATGGCTTAAAAGTATTGCTCCCGAAGCCAGGGAGATATACCTTGTTGGAGATATCTTTGATTTCTGGTGGGAATACCGTCATGTCGTTCCGGCCGGGTTTACAAGGTTCCTTGGCACTATATCCGAATTAACTGATTCCGGCATCCCGGTCCATTTCTTTACAGGGAACCATGATATGTGGGTCAGGGATTATCTTTCAAAAGAGTGTGGGATGATAATCCATTCAGAACCACTTACAGTCACCCTGGATGGTAAAATCTTCCATATAGCGCATGGCGAAGGACTTGGCTCAGGTCATACCGCATATAAAATCCTCCTGCGGATATTCAGGAATAAGCCGCTGAGAATTCTGTATTCGGCACTGCATCCGGCTATTGGTATGAGGATCGGACACAAATGGTCACTTAACTCCAGACTGGGAAAGGGTATATCAAAAGGATTCCTTGGCGAGGAAGAAGAGGATCTTATTAAATATGCAAATTCTTTCAAAGGTAATAAGAAGCCTGACTATTTCATTTTTGGCCACCGGCACCTTTCTATGGCATTAAAGCTGAAAAATAACTCTGAAGTTATCCTGCTTGGCGACTGGATCAAAGAAAGCAGCTATGCAAGCTGGGATGGAAAGAACCTTGTCCTTAATAAACCTGATTAAATGATTTTGTCCTCGATTCTGACCTCGAGAGTATAATATGAATATTCCTCATTGATCTTTTCGAACTGGTAGATAAGTTTTTCCCCCGATTTTCTTGCCATATCAATGAGTCCCATATTGCCCGTACTTTCAGTCGTTCCTGTCTGATGATACAACGAGCGGGTAAAAAGCTCTTTAAGACCCGCTTTATCAAGGCTGTTTATTTTATCAAGCTTGGTTTTCAGCTGATCAATCTTTTCATTTGCAATAAGGTTACCGGTCGACACTATAAAGGTATTGCCCTCGATCCTCAGGATGGCAACCGGCATCCCATACTTTTGTGAAGCTTCTCTTCCGGCTCCATGTTTAGCTACATTTTCAATTATCTCAACCAGTATGTTGAAAACCCTTTTCCGGACATTTGATTCAATATCATTTTCTGACAGTTTAGCCTCCGTAAATGACAGTACTTCCTTCCCTACCTCACTTGTAATATGTCCTGACCAGATCAGATATATCTGATTATCTGCCATCATCTTTTCCAGATCAGAAGCTGAGCTGCCGGTAAAAGGTTTCTGCCCGTCACCAAAATGGATTCCCATTCCCTCCGGATCGACTGTCTTGCTAAGGATAAAATAAGAATTCTCACCATCCAGCTTTATAAAATCATAATCGAGTTTATTACCGGTTTTCTTTGCCATCTCGATCAATCCAAGTCCTGCTCCTCCCTTGCTGCTTAACTCCGAGTTGATCAGCATCTGCCGGTAGACGCTTCTTATCTCATTAACATCCAGATTATTAATCTCATCAAGGCGTTTCTTAAGATCACTTATGTTTACTGTCGAAATAACATTTCCGGTGGTGACTGTATATCCTCCGTCAGTCTTTGAATAAACAACCATCGACATATTTGCCAGCTTCGAACTGTCACTGTGCCGAGAAACATTCTGAAGGCTCTCCAGTACAAACATAAAAAGCCTTTTCCTTCCAATGAAGCCAAATTCAGAGTTTTCCATCTCTTTCTCTATAAGCATCAGAAGAGGAATGGAATTCTCTTTAGTGATAACGCCCCTGTAAACGAACATAAGGCGTTCACTGGTCATTTTGTCACGGATCAGGTTTATTAAATACATGCAAAGAATTTCCTTCCGGATTAACCGAGGGTAAATTTAATTAAAATGATGAACTATAAGCCGGTCATTATAAAATCTTAAATAATATATGCCGGGAACTACTTCATTTCAGGAGCCTCCTGTCTGACTACAATAACTTTAGGTTGCAATCCTTCTACTGATACCGTAATACTACCTTTTCTTTCGGATGGTCCTGTATTTTCAGCCGCAATGACAGCAATCTGGCTGAAGTTCCCTCCGCTTGAAGGTGTGGCAGATATCCATGCGTCGGAGGACTTTAGTGTCCATGTTGTATTTGTTCTGACGAACATCGGGGATGCATTACCTCCTTTTGCTGTGAAGAACAGGGTATCAGCCATGATATCAAGTGTGGGAGCTCCTTTTTCCTGTGTAACAATTATTGAGACAGGGGGAAGTCCCGCTGCCTGCACGTTTACAGTTGCGGAACGCGTCTGTACTCCGGGATTGGCAGCAGCTGTCAGCATTATTGTTTTATCATTCACCCCTGACTCATCACTTAAAGTGATCCAGTTTCCTGAACCCATCATGAATCTGCGGTCCATACTTTCTGCTGGCGGGTAAGTGACCCTGATATTCCAGGCAGTTGTTGAGATAATATCAAATGAAGCCTGACTATTTTCTACACCTCCGATTCGCAGCTCCTTTGTCCTGGCTCCTGTGAATTTATCGGATTTTATCCCGAGTCCTGCTCTTGAAGAGGCCTGATTGACTGTTACAGTCTGTTCTCTCCCCTTTGTCTTGATAGTAACCACTGCGGAACGGCCTGTCCCCTGAGTATTTGCGGCAGCTGTAACTGTAATTGTATCTGAGCCGCCTGACGACCTGGAGTTAATCTTTAGCCAGTCAGCAGTATTGATCACTTCCCATTTCCTGTTTGATTTTATGGTGAAAGATGCCGAACTCCCTTCTTTTGCAGGCAATGTAAGAGAAGAAACAGAGGATACAAGCGTAGTTATATCGAAGTGTCTTGCAGCGAATTCATGGAATGCCGGCCAGTTAGGAGCATCGGTATGGCCTCCTTTATGGACCCTGTAACCTATTGTACCGTCAATATATGCTTTATCGATCACAGGAATGCGGTCGGGCGTTATGAATCCTTTTTCTCCCAGTATCCTGTAAACCGGTGAAGCATTAACGGCAGTAAGGAACACGCCAAAAGGATCGGCCCATGAGCTTGTTGATCCGCCATTCATGAAGACGGGTCTGGGAGCACATAATGCAAGAAGGGAATGGGCATCCACAGGGCATTTTTCTATTTTACGAGGCAGATATTGCCCCGGGATGAGTTCTCCTGCCCATTTAAAGAAATTACCGGCCATCCAGTGGTATTCATTGGCATCGCATGAGTTTTCAAGATCCTGGCCCCAGTGTCTCCTGTTCATTTTTGTTCCAAGACTTCCGGCATCACCGGGAAACCCTATTGCAATGCGGGGCTCATAAGCCATTGCCACAATTGTAGCCTTTCCGTATCTTGATACTCCGCTTAATCCGAGTATTTTAGCGTTTACATCCTTGTCTGTTTCGAGGTAATCGATCAGCCGGCTTATACCCCAGCTCCAGGCTACGAGAGAACCCCAGTCGGTCGGTTTGCGCCAGTTGCCCTGGTTCACAAGGCCGATCAGATAACTTGTAAGTCCTGCTCCGTTATCAGGCTGGAGCGTATTGGGATCAAACGTACAGGTTCCCCACCCTTCAGGACCAGAACGTTCAAAGTACATATCATTTACATTGCCAAAGCCGCCGAAGAAAATAATGACAGGTACGGGTTCGGTTGCCTTTGCCGGAGTTCTTAACGTTGCTTTTATTTCAGGTCTGTTTCTTACCTGGGGGTAGCGGGATATATCAATTGTACCGGTTATTTCCTTCTGCACATAGGCTGAATTGCCTGATCCGCCGGTTGATGTTGTCACGCTCCAGGTTACTGCAGGGAGTATCTCTTTTGGAGGGATCCGGCCGTACATCTGATCTTCAATATCCCTTACTATTTCAGGTCTGCGTTTTTCCCACCATTCCTCAGGAGTGGTGATAAGCTTGCCGTTTTTCATCCTGAGAAGATCGATTGGTGTATAGTTCCCCACCCTGGCCGAATCGGGGCCCGGGTAGAGACCATTGGATCGGTCGCTGTAATTATTCCAGAGCCCGAAAACAGAACGGGAAATAGGAGCGTCAGGATTCCTGAGGCTGTCGGTCCAGTTACCTTCCGGATTCTGAGGATTTGTCGGGAAAGTGTTCTTTGGAGCATTCGGGTCCTGCAGTTTCGGAGGCAGTTGAGGAAGGGTTATTCCCAGCTGAGCCAGCATCTGATCGCGATCCATCAGACTCGTTACATTGGCGGGAGGGAAATCTGGAAATTGAGACTTAGCGTTCTTTTTACATCCTGAGAATGAGAACGCGACAAGAAGAAGGATAACAAAAATTCTGATTTTCAGACAATCTGTTTTCATGGTTTTAGAATGACTGTTTAAGAGCAAATAGAATGAATATTATTGGACAAAAGAGTTCTCACTACCTGTACTAAGCAAGACGATCATTGCCTGTTTTCAGATTTCCCAATAAAAGTAGTAATTATTAATAATATTCTGTACCCCTGTTAATAAGTTCAGTTTTCAGCCTGCCCAGCCTTCCCTGTCAAGATTCCGGTAGTTGATAGCTTCTGAAATATGCTCCGCGGTAATGTTTTCCGATTCAGCAAGGTCGGCAATTGTTCTTGCCACCTTCAGTATCCTGTCGTAAGCCCTTGCTGAAAGGCCTCTCAGCTCCATTGCTGTTCTCAGGAGCCTGCCACCGGTCTCATCGAGCTGACAGTATCTCCTCTGCATTGATGGTGTCATTTGCGCGTTTGAATAAATACCGCTGATATTGGCAAATCTTTCTGCCTGTATGCCTCTTGCTTTTATTACTCTTTCCCTTACAATCTCCGATCGCTCAGTTTTACCTGAATCGGAAAGCTTGTCATATTTTACCGGAACAACTTCGATATGTATATCAATCCTGTCAAGCAGCGGACCGGATATTCTGTTCAGGTATTTCTGGACCATTCCGGGCGAGCACACACACTCTTTCTCAGGGTGGTTATGAAATCCGCAGGGGCAGGGATTCATTGAAGCAATGAGCATAAACGATGCCGGGTAGTCGCATGTAGATTTTGCCCTTGAGATTGTAATGATCCTGTCCTCCAGTGGCTGCCTCATAACTTCCAGCACTGTCCTTTTAAATTCCGGCAGCTCGTCGAGGAAAAGCACCCCGTTATGAGCGAGGGATATTTCTCCGGGCTGAGGAAATGTTCCTCCCCCGACCAATGCGACGTCAGAAATTGTATGATGCGGACTTCTGAAAGGCCGTTTTGTCATAAGGGCGGTATGGTCGTCAATCTTACCGGCTACAGAGTGGATTTTTGTGGTCTCAAGGGCTTCCTCGAGAGTAAGAGGAGGCATGATAGTCCCGATCCTCTTGGCCAGCATAGTCTTTCCGGATCCTGGAGGGCCTACCATTATAAGGTTATGATGCCCTGCAGCTGCCACTTCCAGAGCTCTCTTGACATTCTCCTGGCCGCGGACATCTGAAAAATCAACTTCATATTTGTTGGCTTCACTGTTAAACAGATCCAGCAGATCTACTTTCACAGGATCAAATTTCTTCATTCCGTTAAAAAAGCCCACAACATCTGCGAGTGTCTCCATACCATAGACATCAATACCACCCACAACTGCAGCTTCCCTGGCGTTCTTGACGGGAACTATAACCCCCTTAAAACCCTCTTCTCTTGCCCGTAGCGCAATAGGAAGGATACCCCTGACGGGTTGTAAAGTACCATCTAGCGACAGTTCCCCCATCATTATATATGACTCGATTTCGCTTCTGGCTATCTTTTCATCAGCTGCGAGAATACCTACAGCCAATGGCAGATCATATGATGATCCTTCCTTTCGTATATCGGCCGGCGCCATGTTTATAACAACCTGTTTCCCGGGCCAGTGAAATCCCAGCAAACGAATAGCTGATTCAATTCTCTGCTGGCTCTCCTTGACTGCAACATCAGGCAGGCCGACAAGGAAAAAACGTATGCCTCGAGACACATTTACCTCAATTGTAACTGTCACTGCATCAATTCCGTTCACGGAACTGGCAAAGGTTCTTACTAACATAATTATAAGTTTAGCACATTAGGAAACACTTATCAAATATAAAAAAAGAATGTTAAATGGCAAAAAAAGGTTGAAAAGTTGAAGGGGTTGAGAAGTTGAAGGGGGGAAGGGGTGAGGGGGTGATGAGGTGATGAGGCGATGGGGAGACTAGAAGAAAAAGTACTTAGAGTGCCTAAAGTACTTAGAGTACTTAGAGTTTTACCCTGCACCATGCAACCTGCACCATACCTCCTGGACCTGCAAGACTTGCACGACCTATAAAACGGAGACTCTGAGACTATCAGACTCTTAGACTATCAGACTTCATGAGTTTAACCCGGCTCAGGATCCTTTCATGACCTCCTTCACCCTGAATTTCGTTATTTTCAGGATAAGATCGAAAGGTATGGGTTTGTTTATCGGGAACTGAACAGCCCCTTTGCTGTGTTTGTAACCTGATAGTTCAGGCAGAAAGTTCCTGATCCCTGAATCAGTCGGGTAAAATCCAATATGCTTTTGAAAAGCGGCAAAATAAACAAGAGGTCTACCGTTCAGCTTATACCCGGGCATACCATAACTTATTCCCTCCCATGCATCGGGTGCAGTCTTTTTGATTAGTGAACGAACCTCCCTGAGTAATTCCCTGGTCTTCTCCGGGAAAGAAGCTATATAATCATCAACGTTGTTAAATTCAGTCCGCATAAGTAATATTGTATTTGGTTCAGGTCTGATTTTGCTTCTTTCTGAAAATCCTTTTTCCAAACTTTATCAGGATAAATCCGACTATCAGTATCACAATTACAGCAATCACTATCGGGATGAACAGGGATAATACTGATGTGCCGAATGCTGCTGCATGTTCTCCTGTAGCAACAACAGGGTTCCCTGCACCGGCAGTAAATTTTGATGATGCAAGTCTTGTCATTGCAGTTCCACCCTGTACCACTGCAGCTGTGCCTCCTCCGAAAATGAAACCTGTAGCCCATTTAAGAAAATCACTGTCGATCGGAAGTACGGACGTAAGCAGGAGTGTCCCTGCTCCGACTGCCAGCGGAGTTGTAATTGTATCAAGAAGATTATCAATAAAAGGGATATAGTAAGCAAGTATTTCTACGGCCGAAGCAGTACCAAGAGCAATTATTGCCGGCCATCCTGCCAGCCACTGGAAACCTTCATTCAAAGGAATCAACCCAACCTTTGCAGCTATGCTCGCTACAAGCATCGGAACAAACACACGGAATCCGCAGCTGGCACTGAGCCCAATTCCTATTGCAACTGCAATAATTATTTCCTTATTCATGAGCACATTCTTAAGTTTATGTTTGGAGCCACGAAAGTTTTTTCCAATTTAATATTTTCTTGTCATAATCAGTGATTAAATTGATTATCTTGGTAATATATTTCATGACCTGATATTTTTTTCTAAAGAAAACTGACCTAAAATTTAAATTATTATGGAGGAACAGACTAACAAAGGACCTGAAGAGCCGAAGGATGAGCGTCTTCGGGATAAAGCAAAGAAATTTATTGATAAAGCTGACGACTTTATTGATGAGAATGTCGAGAAATTGAAAAAAACAAAGGCATTTGAAAAAGTCGCTGATGCAATGGACAAGGCCGGTGAATTCGTTGAAGACAAAGTTGAAGAAGTAAAAACCGGGGAAGCTAAAGAAAAGATCAAGGCTTTTGCAGACAAAGCTGAGGATGAAGCAAAGGAAAAGCTATCCAAAGCAAAAGAATTTGGTAAGAAAGTTGCCGGGAAAGTTGCTGATAAGCTTGATGATATTGCCGATGATATCCGGGATAAGGCAAAGAAAGCGCCGGAATCTGACAGCTCTAAAGCGTAATTCTGGTCTCAATTATTCTTTAAGCCGGGAGGTGCAGAAAGAACTGCTTTTTATCAGGTTCTTTCTGCACCTTTATGCATTTTATTATTTCTCAAGAGGCGGTATAACAAGCACCTGTCCCGGATAGATCAGGTTCGGATCTTTCAGCATGGGCTTATTTGCCTCAAAAATGACCATGTACTTGTTGGCATTGCCGTATACCTCCTTTGCAATTTTTGAGAGGTAATCTCCTTTCTTTACTGTGTAGAATTGTTTTTCCGGAGCCGGTGGTGCAACAGCAGGAGGATTCCTAACAACCAGCCAGTCGTCAACGGCTGCAATACCTTCAACATTACCGGCTGCAACAATTACTTTGTTTTTGTTTTCCTGTGTGTCTATCGTTCCGCTCAATTTAACACGGTCGTCATCCACCTTGACCTGTATGTCGCTCGTGTTAAAACCGAATTTTTTAATGTGAGCTGTAATAAGATCAGCCTTTTCCTGTTCTCTTTTTTCTTCAGATTTGAAGAGCTTGTCTCCTGCGTTCTTAATAAATGAAATTAGTCCCATGATGATTAATTTTAGTTAGTTTCCTATGATACTATTAATTCATTACTTCAAAAGAGATCTTTACGTTGACCCGGAATTCAGCTATTTTATTGTTCTTTACCACCACACTATGGTCCTGAACATAAACAGATTTGATTCCTTTGACTGTTTTTCCGGCTTCTTTAACTGCAACAGCGGTCGCATCTTCCCAGCTTTTTGGGGATGATGCCATGATTTCAATAACTTTTAGTACTGCCATAATTTTAGAATTTAATTAGTTAATCAGGTAAATATTGATAATTGTCAGTCTAAGATACCATCATATCTTTCCAACATAATTTCGTCCTAATTTAAACAATTTAGTCGGGATTCAAAAGTAAAGGAAATTATTCTTCGGAAATTTTTTATAATTAACTATGTTTGCACCGATAAATGTGGATCTGCGTTTATTGTTTGTACTGAAAGGCAGCCAAGAAATGATTTTGCGTTAATAATTTAAAGTATTACTGAAATTTTAAATGAACTAAACATTAACCTGTGTTTTTTTGATTTATTAATAACTAATAGTGATTAAGATTAAGTTAATAATACAACGAGACAAGTGAAAGATATTGATATTGATTTTACTCTAGAATACAAAAATATTAAGCCCCTTCAGGGCTTACTTCGGGAGAGATAGCCATACCTCCGGCTGCACCGGAGGTTATTCATATTCAGTCATTTAATGACTGCTTCGTTAAGACCTTGACAGGTCTTTGTATCTGGGTTAATTACCGTTCACTCAAGGTATAGAGGAAGGTTAGAAATAAGGAAACCCTTTCAATAACCTGGTATTGAGGCGGGGCCGTCTCAAAACGTTATTGAAACGACTTTTTTTCTTGTTACCGCAATTTTAGATCTTTAGGATGCGCGAGGGCTATTCCGGAAAAGGCGCGAACCGGGTTCTGTTTTTTGGAGCGGGAAATGGCTATGCGCAATTGGCTAAAAACAGACCCGGTTGTCTTTTCCGGACTCTTTTTGCTCACTGTGTTCGTGAGCTCGGCCTTTCAGGGCTTCGGTTCTTTGGTTACTTTCTTTTGGAGGAACAAAAGAAAGTGACATAATTAAAAAAGAAAAGGGTGCCATTTTGAGATACCCCCTTTCTTCGTTATTGTAATAAGCATTTCAGCAAATCTTATTTAATATTAAGATTGTAACATTTGTTACAATTTTAATAAACCTTAATTCATACTTTTGTGTGGAGTAGATGAAAAGAAATTAACCAAATAATAACTTAATCAATTAATTATGAGCATGTTTTGTTTTCAATGCCAGGAAACCGCGAAAGGCATCGGATGTACAATATCCGGAGTATGCGGAAAAACAGATAAAGTAGCAAATATGCAGGATCTGCTGATATTTGTCCTGAAGGGAATATCAATCTACAGTACTAAAGCAAGATCATTGGGAATAGAAACAGACGAAGTGAACAGGTTTGTAGTTGAAAGTCTCTTCATGACAATAACAAATGCCAACTTTGATCACGACAGGTTCGTAACAAGGATACAGGAAGGTCTCAGGCTGCGCGACAGGATCAAATCTGAATATTTGAATGCAGGTGGTAAGCTTCCTTCTGTACTTCATGAATCAGCAACATGGAGTGGCAACTCTGTTGAAGAGTTTGCTGCAAAAAACATCTCTGTCGGTGTTCTTTCTGAGAAGAATGAAGACATAAGATCCCTGAAGGAGATGGTAGTCTATGGATTAAAAGGTATGGCAGCATACACAGAGCATGCTCTGAATCTGGGTTTTGAAGACAAGTCAATATATAAATTCATCCAGGAAGCGCTCGTGGCCACAACAGACAATACCCTTACGGCCGATCAGCTGGTAGCCCTTGTAAATGAGACCGGGAAATTTGGTGTCACAGCAATGGCCCTTCTCGATAAAGCAAATACTTCAACTTATGGTAATCCTGAAATTACCAAAGTAAATATAGGTGTCAGGAACAACCCGGGCATTCTTATCAGCGGCCACGACCTGAGAGACATGGAAGACCTGTTAAAGCAGACAGAAGGAACAGGCGTTGATGTTTACACACACAGTGAAATGCTTCCTGCCAATTATTATCCGGCTTTCAAGAAATACAAACATTTTGTCGGCAATTACGGAAGTTCCTGGTGGCGACAGAAAGAGGAATTTGAGACTTTTAACGGTCCGGTACTTTTCACTACCAATTGTATTGTACCACCGAAGAAAGATGCTACATATGCAGAAAGGGTTTATACTACAGGTGCAGCAGGGTTTACCGGATTCAAACATATCGCTGACAGGCCGGCCGGCGGACAGAAAGATTTCTCAGAGATTATTGCTGTTGCTAAAAAATGCAAGCCTCCCGTTGAGATCGAAAAAGGAGAGATCATAGGAGGATTTGCTCACAATCAGGTTATGGCTGTTGCCGACAAGGTAGTTGATGCTGTAAAATCGGGTGCCATTAAGAAATTTTTTGTGATGGCAGGATGTGATGGCAGGATGAAAGACAGGAATTACTACACTGAATTTGCAGCTGCATTGCCGAAAGATACTGTAATCCTTACAGCAGGTTGTGCAAAATACAGATACAACAAGCTTCCTCTGGGAGATATCAACGGTATCCCAAGAGTGCTTGATGCAGGCCAGTGCAATGATTCATATTCACTTGCTGTGATTGCTCTTAAGCTGAAAGAGGTATTTAACCTCAAGGATATCAATGAATTACCGATAGCTTTCAACATTGCCTGGTATGAACAGAAGGCAGTGATCGTTTTACTTGCCCTCCTTTACCTTGGTGTAAAGAATATTCATCTGGGGCCGACACTCCCGGGATTCCTTTCTCCCAACGTTGCAAAAGTGCTTGTTGAGAAATTCGGTATAGCCGGTGTGGGAACGGTAGAAGATGACATTAAACTCTTTATGAAAAACTAAAAACTATAGCTGTTCGGTGAAATCCGGGAAACCGGATTTCACCGCAACAAGCTTAAGATTACCCACTTCTTTTTAAATTGCTGATCCTCCCCTTTCTCCGGTCCTTATCCTTATGCACTCCTCAAGGGGTGTAATGAATATTTTTCCGTCACCAACCACTCCTTCTGTACCGTTGGTTTTTGCCGATCTGAGAATCGCATCAACAGTAATATCAACAAATGAATCATTTACTGCAATCTCAATTTTTATTTTCGGGATCAGATCCGGGATGATCCTTTGGCCTCTGTACATCTCTTCAATTCTCTGCTGTCCGTGACCTGAAACGCGGCTTACAGTTATTCTTGTTATTTCTGCATTTATAAGTGCTTCCCGGACCTTGTCGAGCTGCACTTCCCTTATTATTGCTGTTATGAGTTTCATAGCCTTAACTTTATCATGTTAGATTATCAGCTGGGATTGAGCATGCCATAGCCCCTTTCTCCATGGTATGACCTGTCAAGACCCGCCATCTCTTCATCTTCTGTGGATTTGAATTTCATTGTTTTATCAATCAGGAACAATATACCAAGTGTCATGACAGCCGCAAAAACTATTGCAATCGTTACTGCCAGTACCTGCACGCCAAGCTGGTTCCAGATACTCCATGAACCTCCGGATGCAGCGGCAGCTTCTTCCATCCACGATTTTCTGATGAAGAAAGTGAGAAAGATAGCTCCGACAATCCCTCCAACCCCGTGTATGCCAAATGCATCAAGGCTGTCGTCATAACCAAGCTTATTCTTTATCTGAATCGCTTTATAACATGCAAGTGAGGCGATTATTCCAAGTATCATCGCACCATAGGGCTGGACAACTCCGGCAGCCGGTGTGACAGCAACCAGTCCGGCCAGTATACCGCTGGCAAATCCAAGTGCAGTGGCTTTTGTCTGATGGAAACTCTCAATAATTATCCATGTAATAGCTCCTGATGCAGCTGCAACCTGAGTGGCTGTAAGAGCCTGAGCCGTGCTCAATCCGCTTGAGATGCTGCTCCCGGCATTGAAACCAAACCAGCCCACCCAAAGGAGCCCGGCGCCAAGCATAGTAATTACAAGGTTGTTGGGCCTTATTACCTGGTAAGGATAACCACGCCTTGATCCAAGGTAAATAGCAGCTACAAGTCCGCTTATCCCGGCCGATATATGTACCACCGTTCCACCGGCAAAATCTATTGCACCTTTTGCACCAAGATTAAAAAGGAAACCATCAGATGCCCATACCCAGTGGCATAAAGGATTATATACAAGAATGCTCCATAAAACAATAAATAAGCAATAAGCTTTAAAAGATACCCTTTCTGCAAAGGCTCCGGCGATCAGTGCAGGAGTAATTATCGCAAATTTCCCCTGGAACATCGAAAAAACATACTCCGGTATATGTGCATTTATTATACTGTTATCAATTCCTTTCAGGAAGAAATAGTCTTTGTTCCATCCGAACCAGCCACCGAGAACATTCTGGCCAAAGCACATACTGTAACCAACAATAACCCATAGAACGCTTATAATACCCATTGCCACAAAACTGTGCATGATCGTTCCAAGAACGTTCTTGGAACGGACAAGTCCTCCGTAAAACATCGCAAGACCGGGGATCATCAATAAAACCAGCGCGGTGGATGTCAGCATCCACGCTGTTGCACCGGTATCAATCGCTGCTCCGTCAGAAGCATACAATCCTGTCAGACCAGAAAAAATAAATACAATAATCAACAGGATCTTTCTTAATTTCTTTTTCATATAAGGTTTAAATGAACAATATTTAAGTTTTCGGGTGTAAACCTATATATTTTAAGGGGTATTTACAAATATTTACATGTTTTTTTATTCTTTCCCCCTAATTATTAGGGTCATATTTAATATTTTTCCTATTTTCTATATTACACCCCCCTTTTTTTATTCAAGTTTAATGGCATATCTAAACTGATTCGCTTCTGCTAAAGAAAAAAAGAGGTGCCGTTTTCAGACACCCTCAGGAAAGAAGTCATTTATTAACATTATAAGGCCACGCTTACAGGTGACCATGATCAGACTTATTCAATCAACCGGGGACTTAATGCGAGCAGGGCTGAAAAGGCTGATATGGCAGCAAGAAGAAATAAGACAAATACTGTGTTATAGATATTGAAGTTTTTGTTCTTCGAAGTTATAATCAGAAACACAGGCAGGAAGATCACAAATGGAAACGGGATAGCAATGGCCAGAGCTATATCGGCTCCCGGCCAGTGCATTATCTTGAACAGGGCTGAAATAAGGAATACAAAAGAAGTAACCCATGTTACAATATAAAGTATCAGATTCCCCCGTTCACCTTCAGCCATAAAGTGATTCCTGAGAGCAATCGGGAGAAATATGAATACAAACGTCAGTACTCCAACAGTTAAAAGGTAACCGGCTCCGGGCCAATGGTTGGTTTTGAACAACAATCCGAAATAAATTATTACAGTGGTTGCCAGTCCAAGTATATATATTTTCTGCTTCATGATACTAATTATTATTGATTCGTTATTATTGTAATCAGGACGGAAGGGATCAAAATAGCCAGGGAAGCTATCAGTAAATAAATATATTCTGCTTTAACATTTTTTTCATCTTTCCATTTGATCCAGGTATACAATGGAAGAGCGATAACGAACAGGATAGTCATACCTGTTGTCAACAACAGACCTGAATATGGCCAGTGCTGGATTTTAAAAAGCAATCCCAGCATATGCAATGTCACACCAGTAAATGCAAGGATGTAAGCCGGCCTTCTGATTTTTCTTTCCTTATCCTTTAACATACTGAAAAATAATGCCGGGATAAAGAAAATAATCCCTGACAGATAAGACAGTGATAACATCACTCCGGCTCCCGGCCAGTGCTGTACCTTAAACAATATCCCCAGGATGAAGAACATCCCTGCAAAAAATGCTGAGATAAAGAGAAATAATCTCTTACCGCTCTTTGTCTCTTTCCATAGTACTCCCAGAGCAGAAGGCAGAAAAATCAGAGCCAGGCAAATGGCTCCAAGTGTCATCATGATCCCGGCAGAAGGCCAATGATTGATCTTGAACAGCGAGGCAAAACCGAGCAGGACAGTGCCGGTAATCGCCGAAATTTTCATTGTGTTTTTCATGTGTCTGTATTTTGTGTCAACTACATATAGTGTCTCTTCCTGGATTTCCTTAAGCCTTCGGGATCCAATTTTAAGCCTGACCTTTTCATAAGCTTCTTCGAAATCAAGGTCTGATTGCATTTCATTTTCGATATCACAGCATATATGGTCGATCAGTTCTTCAAGGAGATGCGGAAAAACTATCTCCTCCTTCTGGATATCATTGCTTACCTGGTCAATATTCTGCAGAGTAAGATCAGGCATAGCTTAATCCCGGTTTGAGTTCAATTATACTCTGAAGTGACTGGATAAATTCCTTCAGCTCTTCGATTTTTTCTTTTACAACCGAATGTCCTTTCTGTGTAAGGGTGTAATAAATACGCATCCGGTTATTATAGATTTCGGAAGTCGTAACCAGTACCCCCTCACTCTCAAGCTTATGTAATACAGGATAAAGAGCTCCATAGGTAAGCTTGATCTTCCCGCCGGTTAACTCCTCAACTTTCCGCGTAATCGCGTAGCCATGCATAGGCCCTTCTTCTTCCAGAATTTTCAGGATTATTGTTTTCAAAGATCCTTTCAACAACTCACTTGCTATCATATTTTTATATATTTAAGATTCTTATATATTGCAAATATAAAATATTTAATTTTAATAATGCAAATATTTTTGAATATTTTTCTGGAGTTGTTCGCTTTTTAAGGAAGATTAAGTAATCTTAATTACATTTGGACTTAATCTTTTATATCATGAAATCAGAGATCATAATTCACAATTCAATCAGTCTTGACGGATCACTTACCGGTTTCATGCCCGATATGGAGCTACATTACAAGATTGCCGGTGATTATAAACCTGATGCACATCTGATTGGTGCCGATACTGTTATCGCAGGAAATGAAATGTTCGGGAACGGCATCCCTGATGAGTTGCCTGCTGATTTCGAAAAACCAAACCGTGATCCTTCACTCCCCTGGTGGATAATTACTGACTCAAGAGGCAGGCTCAAAGGGGCTCTGCACACCTGCCGCAGATATGAATACTGCCGCGATGTTATTCTTATTGTTACAGAATCCACTCCTGCTGATTACATTGAACATCTGAAAGAGAGGAACTATAGTTTTATATCGATAGGAAAAGAAAAAATCGATATTGTACAGGCACTCAGAAGATTGAAAGAGGAATTCGGTATCTCAAAAATATTAACTGATACAGGAAGAACTCTTGGTAACACCCTGCTTAATATGGGGATAGTTGAAGAGATAAGTCTTCTTATTCATCCGATTATTGTAGGAGAAAAATGTTACCCGATCTTTTCGGAAATTTCTGGTAATATTTTAGGGAAACTTAAGAAATCCGAAAAATTTGATAATGGCTGCGTCTGGAATGTATATACGCTTTAACCTTATTATATATTGGCGTTGAACGTATCTCCCTGGTCAAAATCACCTGTTGTATACCCTTTCCTGAACCATTCCTTTCTTTGGGCTGCCGTGCCATGCGTGAAAGAATCCGGCGTGACACGTCCCTGGTATTTACGCTGAAGCACATCATCACCCACAGAAGCAGCAGCTGTCATCGCCTCTTCAACATCACCCTGTTCAAGAGAGTTAAACATCTTTTGATCATAATGAGCCCACATTCCTGCCAGAAAGTCAGCCTGAAGCTCAAGCCGTACCAACAGTTTGTTGGCACTGGTCTCTCCCATCTGTGATCTCTGCCTGTTTACCTGATCAAGTATCCCAAGCTGATTCTGGACATGATGTCCGATCTCATGGGCCAGAACGTATGCAACAGCAAAATCACCGTTTGCGCCATAGCTGGTCTTAAGAGCATCAAAGAAATTAAGATCGATATATACTTTCTCGTCCCCGGGGCAATAAAATGGCCCGCTCGCCGCCGTTGCATATCCGCAGGCGGATTGTACCTGATCCCTGAACAGTACCAGAGTCGGTTTCCTGTAGGTCATTTTGGATTGTCTGAATATCTCTGTCCAGACATCTTCCGTACCAGCCAGTACAACACTAACAAAGTTGACCATTGCCTCCTCTTCAGGAGTTGAAGAGACCGGTCCGGATTCTGTTCCGGCATCCTGTTGCATTGTGTTGACAACCTGCGAAGGGTCTCCTCCAAGCAGAAGAACTATAAGTACAATGACAACTGTTCCGATACCTCCGCCAATGGCCATTTTACCTGTCGACATACCCCTGCGATCTTCTATATTATCGCTTGTGCGCCTGCCTTCAACTTTCATTTCTTTAGTTTTTTAGTTAGTCTGATTTAGTATAACAAAACTAACTTATTTTAATATAAATTCAACTTTTTTTAATCAGGGACGTTATCTGTTAAAATGTTAAGTAAAGATAAATGAATCCGCAAATCCATATTTCAAAAACATATCCCGTGACAGGCATGTCGTGTGCTTCATGTGCGGCAAGGACTGAAACACTTGTTAAGTCACTGCCGGGTATCAGCAGGGCTTCTGTCAATTTTGCCGACACTTCGCTTTATGTAGATTTCAATCCTCATTCGATAACTGCGTCTGAGATAAAGAAAGCCGTTCAATCAATCGGCTACGATCTTATTATTGACGAGACCGGGGCTGACAAGAAAAAGGATGAGGCATTTAATGATCACCTTAGATCATTAAAATTCAACACAATATCATCGGCTATTCTGACTATCCCGGTTGTTATTATCAGCATGTTCTTTATGGATATTCCATATGCCAACTTCATTATGCTTGCAATGGTCATTCCTGTTCTTTTCTGGTTTGGAAGGCAGTTCCCGGTAAATGCCATAAAGCAACTGAGACATCATTCGGCTAACATGGATACCCTGGTAACCCTGAGCACAGGCATAGCATTTATCTACAGTACTGTTGTAACATTAGCCGGTAGATGGTTATCGGAAAAAGGTTTCCATGGCCATGTCTATTTCGAAGCCTCTGCTGTTATAATCACTTTTATTTTGTTCGGAAGGTTCCTGGAAGAAAAAGCCAAGTCAAAAACCTCTTCAGCATTGAAGAAACTTATCGGGCTCCAGGTAAGGAGCGCTATACTTGTAAATGATTCAGGGGAACAAAAAGAGGTACCTGTGAGCAGTGTTATGCCAGGTGATATTCTGCTCGTCAGGCCCGGAAATAAAATACCTGTCGATGGTTCAGTTCTTTCAGGAAGCTCATTTGTAGATGAAAGTATGATAACAGGGGAGCCTATGCCGGTTGAAAAAGTCATGCAATCGAAGGTCTATGCAGGCACACTCAATCAGAAAGGCAGTTTCCGGTTCCGGGCTGAAAAAGTAGGTGGTGATACAGTCCTGTCCCAGATAATAAAGCTTGTCAGTGAAGCCCAGGGAAGCAAAGCTCCGGTACAGCATCTTGTTGATAAAGTTGCGGGGATATTTGTTCCGGTTGTAATTATAATAGCCCTGCTTAGCGGGATCATATGGATACTCTCAGGGGCTGAAAATGCCCTGATCCACAGCCTTATGGCAATTGTTACAGTACTCATTATAGCTTGTCCCTGTGCTCTTGGTCTTGCAACTCCTACAGCTATAATGGTGGGGATCGGGAAGGGAGCTGAGAACGGAATACTTATAAAAGATGCTGAGAGCCTTGAGACAGCTCATAAAGTAAATGCCGTTGTATTTGACAAAACCGGGACCATAACAACCGGCAAACCGGTTGTTCATGGACTGGAATGGAGGGATAAAGATGATCCGGCAAAGTACGGGAATTTACTGTTCAATATTCAGAAGAACAGCGAGCATCCTGTTGCTGAGCCTGTAGCCCGCTACCTCGAACAAACAGCTGCAAACCTGAATGATATTCCGGTAAAGGTTGAAAGCATTGCAGGAAGAGGAATAAAAGCATCATTCAATGAACAATCATTTCTTGTCGGGAACAGGAAATTACTGGAAGAGAATGGGATCTCAACAGGCCCCGGGCTGGAGAGTATTGCGGAAAAATGGCAGAAACAGGCAAAAACTGTCTCATTTTTTTCAGACATGAAAGAGGCTATAGCAGTTATTGCGGTTTCTGATACGATAAAAGAATCATCCTTACCGACTATCAGGAAGCTTCTTGATCTTGGTATTGAGGTCCATATGCTCACTGGGGACAATGAGTTAAGCGCCGGTGCTGTGGCAGATGCTGCCGGTATACATAGTTTTAAAGCAGGCCTTCTTCCAAAGGATAAATACGATTATATAAGGCAGCTTCAAAGTGAGGGAAAAGTTGTTGCTATGGCAGGAGATGGAATAAATGATTCCCAGGCTCTCGCTCAGGCTGATGTAAGCATAGCTATGGGCAGGGGTTCGGATATTGCAATGGATACGGCAAAAATGACAATTATATCATCTGATCTGTCGCGGATACCGAAAGCTATCAGGCTCTCAAAGCTTACAGTGGCAACAATAAAACAGAATCTGTTCTGGGCATTTATCTATAATATTATAAGTATCCCGATTGCAGCCGGTATACTCTATCCTGTTAACGGGTTCCTGCTTAATCCTATGATAGCAGGGGCTGCCATGGCACTAAGTTCCGTAAGTGTAGTTAGTAACAGTCTGAGGCTTAAGCTGAAAAAAATCTGAATTCTCAGACTAGTCCATAAGGTTCAGCAAGGCTCGGATGCGGTTTAAAATTAAAAAGACAGTCATTAAGGTTTGCACCAAGGATATTTATCTTACTCATATCCCCCTGCCCCATTCCGGCTTCATACATTGAAGCGAGATAGTCAACGATTAATGGGTCAAACCCCATAATCCTGGTCCCGACAAAATCAAGTGCAAGAGGATCGACGCTTGCAAGTGCAAGACGTGTATCAACCGGTGTACCCTGATGAGGACCAGCCCCTTCCATGGATTCAAACGCATCTATTACACCTAAGTCAGGAAAAACATTCTGTGCCATGTGAAAAAGATTGTAATGCAGTACCATATCCTTGGTAATGCTTATTTTTAAATCGCTGGCATCCATTTCGTTCAAGCTTTTTGTTGGTCTTGCATTAATAAAAGGAGAAGCTGTACCGGTACCATGCATAAGGAATTTGTCGTTTTGAGTGGAATAGTCGTTTTTCGGACATCCCATCAGAATATTTTTAAGCGACAAAGTGACCAGTACACAGTTATGCGTTTTCATTTTCCCTGCGGAAATAAGGTACTGGTCATTGTCAAGAAATTTTGAAATTATTCTGATAGGAACAGGTTTATTGCCAACATCACTGAAAACATATTTGACCTCATGAGGTGTCTGGTTCAGGTCAGTTAACGTCACACCATATTCCTTTTCAAGGGGAAGATAACCATAGTCTCTGAAACCACCCATGGTACCTTCTGTTCCGGCATTCCATCCATTTGCTCCTGAGACTGTCGCTTCTCCTATTTCTATCGGACCCCTGAAGCGAGGTTTTATAAAATCCAGAATCCCGCGTACAGCTTCCACTTTAGTGGCACATAAAGGATTATTTATAAACACAAAATTGGGCTTTATAAGCACTCTCTTTTTCCCTTCCAGGCCGGCCATGATCTCATCTTCAATCTTTTTTAGTGCATTAAAAACGTTATCACGGGGATCATTGCCTTTTATAAGGCTTACATCCGAAGGTGCAACGACTTTTTCCCATGTCGCCTTTTTGCCATGACCCGTTTTACCGGCATTAACCTGTCCTGCTGGTTTTGTTTCATATTTACAGCCTGCAGCACCAACTGCTAAAGCTCCCAATGCCAAGGTTTTAATAACACTGCGACGATTCATTTGCAGATTTTCTTCATTCATAATTATCATTTTTAAGGTAACACCTATTTAATATTTTGTAAAAATCCCTCCTTATTGGTCCTGATCTTATATACATTATTGTAACACGTTAAATAAAGTGTCTTCATGTCATCATCTCCGAAACAGACACTTACAGGTAATATGGGAGTATTAACAATGCCAATAAATTCACCTTTTGAAGTGAAGATCTGAAGACCAACAGCGGTACCAACATAAATATTACCTTCCTTATCAATAGCCATTCCGTCGGCATTTGACGATTTTCCCTTAATATCAAGCATGTCTTCACGCAGGAAGAGTTTTGCGAACTGACGGCCATTGGTCAGTGTACCATCCTCTTTAATATCATAAGCCCATACATAATTCTCCTTATTACTATTAACCGGATAACCAGGATCGTCATCATAACAGTTGTTTATGAATGCAGTTTTCCCATCGGGTGACAGGAAAATTCCATTTGGCATAGCAAAATCGTTAGGTTCAATTACCCTGATCAGCTTGCCACCTGGTGTAATATAATAAACAGCACGGCCGGGCTGGAATTTAACAGGATCCAGAGTAAACTGCGGATCAGTAAAATAAATACCTCCCTTTGGATCAACAACAAGATCGTTAGGACCATCAACCGGCTTCCCATTGAATATGTTGGGATATACCTTAACAATCTGCCCTTTGGTAGTCATTTCAACAACCCTGTGCCCCATCATGTCACAGGCTAAAAGATTACCTTTATATGGATAAAGACCATTGGTCTGCATCTTTCCATAACTGATATATCTGTAAGTGCCATCAGGATCCATTTCCACAGTAGCACTTCTTTTAGGATCACCATTCCAGGACGCATCGAAATACATGCTTGAAAAATAAAGTTTCCCGTTCAGCCATTTGGGTCCTTCTGTAAAGATCAGTCCCGGTTTTGTCTTCATCCCGTCAATTACAAGTTCTACTTTTGCATCTTCCGGGATAAATTCACGGAAAGCTGCTTCTCTTGCCTTTGCCTTTTCAGCATAGTCATTACGTGCAGGCCAGAAGATGTCGATCATATCACAACCAAGAGGACCGACTTTTGCACCATGGACCATATTGCCAGGTAGCAGAAGCAGGTCATTTTTCTCCACGTTTTGTTCTCCTTCAAGGATAATTTCGCTGCATCCTCCGCGCAGAACCATCATCAATTGTTCCGCCGGATGAATATGACGTTCAAATGTCGATCCCGGTTCCATTGACAGGAAACTTATCTGGGTATTCTTACCTGTTATAACCCTTGAATTAGCACCAGGGGCCAGTTCAGTATATTGAAGATCGTAGATATCATAAACAGTGTTTGGCCTGATATCGGGTTCAAGCTGTGTTTTGATATCAATATTTTTTGAAGGGATTTTAGTTATTCCTGCTTTTTGCAGATAATCCAAACGTACAGGACTGTAAACTTCGAACAATTTAGCTCCTTGCGGACCGGCTTTTACAGCATTCCTGCTGCCTTTTTCCAGGTAAACAAAATCTATCCGGGGTGTTCCGCCATGAGTACCATCAATTGCTTCCCGCTTTTTTGATAACATAGTTACAAAATCCCCGTCAATAAGCTGATCAACAGATCCTTCCATTACAAATACAAAACGATCTGAAGAAAGAACTTCCTCGGGTACCTGGGCATTTGGTTCAAGTTCAAGAATTCCGGCAAGACTGCCTTGTCCCCAGTATAATTTTGCACTAACACCTGGATAAAGATTTACACTGCTGATATTATCCAGGTTTGTAACTTTAGCAGGTTCCAGGTTTGAGACAATTTTAGTATTTGGAATATCCGGGGCCTTTACGACTGTAAGACCATACTGATTAATGAGATCATTATTCTTTTTTTGCCATTCCGGTTTGCCTGTGCACTGTGTGAGAATTACTGATGATAATACCAATAATACTGCTTGCAGAATAGTTTTTTTAATTGAGTTTGTTTTCATAACAGTCTGTTTGGATTATTATTTTAATTATGGTCATCTTAGTAATGCTGGATGTTCTAATGTTCATCAATACTTTTTCTCAGTTGTAAGCGATCTGGGGCCGATTGGATCTGCTACCTGGTCCATGCCCACAACATCATAGCCGCGCCATTCATAACTTGTAGCCAAAGCTGCCGTTTTAGCCCATGCAACATTATGTGCCTGGGTCCTCGTCCACATCAGGCGGTGCTGCTCAGTATCAAACATTAACTCCATCTGGTAGTTGAATTTTGAAGCAGCTCCACCTGTCCTTTTGGCCTGGTCAGGAGGATATACGCGTATCAGTTTTGATCCGAGATATCCCACCTGCTGCCTGAGAGCAGGAATATAGGTTTCCGAGTAGTTGAGCTCAAAAGCATCACATTTTTCAGGAGCTACCTCAAAAAACATCTGAAGTTTAATCATTGTTAATGGAACAGCGACTTCATCAAGCTTGCCTTTCTCCAGTGCGACGCCGTATATCATAAGTTCCAGCGGTTCATTTGAAGTATTTTCAATTGAATGAATTTCGCCTGCATAAACCGGGATTGCATCTCCCCACACAATTTCAGCCATTTCATGATTTACACGTATTTTTCCCTTCCCTCTGGTAACCAGGTATATTTCTTCAACACCGGCATGATAGTGCCTGCCTACTGATGCTCCTGCAGGTATCAGCAGATGGTCAAAGAAGGACCAGTTCGAAGCAAAGGCAGATGAGCCAAGTGCTCTTCTGTAAAAAACAGTATCCTTCCCTCCGTTCATTTGATAAACAGGACTCATAATATTTTTTGTCATCGTGAGAGTATTCATGAAAGTTGGCAGTTTATCAAGAGTAACCCCTACACGGCCATCTCTGAGATCGAAAGCACCCGATCCCGGATCGGCAGAATAATTGTAAGCATTCCTGGGGCCCGAACCATATGGATTATCGATCGTCGGCAATTTTACCTGAAAATTCAGCCACGCGACAGGTTTATTTGTAGGATTGTAGATTGCGTGAGAATTTCCTGATTTGAGTGGCACTCCGGCCGGACCTTTAATAAGAGCCGTACGGCCGTTTATTGTAAATTCAGCCTCTCCATCCAGGATGAGAAATAATTCATCGGCATTGTTATGGAAATGATGGCCTATTCCGCTTTTAGGATTAATAGGACCACAATGCATGAAAACCAGGTCTTTAATAGTACCTGCACCAAGGAGTGTCTGGTAATTTAAGCTTCCCGGGCCTCCATGAACACTATTCATCTCAGGCTGTTTTGCTTTATCATAGTGACCTATGCGTTCAGCCAAAGGGTAAATCCTGGATTGCTCAACCCCCGGGCCAGAAGGTCTGTCCTGCCTGGCGGTCTGAACCTGTGGCTTGTCCTGTTCTGAACAAGAAACTTCTTTATTACTATTAGTAAATGAGATTGTTACCAGGGCTAACAAACTCAAAAAGAGAGTAATTCTTAATTTTAATTTCATAGTTCTGGATTTTTGCTAAAAGTTAATTGAATTTAGTTTATCCTGAGATAATTTTCTTTGGTTATATAATACTCTTCAAAACAAATTTTCTCATATTCAAATTATAAGAACAATATCCCCTCAGTCAGAAAACTTCTCTATGTTAATATTGCTGTATGATAAATTTGAAATAATAAACATGTCTGGCTAATCAAAACAAGTCAGCTTTAACGTGAAAGCTTTTTTATCATCTAACCGGCACCCTGAATATCATAAAATAACCGATATTTGAATAATTCATAATCTGAAAAATTGGTTTTATGGAAAATGCATCAATCGATAATAAACCGGATATTCTGCAGAGATTCTTTTCACTTAAAGGGAAAGTTGCACTTGTTACAGGTTCTTCAAGCGGAATAGGACGGGAAATTGCGGTCTCACTCGCTGAAGCCGGAGCAATCTTAGCGGTACATGGAAGGGATCATGACCGGATATTGGAAACATGCAAAATTATAGACCGGAACCATGGAAAAGCGTCGCCATTTAAAGCCGATTTGATGGAAACCGAGAATTGCAGAAAACTGACAGAAGATATTTTTAAAGCTTTCGGGAGAATCGATATACTTGTCAATTGTGCATCTATAAATCGCAGAAAACGAATAAGCGACGTTTCGCCGGAGGATTTTGATGAAATCGTGTCTGTGAATCTTAAAAGTCAGTATTTCCTTAGCCAGGCTGTTCATCCGATAATGAAATCCCAGGGTGGAGGAAAAATAATCCACATCGGTTCATTAAATACTTTCTACGGACTGGATACGGTCTCAGTTTATGGAATGACAAAAGGTGCAATTGGTCAGTTGACAAAGGTTATGGCAGTCGAATGGGCAGCTGATAATATCCAGGTCAATTGTATTGTACCTGGATTTTTTACCACTCCGCTGATTAAACCTTTACTTGCCGATGAAAAAAAAGAAAAATGGCTTCGCAATCGCATACCCGCGCGCCGGATCGGTAATACAAATGAACTCGTGGGTGTAGCTATTTTATTATCATCAGATGCATCTTCATATATAACTGGTCAGAATTTTGTGGTAGATGGTGGTTTTCTTGCCGGTGGTTCCTGGAATCGTGATGAAGTTTAACTCATTCAAAATTTCAGAATTTTAAACTATAAACAGATTAAAATGAAAACAGGCCGGTTTCTTTTATACTGGAAACCTGAAAAATGATTGTCCATAGTACCTGTAATGAAAAACTATGAATCTGACTTCTTTTATATAGAAAGAATAATCGATTACACTGTTCCTGGTCCATTCCAGGGAATGGCAATTCCTGTAGCAATTTGACTTTTAAAGGATCAGAATTTCACGACTTCCCAGAACACTTTTTTAGGCTTCATGTCCACATCAAACAATAAGGGGTAACATTTACCTGGCCCTCTCCTGTCGCGCCAGCTGGCCCTGTCGGATAAATTCCAGAAGGTCACGCTGTTAATAACATTTTTCTTTTCGCGGAATACATTAAAGGCCATCTTGTACAGATCAATCTGCTTCTGCTCTCTTTCAGGAGTAAATCCTATGTTAAGAGTATCTGCTCTGTCGGTATAAATAGAAACATCAAGCTCGGTTATCTGTACCTTGAGGCCAAGAGATGAGAATTTATCAATTGTTGCCCTTAGATTCTCTTCCGTAGGATCATTGATACTCCAATGTCCCTGTAGTCCTACAGCATGCACAGGCACACCTTCATCAAGCAATTTTTTAAGCATGGTATAGATCCTGTCTCTCTTACCGGGGTTTTCTGTATTATAATCATTATATACGAGTAAAGCGTCCGGATCAGCTTCGTGTGCCCATTGAAATATTTTTGCGATATATTCTTCCCCGCATATTTTATACCAGGGGGTTTCCCTGTATGGATTCTTTGCAGTATCGCTGTCTACTATGGCTTCATTAAGCACGTCCCATGCATATACTTTATCCTTGTATCGTGTCACTACTGTTGTAATGTGATCTTTCAGTCTGGCAAGGGCTAACTCCTTCGAAGCCTGGTTCCCCGAAGCATCTTTAAACATCCACTCTCCTGTCTGCGCATGCCAGCACAAGGTATGCCCACGTACTTTCATTCCATTCGCTATGGCAAAATCGACAATCTTATCGGCATTCTCCCAGGAATATCTGTTCTCTTCCGGATGAATCAGAGCCGGTTTCATAACATTTTCAGCTGTAATACTGTTAAAATGTCTCTTCAGGAATTCTGCATCTGCACCCTCAGTATGTTGAGGTGCTATAGCAACTCCGATGTCAAAATAGCTTTTATAGAAGTCTTTAAGGCCTTTAGTGGAATCAATTGAACCCGTTTTTTTGCCTCCGGCTCCGGTACAATTGCTTAACAGGGTTATTACGGTGCCAAAAATAATTACGGATATTAATCTAAAGAGTAACCTGAGGTTTAATTTTCTTGTTTTCATAGGAATAAGTTAAATGGTTAAAATAAAACAAATTACTTAAAGATTTCATGACCATTTCTTTTTAAGGCAGGTAAGAATATCCCGGTTATAATTCTATCGGGAATTTTTGTTTGATCCTGATTACCTGTTGGGTCAACTGATTTTGATCAGGCATGAACGGACCCGGGAATGCTGATGTGGCTTTTCCATTCATAACATCCCCTAAACTCTGACACTGAGGGAGTTTGCCTTCAATAGTAAGCTCCAGTTCACAGGTTTCTGCATTGAAATCGGCTGTTATTCTTGCCTGTGTTGAATGAGAATCAAGACCAAAATACTGCTGCCAACCGGACAGATTCTGCCATACGATGGGTTCAGGATAGTTTATCAGGAACGATCCCTGATCATTCCGTGAATCATAAAGGTTCCCGTCAAAGAAATTATCATATTTCTTAGCCATATAAACCCTGTTAGGAGTATCGAAAAACAGATTATTGACTATTTTATTTGCAAATCCGAGACCTGTTCTTCCAGCAACAAGCCTGTCTGATTGATAGACATTTAACGATACGGCATGTCGCGATACTTTCCCAAAGAAATTATGTGCCACTACCATTTTTTCGTTGCAGTCGGCACGGATAGCAGTCCCGTTACCAAAAGCCCATTGCCCTGGTGTCGGAGTTGCCCCGTCATTTTCCACATCATTATGGATATCCCAGAAGATATTCTGATCGATCAGGTTCTGTTCAAAGTTTATTTCCATCCAAACACCTCCGAACAATGTTTTGATATCGGTAAATACATTATTAACGATCCTGCAATTTACCGCAGCTATATCATACCATATGCCGCTGGCATGGTGTATATGACGGAATATATTATTCCTGAGCAGTGTGTTATTAGGACCGTGAAATTTAAGACCGGCCGATTCGCAATTTCTCTCAATGTTCAGATGACCTATGTATTCGAAGATATTCTTTTCAATCAGAACGTGATCAAGAGCAGGGCCGGCTATTCCACAAACCCCGATATTTCTGAGAATATTGTTCCTGACAATAAATCCGACTCCTTTTGTGGAACGGTCAGCAGCAAAATCCTGACTGCCAAGATCAATGCCTTCGGCATTGCACCATTCTATCCTGTTATTCTCGATGATCCAGTGATGGCCCCTCGTAGAGCTTATAGCTGCTCTCTGAGGTACAGGAGGTCCGTCGGCAGCGTGTTCGAATTCAAAACCGCTTATTCTTATATATCCCAGCCCGAACTCCTTAGGGGCAAATATCTGTTCTCTGGCTGTCACTTCAAAAGATACACTTGAAGGATCCACCCCTTTCGATAAACGTATATGCAGTCTTAATCCCGGGTCCTCAGCCCAGAAAGCATTCTCATTCTGAGCCAGTTCAGCCGGGCCAAGAACCTGTTTAAGCGGTTTACCATCGGCATAGACAGCGCCGCGGTATAATAATGCTCTTGCCAGCCATTCCGGCTCACCTGCACGACCCCATCTGGAAATATACCTGTAAGTGTTTCTTACTGTAAACGGGTTATAGCCCTGAAAGAAGCTGGCAGGCATTTCTGCCATCCATACCCTTGTCTCTTCAGCAGCAGGTATTTCACCTGCAGCTACCGGAGGACCCATCCTTATAGAAAACCCTGTACTCGGACGAAATACCGGTTTCCATGCTTCTGATCCTTTTACGATAACTTTTTCACCTTTGGCAACTTCATAGGCAATCATTTTGTCTGGAGAAGTACCTCCTCTTGCCGGTTGGATGCATTCACGGTAGATACCTTCATGAACAATTACCTTTTCACCCGGTTGCAGGAGCTGTGCAGCTGCATTGATTGTCTTCAAAGGTCTTTCCGGTGTGCCGGGGTTGTCATCAGATGCCTGGGGATTATTCATGGCAACATGCAGAACTTTTGTATATGTTGTCTTATCCTCCCAGAAAGCAAATCGTTCTCCGTTTGGAAGAAGATCAAAGTCCGCAGCCGTCCGGGCAGGTACCACAACCTTAGATTTCTTCTGTTCAGAATATGAAAAGTCCGGCGCCTCAGCTTTAATAATGAACGCATTACCGAAAATTAAGATTGCCATTATTATCATCCCGGAAATACTAACTTTCAAATTTGAGTTAAAAATCATATTTTTCATGATTCATACTATTTTGGATCAATAAAATTGTTGTAGCGACGGAATATTTGCCGTCGCTACAAAACAATTCTTATTACTCAATAAATCCTGCTTATTGGCTTTCAGGATCTTAAAGAGCAATTTTAACATAAGGGGCATAATTAGACCTGATAGTCCCAACGCCCGCCTGAGATGCCTTAGCACCTACCCTGAAATAGTAGTTTCTGTGCACAGAGAATACAGAGGCATTAGCTGCAAGATCGATAGACAAAGTATAAATTGCCTCCGGATCAATTGTAGCCGCAGGTACAAAAGATCTTACAGGCACACCGGTACCTGCTGAAATTGTTTTCTTTACATACTCTCCTACAAACATATCGGTAAATACATATAAGGTGATACTGGAGAGTTTCACGGTAGGTTTCCCGGCCTGGAGCTTAAAAGAAGCATTTATTTTTTTCGCTGTAGCATCATGGGTTATAGACAGATCCTTGATACGGATGAAAGGTACAACCTTGAAATCGATCTGATTGGGACCCGGATTAATAACCAGTGAGGGTATTGTATAAGGGAAGAAGTTGCAACTCATGAACTCGATCTTGTACGTATTCGAAAATACCAGATTGTTGCGATATTCTCCGTTTTGCATTACTACCCAGTTTCTCAATTCAGGATTCCCTGCATATTCCCCAAGCTCATAAGTCCCTATTTTTGAGCCGTTCACCAGATCAGTCTCAACAAGTCCTCCTCCTACACTGTCCCTTATCGCTCCAAAAACCTGAGCATCCGGCCCGGGGAAGTTATCTTTCTGGCATGAAGTTGCTCCGATCAGAAGACCTGTAATCAGAAATATCAAATAATATATCTTTTTCATAACTATAATATTTTACAGTTTAATATCCCGGGTTCTGTACTAACTTATTGGAAGCAACTCCGGGAATTTCGAGATAATAGGATCTCGGCTGAAAGGTCCTTCCGTTTGCAGCCTGATCATAATAGTTGGTTACCCTCAGGAACAGGTACTTTGGAGGATTAATCCGCAGATCCATTATCGGGATCAGAGAAGTTCTTTTTGTCGAGTTAAATACCAAATGATAATCTCTGCGTCTTATAAGGTCCCAGGCACGTGTACCTTCAAAAACACACTCTATTCTACGCTCTTTAAGTATGTTTTCTATTGTGGCAGGGATCTCATCTGTGTGTCCGGCTCTTTTACGTATAGCATTCAGGTAGGTCTTTGCAAGTGCTGCATCACCCTGGTTGCTTTCAATAACTGCTTCGGCATAATTCAGATAAACCTCGGCCAGCCGCATATCAACATATTGCTGTGTTGAACCGCCGAGAGCCTTAGTACTGACATTTTTGGTATCCTGTAAGGTTTTCCTTAAGGCGAAACCTGTGCTGCTGTAATTTGCTGCAGCTGTACCAAGAAGGCCGAAAGCGGAATATCCGGCTTCGTTTGGGGAACCATAGGTATAATAGGTGTTTCCGTCAGGTCCAACCGCAGTACTTACCGTATAGATCACCGGTTTACCATCAGTCTGAACCAATCCTCCCTGCATATTGATCAGAGTCCCCTGAAATATGGAACCCGGTAAAATAACACTTGCCTGCAGCCTTGCATCCTTATCCTTAAAAATATCATATTGATTATCATAATGAATAAATGGCTGTGTCAAACTTGTCAGATTTTTCGGATCACTTATAAAATCATCCTCAATCCCATCAGTCCTGGTTTTAACCGGTGCGCTCTTACCTGTACCATCATCGGTATAATCTTCATAGAGGTCTACTATATCCAGAGTAGCTCCAAACCTTGAAGACATATAAAGATTATGGAACTTACACTGTTGAGGATATAACCAGAAATCCGTATCGTGACCCTGCTGACCTGTAACGGCACCATCGATATATGCTTTCATGAAAATAATTTCATCCCATGCCATTGATGGTGTCTCGAATATGTCCTGGTAATTCTTGGCAGCTTCAGCTTTATTAACAGGATTAGGCTTATACAGAGTCTTACCGGAATTATCGATGAGGTCCTTTGATGCAGTTATACAAATCTGATAGTAGTTATTGGCATCTGCTGCTGTCATTCCTCCGACAAGTTTTTGGGTAACAGCATCACCTGTAAGTGCAGCCTTATCCCAGTATTTTGCCACTGAAGCTGCATGAAGAGCTGCCCTTGACTTAAGAGCCAGAGCTGCCCATTTGGTCGCCCTGTAGATTCCGTCTGTCGTGGACCATGATGTTGGCAGATTGGCTATTGCAAGATCGCACTTGCTGAGAACGAAATCCCAGGTTGCTTTCTCGGTGGAACGCGGAACAAACAATGCGGAATTGTCGCCACTTTCTGAGAGTTTCTGAACCTGATCAATCAATGGGACACCACCGTAGCGCCGAGCCATCTGAAAATACATATATGCAAGAATAAAGTGACCTTCACCGTAAAGTGACTTATATGTTGCTTCAGCCAACTTACCTTCGTTTTTCAGGTTCAATATGGCTTCCAGGAACTGATTCACCTGTCTGATTGAGGTATAATCCCAATATGCTCCCAGGGTGCTTCCCGGCTGATAACCTTGATTACCTTCAAGAACAGCTTCATCGGTCATTCCTGCTTTGTGCCATCCTCCGAATGCCCCTCCGGGATGTTGATTCCATCCACCCACGGTCCAGTTGAAGTCTTCTACCGGCATCCTCTGATAGATATTAGCCAGAACAGTTTTAACTCCGGCAACATCTTTAAACAGGACTGTTGCTGGGGTCTTATCAAGAGGTTCAATTGTCAGGAAATCTTCGCATGCTGCCAGAAACAGAAAGCAGGTGAAAATTGTTATATACATTAAAATCTTTCTCATCTCTTTAGGTTTTAAAATTTAACTTCCAGACCAAAATTGAACGTTCTCATTAAGGGATATGTATTGCTTGTTGCATAAGCTCCTTCAGCACGTTCGGGGTCCACATCCTTAAGATTTTTATTACAGAGAGTAAACAGGTTAAAGCAATTGATGAAGGCCCTGACATTATTGAGCTTTATTGCATTAACATACTTTAAAGGCAGATTATAACCAAGTTCTATTGTTTTGAGTCTTAAAAAAGTCGCATCCATTCTCCACTTATCAGTTGTCAGGTTCGAGGTCTGATTAGCATCGTTTGCTGTAAGAGCCTCCCATTCACCAGGTATCCAGACAGTTGCGGGATCAAAAGGATTATCAGTCGGATTTTGGGTGTGCCATCTGTCAAGATATTTTGACCATTGCATTGGGTATCTGGTACCATAACCCCACTGGTCGTATCTTGACTTGTTCATAGAAAACAAACTGGCTCCCGATAAACCAATAATGAGATCAAAATTGTAAACATGGAAATCCAGGTTCATACCATACTGCAGAGGAGGGTTCAGTGCATCACCGAAGAATCCCGAACCGGCCCATGCACCTATAATCTGATCATTACTGTCTATTATACCGTCTCCGTTTACATCAACTATTCTGTCCATTCCGGGTAACATAAGAGAGTTACCAAGGGTAGTACCCATTAAAGGTACACCTTCTTCAAGCTCTGTTATGCTGGTCCATATACCATCTCTGTCATATATCCAGGCTCTGCCCTGAATACGTCCGTCGCCGTCTGTTCCACTCTTCCACCTGCTCCAGGTGCTTCTGTAGGGTGACTGCTCCCTGTGCAGATAATATAAGCGGGAATAAGTCATGTTAGCGTTTACACCATAAGTCAGTTTCCCAATTGTGTTCCTGTGCGAGACCATTAACTCAAAACCTTTTGTTTCCTGACTGTTAAGGTTTTCCTGGGGGAAGCTTGCACCAAAAGTATTTGGCACAGTGGCAACACGGGTAGCCAGCAATCCATCTTCAAGCCTTTCGAAATAATCAGCCGTAAATCCTAATTTTCCTTTCCATAACTCAATATCAATACCCAGATCCAAACTTGTTGTATGGACCCAGGTCAAGTAATTATTTACTACTCCCGGCGGTACCATTCCTAATGTAAGTACTCCATCACTAAAGGCGTATCCTCCGCTGACTCCGGTAAATGTATAGCCTTCAACATATTCGAATGCGTTTCCGGCATCGTACCCCGATTTGCCCCAGGTTGCTCTGAGCTTCATGTCAGATATTATTGGAAAATTATTCTTTATAAAACCTTCCTGCCCTATTCGCCATGCTGCCTGAAATGCAGGGAAAAATGCCCATCTTCTTCCCGGAGCATAACGGTATGAGCCATCCTCCCTGAAGGTGAATTCAAGAAGGTATTTACTCTTATAGTCGTAGTTAAAACGTCCAAGGAAAGAGACATAAGCCTGCTCAGTGCGATATCCTGTCGTTGATGCATTTGTTAAACTACCCTGATTTATGATATCCCTTGTATACAGATCATCATATTGTCTCTTGCCGCTTAGATTGTTGTAATCAACTTTTCTGATCTCATTCACAAGTGTTGCACTAATATTATGAGCCTGTGCGATATTGGTCCTGAAAGATATCTTGGGTTGGATATTTTTCCTGACCATATGTGTAATAGTATTTTGAAATGTTGCTTTACCGGGAGTACCAACAGGTGCATCAGTTTTGTAATCATACAGCTGATACGGTGTATTTAATAATCTGTTGTCACCTACCAGCCCGTCATAAGCACCCAGAATTCCTAATGATAAGCCTTTTAAGAAAGGTGCTTCATAATTTACATCTATAGTTGACTGGTATTGGAAATTTATAGTCTGATTATATCCACATATATCTTTGGTAAGCTCGGCCCAGGCATTAGTATTTTCGGCAGGGACCCTGCTGAGATGACCATTATTAGCCAGAGTATATGCTCCATATCCGCGGTCGGCAGCAACTATTCGTTTGAATATCCAGAAAACACCCTGTGGAGGCTGAGTCTGGTTTTCATATCTTCCTGAAAATGAGAATCTCGCACTTAAGCCTTTAGACAGCTTAGCATCAACATTAGTCCTGAAAGTATATTTCTTATATCTCTCAAGCTCATTCTGTTGAAAATATCCCTGGTCAGTCATATATCCAAGGCTTGAGAAAAAGGTAATAACATCATTACCTCCCCTTGCCGAAAAGTTCGCTTCTTCCGAAGTAACCCAGTCCCGGGTAGTTTCTTCAAACCAATTGTAATCAGTATAGCCCGGTTCGGTCCCGGCTTTCCATTTTGCCAGATCACTTTCACTTGTAGCCAGCGGAAGGTTTGAATTCCTCAGCATTTCGTTGTTCATCACTCTTAATGTGTAAGCGTCGACAAGGGATTGATACACATTAGTAGTAGGCTGTTTTGCTGTATAGATACCAGTAGCTGTGAATTCTGTTTTCCCGGCGAATCCTTTCTTAGTAGTTACGATCAGAACGCCATTAGCTGCATTCATTCCATAGATTGAGGCAGAAGCGTCTTTCAAGACGGAAATACTTTCTATATCGTCTGCATTAAGTCTCTCAAAATCTGACATCCCGTCGCGTACTACCCCGTCAATTACAAGTAAGGGTTCACCAAATCCCCTGATGCTTATTCTACTGTTAAATACACCAGGTTCACCCGTTTGTTGCCTGATCTGAACACCTACGATCTTTCCTTGTATTGCTCCTGCAAGAGTAGGGGTCTTTGTAGCTACAATAGCATCTGACTGAATTTGCGCTACTGACCCTGTAAGAGTTTCCTTTTTCTGGGTTCCGTAACCGATAACTACTACTTCCTCAAGACCTATTTCCTGGCTGGAAAGAGCAACATCGATTACATTTCTGCCTTTGATGGCAATTTCCTGTTGATTGTATCCTACAAACGAGAAGACCAAAACAGCATCACCGGGAACTGCCGGTAAAGAGAATCTTCCGTTAATATCTGATATTGCTCCCAGTGTAGTCCCCTTCACCTGGATATTTACTCCAACCATTTTCTCTCCGGTCGTTGCATCTGTTATTGTCCCGGTTACTGATTGCTGCTGCAATATCAGATCTTCAGGATTTCCAGGGAGAAGAGAGGTTCGAATGGTTTTGGGTTCAGGAGCCAGATAATTTATACTGTTGCCTGCAAACAGATTTGCAGGGATCACATCATGTGACCGATCATCTGCAATTAAGTTAACATTATAATCATGGTTAGTTAACTTATCCTTGAAGAGAAAAGAGAATTCGCTTTCCGCTGTAAAATTTTCCGATGCTATCTGAGGTCCGGTATCTGAAAATTTCAACGAAAGCCTGGTATCCTGCGAGTATGCAACAAAAATGTTTACCTGCAGAATCCCAAGAAAGAGAAGTGTAAAAGCATAACGCATAATTAATTAAGATTTTTCACAGGTTTGTAATATTCAATTTTGATTATAAAGCGATATTACTAATGAGACCTGATCAGTGGTCTCTTACTGATTCTATCAAGGACCATTTATACTTTCCATTGTATTCTTTTTAAGGTTAAACATTGAACAATTATTATTTATAATTGGATATTGTTTTCCGACATCCAGGAAATTTCTTATGTTGATCAAGGAGGCCAACATTTTTTCGATGCGTAAAGCGGGAAATACTGGTCGGGAACCAGGAGCTTAAATTATTCCCGGGTAAATCAATTTTTGATTAAAATACAGATGTGACGAGAGCTGCTCTCCGAAAAAATGATCTGTAATATTCTTCTTCATAATTATACTTCAATCATGAAAAATAAACTTATAATTACAAATCTTTAATATACAATAACATGCTGGAATTATAAGATCATAAGACAATCTTTTTCATTCCAGGTTAAGACATAGGTTTCAGGTTCTTTATAAAAATAAGAAAAATTTCATAACCTGCAAGTTTTTTATCGGGCATTTTAAAATTTTTAAATAATAATCCAAAAAAATTGGTTTTGCAGAAAAATTATTTTAATTTTGACCATTCGGTTAAATCATTTGGTTTAATTAATTAGTTTAAACAGATATTTAAAAACATGACTGAGAACGACAAGCTGACTGAGGAAAAGATCTTCGAATCTGCAACTGAAATATTCATCGAAAAGGGGATGGACGGTGCCCGGATGAAGGATATAGCAGATCATGCCGGAATAAATAAAGCACTGCTCCATTATTATTACCGGACAAAAGACCATCTCTTTAATGCAGTTTTCGAGAAAATGGCGGGACTGATGTTTAAGAAATTTGCCCCTGTTTTCGACGAAAGACTGTCATTTGAAGACAAAATTAAATTCTTCTTCAGGGAACATATAACCTTCCTTCAGCAAAATCCCCGCCTTCCGGCATTTATACTATATGAACTAAGCCGGCATCCCGAAAGAATAAAAAAGCTCATTCAAAACCTTGATGTGGAAAAACTCTGGGAGACTCTTGAAAAACAACATGAAAAAGATCTCAAGAAATATAATATAACAAAAGAGAACATCCCTCAGTTCATGACATCCGTCGCAGCAATGAGCGTGTTCCCTTTTCTTGCCAAACCAATTATTTCCGGTGTAATGGAAAAGATCGGATACAATTTTGACGAATATCTCGAACAAAGAAAAAGTTATGCTCCCGAGTTCATTCTAAAAGCTATAAGTAAAACAAACCGGGATGAACTCACCTTAACTTAATTGAGAAAACAGATTAAAAAAGCACAGAATGAAAAAGTCAGTTCTCATTTTGCTGATTATATCGATGCCTGCAACGGTATCGTTAACCGCACAAAAGGCAATCACCCTTAAGGATTGCTATGAGAAGGCAGCTGAGGCAAGTTCCCTGGCAGGTGAAAAGGATTCCTATTCTTCAATCTGGCAGCTGAAGGATAAAAACTTTACAAGAGGATGGCTCCCCAGCCTCGATGCCAGCGGGAGTTTCTTATATAATTCGGAAGTGATCGATCTGAGTAATTCACTGGGTTCAATCCCTATACCCGGAATTGCGGATGCTATCAAGCCCCTGCCTCACGAACAGTATAAATTCACGGTTGATATCAACCAGGTCATTTATGACGGCGGAACCATTAAGGGTGCACGCCTCATTGAAAAATCCGATCTGCAGCTTAACCAGAAACAGACAGAAACTGAATTATATAAGCTGAGGAGCCAGATAAACCAGTATTTCTTCAACCTGCTTCTGCTTGAAAAACAGGAAGAATTGCTGAAGAATTACCTTAACCTGATTGAAAAGCGAATATCCTCAATACAATCCGCTCTTGTCAATGGGATGGCACTGAAATCGGATGCCGAGGTAATGACATCCGAGAGGATCAAACTCACCCAGCAGCTAAAGGAGAATGAGATCAGGAAAGAATCCCTGCTCAAAATCCTTAATGATCTCACCGGTATGGAGATCGATAGTTCGTCAGAACTTCTTATGCCACAGATTGAGGAGGACATAAATCCTCAGTTGGCAAGGCCGGAGCTTGAGGTTTTTGATCTCAGGAAAGAACAGCTCTCTGCAGGTCTGAGGCTGATCGACAGTAAAAAATTGCCTAAAGTATTCGGATTTGCCACATTAGGATATGGGAACCCTCCCGGCAATAATTTTTTCAGGGATGAATTTGCTCCATATTATATTCTCGGGGCCGGCGTCAAATGGAACATTTTTGACTGGAACAAGGCAAGAGATGAAAAACAGATAATAAACCTCCAGAAGAGAATAATCGATAACAGAAAAGATGATCTCACCGATAACCTCAACAGACTTCTTGAAGGCAAGAAGTCAGAGATAAATTCACTTAAATCGCTTATCGGATCTGATACTGAACTTATAGCTCTGAGAAAGAGCATTACTCTCTCGGCGGAATCGAAATATGAAAACGGTACCATTACTGCCACTGAACTTCTGAATGAGATCAATTCGGAAAAGCAGGCAGTAATTAACTATGAGATACATAAAATCAACCTGGCACTCTCCCAGGTGGAATATTTAAATATTTGCGGAAAGGATATAGAATGAAAATAAGAACATTAATGTTAATCGGAGCTGTAATGCTGGCCGGATGTAATAAGAATGACAACCAGGCTGATGCATACGGCAATTTCGAAGCTACGGAGGTTGTAGTTTCTTCTGAGACCAGCGGGCGCATACTTCAGTTTAATGTCTCCGAAGGTGTGGATATTGATGAAGGTAATATAATTGCACTCATCGACACAACTCTGTTCCATCTTCAGAAAGCAGAGATAGATGCAGGAATGAGAAGTATCAGAACACGTATAAATTCAATAAACGCCCAGAATGATATACTGGATCAACAGATCGCAAATCTTAATGTGAATATTGCCAGGATCGGCAATATGCTCAAAGATGAGGCGGCAACACAGAAGCAATATGATGACCTTGCCGGCCAGCTGGCCGTTCTTCAGAAACAGATAGCAGCCAATAATACACAGAAAGCATCAATCGCTGCTGAACTTTCAGTGTATGAATCTAAAAAAGCAACAGTTAATGAACAACTTCTGAGAAGCACTGTAAGAAGCCCTCTTAAAGGAACTGTTCTCGAAAAATATTCCGAAGCAGGAGAAATAACTGCAGCAGGCAAACCTCTTGTAAAAATCGCAGATCTGTCGGTGATAAGGCTAAAAGCTTATGTGAGCGGAACCCAGCTGGGAAGCATAAAGATCGGACAGGAGTGTTCTGTCAGGATTGACGATGGCAGAAAAGAATACCAGACCTTCACCGGTAAAATAAGTTATATCGCAGACAAGGCGGAATTCACACCCAAGATCATTCAGACCAAAGAGGAGCGTGTTACACTTGTGTATGCCGTTCTGATCGATGTAATAAACGATGGCAGCATAAAATCAGGAATGCCCGGAGAAGCAATATTTGACAAAGTCTAGAGATGCAGAAGATTATCGAGGCATCAGATATAAATATGAGTTTCGGGGATGTTAAAGCCCTCCGGAATATCTCCTTTGATGTGAATGAATCTGATATTTTTGGATTCATTGGACCTGACGGAGCAGGTAAAACAACCCTTTTCAGGATCATTGCAACACTTCTCATTCCTGATGAAGGTGAGCTGAAAGTACTTGGACTTGATTCTGTTTCGGATTATAAAGAATTACGGAAAAATATCGGTTATATGCCCGGGAGGTTCAGTCTTTATCAGGACCTTTCGGTCGAAGAGAATCTGAATTTCTATGCTACCGTGTTCGGCACAACAGTAAGTGAGAATTATGATCTGATAGCCGAGATCTATTCGCATATCGAACCATTCAAAAAAAGGCTTGCAGGTAAACTCTCCGGAGGGATGAAGCAGAAGCTGGCTCTTTCGTGTGCCTTGATCCATAAACCAAAGCTTCTCATTCTTGATGAACCCACCACGGGAGTGGATGCCGTCTCAAGGGTTGAATTCTGGGAAATGCTCAGGAAACTGAAAGAATACAATATAACAATAATTGTTTCAACACCTTATATGGATGAAGCCATGAGATGTAACCGCGTTGCCCTGATCCAGAATGGATCGATCCTTTCAATAGATGACCCTCAGAAAATAAAGGAAGGATTCAGCAGAAAACTTTTCAGCGTCAGGGCTCCGGAAAAATTTAAGCTTATTAATGTCCTCCGTGATTATCCGGGGATTGTTACTGCCTATCCATTTGGTGATTCTGTCCACATTACATTCCACACCGACAAATTAGACATGACATTATATGATCATCTTAAAAAATCGGGTATTGAAAACGCAGTTATTACTGAAACTGATCCGGGCATTGAGGACAGGTTTCTCGAGCTCATGTTAAACGAATGAATTCCCCCTTTGAAAGGGATGTAATAAACGGTGCAACGGTGCAACGGTGCAATGGCACAACGGCGAAGAGAAAAGAGATATATTTTAAAGGTAAAAATGACAAGGAACACAGTTATATCGGTCAAAAACCTGGTTAAGAAATTCGGAAGCTTTACAGCCAACGACAACCTTAACTTTGAGGTTTTCGAAGGTGAGATTTTCGGTTTTCTCGGGGCTAACGGGGCGGGCAAAACAACCGCCCTGAGGATCCTTTCCGGACTCTCCTCTCCTACCTCCGGTGAAGTAATTGTTGCTGGATATAATGCAAGAAAGGATCCGGAAAAAATTAAGAAGAACATCGGTTACATGTGCCAGAAATTCTCTCTTTACAATGACCTTACAACAAGGGAGAACATTACTCTTTACGGCGGGATCTATGGCATGCCAAAGGCCTTAATAAAGAAACGGACCGAGGATCTGTTTGAGAGGCTCAGCTTTCATGAATACAGCGACAGGCTTATTTCGTCACTTCCCCTGGGACTAAAGCAGAAGCTTGCATTTTCAGTTGCAGTGCTTCATGAACCAAGGATCGTCTTTCTCGATGAGCCGACAGGCGGTGTTGACCCGATCACAAGAAGACAGTTCTGGGAGATGATATATGAAACAGCTGACAGAGGGATAACTGTTTTTGTTACAACACATTACATGGACGAAGCAGAATATTGCGACAGGGTTTCAATAATGAGCGAAGGGAAGATCGTAGCACTTAACTCCCCGGCTGAACTGAAGAGACTTTACAACGCAGAATCTGTAGAGGAAGTTTTTGTAAAAATAGCGAGACCGGCTGGCACAAAAACATTATCTCCCGAAGTGAAGTCTGAAAACAATTAAACCAGAATTTGAGGATCATGAAAAGATTCTTAGGATTTGTAAAGAAAGAGTTCCTGCATATTTTCAGGGATTTCAGGACATTGATTATAATATTCCTGATCCCTGCTGCTGAGATCCTTCTGTTCGGATTCATTGTAACAACTGACCTCAGGAATGCGAACATAGGCATACTTGATCTATCACATGATGAAATAACAAGGCAATTGTCAGATAAGATCTGCTCATCAGGATTTTTCATAAAGAGCGAAGATTTACTCAATTACTCAGAGATTGACCGCGAGCTAAGAAAGAATAAGATAAAGGCTGTGGTTATCTTTGAAAACGGATTCGGCCGGAAATTAATAAGCGAAGGTAAAGCAGTAATGAACATTATAGCAGATGGTTCCGAGCCGAATATGGCAAGTCTTGTAACCAATTACATTACTGCTATTACAGCTGATTTCAACAGTGGGCTGATCCAAAAACCGGGATCGGGCAATATCCTTGTCCGGTCGGAAGTGAGAATGTTCTATAATCCGTCACTAAAAGGTCATTTTATGTTTGTTCCCGGTGTGATCACAATAATAATGACTCTTGTATGTGCTTTGATGACCTCCATCACAATAACGCGTGAAAAGGAATATGGGACAATGGAAGTGCTGCTTGTCTCTCCGCTGAAGCCAGTTCAGATAATCGTTGGTAAAGTAATCCCCTATTTCATCCTCTCAATAGCTGATGCTATCCTGATACTTATCCTGTCATGGTTCGTTTTCGGGCTCCCCGTAAAAGGAAGCATAATACTCCTTCTTGCCGAACTGATGTTGTACATTCTGATGAGCCTTTCAGTAGGGATTATGATATCGACGGTCTCAAAAACGATGCAGCAGGCCATTTTCATAACACTTGTTGGCCTTCTTCTTCCAACTATCCTTCTGTCTGGTTTTATCTTTCCCCTTGAGAATATGCCTTTAGGTTATGAATGGTTCAGTATGCTTTTCCCTCCCAGATATTTCATCACAGTAATTAAAAACATTATGATAAAAGGAACAGGATTACTCTATGTTTGGAAAGAGACTCTGATACTAATATTTTTTACTGCAGTTTCAATATGGTTCAGTATCCGTAATTTCAGGATAAGACTTAATTAAAATGACACCCGACAACAGATAATTTGTGATAAATGAGAACAATCTTATATCTGATACGGAAAGAATTCCTGCAGATCTTCAGGGACAGGTTTATAGGAAAAGCGATTTTCGGGGTCCCTATTGTTCAGATGCTGCTGCTTGTACCTGCTGTGACTTTTGAGATCAAGAATGTGAAGCTTTGCATTATTGACAGGGATATGACGACTGAATCGAGAGAACTGGTGAGCAGGCTTGAAGGATCGACATTCTTCAAGGTCAGGTTTTCGACATTTTCAGAGCCGGAAGGCAATGACCTGCTTCACAGGGGCAAATGCGATATGATCCTTCAGATACCATCAGGTTTCGGTAAGGAACAAGGTCTGGCACAGCCAGGCAAAATATTTGTTTCAATTAATGCGATTAATGCTGTAAATGCTCAGCTTTCGCTTGCATACCTTACAGGAGTGATTCGCGATTACAACCTTAAAGTACTTACTGATAATACAGATCCGGGGTTTTTACAGCTTCCCCCTCAGATAGAAGTGACAAACAGGTATTGGTACAATGAACTGCTCAATTATAAATTCTATATGCTACCGGGAGTACTTGGGATACTGATACTTGCTATAGGATTTGTCCTTGCAGGGCTTAATCTGGTAAAGGAAAAGGAGAGCGGGACAATTGAACAGATCAATGTAACTCCGGTAAAAAAATACCAGTTCATAACAGCAAAAATGGTCCCTTTTCTGATAATAGGGCTGGTTGATCTTTCTATAGGTCTGATAATTGGAAGACTGGCCTTTGGAATACCGTTTGAAGGAAGCATCGCCCTTTTGTTCCTGTGCTCGGCTATATTCATGACAGCCCTGCTGGGGCTCGCACTTTTAATTTCAACTTTTTCAGGAACCCAGCAGCAATATATGTTCAGCGCTTTCTTATTTATAATCGTTTTTGTACTGATGAGCGGTGTTTTTACTCCTGCAGACAGCATGCCGGTCTGGGCTCAAAAGATCAATCTCATAAATCCTGCTGCCTACATAATGCGTATCAACAGGATGGTCATGCTAAAAGGATCAACCTTCCACGACCTCGGCAGGGATATTATATCTCTTACAATGGTTGCAATCGTTTTTACGACTCTGGCTGTTAATCGCTACAGAAAGACAGCCTGAAACTTTCACTTGGGATAAGGTGTAAGGATGAACCGGAAGGGATCTTCCGGATATCATTTCTTTTGTGATAAAGACACTATTGCTTCTACCGGCCAGTGGTCAGAAATGAATACCCGACGCTCTTTTTTCACGAATACCCTGTGATCCAGAACTTTTAATCCATTTCTGACAAAGATATAATCTATCCTGTTTGAACTGGAGGTATCTGAAAACCCATTGTATGTGTAAACTGGTCCCTCGGGATTTTTTTCAGAGATTTCCTTTGCATCCATAAGCAGAGGAACACTTTCGGCCGGTCCGGTCAGGATGTCATATGGCTCACTGCCGGGGAGAGAGTTAAAATCGCCTGTGACAATAAAAGGATATGTAGTGGCAATTGTGTCGATTCTGGATAAAAGTAATTTCGCACTCATTATCCTCGCAGTATCTGAATCATGTGCAAAATGCGTGTTGAAGAAGAATAAATGATCATGGGTATTTTTATTTGCAAGTTCCACCCAGGTGACTATTCTCGGAAGTGATGAGTTCCATGCTTTGGATCCCGGCACCTCAGGTGTTTCGGACAGCCAGAAAGTAAGATTCCTGACAAGATCAAAACGGTCTTTCCTGAAAAAAACCGGATTCATTTCCCCTGCCCGCACTCCGTCTTCACGTCCGGCAGCTGCCGACGCATAGTCTATAAGAACCGAATCAAGATATACATACTGACTGAAGAGTACTTCCTGCAATCCGATCAGATCAGGCTTTTCCTTATCAAGGAACCCGGTTACTAAAGGCGCTCTGAACGGCCAGGCATTTAAACTGTCGCCAGGATTATCATATCTTATGTTCAAAGTGATTACCTTCAGCTGATCACTGCCGGATTTTTTCGAACAGGCAGTAAATATGAATAACAGGATAATGAAAAATAATACTGAGCCTTTCTTCATTTCATCATAATATAATTTTGATTTTAATGGCATGATGGAACCGCACATGACTGAGAACTATATATTTATCGTATTTGTGATTGAGGTCAGTCATGTGGGTTTCATTATATTTCTCCAAAGATAAGAATATGAAAGATATTCTGAATAATCCGGACGAGTAACTGTAGCAGCAAACCTCATCCGTCAATTATTTATATATTTGTGAAACCAAGTCCGGATAAATAGCTGAAACTATATATCAGACTCTGAATCAAACAGATAATCAGTACTATCAATACATTCACAGATGCCTGACATAATAAAACTGTTACCTGATTCCGTAGCCAACCAGATTGCTGCAGGTGAGGTCATTCAGAGACCGGCCTCGGTGGTGAAGGAATTAATTGAGAATGCAGTTGATGCAGGAGCTGATAATATAAATGTAATCATCAGGGATTCCGGGAAAACGCTTATACAGGTAATCGATAATGGCTGCGGGATGTCAGAGACCGATGCCCGGCTTTCATTCGAAAGGCATGCTACATCAAAGATATCATCAGCACAGGATCTGTTCGCAATAAGTACAAAAGGATTCAGGGGAGAAGCACTGGCATCCGTCGCCGCCGTAGCCATGGTCGAACTTAAGACAAGAAGAGAAAATGATGAAACGGGAACTCTGGTAATGATCAGCGGTTCGAGGGTACAGGCACAGGAACCCTGCAGCTGCCCAAAAGGTTCTTGCTTCACTGTTAAAAACCTGTTTTACAATGTCCCCGCAAGAAGGAAATTCCTGAAATCCGACACTACTGAACTCCGGCATATAATAAATGAGTTTCAGAAAGTTGTCATTGCCCACCCGGGAATCAGGTTTACTCTGAGCCATAACGACAGTGAAATATACAATCTGCCAGCTACCAATTACAGGCAACGGATCGTCGGAGTATTTGGCAAACAGATAAACCAGGAATTAATCACTCTTGAGACAGAAACCAGCCTTATCTCGATCAAGGGGTTCATAGGCAAGCCTGAGAATGCCCGAAGAACCTATGGCGAACAATTCTTCTTTGTAAACAACCGTTTTATGAAGCATCCCTACTTTCATAAAGCGGTAACTGAAGCTTATCAGAATATCCTCCCTGCAGATACAATCCCGGCATATTTTATTTTCATGGAAGCCGATCCTGCTTCAATTGACATCAACATCCACCCTACTAAAACGGAGATCAAGTTTGAAGATGAAAGTGCCATCTGGCAGATATTGATGGCCTCGGTCAGGGAGGCTCTGGGTCGTTTTAATATTGTCCCTTCACTTGATTTCGAAAATGAGGTCCTGATAGATTTACCTGTAAGGAATTCATCCGACACCCTGCCGCGGCCTCCGGAGATCAATATAAATCCGGATTATAATCCTTTTGATAAAGAGGATCTGAGCCTTCAGAGACCTGATTTCATCGACCGGTTTGAAAAGGCCAACAAGGAGAACTGGGAGAAGCTATATTCATCACTTGAAAGAGAAAATGAGGATCCTGATAACTTCCTGACAAGAACTGAGAAAAACCGTAAGTTTTTTCAGATCAGAAATAAGTATATTGCCTGTCCTGTGAAATCAGGATTGATGTTCATCGATCAGAAAAGAGCTCATGAGAGGATACTATATGAAAAATTCCTTGATTGCCTCGCAGGTAACACACCGGCAAGCCAGACTGAATTATATCCCGTGACAATTGAACCCAATCCGGCAGATTATTTATTACTCAGGGAAGCTGCCGGAGATCTGAAACAGCTTGGCTTCAGCTTAGAGTTTGCCGGCAAAAATAAGATCCTGCTGAAAGGCAGGCCATCTGATGCAGGTTCTTCTGATCCGGCTGAAATGCTTGAGACTATCCTGGAAGAATATAAAAGTGCCGGCGGTGATCCGGCCCAGGGAGCAAGAGAGAAACTTGCCGCTGCAATGGCATGCGCTTCTGCGATACAATATGGCAAACCACTGATGCAGAACGAAATGGAAGATCTTTTTGACACTCTTTTTGCATGTTCGGCTCCGAATTATTCTCCAAAGGGGAAACCTGTTATAAACATAATCACCCTTGAAGAACTTGACAGGAAATTCAAATAAGGAATATCTGCCGGTTGGACGTTTAAAAAGTAACTGTTAGCTTTGCCACGAAAAATAAAGCAATAGAACAATACTTTAGAAATATATGAATTCATACGGAAGAGGTTTTTTTTCAATGCCCCCTGTTGTAAAGAACATCATAATGATCAACATATTGATGCTTCTTGCATATTATGCTTCGGCAAATGTCTTTTCAGTCAACCTTAACAGCACCCTGGGACTGTATTTTCCCAAATCAGAGAACTTCAAACCCGTACAGATACTTACCCATATGTTCATGCATGCCAACTTCTGGCATCTTTTCTTCAATATGTACGCATTGTTCATTTTCGGACAGGTTCTTGAAAATGTCTGGGGGCCAAAACGTTTTCTTATCTATTATCTTGTATGCGGACTTGGAGCTGCTCTTACCCATGAATCTGTAATTGCCTACGAATATGCAAGGCTTGTCAATAATATCACTCCTGATAATCTTGAGCTGGTACTGAATGAGGGATCTGCCTATTATGAAGCCGGCAAGGTATTCAGTGATTCAGGTATGCAAAGCCTTCAGCTGCTGCTTAACACCCCTACTGTTGGAGCTTCGGGTGCAGTGTTCGGCATATTGCTTGCATTCGGAGTTCTGTTCCCGAATACACAACTGATGATAATATTCCCCCCTATCCCTATTAAAGCAAAATACTTTGTCCTGATCTATGGCGGAATAGAACTCTTCCTGGCCTTCACGCAGCCCGGCAGCAACATAGCTCATGCTGCTCACCTGGGAGGTATGCTGTTTGGATTTATTCTGCTAAGATACTGGCGAAAAACAACCAAGACACTATATTGATGAATATCTGGAACGATATAAAGAAAAACTTCAGTACGGCAAATAATCTTACCAGGCTTATCTATATTAATGCTTTTGTTTTCCTTGTTTTTCTTATCTGTGCAATTCTCAGCTTCCTTTTCGATAATCCGGACATTGAATCCACTCTGCTTGATCTGTTCGCTATTCCGGCTTCACTCAATACTTTGCCTGTAAGACCCTGGACCCTGATCACCTATATGTTCACTCATAAGGATATCTGGCATATCCTGTTCAATATGTTATGGTTTTACTGGTTTGGAAAGATTTTTCTCGAATATCTTGACCAGAGAAAGCTTGTAGCTGTTTACCTCCTTGGAGGAATAAGCGGGGCAATAGTCTATGTTGCCTCTTTCAATATCTTTCCGGCATTCACGGGGATGGTTTCAGATTCTGTTGCAATAGGGGCCTCGGCATCAGTCATGGCAGTAGTAATTGCAGCAGCAGCATATGTTCCTGACTATACAATTATTTTATTCCTCCTCGGAAGAATAAAAATCAAATATGTCGCACTGGCAATATTCATCCTTACCTCATTCATGGATTTCTCGGTTAATTCAGGAGGTAAACTGGCACATATCGGAGGGGCATTCTTCGGGCTCCTTTATATACTGAACCTGAGAAAAGGTCGTGATATAGGCAAGGGGTTCAATAAGATCATCGATTTTTTCGCCACTATATTCAAGCCAAGGAAAAAACTGAAGGTAAGCTACAAAAAACCGGCTACAGATTATGATTATAATAAGATAAAAGCCGATCACCAGGAAAGGATCAACCAGATACTGGATAAAATTTCCAAAGGGGGTTACGACAGTCTTACAAAAGAGGAAAAAGAGTTGCTTTTCAGTGAAAGCCAGAAAAAAAATTAATCACAGGAA
>MWDJ01000005.1 GCA_002070505.1 Bacteroidetes bacterium ADurb.Bin145 | reverse complement strand
ATTTATGGTGAATTTAAGGATTCAAAGCGTTAATAAACTGGTATAATTGTTAATTGCTTTAGAATTATTCTATATTTCATGTGGTTTTTAAGTATTAACTTGCATTTTAAACCTTCTTCAGATTATGAAATGGTATTAATAATTTCAGTTGAATAATACTTATGAAAACCATTAATTAATTCTTTAACCGATTATGAAAAGTGAATTTGTCTCTATTAAAAAAATTGCTGACAGTTTATTAGTCATCATGCTTGTTACCTGCCTTTCGACTTTTTCTCTCTCTGCTCAGCAAAAAGTAAAGGGTGAACCGGGCAAAACATATCAGATAACAATGAATGACGGTTCAGTTGTTTCCGGTAAGCTGATATCTGATAACGATAAAGAGATCGTTATTCAGTCAGGATCAATGGGTGACGTAAGGCTTGAAAAATCGAACATAAGATCAATGACTGCAGTAGCAGCAACTGATCAGAAAGCCGGCGGTATCTGGTTTGCCAATCCCAATTCATCAAAATATCTTTTGGGATCCTCGGCTATTCCTCTTGCAAAGGGCTCAGGGTACTATCAGAACACATGGATATTTGTTAATTCGGCATGTTATGCCTTTACAAATAATATAAGTGTTGCTGGTGGTTTTGAAATTATCTCAATTATGGCCAAAGGAGAGGGACCTTATGCCTTTTTTATAAATCCAAAAGCTTCATTTAAAGTAGCAAACAATCTTTATGCAGGAGCTAATGTTCTGTATGCAAATACTATCAAGAGTGTAGATGATTTTGGCGGACTGGCAACATTAAACGGTTTTTTCACTTACGGAAACACAAATAACAATCTGACTGCCGCTGTTGGCTGGGGCTGGGCTGACGGAGAATTCAGTTCCAAACCTGTCTTTACGGTAAGCGGCATGACCAGGGTCTCACGAAGAATTGCGTTTGTAAGCGAGAACTGGATAATTCCCAGAACAATAGATGAAGAGCTTAAACTCTACGGAATATTTTCTTATGGCATCAGATTCCTTGGTGAAAAAACCTCAATTGACCTTGCTTTCTTAAACAATAAAGATATTGCTAAGGGAATAATAATTGGAATTCCGTGGCTCGATTTCACAATCGCCTTTTAATCAATCTATTAGTTTTAATAACTTTCTTATTGCATATTAGCCGGACTAAAATAAAAAAATGAAAATTGATATACTGTTAGGACTTCAGTGGGGAGATGAAGGAAAGGGGAAAATAGTCGATGCAATCAGCCCTGACTATGATATTATTGCACGTTTTCAGGGAGGGCCGAACGCCGGACATTCACTCGAAATCAACAAAAAAAAATATGTACTTCACCTGATACCGTCAGGTATTTTCCATGAAGACAAGATAAATATTATCGGTAATGGCGTTGTAATTGATCCGGCTGTCTTCAAAAAGGAAATTGAAACACTCGGCCTTCCTGTTGATAAGATCGTGAAAAGGCTTATCATTTCTGCGAGGGCAAACCTTATTCTTCCGGGGCACAGGATCCTTGATGCTGCCTATGAATACACAATGGGTAACACCAAAATCGGATCCACATTAAAAGGGATCGGACCGGCATATACCGATAAGGTAGCGCGAAAAGGATTGCGGGCCGGAGAAATCCTGAGGAGTGATTTTCGTGATCTGTATAAACACCATCTGAAAGAGCATCTATTGATCCTGAAAAACTATGATTTTCAGTACGATCTTGGTGAGTATGAGGCCGGTTGGTTCGAAGGTATAGAGACACTTAAGAAATTCCGGATAGTCAATACCGAATATCTTATAAACGACCTTACTTCCGGTGGGAAGAGAATGCTGGCTGAGGGTGCGCAGGGTACTATGCTTGATGTTGATTTCGGGTCATATCCTTTTGTCACATCATCAAATACAATAAGTGCCGGAGCATGTACCGGACTTGGCATTTCACCAAGAAAGGTAGGTGAAGTATACGGGATTTTTAAAGCTTATTGCACAAGAGTGGGCAGCGGCCCCTTCCCTACCGAGCTGAAAGATGAAACAGGAAACAAGCTGAGAGATATCGGACGCGAATTCGGATCAACTACCGGTCGTCCCCGCCGCTGCGGCTGGCTCGATCTGCCTGCCCTCAGGTACGCAATTATGATAAACGGCGTTACCAGGCTCTTTATGACAAAAAGCGATGTGATGTCAGGATTCAGCAGTATAAAAGTCTGTACTTCATACAGATCAGGTGCAAAAGAATTCTATGAGATACCCTTCGACAATACTCAGTTTGAACCTGTTTACACCGAGATGGCCGGATGGCAGGAAGATATTTCCCATATCAGGGAATTTGACAAACTACCCCTTAATCTTAAGAACTACATAAAATTCATTGAAGATAAGACCGGTATACCTGTCACGCTTGTATCTGTCGGACCCGACCGGGAAGAGACTATATTCAGAGCTTAAAAACTGTTAACGCTTTACATATAACCAGGCATCGATCTGCACGGTATCCTGAAACTGGGCAAGTCGAGATACTGCCTTGCTGAAGCTCTTGTGAGATTCAGCTGAGACGAGTTCAAAGGAAGTTCCTTCAAGCTTTATTATTTTGGGATCATATCCGCGGTTTCGGTATTCATTAACCCAGTCCTGTGCATATGCAGGAGTAACAAAGCTCCCTACTATTATATTATACTGCGACGCGAGAGCCCGTTCAGCTTCTTCAGCCATTCTTATCGAATCCAGCCTGGCATTCTCAACTGCCAGCAGATGATCCTGGACTTTCTTTATGGAATCGGCTACTCTTACACTATCCTGCTTTATCAACCATTCGGCCATTACCTTATCTTTCTTGCCTCCAAAAAGCTTCTTCCCCTTAAAGTATTTACATGATGGAAGCGCTAACAAAAGTACTAAAATGATTGCTGCAATTTTTTTCATGGAAATTGAATAAGATTTCATTAAAGTCAGATTGAATTAAAAAAGGTCATAAATCAAAGATACAAAATATTGAATATGAATCCAAATGATGGTAAAAGTGTTGCAGTCTTTCAGATTTCAGGGATTTTGTATCTTAGGCTGGTAAAATTAATTTAATAAAAGATAGCCGATGAAATCAATAATCCAGTTTTTTGAAGAAAGCGTTGAGCAATTCAATAGCAATGTTTATCTATGGGAGAAGCCGAATGAAAAGTATGAAGGCACTACTTATGGTGAAACAAGGAAACAGGTCTATGAATTTGCAGCCGGACTTATAACCCTTGGAATAAAGAAGGGTGACAGGCTGAGCTTAATATCGGAAGGACGCAACAGCTGGGTTATTGGTGAGCTTGGAATATTGTACACGGGAGCAATGAATGTGCCCCTGTCAGCTAAACTGAATCCCGATGAAATAAAATTCCGCCTGAATCATTCAGAATCACGAATGATCCTGACTTCCTCAGTGCAGTATAAAAAGGTAAAAGAGATAATAAATGAATGCAGGACAATTGAAAAGATCATTCACTTTGATAAGCAGGAAGAATATGCAGGTAATGAGATCCATTTTAATGAAGTAAGGAAGATGGGACGGGAATGGCTTGAAGTGCCGGAGAATTTAAAGAAATTCCAGGAGATTTATAAAAGTATAACCCCTTCCGATTTTGCGAACATTTGCTACACATCAGGCACTACTGCCGATCCCAAAGGCATAATTCTTACCCATGGTAATTATATCTCGAATGTTTACCAGGCCTACAGTCTGATAGACATTCCTCCGTTTTACAAGACTCTGCTTATCCTGCCATGGGATCATTCCTTTGGGCATACCTGCGGTATTTTTGCATTTATGGGAAAAGGTGCAAGCATAGCCTCTGTAAAACCTGGCAAAACACCTATGGAAACTCTGAGAAATCTTCCTGTGTGCCTGAAGGAGATAAAACCTAACCTGCTGATGAGTGTTCCCGCAATAGCCAAGAATTTCAGGAAGAATATTGAAAAAGGTATCAAGGAGAAGGGAAAATTCACAGAGATGCTTTTCAATCACGCTCTGAAAATATCTTACAGCTATAATAAAGAGGGCTGGAATAAGGGCCAGGGATTTCAGAAACTCAAAAAACCCTTATTAAAGCTATATGATAAATTAATATTCAGCAAAATACGTGAGGCATACGGAGGCGAACTTGATTATTTCATCGGAGGAGGGGCTCTTCTCGATATAGAACTACAGAGATTCTTTTACGCACTCGGCATACCAATGTACCAGGGTTACGGATTGAGTGAAGCGTCCCCGGTAATATCTTCAAACTCAAGTTCACGTCACAGGCTCGGATCATCCGGAGTCCTTGTCAATAACATGGATCTTAAAATATGCGATGAAGACGGGAACGAACTGCCGGTTGGGGAAAAAGGTGAAATTGTCATAAGGGGAGGAAATGTTATGCATGGTTACTGGAAGAATGAAGCTGCCACAAGAGAAACTATAAAAGATGGCTGGCTGCATACAGGAGATATGGGCTATATGACCGACGATGGATTCCTTTATGTGCTGGGAAGGTTCAAAAGCCTTTTAATTGCAGATGATGGAGAGAAGTTCAGCCCTGAAGGAATTGAAGAAGCCATGACAGAACAATCGAAATATATTGATCAGTGTATGCTCTATAATAACCAAAAGCCTTATACAGTATGTCTTATAGTGCCAAACCAGCATTCACTGAAACTTTATCTTGAAGAAAAGAATCTGACAGCCAGCTCTGAAGAAGGGAAAAGAGCAATACTTAATCTCATCGAGAGCGAGGTTAATGAGTATCGCACAAACGGCAAATACGGTACGATGTTCCCGCAGAGATGGCTGCCGGTAGCTATAGCGATTCTTGAAGAGGGATTCACTGAAGAAAATGGCCTGATGAATTCAACAATGAAGATCGTCAGAGGTAAAATAATGGATAAATATCAGGGTCTGATAGATTTCTTATATACACCGGAGGCAAAAGCCATTACAAATGAAAGGAATCTTGAAGAAGTGGAAAAGATGAAATTAGGCTGATCATGGGATCAGCCTGCTTTTAAAGGGCAGAAAGGTCATAAAATCGGCATGATGAACAATATATGCCTCTGTGCTTCTTGTTACAAGGTCTCCTTCATGGGCATGAGCAGCTATAATATGGCACACTTCGGGAGGTAATCCGCATTTTTCAGCAAGAGCGACGCCTGAGAAAGGGTGTCTCAGATACTTTCCATATTTCCCCTGCACAGCTTTGCCTTCACTATTCAATTCATACTCCAGCATTTTCCCGACATCAGCAAGGATAGCTCCCGAGATCAGAACATCCATATCAACAGGCAGTTCATCCCCGAAAAATTTTTGTATCGTTTCTCCGCATTCCTTTGCCAGATGCACTACACATCTCTTATGTGATATAAAGCTTACTTTGAGATTTGGACCGCACAGAAGTGTAAAAGGTATCTTTTCAAGGTCTCCAGGTTTAAGCACACTTTTTTCAAGAGCTGTCTCCCATGTCCTTGCGGTCTTTTCTCTGAGAACGGGGTCCTTTATCCATTCCAGTTCAGGCCACATTTGTTTAACTGTATCTGTCATTTTCTGATCTTTATTTCCTTAATTTTGAAATTATGGCATCTGTCATCTGAATGGTGGAAGCAGCGCCTTCCTGAATTACTTCCGGCCTGCCCTGCATCTTCATCATATCGTATGTTTTAACTTTTCCTTCCCTTATAACCTCAGCTATTGCATTGTGGACAGAATCGGCTATTTTTTTCTCCTCAAGATAATCAAGCATCATGCAGCATGATTCTATCATAGCGATCGGATTGACTATAGGTATCTCATAACCGGCATATTTAGGAGCAGAACCGTGTGTGGGTTCAAATACTGCAATTCCGTCGGATGAGAATTGCGCACTGCAGGCAAATCCTAGCCCGCCTATAAGTCCTGCAAAACCATCAGATGCAATATCTCCAAACATATTCCCGGCGACGATAACCCCGTAATCCTCCGGATTTTTTGTGAGCCACATCATCTGGGCATCAATGTTTGTATTAAGCAGTTTTATTGAGGGAAAACGTGATTTCTGGATATCTTTTGCGAGCTTCCACATCAGGCCCGATGTTTCCCTTACCACATTGGGCTTTTCGCAAACCGTTACGGATTTATATCCGTATTTTTCTGCATATTCGAATGCAGCCAGCAGTATCCTCTCAGTAGCTTTCCTTGTGAATATCCTTGCAGATATCGAAAGCTCCTCTACCGGAACATTTCCGAAATTCTGTCTGAATTTCGGGTGTGTGAGAAATGCCTTGTAGACTTCTGCCGGTGGATTGGTCCACTCCACACCAGAGTAAAGGCATTCTGTATTCTGCCTGAAAATTACAACATCTATAAACGGCTCCTCAATAACTCCGCCCGGTCCTCTCCTTACGAAATTAAGCGGATTACCGGTATACGACCGGCATGGACGAATGCATATGTCAAGGTCGAAATACTGCCTTAGACCAACGATGGGACTTGAATATGTAAATCCCTTTCCCTGGAGCGAAGGATCCAGCTCGGCCTTAGCTTCTTCATTGGGTTTGGATGTTATTGCTCCAAACAAAGCAGTTTTATGCTTTGCGATGAGATCGAGTGTCCTCTGTGGGAGAGGGTTTCCCTCCTTCCTCCAGAATTCCCAGCCAATGTCGCCGTAAATATATTCAGCATTAAAACCTGCAGCATCCAGAACCCTTACAGCCTGCTTAAGAACTATAGCTCCAATGCCATCACCAGGCAGAGCTACTATTGTCCGTTTTGCCATGGTTTGAAATATAAGTTTATAGTAAAGTTAATCAAAAATACCCAGCAAGTAAAGAGTGATTATTAATTGGTTATGTCTTACAAGAAATAAAAATTAATAACTTTGTATACTGTACCAATAACATTAGTTCTAGCATGAGCATTCTAAGCGGTTTAAGACCTTCTCCGGTCTGGACCTATTTTGAGGATATCTGTAAAATACCCAGATTATCGAAGAATGAAGAGAAAATAAGGAAGTATCTCCTGGATTTTGCTCTTGAAAATAATCTTGAATCAAAAGAGGATATTGTTGGAAATATTCTGATAGTAAAACCAGCTTCACAAGGTTTTGAAAAGATAAAGACCGTCGTCCTCCAAAGCCATATGGATATGGTCGGAGAAAAAAATGCTGATCATCCTCACGACTGGTCAGAAGATCCCATAAAACCTGTTGTTGATAATGAATGGGTTATGGCACAGGGGACTACTCTCGGAGCTGATGACGGTATTGGATTAGCTGCTCAGCTTGCAATTCTTTCAGATAAAAATCTGAAATCAGGAAGGATAGAGTGTCTGTTTACAGTTGATGAGGAGTCTGGAATGACAGGAGCCGTTAACCTGAGACCTGATTTTTTCACAGGCAAAATACTTATCAATCTTGACTCTGAAGATGAAGGCATTCTTTATATAGGCTGTGCAGGAGGAATAGATACTGTTGGGATAATGCCATATAATCCATTACCTGTTGAGGAAGGCAGTGCTGCTCTTGAAATAGCTATAACAGGTCTTCACGGGGGACATTCAGGAGACGAGATACATAAAGGTTATGGTAATTCGGTTAAGATAATGAACAGGTTCCTCTGGAACCTTTCAAATAATTACGATATTTCACTTTCTTCGTTTAATGGCGGAAATCTCAGGAACGCCATTCCCAGGGAGGCCTTTGCTACAATAGTAGTTCAAAAACCATACGTGGAACAGGTCATAAACTGGATTGACAGCTTCTATACGATCCTTCTTGAAGAATTCGGTGATCTTGAGAAAGATCTTAAGGTATCGGTAAAAGAAGCAGACCTGCCCGGACACACTATGGATGATGAGAGCCAGAGGCGGTTGCTTAACAGCCTCACATGCTGCCCCCATGGCGCTATTGCATGGTCGAAAGAGATGGATAACCTTGTTGAAACCTCGACTAACCTTGCTTCAGTTAAATTTATTGATAATTACAAAATTGAAATTGTCACTACTCAGAGAAGCTCAATTGAATCCTCAAAGTACGATGTTGCCGCAATGGTTGAATCCTGTCTCGGGCTTGCAGGAGCAGAAGTAACCCATTCGGAGGGTTATCCGGGGTGGAGACCAAATATCAATTCCGAGATCCTGAAGATAACCCAGAAATCTTACAGGAAACTCTTTGGCCGGGAACCCGATATAAGAGCGATCCATGCAGGGCTTGAATGCGGACTTATTTATAAGAAATTCAAGGGTATAGACATGATCTCAATCGGCCCCACAATAAGAGGAGCCCACACACCCGAAGAAAAAATCGAGATCAAAACCACTCAGATGTTCTGGGATCTGCTGATAGATGTACTGAATAACATCCCCCATCAGGAATAGGATTATTTTGACTTGATTTTACGCACCACATCAATTACAGTGCCGTCAACCCACTTTATGGCTGCCACAATTTTATCGTCAAATTGAGGTTTTTCGGGTTTCCCGCAGATACTTTCTGCCTCTTCTTTCAGCTCCTTTATGCTTCTGAGCGGTAATCCGCTGTTTTTCACACTCTTTATCAGATCTTTCCTCAGAGGGTTTACTGCAATGCCGCGTTCGGTTATCACAACATCAATAAGTTCGCCGGGGCCGCAGAGAGTCGTCACTTTGTCGACAATTACAGGAATCCTGTCGCGGAACAGTGGTACAGGTATAATGACATTTCTTGCATGAAGGCAGTTCTGCCAGCCTCCGATGCCATGAAGGAGATAACCATCAGAATGAGTCACCACATTACCATTGAAATTGAGATCGATCTCAGTAGCTCCGAGGATCATAATATCCATCATACTTGTGAGGTTCCCTTTTGAATGATAATTATAAGCGTTGAATACAGAGTATGGAATATGGTTGGGATTTACTTCAACTGATCTAACAGCTTCAAGATCAAAAGCTTGAGCATCAAGTATATATCCCATCTGCCCGTCCTCGAGCATTTTTACCATATATTTGGTACTGCCTCCGAATCCGAATTTCGCCTTCCAGTTATTTTTCTTCATTATCTCATGCACAAAGACGGCGATTGCCAGGGATGTCCCTCCAGCCCCGGCCTGAATAGTGACTCCATCCTTCAGTATACCGGATCTTTCGAGAAATGATGCTGTCATCTCAGCTATCAGAAGCCGGTCAGGGCTGCGAGTTATTTTTGTGGTCCCGGAAACTATTTTCTCCGGGATCCCTATCTTATCGGCAACAACGACATAATCGACATAATTCCCCTCTATCTCCATAGGAAAGCATGGTATATCTACCAGATTATCAGTTACAAGTATGACCCTGCTTGCATAAATTGAATCAGCTTTTGCATATCCCAGTACCCCGCAGGCTGAACCGCCGCCTGTTCCTTTAGCGTTACCGAAAGAATCGCAGGTAGGAGCTGCAAGAACTGCAATATCTATTTTTACCTCTCCATCCTGGATAGCCTGCACCCTCCCTCCATGAGAACGAAGTACTGCCATGCCTTTCATCTTACCCTCAGAAACGAACATCCCCAGAGGGCCGTTCATGCTGCCTTCAATCCTGTTGATCGTTCCATCCTCCAGATACCTTATCAAAGGATCGTTGCACGGGAATGATGCTGAAGGGAACCAGACCAGATCCTTTACGCCCATTTCTGATGCGATCCTGAAAACCTCATTGCTGATAAGATCTCCATCCCTCATATGATGATGTGTAGAGATTGTCATCCCATCTTTAAGACCGCACTTACGTAAAGCTTCTTCCAGCGATTTAACAACTTTGTTGCCATCAGCCGGATAATCAGCACAGACAGGTATTGGTGGCGAATATTTCCTTCCTGCAGGACGGTGCCTGCCAACTCCTTTGTAAGGAACAGCTGGTGATCCGTTAATCAGCAGCGGAACTTCTCTTCCGGCTGCATTTATTACAGTCCTGGCCGCCATATGAATATCATTTAAATTTTTATCAGTTATCCTGTCAATCTTCAGCCCTGTTACGGGAAAGTTTACCCAGCCTGACAGCCAGGTCAATCGTTTTCTGAGCTCTTGCCACAACAGGAGCATCAATCATTTTAGAGCCAAGTGCCACAACACCCAGTCCCCTGCTCTTTGCCTCTTCAAAAGCCTGAATGATCTTAACTGCTTTTTCTATCTCATCTTCCTTTGGAGCAAAACCCTCACTGATGACCGGTATCTGCCTGGGATGGATGCATCCCATCCCTTCAAAGCCCAGTGATCTGGATTCAATAATGCTTCTTTTAAGACCTTCCAGATCATCAATATCTGAAAAAACGGAGTCAATAGGCTGAATACCAGCTGCTTTTGCCGCCACAACCAGCCTTGATCTTGCATAGAATGATTCCCTGCCTTCAAAAGTCCTTGACACACCAATGCTTGCCGTATAATCTTCCAGTCCGATAGCTAATGCAACAATATTCTCTGATGCCCTGGCAATAGACGACACATTTTCGATCCCCGATACGCTCTCTATAATTGGCATCAGTAAGATGACTTTATTAATCCTGTGCTTTTTCCTGATTTTATTGATCTCATTTTCTACTAAATGTATATCATCTTCCGATTCGCATTTCGGTATCAGTATCAGGTTCACATTATGCGGCACGACGTACCACAGATCTTCGAGTCCTTTTTCTGACTGGTTTATCCTTACCATTCTTTCTGCATCCCGGAAATCAAGCTGACGAAGCGCGTTCCTGACAAGAATCCTGGCTTCATCCTTTTTATCAGGAGCAACTGAATCCTCGAGATCAAGGATGATCCCGTCAGCTCCATAGAGGCCTGCATTTATCATCAGACTGGGAGTATTACCAGGTACGTAGAGTCGCGAAAACCTGAACCTGTCTCTTGAGAAAGAATAGCCTCCCTGATTGGTAATTTCAGGAAGGTATTCGCTGTTAGTATCAATAAGTTTCTTTAAAGCAGCTTCAACACGTGCAGTTATCACAAACGGTAAAGCTCCCGAATCAGAGATCTTAACATAAGCATTTTTTATCCCGAAAAAATGCAGGGTCTGTCTGCAAAGTTCAGTGATTGAGTTTCCATAAAGAACTTTGACTCTTGACTCAAGATCGATAGTCAGGCCACCTTTGTTTTTTAATTCAATTGTTATTTCACAATCTGATCTGACCTTTGGCCCTGAGTTACCACTTACAGCAATCTGCCTGTTCATATCATTTATGATTTATTCAGGTCCGCTCCTTTTATCTTCACAGAGTTCTATCAGAACACCGGAGGTTGATTTAGGATGAATAAAAGCTATATCAAGACCATCCGCTCCTTCCTGCGGGATCTCGTTTATAAGTCCTATATTATTGTCTCTTGCAATTTCCAGCTGCTTCCCGATATCATTTACTGCAAAAGCAATATGATGTACTCCTTCACCTCTTTTTTCGATGAATTTACCAATGGGTCCTTCAGGGTCAGTTGATTCAAGAAGTTCAATCTTCACCTCACCTATTCTGAAGAAGGCAGTCCGTACTTTCTGACCAGGCACTTCTTCAATTTTATAGCATTCACGTCCCAGAAGGTTTTCGTACAATCTGACGGCTGATTTCAGATCTTTTACGGCAATACCGATATGTTCAATATGTGACGGACTCATAACCCCAATAAATACTAATATAATAAAAATATTTGATAATCAGATCACAAAGCAAACATTTCTGATGTTTTCTATGATTTGACATAACTGATGCTATGCGGGATGATCAGAACGGGAACTCGTCAGGAATAGCTATTTCAGCTTCGGTGCTCTCAGGTTTTTTAGCTACCTGATGAACAGGATTTCCGTTCACAAATATTGCTTTGTAAGGAGTTGTGGGACAGGAATATTCACACTGACCGCATCCGATGCAAATCTCAGGATTTGTTTCAGGAATTACAAGGTCGCCTTCATAAGGAACCATATATACCGCTTTTGTCGGACATGATTCGGAACAGGCACCGCAGGCGGTTTTTTCATTTTTTACTATGCAGTTATCCTTAATGAAATGGACCTGCCCCAGCTGTGTAAGCTTTTTTGCTTCAAGCACTAAAGGATGGAGCGCATTGGTCGGGCAAATCTCGGTGCATTTAGTGCAATTGTAATTGCAGAACCCCCGGTGATAATCCATGACTGGCTGCATGATCCCGGAAACCCCATATTCAAGCCAGGCCGGCTGCAAAACACCTGTCGGACAATTTGATATACAAAGGGAGCAAGCTGTACAATCCTGCTGAAAATCTTCAATAGATATACCTCCCGGGGGACAAACCGGACAAGTCTTATCCTCTTTAACAGTTGATTGCTTTGTTGCTTTAGGAACCTTCTTTTCCTGGCCCCGCAGTACTGTGGGGATACCAAGTAGCAGCAGAAGCGATCCTGCTACAAACCTGCGCCTGCCGGGATCTGTTTCAGGAGTTTTCTTTTTTAACCTGACAAGACTATATGAGATAGCTTTGTCGGGACAGATTTTTATACAATTAAAACAATCGACACAACGTGTGACATCAATATCATATCTAAGAAAATCAATGCATGAGGATTTGCATCCTATCGAGCATCTGCCGCACCTTGTACAAGTGCTCTCGTCGATCCTGATCCTGAACAGGGAGAGTTTTGAAAAGAGCCCGAGGAGAGTGCCTACAGGACAAATCATATTGCAATAAAGTCTTCCTTTGGTAAGGGATAATCCTCCAATCAGAAGTGCAAATACAGCAGGTACTATATAGACAAACGGCTTGAAACCCAGTACAGGTACATGAATAAGGGAATAGATATCAAATTTTGCAAGTATCCCTTCAGCAAAGTTATTAATAACAATAACAACAGGTTTTACGAAATATGTCATGAACCTTCCGAATATGCTGTAAGGATCGAGAAGCGTCAGCATATAAACGCCCCAAATAAGGGTGATTACGGCTGTAATACCAAGTAACGTATACCTGATTACAGTAAATGGTTTTTTATAACCGTATCTCCTGAATTTTTTTCTTATCCGGCCTCCTATCCTGCTGAAAAAATCCTGGCCTATTCCAAGAGGACATAAAAATGAGCAATATGTCCTTCCCGTCAGCAATGTCAGAATTAAAACAGCTATGAAACCTGCCGTTATGAATGTTCTGAGATCAAAAAACTTCAATAAGGAAGGAATGAACTGCAACGACAGAAGTATATTAATATAATTAACCGGTATCAGGTTCTTTAGATCAACAAATACAAGAAAGAAACAGATAAAAACAACTGCCGAAAAAAGTATTCTGAATTTCCGAAGAAAGGGCGTTTTCATCAAATCACATTTGAATCCTTTTAATATTGAGAGCGTCAATATTCATCGTCCCGAGTCCGAGTTTGCTTGCAAGAGGAACATGTGCAATCCTTGATGTTTCTATGCCAAGTAATCTTGTGGCTGCTGTGTCTCCTGCCACCCAGTCGGTTGTAATTATCTGGGATTTCATCTGGACGACATCCTGTTTTGATATTCCTCTTGGGCCGTTTCTAAACATAACATTATAGCAATCAAGTATATGCAGAGAAGGTTTCTTTTCAAACAACCCATAATCAGCAATACACTGGTCAAGATTATTTGAATGCCACCATTTTCGGTCCCAGATCACGCCCATCATGTTTTTAAGGCATGCTGTCATTCTTGTGGTATCATGATCTTTCAGGATGGGTAGATTAATGAAAACGTCGGTATTAAGGAGGACCTCATGCACCTTGACTTTCTTAAGCACTACAGCGCCAGGGATTTCAACCTGCTGATAATAGCGTTCAGAATGAGCAGGGACAACTTTGGCACCTGCATTTTTAGCAGCTCTCTCGATACCGGAAGTCTTGTAGCAGCTTGGTCCGTAGTCTACCGAATTATCAAATACATAAACTTCTTTGGCTCCGGCTCTCAGGACGTGCTCTATAACCCGTGCAACTAGCAGGGGATTTGTGCATGCTCCGAATTCAGGTACAACGTCCCATCCGATATTCGGTTTGACAAGGACTTTCTGACCTTTACTCACAAATGTTTTCATTCCTCCCAGCTCCTGTATCCCTAGATCGAACATAGCTTCCGGAGAGCCACCCTTGATAGCAACCATATCATACTTGGCATTCCCGGCACGGCTTGTCATCAGATTATCATACCTGCCGAGTCTGAAGGCTGCGCCGGCCATAAGTCCGGCCCCAGCCGATGTTTTAAGGAAATCCCGTCTCTTCATAGTGAACTCTATTAGTTTATTACAGGATAATTATCGAGAATGCCGAAAAGTACAATTTTTTTTCTTTATTCCGTAATTATAAATCTTAAATACTCTTAACGGCCTGACCTGAATTAATTTTTGTACCAGCGAAGAATCTGACAGATCATATGGAAATTGTATATTAGCATCCTGAGAATTTTGGGATGTTTCACAACAATAACCATTTCTGTTTGTCTAACAGTAAAACTATTTTGACTAATGAAATTACTTTTTTACGACTGTTTTAGCGGGATCAGCGGGGATATGAATCTCGGAGCAATGATTGATCTGGGTATTGACCAGACCTATCTTGTTGATGAATTGAATAAGCTGAATCTCAAAGGATGGGAACTTGTTGTTGAGAAAGCCCAGCGGCACGGGATAACCGGCACTAAAGTCACTGTAAAACAGACCCGCCATGAACATATTCACAGGCATCTGTCTGATATTGAGAAAATAATAAATGAATCTGCGCTCGACCTCAAGACCAAAGCACTGAGCCGGAAAATATTCAGAGTTGTTGCTGAAGCAGAAGCAGAGGTCCACGGTGTCAGCCCCGATGAGATCCATTTTCATGAAGTGGGAGCCGTGGATTCAATAATTGATATCGTTGGTGCCGCTATATGCTTTAATAAACTGAATGTTGAAGCTGTCACGGTTTCGACAGTTGAACTTGGAAGTGGATTTGTCAAGTGCGCACACGGAAAGCTGCCTGTTCCTGCTCCTGCCACTGTTGAAATAATCAAGGGCTTACCGGTCAGAAAAGGTGGTGTTGATTTTGAAGCTACCACTCCTACAGGTGCAGCCATACTTGCAACCCTGGTGACAATGCCAAAAATGCCGTCCGCTATCAGGATTGAAAAGACTGCATACGGAGTCGGTCAGAAGGAACATCCTGACGTTCCTAACCTTCTGAGGGTTTTTCTGGCTGAATCAGAAGAACCGCAGGGAGGACACGATGCCCTGATGATCCAGTGCAATATCGACGATATGAATCCGGAATTTTTCGAACATATCTCAGATGAATTATTTAAAGCAGGAGCTTCTGATGTTTTTATTACAAATATATTAATGAAGAAAGGCAGACCGGGAAATGTTCTGAATGTCATTTGTGAACGCGGTCACGAAGATAAAATAAAGGAGATCATCTTCAATGAATCCACAACCGTGGGAGTCAGAACCTATTCCTTCAGGAAGGATACTCTTGTAAGGAAATTCGAAGTTGTTCAGTCGCCATACGGAAATATTACTGTTAAACGTTCTTTTTATAAAGACAAGGAAGTATCGTGCAAACCTGAATATGAGGAATGCAGAAAGATAGCACTTGAGAAGGGCCTTCCTGTGAAGGAGGTCTATTTCAGGATCATGGCTTCAATAAACGGAAAGTAGAACTATTTTCTGACCAGATAAAATTTCTATGAATAATTAAGGTATTATGGATCAGAAAAAGACTGACAGGCTTGACACCCTACTGACAGGTTTGAGTCCTTTTGTGGTTGCGTTCTCCGGTGGCCTTGACAGCTCTTACCTTGTCTATCATACAAGCAGGCTGAATAATATCAGGTTCATAGCTGTAACAATCCGGACTCCCTATATGCCGGCACGTGAGATCAACGAAGCGATTGAATTCGCAGCTGCTCATGGTATCAACCACAAGATCATAGATATCAGCTTCCCGGAAGCGATAAGACACAACCCGCAGAACAGATGTTATCTTTGCAAAAAACTGCTATTCAGTCATCTTGTAGAATTTGCAAGAGAAAATGGATTTAAACACATAATTGACGGTACTAATTCTGATGATACCCGCGAATACAGGCCGGGTCTGAGGGCTTTAAAAGAAATGGAAGTAAGGAGCCCGCTTGCAGAAGCCGGATTGACAAAGAAAGAAATAAGGGAGCTCTGCCTGAATGCAGGTCTGAAAATATGGGATAAACCGGCTATGGCCTGTCTGCTGACAAGAATCCCTTATGATACGGAAATTACCCCTGGCATAATAAAAATGGTTGAAGAAGCAGAAGATTTGCTTTTGGAAAAGGGATATCCGGGAGCCCGGGTCAGGGCACATTCAGATATTGCCAGAATTGAGCTACTCCCAGGTTATTCTGAAAAGATCATATGTGATCCGCAGAAAAACAGTATCATTGAGGGCTTAAAAAAAATCGGGTTCAGATATATATCTTTGGACCTTGAGGGTTACAGAACAGGTAGTATGAATACTGAATTGAAATAAAATGACAGAAAAAGAAACTGAAAAACTGTTGAAAGAAGTCAGGGACGGCAGTAAAAGTGTTGCTGAAGCACTTGAAGTGCTCAGAACTTTTCCGTATACCGACCTTGGCTTTGCCAGGATTGATCATCACCGTGAAATGAGAACCGGTTATCCTGAAATAGTTTACTGCGCAGGCAAGACGACCGAACAGGTTCGTGAAATATTCAGGGTAATGATAAAGAAAGAAAATAATATAATTGGCACAAGGGCCAGTGAGAATATGTTTAATGAGATAAAATCAATATTCCCTGAAGCAGTTTACTACAAAGAAGCAAGGATCATCTCTATAAAAAAGAAGAAAACAACTATCCCTGGAAGCACAATTGCGGTCATAACAGCAGGAACTTCAGATATTCCGGTTGCGGAAGAAGCTGCAGTAACTGCAGAGCTCCTCGGGAATAAAGTTACAAGGATCTATGATGCAGGTGTAGCCGGGATTCACAGGCTTGTTGATAAGCTCCCGGAGATAAGAAAAAGCAAGGTAGTGGTAGTGATTGCAGGTATGGAAGGAGCCCTTGCCAGTGTTGTAAGCGGTCTGGTTGATAAGCCTGTCATTGCTGTGCCGACGAGCGTTGGCTATGGCGCCAATTTCGGAGGTATCTCGGCTCTGCTGGCTATGCTGACAAGCTGCTCTGCAGGAGTCACTGTTGTTAATATCGATAATGGCTTCGGCGCAGGTTTCTCAGCAAGCATGATCAACAGGATGAAATAATCCTAATAATTTATGCCTGCGACAGTTTACCTTTCTACTGCATATCTTCCTCCCTCCGAATACTTCGCGGCAATAGCAGAATATGATGAAGTTCTTATTGAAAACGAAGAGAACTACCTCAAACAATCTTACCGCAACAGGTGCTATATACTGTCTTCCAACGGTATTCAAATGCTTAGTGTGCCTGTATTACTCGGGAGTCTCCATAAAACTCCCATCAGGGATATCAGGATAGATTATTCAAAAAGATGGCAGCAGGTCCATCTCGGAGCTATAATGTCATCATACGGCTCATCACCATTTTTTCTTTACTATTTTGAAACACTTCAAAAAATCATCCTTAAAAACCACATTTATATCCTTGACCTCAATCAGGAGCTGCTAATGGCAATACTCGGAATGATAAGGATGGACAAAAGAGTTACTTTTACTAATAGATTTCAGCCTGTTGAAGGTAAATCAAATGATCTCCGGTATTGTATCAATCCTAAAAAAGCCTCTCCTTACATCCCAAAAAAATATCAACAGGTGTTCAACGCGGACATTCCAGGTTCCCGGAAGCTCAGCATTATTGATATCCTGTTCAATACAGGACCGGAGACAAGAGTTTTCTTATAAGATCTTATATAAAAAAGGCTGGTTCGGATGAACCAGCCCTGAGTAGGAAGTCAAACAAAGTATCAGTAACCAAATTTATATCCGAAAGTGACACTAAAAATATTCCTGTTTATTGTCATATCTGATGCAGCTGTTTCGCTGTACGTATCATACAGAATATAATTCATCGGATTTGTCATATGAGTATATCCGATATCGATGCCGATATTTTTTTCCCTGAAGCCTATACCGCAGGAAACTGCATTATAATCAAGAAAATCATTTAGTTCTCCTGCCTGCCAGGCTCTTCCATAATAACTGTAACCGCCCCTGAGATAGATTTTATTCAGCCTGAATTCGGCGCCAAGCCTTAAATTGTTCGCTGAATGAAGGCTGCTTTTAATCTGCTGGTTTTTGATGCTGTAATCATAATCATCGTCCCGCACATTAGCGAACCTTGCTGTTTTATAATCAGCAAATTCATATTCAGCACTCAGGAGAGCGAACTTCTTGATTTGAAGAGCTCCTCCGACAATTATCCTGAAAGGAGTCGTCAAAGCATAATCAAAGCCTTCAAAATTATTTGAGAATTCTTTTATTCCACCGACATCGAAATGAGATGTTATATGATCGTATGCCTCTTCATGTATCCTGTAGATTGTTGGCGAATGAAATGCAAATCCGAGTCTGAGTGTTTCGATAGGTTTGTAGATTATGCCTGTTTTAAAAGTGAATCCCGTTCCGGTGTTGCTGTAGTCAAAAGTATATCTGAAATCAGTGAAACCAGCGACATCGGAGTATCTGTCTGGCAATACTTTGTTCGTTGCTTCAAGATGCTCATAATGACTTTTATAGCTGATCCGGTTAATACCCAATGTTGCTCCGAAGTAGATCTTATCTGACCAGTTTCCCCCAACAGAGATTGCATGCTCACCGCTGAAGCCTGAATAAGTGATGTAACGGGAGATGTTCTGACCATATAATGAAGCTTCGCTGCCGTATCCTGAATAAACAGTACCCCATTGGTTGTTATAACCGGCAACTGAGTCAATCACAAAAGCCCGCCATCCGATATACGCATCACTTGACATATCATCAAGGATGTATCCGTTATTGTATTCTGCCCAGTAATCAGCTAGTGAACTCTGATCACCGGTCCCTTCTATTACTATAGTCTGATTATAATTATTTGTCTTATTGAATGAATATCCAAGATTCAGGGACATCAGACCTGTTCCCGAATTTTTATTAATAAGGTTAACCACAAATCCCAGCTGAGGTAGATTAAAGTCGTAAAGATAATCCTCACGGCTCTTTGTCTTAAAATTTGCCAGTGTGTTTATGTGGAAGAGCTGGGGTGTAATTGAAACTTCAGAAGACCTGAAGAGTCCGATTCCTGCCGGATTCTGGCTAAGGGTTGACAAGTCGCCTCCAAGAGCAGTAAATGCGCCTCCCATTGAAGAGAACCTGGATGTCCCTGAATAGAATATCTGAGAGTATCTCAAGGCATCGTCAACAGTCTGGGCATCTGCCCAGATTGTGAGTGACAATACCAGCAATATTATTAAGCATAGTTTTTTCATAATTGTGAACTTTTCGTTAAAAGCATTCCACCACTCCATCAAAAGAATGAACCGCTAATTTAGATTTATTGAAAATTAATTCCTTATCTCCTTCCACCGGATGATGATCCTCCGCCTGATGATCTTGATGAACTGGAGGAACCAGATGATCCTGAAGAGCTACCGGAAGATGGCATTGAGGAATATCCGCCGCCGCCCGACGAAGAACTCCTGCTGAATGAAGATGATGATCTTCCTTCGCTGCCCGATCCTGAAGAGAAACCGGAAGAGCGTTGTACACTTTCTCTTGAAGGAACCGAATAACTATTTGAATTCCTGTAAGTTGATGTCGATCTGCTTTGTTCAGCTGAAATTGATGATGATCCTCTTCCGGAATTGGTCCGGGCCGGTGTATTATCATTAATCTGCCCTCCTGAATTCGATCTCGTATTGGAATTGACACGGCTGTTATTATAGGAAGGCCTTGTGCTCATCCTCGGGTTGCTGTAACTCGGAGTATATGTCCTGTTCACGCTGTTATATTCTGGTTTGCTGACAGAGGTACTGCTCCTTGTGGATGTTCTCCTTTCGGTTGTTGCGGGCTGATTTCTGACATCATTCTGATCGGAATTACCAACGGATGAACTTCTGGTGTTCTGCCTGGTTGATGAAGATGGCAGATCACTTCTTCTTATATCAGTTGATCTCACGGACTCACCTGACGTTGTACCTTTTGAAAGGGTTTCCTCTCTCCTTGGAGATGATGATGCTGAAGTCGGCATCATATTTCTATTATAACTTGTAGATAAGTTACTTTGTCTTTCACGTCTACCATATGCTACTGAATTATCATTATAATATCCGCCCGGGTAGTAACCCCAGCCTCCATAATAACTGTAGGGAGAATAGTACGAATAATATGGATAGTATCCGTAAGGGCTGAAATAGTTTCCATAATAGCCGTAGTACCCGTAATCATAGAAGAAAGGATCGTAATAGAATGGATTGTAGTAATACGAGTTGTAAAAGTATGGATATCCAAAATTAAAGCTTAATGACGGATAGTACCAGCTGGAGTAGAAAGGATCTCTCCAGTAAGGATAGAAGTAATTTCCGTAAAATCTGTTAAGCCTTGAAGCATATGAGTAATTGTCGTAATAGTTATTATATATCGTTGTTCCACCACCTTTGCTTTGAACAGCATCATCGTAATCGACAGCATCATAATATTCTTCCGACATGAGCGTATCAGCTGCATATATATTATCATAATAGTCTGCCGATTTCAGATCGCTCTCCACAATCCTCCGGGATGCCGGTGTACGGGCTGCTACCGCCTGCCTGTCCGATGACTGGAAGTAGAGATCGTCATATTCAACCCCTTTGTAAAGTCCTGATGTACAAGACATTGTTGCCAGAAGGGCAAGGACTGATATGTAATTGATTGCTTTCATGTTCGATTTCCTGATTTATTTCTATATTGAAGAACAAATATTGTACCAAAAAACATCAATTTGTTTAAATTAACAGATAACTGAATTAAGTTCTTATAATGGGGCTTTCATGAATTATCAAAAGTAATAAAAAAAAGGACATGCTGTTACATGTCCCTTAAAGTATATCCAATATTCTTACTATCTTCTGCTCCCGCCTCTGGATGAAGAACCCCGGGATCTTGAAGAGGATGTTCCGGAGGATGATCCCCCTGACTTTGAACCAGAACCTGGAGTAGAATTCCTGCTTTGTGATATAGCCGGACCTCTTGAAGCAGACGAACTACGGTTCTGTGAAACCACAGGGCTCCTTGATGCCGATGAGGTTCTGTTCTGTGATGCTACCGGGCTCCTTGATGCCGATGAGCTTCTGCTCTGTGATGCTGCCGGGCTCCTTGATGCCGATGAGCTTCTGCTCTGTGATGCTGCCGGGCTCCTTGATACCGAAGAGCTTCTGTTCTGTGATGCTGCGGGGCTCCTTGATACCGAAGAGCTGGTGACCGGTCTCCTGGCTGTAGTTTCTGACCTTGTTTCTCTGCTGCTGCCGGTCTGACTCTGTATTGCTGTTCTCTCTCTGGAGGCTGTCTGATTCCTGACTTCCCCATTCCTTTGCATTCCTGCACCCGGGTTTACCCTTTCATTTTTCCTGGCAGCCTCATTCCGCTGGGCAGGGACAGAGGATCTTACGGAATTTCCTGCCCTGTTATCGCGATTGTAATCGTATCTACTGTCTCTGCCAGAGTAATCTCTGGATGAATATCCCGAAGCATAGTATCTGTAGCGGTCATTGTGGAAAGGCCTGTAGTCATTCCTCCACCAGTTATTGTGTCTGTTCCACGCCCAGTAATTATTCCTCCACCAGTGGTTATACCTCCAGGGGTATCCTATATTTATATTGATTATTGCCGGAGAATACCAGCTGTAATAATATGGGTTATATCCCCAGTACCATGAATTCCCGTAATAAGGATAGTACCAGTCGTAATCGTACCATGAATATCCCCAACCAGAGTAATATACCGGATAATTGATCGCGAACCCGAATCCAAGCCTGCCTCCTCCGTATATACTTACCCCCCATGTAAAAGGTCTGTAAGTGTACCAGTAAACATCAGTATATACTGGTGAGTAGTAGTCGAAAGCGGTATATGATCTGTGGAATCTGTAGATCCGGGATGTATAGTAATAATCATAATTATCGTAGTAATTATTTATTACAATGTCGGTTCCACCATTACTTAGGTAGTTTTTATCAGATGAGCTGACTTTCGCAGGAATTATTGAAAGTATTACTGCTGATAATGCTGAGATGTAGAGTTTTGCTTTCATGATGAACCTCCGGCTTTTTTAAATGATAACTTTTTGTCTATTTTTACGCCATCAATTTTCAATTCAAATAGTGTAATTCAAATAGTGTACCAAAAACATGGCTAAGTTCTTAACAAACAGGGATGATAATTATGCACAGTGGTATAACGATCTGGTTATCAAGGCAGATATGGCCGAGAACTCGGTTGTAAGAGGTTGCATGGTTATAAAACCCTACGGATATGCAATCTGGGAAAAAATTCAGGCGGAGCTTGATAAAATGTTTAAAGCCACCGGGCATGTCAATGCTTACTTTCCGCTTTTCATCCCTAAGTCATTCTTCAGTAAAGAGGCTAAGCACGTAGAAGGATTTGCAAAAGAGTGTGCAGTTGTAACCCATTACCGGCTCAAGAAAGATGAAAAAGGGGAAGGTGTTATTGTCGATCCTGAGGCGAAGCTTGAAGAGGAATTGGTCGTTCGTCCCACATCCGAAACAATTATATGGAACTCATATAAGAACTGGATACATTCCTACAGGGATCTGCCTATCCTTATCAATCAGTGGGCCAATGTGGTGAGATGGGAAATGAGAACCAGGCTTTTTCTCAGGACAGCAGAATTCCTTTGGCAGGAAGGTCATACGGCACATGCAACGAGAGAAGAAGCCGTTGAGGAGACTGAAAGAATGATAAATGTGTATGCTGAATTTGCCGAAAAATTCATGGCACTTCCTGTTGTTAGGGGTTATAAATCTGAAAATGAGCGATTTGCCGGCGCTATCGACACTTATGCAATAGAAGCGCTGATGCAGGATGGCAAAGCTTTACAGGCGGGTACCAGTCATTTTCTCGGACAGAACTTTGCAAAAGCATTTGATGTTCAATTTACGGACAAAACAGGAAAGCTCGATTATGTGTGGGCAACATCGTGGGGTTTGTCCACAAGAATGATCGGAGCCCTGATAATGGCACACTCGGATAATCACGGACTGGTATTACCTCCTAAACTGGCCCCGATACAGGTAGTTATTATCCCGATATATAAGAACCGTAATGAGGCTGAAGATATATCGAAAGTTGCCTTAAGGCTTAAGGATGGACTGGAGAAGAAAGGAATATCAGTAAAATACGATGACCGGGATAATAATAAACCCGGCTGGAAATTTGCGGATTATGAACTTAAAGGTGTACCCGTCAGAATCGCCATAGGTCCTCGTGATCTTGAGAATAATACAGTTGAAATTGCCAGGAGAGATACCCTTATCAAGGAAACTATTCCCCAGGCCAGCATTTATGATCATGTTCCGGGCCTTCTCGAAGATATCCAGAACAATATATTTAATAAGGCCTCAGAGTTCCTCAAACAAAATACATATCGTGTAGATAAATGGGAAGAATTTGTAGATATAATTGAGAACCGCGGCGGTTTTGTAATGGCTCACTGGGACGGGACAACAGAGACAGAAGAGAAAATCAAGAATGAAACAAAGGCTACAATCGGTTGTATCCCCTTCGATTCTCCCAGGGAGGATGGTAAATGTATTTACACCGGCAAGCCTTCAAAAAGAAGAGTCCTTTTTGCAAGGTCTTATTGACACTTTACTATACCTGCAGGAATAATGCAGTTGAGTAAAATTCATTAATTATTATTAAATTAGGTGCCATATTTTCACCTTAAGAATCATTCATCATGCCTGATCCTAACGAGAAGAAGCAAACGATAATCTCAACACTCAAAGAAAAATCTGTACTGAAGGAAAAAGTATATGATAACACCCTTAATTCATTTCTTATTGTAAAAGATATTCTTAAAAATTTGGCAAAAGAAGTCAATAACAGTCTGGCCGGGATTGATCCAAGGATCAAACTGGAATATACTGACCGCAGTACATTTGACGCCCAGATGAAAGTTGCCGGCGATGTTCTTTTCTTCAGTATGCATTCAAACATCTTTCAGTTTGACAGAGAACACCCGGCATGGAAAACAGCTTATATTCAGAAAAATAAGTATAATGCATATTCAGGCATAATAAATATCTATAATTTCCTCTTTGACTCCTTCAAGTACTCAAGGCTCGATGACCTTGGGTATCTTATAGCCAGGATTTTTATAAACCATGAGAATCAGTATTTTGTGGAAGGGAAAAGGCAGATGGGGATGCTGTTTACCAACTATGGAAATGAGCAGATAAGCAGGGAATCATTGCAGGTGATTATTGAAACAGCTATTCAGTATGCTCTTGAGTTTGATCTTCTGGTACCACCCTATGATACTGTGAAAATTGCCACCGTAGGTCAGGCTGAAGCTAAAATACAACATTCCAGGGTAATAACCGGTAAAAGACTCGGATTCCAGTTCAATTCAGATGATGTTCTTGAAAGAAACGATCATGAAACCTGATGTGCTCCTCTGGGTTAAAATACAAAAGATCTGTCGGGCCTCTGTTTATACTGGCATTTCTTTTTGTTTATTATCCGCTTAACTGCCAGAACAGGGTTGCGAATGATCCTGCATTAATAAACGATCATTCAGGTAATTCCATTACTCCCGGATATGTACCCATACCTCAGACACTGGCCAGACCGATACAGACCGATATCCTTATCCCCCCTAAGATACTATTAACCGGAACTTCACCCATTTTTCTTGACTCATTAAAGTTCAAAGCTTACAAACACCTGGTAACCAGGAAACTATATGATTTTGTAATTGTTTCTGATAAACAATCTGCCACAAAGCAGTTGAGTGTATCAAGTGAAATAACCTTCAACCCCTTCACCGGTAAAAAGATACGGAAAATTGAGATCAGGAGGCTGGAAGTGTTTGGCTCTGAGATTGATAACCCGTTCTCATCCGATCCTAATAAGCTAGAGAACATTCTCAACAAAACCCACCTGAATACAAATGAATATATTATAAAGAAAAACCTGCTGTTCAGTGAAGGTGATACCATATCTCCTCTTATCCTTAGTGATAACGAAAGAATTCTAAGAGATCTGCCCTTTATAAACGATTCAAGGATACTGGTTGTTCCTGTATCTGGCGACGAAGTTGATATTATTGTACTGACCCGAGATGTTTTTGCTTTGGGCGGTACTGCCAGTTTTAGCTCGGTAGAAAAAGGATTCCTCGCCCTTTTCGATAAAAATGTACTGGGACTCGGATCCGAAATAAGGCTCGAAATGATCTATAATGAAGATCTTCCGGACTCTCCGGGATTCGGGCTGAAGTATAACTTCAACAATATCGCAAAATCATTCGTCGACCTTAACCTCTTCTATTTCGATGGCCTTGGTGAAGAAACATACGGAATAAATATTAACCGCAAATTTGTAAGTGCTACAACAAAATATGCCGGGGGAATATCTGTAAGACAGATGTTCACCTCCGAAGATCTCGACACAATGACAGTACCGGAACCACTTAAATACAATCTTCAGGATTACTGGCTTTCACGTTCATTTCTTCTGAACAGTGAATCTGTTTCAAGGCTGATATTCGGTATCAGATATATGAACAATAATGTCTTCTCTCACCCTTTCATACTTCCTGATTCATTCCATAACCTGCAGAAATATAAAATGTTCCTGGTCTCAGCTGCGTTCTCAAGACAGAAATTTTATAAGACAAACCTGATATACAGTTACGGACAGACTGAGGATATCCCATATGGTCTGCTTATAAATGTTACAGCCGGGAAAGAAATCAACGAGTTTAAAGAAAGGATTTACGGAGGCATTAATTTGTCTACCGGCCATACAATTCCCGGAATTGGATATTCTTATTTATCTGCAGGATTATCAACTTTTTTTAACGGCAGACATACTGAACAGGGTCTGTTACTGTTAAGAACAAGCTATTTCTCCAATCTTAATTATATTGGTAATTACCGTATCCGGAATTTTGTCAAGATAGATTATACGAGAGGTTTTGACAGGTACTCTGATGAGTTCCTGTCAATTGTAAAAGAACATGGGTTCAGCGGGTTCAGTAATGATTCGACAATGGGAAATCAGAGGCTTTCAATTAATCTCGAAACAGTTGTCTTCAGTCCTCTGAACTTCTACGGCTTCAGATTTGCTTTCTTTTCATACGCGGATCTTGGGTTTCTCTTCGGCACTAACCAGAATGTAGGTGAAGGTGATTTCGTGTCAAGCATAGGAGTTGGGATCAGGATTAGAAATAATAATCTGCTATTTAATACTTTTCAGATACGTATCGGTTTCTTCCCTAATCTGCCTGAACATTCCAGAATCAACTATCTTCGTTTTTCAGGTGAAGAATTACTCAAGCCCTATAATTTTGAATCAGGGCCTCCATCGATACTTTTGTATAAATAAGAACGGATAATGGTTTATGCTTGATGAATTTCTGAAAAATATTGAAGATAAGGGGTTGGCAGGCAGGAATGACAGGATACTGCTTGCAGTAAGCGGAGGCATCGATTCCATGGTAATGGCTGACCTGTTTCTGAAATCTGGTTATAAGGTCGGAATTATTCACTGCAACTTTTGCCTTCGTGGTAGTGAATCAGACAAGGATGAAGATCTTGTCGAAAAGCTTGCTTCTGTCAACAATATACCTTTCTGGTCGAAAAAATTCAATACTTCAGCCTATGCAAAAAAGAATGGAATATCCATCCAGATGGCAGCCCGGGAATTAAGGTATAAATGGTTTGAAGAGATACGCAGGAAAAACGGGTATGATTATATAGCCATAGCTCATAACCTGAATGACAGCATCGAAACTTTTCTTATTAATCTTACAAGAGGCACCGGGATTGCTGGACTTACAGGGATCAGACCTTCGTATAAAAAGATAATACGGCCTTTATTATTCGCAGAACGGAATACCATAGAAAGATACTGCAGTGAACAGAAAATAACCTACAGGGAAGACAGGTCAAACAGCGAAACAAAATATGTAAGGAATAAAATCAGGCATCTTGTGATTCCGGTCCTAAGAGAGATAAATCCTTCAGCCGAACATTCAATAAATGAGACTGCGGAAAGACTCGGACAAATTTATGAAGCAGTGTCAGATTACATCGGCAATTTACGCGACAAAGCAGCTGAAAAAGGGAAAAACGGAATTGCTTTCAATGCTGACAAGCTGAAATCATTTGTTCATAACGATGGTTTGTTATTTGAGCTGTTCAGACCTTATGGCATCACCACTGCCACACTTAACGACCTGAAAAAGATTATTTCCGGGAAAACCGGCAAACAGGTATTCACCAGAACACACAGGTTCGTTAAAGACAGAGACAGGATCCTTATTTCTGAAATGACCCGGGAAGATGAGATCTTTTATAAAATAAGAACTTATCAGGAGATGCGAAGTATCCCATGTATAAAAACTGTCACAAGAAAAAAAATCAATCCTGATGATAAGATCCCTTCAGATTCTCTGACTGCGTGTCTTGATTATAACAGTATATCCTTCCCCGTTGTTATCAGGAAATGGAGACCCGGGGATTTTTTCTATCCTTTAGGGATGAACCGGAGAAAAAAGCTCAGCGACTATCTTACCGACAAGAAATTATCGAGACTTGATAAAGACAGGATACTGGTTATGGAATGTGAAGGAAAAATAATCTGGGTAATTGGAGAGAGGATCGATAACAGATTCCGAATTACGCCGGCTACTGAGCAGGCACTAATTATAAAAGTCACAAACCCGACATTTTATTCACGTATTCCGTAGATTCCCCTGTCGATCAGAGAAAGGTCTGCTATAGTGATTGCAGTGACGGCCTCAATAATTACAGGCATTCTTAATGCTATACATGTGTCGTGACGCCCTTTTACCTGGAGCTTTTCCATTTTCCCGGTTGAGAAATTCATTGTTGTCTGTTCAACTCCTGTCGATGAAGTTGGTTTAACGGCAACCCTGAATATTATATCGTTCCCGTTTGTAATACCTCCGTTTATCCCACCAGCATTATTTGATGCAGTGCGGCCCCTGGTGTCAACGAATGGATCATTATTCCGCGATCCTCGCATAGCAGCCGAAGCGAATCCTGAACCGAACTCTATGCCTTTAATTGCCGGAATAGAAAAGACTATATGGCTGACAGCCGATTCGAAGGAATAGAAAAAGGGTTCCCCTAAAGCAAGAGGAGGATTCTTTACGGTACATTCTATTATTCCGCCTATAGTATCATTATCCTCCATTGCTTTATTCAGAGCATTTTCTATGTCTTCAGAACCGCCAGCCGAGATGAGCTTCGCAACTATATCTATACCGGGGCAAATCTTTCTCCCTATAACACCTGCGACGACAAGTCCCCATGTGATCCTTCCTGAAAAATGACCGCTCCCCCTCAGATCGGCAAAACCCGAATATTTAACTCCGGCAGTAAAATCTGCATGACCCGGACGAGGAATACTTTTAAACAGATCATAATCCGAAGATCTTTTATCACTGTTACGCGTAATTATTGTCAGAGGAGAACCCGTGGTAGTACCTTCGCGGATCCCACTAAGTATTTCCGGCAAATCAGGTTCGTGCCTTGCAGTTGTTCCCCTGCTGCCACTTTGTCTTCTTTTAAGATCATTCAGAAAATCTTCAGGTCTGACAGTTATACCCGGAGGACAACCATCAATTACCACTCCAATTGACGGGCCATGGGATTCCCCAAAAACCGACACTCTGAATAAGGTTCCGAAAGAATTCATAGATTTAATTTCCTTTTAAATTCTGCCTGTAAAAATCAATCACCTCCTGTAAAGGTATTTTTTTGATAAGCGGTTTTTCAAATCCTTTAATAAAAACAAAATTGATATCGCTTCCTGCTTTCTTTTTATCGTGAAGGATCAGGGACTCAATCTTTGCCGGATCCATATTAATTTCCGTCGGGAAATTATATCTTTTCAGCAGGTGCATTATCCTGTTAAAATCATCATCCCTTAATAACCCCTTGTTTCTGGAAAATGTTGCTGCGAGCATCATTCCTGATGCAACAGCAAATCCATGCTTTACCCCATCATGAAGTTCGACTGCATGTCCGAAAGTATGGCCGAAATTAAGAACACGCCTCAATCCTGATTCTTTTTCGTCCTTTGCCACTACCGAAGCTTTGTATCTTACAGCTTTAGCAACCAGCACCGACAGAATATCCCTGTTCCTTTTAAGAACATCTGCATAATTGTCCTCAAGGATTTCTATTATAGACCTGTCTCCTATTATGCCGGTCTTGATCAGTTCTCCCAATCCCGAAGAATACTCATCGTCCGGTAAGGTACGAAGCATAGTAGTATCGCAGATCACAAATTCCGGCTGCCGGAAAGTGCCGATGACATTTTTCGTTTCTCCAAGGTTGACACCATTCTTACCTCCCGTGCTTGCATCCACCTGGGAAAGCAGGCTTGTTGATACATATCCGAAACGGATCCCCCGCATAAAGACAGAAGCAAGGAAACCTGTTATATCACACACCACCCCGCCTCCGATGCCAAGCAGGAAGCCTGAACGGTCAATTCCTGAATTTAACAGTTTCCCGGCAAGCGATTCAATTGTTTTCAGGCGTTTGCTGTCTTCTCCCGGTCTGATCTTAAGAACAGGAAACCGGGGAAATCTCTTTCCGTAAATCCCCGAGATATTTGTATCTGTAACTATTATAACATTGCTGGCCGGAAGCAACCGGACCACTGCTTCCCATCTTCCGCCGATAACTATCCCTGAAACCGAGTCAGGAGTGGATATGATTATTTTTTCCAAATTACTTTTCTGATATGTTGTTAAAGTTATTGAATCCGTCATCAGGTAAGATAAGAACCCTGAATTTTTGATTCATTCAGCTAATATACAAAGATAAAATCATTAACTTACCACACTGGAAGCATGATCTGGTAAAATGACTCAAAAGGAAAGATACGCATTGACGTTGAATTATTTTTCAGCTACAAATCCGATTGTCGGAACAGAGCTTGAGTATAACGATCCATTTGGATTGATAGTATCAGTAATACTTTCGGCTCAGTGCACAGATAAAAGGGTCAACTTGATCACACCCGCTTTGCTCGAAAGATATCCTGATGCCGAATCGATGGCGAAAGCTGATCAGTCCGACATCTTCAGTTACATAAAATCGTGTTCGTATCCGAATAATAAGGCGAAGCATCTGTGCGGAATGTCAAAAATGCTTGTGGATGAATTTAAGGGGCAGATTCCTTCTGATCCGGTTCTCCTTCAGAAGCTTCCTGGTGTCGGGAGGAAAACTGCAAATGTCATCGCTTCAGTCATATTCAGGAAACCGGTAATGGCAGTAGACACACATGTTTTCAGGGTTTCGGCCAGGATTGGTCTTACCAGGAATGCCAGAACTCCAAAGGATGCAGAGGAGCAGCTTACGAGGAACATCCCGGTTGAGATGATGCATAATGCTCATCACTGGCTGATACTTCATGGAAGATATGTCTGCAAAGCACGGAATCCAATGTGCAGCGAATGTGGCCTGTCCGGATTCTGTAAATATTTCAAAGATCAAACAACCAGAAATAAAAATATTAACAGATAGCAGGTTTTACTTATTAAAACAAACCAATCAGCTCAGTATTTATTTAATTTTGCACAAAATCTAAAAGTGTGGCCGGATGAATTACAGAGAGAAATATCTTGAGCTTGAGGAGAAATACACCAGGCTGGAGAAAGAGCTTAAGTTGCTCAAAACCAGAAAAAAGAAATCTCAGGCACCCTCCACTAAAGTTATCGAAGATAACAAGGATATAGGAAATGTCCTGACAGAAATTTTCAATACTATAAGCAGTTACCTTGCCTTGTTTAGGTTTGGAGAGGACGGCAGATTCTATGTTATAGATATAAATAAGAAAGTTGAAGAAGTAGAATTAACAGACCGAAATGATATTGTTGGAAAATGCATTGACGATACTCCGTTTTCCAAACGCAGAAAGCTTATTGAATTATTGAATCATGTCCAGAAGTTTAAAGTTGCCCATAAGATACCTGCTTCAGACGCGGGTGATGATTCTGAGGGTTTTTATATGGGTTTTATCCTGACCTCCGGCAATATAATAATTACCTGGGAGCCCGGGAAGGAACAGAAGATAGCTGATGATATTTACAGGCAATCGATGCTATTTCAGACATTTGCAGAGCTGCTGCCCGGAATAATCTATGAGATTGACCTGGAAGGAAGAGTTGTATATGGCAATAAAATGGGGCTTGACCTTTTTGGTTTCTCCAAGGAAGATTTAAAGAAAGGCCTGTTCATTTCCGATGTTTTTCCTGAAATCGCTGCTAACATGTTCATGAATCTCCAGGCTCTGAAATCTCCGGGAGAAATATCCAGCAATGAGTATTTTGTCAAGCGTCATGACGGTGCCTTAATACCTATCGTAACTCATTCATTTGCAATATTTCACGAAGGCAAGAAAATAGGCTACAGGGGAACTGTCACTGATGTGAGTAAACATAAGCATATTGAGACTGAGATCATCAAACAGAAAGCTTTCCTGGAAAATCTGATCGATTCTACTCCTGAAGCCATAGTAATTACTGATCCTTTAGGCAAGATTACTATGGTAAACAAGGAATTCACGAATCTCTTCGGATATACTTACGAGGAAGCAGTAAATGAAGATATCGATGATCTTATTGTTCCTGAAAGGCTCAGGGATGAAGCATTTGCCATCACCAATCTTGTGTCACTTCACCAAAAGGAGGTCAGGCAGACAGTAAGAAAGGACAAGTCCGGCAATGAGTTACAGGTTTCTCTTGTAGCAACAGGGATCATTATCAATAAGGAAACCGTAGCGAATATTGGAATTTACAGGAATATCACAACTGAAAAGAAGAATCAGGTCCTTCAGGAGGTTCTTTACAATATTTCCTCAGCTGCACTCAAGCAGATGGATATCAAAGAGTTATATCCTACTATAGTAAAAGAACTAAGTAAAATATGGGATACCAATAACTTCTTTATTGCTCTTTATGATAAAAAAACAGAGACGCTTTCTCTTCCTTTTTTCTCTGACGAAAAAGACAGCTTTAATGAGATCCCGATAAGCAAAACAATAACAGGATATCTTATTAAAACTAACCAGTCTGTTCTACTGAAAGAAAAGGATCTGAGATTACTTGAGGAATCGGGTGAGATAGACCTTGTAGGAACAGACTGCAAAGTGTGGATGGGTGTCCCACTACGGGTTGAGAACAATATAATAGGTGTTATGTGTCTGCAGGATTATAATAATGAAAACAAATTTTCCAGGGATGATCTCAATGTACTTGACTTTATTGCCAATCAGATTGCAGTAGCTATCCAGAGGAGGATAATGCTCGATAACCTGATAACTGCACGTCAGAAGGCTGAAGAGGCAGCTCAGTCGAAACAGCTTTTTATGTCGACAATGAGTCATGAAATAAGAACGCCGCTTAATGAGGTGATTGGAATAACCAACCTCCTTCTGCAGGGCAATCCGAGAGAAGACCAGATGGATTTCATTAAAACCCTAAGGTTTTCAGGGAACCATCTGCTGACGCTTGTGAATGATGTTCTCGATTACAATAAAATGGAATCGGGCAAAATCGTTTTTGAACAAACCCAGTTCAACTTTAATGACTTTCTGGAAGAGATAATGCGATCCTATTCCTTCCGGTCAAAAGCCAAGAATCTTGATTTTAAAATAAATAAGGAGGGGGATCTTCCGGAGGAAGTTATCGGAGACCAGATAAGACTGAATCAGATACTTTCCAATCTTCTCTCAAATGCACTCAAATTTACCAATCAGGGGGGTATCACGGTTACAATAAGGGAAATTGAAAGGAAAGAGGGAAAATCGCAGATGGAGTTTTCAGTCCGTGATACCGGGATTGGTATACCTAAGGAGAAACACTCTGTAATATTTGAGAGTTTTACACAGGCGTCATCAGACACAACCCGACGTTTCGGAGGCACAGGACTTGGTCTGGCTATATGCAAGAAGCTTGTAGAATTGCAGGGCGGGACAATTAAGGTGATAAGTGAACCGGGTTCCGGATCCACTTTTATTTTCACGCTGCTCCTTGAAGTATCAGACAAGAATATGAAGCCGAGCGAAGGAGAGGCTGCTGAATCATATATAGGACTTGAGGGGAAGAGGATACTGATAGCTGAAGACAACAAGATCAATTTCTTCGTCGCCAATAAATTCCTTACCGGATGGGGTGTAATAGTATCTCATGCAGAGAACGGGCAACTTGCCCTTGAGGAAATCGAAAAGGAAGATTTTGACCTTGTACTTATGGACCTTCATATGCCTATAATGGATGGAATAGAAGCTACAAGGATAATAAGGGAATCAACAAATCCCAGGATAAGGAATATCCCTATTGTGGCACTGACTGCCGCAATAATGTCGGAAAGTCATGATAAAATAGATAAGCTGAATATCAACGACTATGTTCTGAAACCGTTCAAACCTCACGACCTGTTTGAGAGGATCAGGAAACATGTAAAATAAATATGTTATTGTAATCAAAATTATCCGCTGAGCCGGGAAAGATCCTGTCAGAGTTTATCTTATACAGTATTTACTTATATAATCTGCAGCTTTCTTATTACCAAGTTTATATGATTGCCGGAAATCATGACAGGCATCATCTTTCTTCCCTGAGCTTATAAGGGCGATACCTTTATTCAGCCATACGTCTGGGTTCCCCGGATCGAGGTCAAGTGACATGCTGAAATCATTAGCTGCCCATTCCCAGGATTTGGATACCATATATGAATTTGCCCTGTCGATATAACACTGAGGGTCGTTAGGATTTTTTCTTATATTCTCTGTAAAATACCTGAGTGCTTCAAGGTTATCTCCGGTAGCAGCTTCGATCCTGCCGGCAAGGCTTAAGGCATCTTTATCATCAGGGAACAGCGAAAGGTACTTTTTGATATCGGCCATTGCCTTTTCAGTCTCACCGGTTTTTCTGAAACATTCAGCCCTTTTTAAATAAAGTCCGGCATCAGGAATACCAACGTTCAGAAGCTTTGTATAGGTTTCTGAGGCTCCGGCAGTGTTGGAAGTTGCTGATTGAGCTCTTGCAAGCAGAGATAAGTATTTTTCGTTATCAGGTTCCCTATTCAAGAGATCAGCAAGTGGTTTTAAAGCTTCAGTATATCTGCCTGCTGATATGCTTACAAGAGCACTAGCATAATCAACCTTGATGTTTCCCTGGTAGTTTTTTCTGATATCCGACAGGATCTCCTGCGCATCCCGGAGCTTCCCTGAAGATGTATAATATTCAATTTCAGAGATCCTGGTATCAATTTCAGGATACCAGGGTTTCTGCCAGAACTGACGCCATTCAGGAGTATTTTCTATTTTACCGAATGCAGGATCAAGCATTATTTCCTTTTCACTTTTTTTGAATGAAGATTTCATACTTATCTCCAGATGATACACTGCGGTTGCTGCTTCTCCTTTTTTGGCATACACCCGTGCCAGCCCGAATTCTCCTGAATATTGTTCTATACTGTTAGCTTTATTAAAATCAGCTATTGAAGCTGAAAAGTCCCCTTTCAGGAATTCAGCCTCGGCTTTTTCACAATAAAGCCGGCTGTCGTTATAGATCTGTGCCGCCTCTGATAACAATCTGAAAGCCTCTTCAGGTTTTCCTGATTTATTAAAAGCCCTGGCTTTTATCAGGTAGTCTGTAAGCGTTTGTCCATTGAGGATGCCGGACAGAAAGAATGCTGCAAGTATTATTATCGTTTTCTTCATTTCCAAATGCCTGCTAAATCATTTTGTCTCTTGTTGGGTCACCTTAGCATCCTTCTCAGTTATAACATGTATAAAACCTGAAAGATGGAATTGTTCAACACCGCTTATGCGACGTTCAAAAACATCACATTGATAAAAATAGACTCCGGGAGATACAATTCTGCCCTTGTAAGTGCCATCCCAGTCGATCCTTGGTTCTTCTGTCCTGAAAATGAGCATACCGCCCCGGTTGAACAGTTTGAAATCCACTTTTTCAACCAGACCCGAGGTCTTGGCTATTAATCTGTCATTATAATTATCTCCGTTAGGAGTAAAAACATTAGGTATCTCATAGAAGTTACATGAGTCCACACATACCATAGTCGATTTTTCACCTTCATTTCCAAGAGCATCGAAAGCAGAAACGGCATAACAGCCAGCCACTATTTCTCCCGGATAATGCTTGTATGACAGAGTGTTTTTATCATTAATTGTTTTGAGAAGTTGCAGTTCTTCGTCATAAGTCATCTTATAGTATATCTTATACCCTGCCACATCCTCAAAGCACAAAGGATCTCTGATTACCCATCTGACTGTGTTGAAAAGGCTGTCACAATCACTTGTAACATCAATCACCGGAGTACAAGGAGGCTCATTATCAACTGGTGTCATACATGTGATCTGTGAAAGGTTGATAAGGTTTTTAGGCATATTATCAGCAAGGTAGCCACCGGTTGACTTTACATAATAACAGTACTCGGTTCCGTTAACAAGACCCGCATCGGTAAAATTAAGCTGATTTGTTGACCCTATCAGATCATAATTCATTGTAGCCTTATTCAATCTGAAGAATTCATATAGATTATTGATCCATGGAACGTTCCTGCTTATATTCAATCTTACTTTTCTGTCTCCGGGGCTTGCCGTAAGGTATAGCGAAGAAGCGTAGCCTGGTTGGGAACCGATCATGAAAGTATTTCCGGGAGTCTTGTTCCATACTTCTATCCTGTAAATGTAACCAGTTGTTAAAGTGTTCAATGGAGTATCCACGTAGACGGTATCATTGAGGGTTGTGGTTGGCACAGATTTTATTTGCAGGTAATTAGTTCCTGTTATTCCCTCTGCCCTGTAAATAATGTATTCATAAGGACCAGGCGCTGGTATAGTATCCAGTCTGTCAGGCTTTTTCCAGGCCAGATAGATGGAACCGGTTGTCTGGCTTGTGGCTGTAACGCTTACATTGCGTATAACCGGTATCCCGGCCACAAGAGTTGAGGTGATCTCGTTTGAGGCTTTACTTTCAGTTCCGTTGGGGTAGACAGCCACTATACGATAGGTATATTCTTTCCCGAAAACCAATCCCTGTCCGTTATCGGTATCAAGAAATGAGGTAGCTGAACTGCCATCAATATATCCTACCTTGACAAATCCGGTTGAAAGAGGCAGTCCCGAAGTACATGAATCGGGAACAAAGGTTGTGGCACCTTCTCTTCTGTAAACCGCAAATCCTGATATTACATTTGTCCCATAATTCTGCCATTTCAGCCTGATAAATTTGCCCTCCGGGACAGCATTAATCAGTACAGGTGACGGTCCAAGCACCTTTATTGTAAAATTATCTATATCTGAGAGCTTGAGTTCTTCATTATTGTCATCAGATTTGATCAGGATAGAGTAAGGTTGGTTACGGACCGCTTCATGGCATGGTATCCATCTGAATCTTGCAGAATTAAAGCCAGGGCCGGAATCAATACCGGTAAAAGTAGCAGGGCATTTTTGCAGGCTGAAAATACCTGACTTTGCATAAAGAGTGATTGCGTCCTTATTCGCATCAGTTGAAGAAATTATAAAGTCAGCAGTCTGACCAACTTCAAGGCAGATATTCTTAAGAGGTCCGTTAACGGGTGGTTTATTGTTGGTACGGTACACCTCAATTTGCATATCTCTAACTATGGAGCCGATCTTTTTCCTTCCCCTCCATTCCTGTACTAACATTGCTACATTGTATTTACCGGTATCAGCAGGCGTGTTCCATATCAGATCACCTGAAATCGGGTCGACATACAATGTATCTGTAGCAGGCGGATAGGTGTAATTCTTTATTTTCTTCCCGTCGTCAGTAAGACAGGTATCAAGTGAGTATGAGATACTGTCTCCATCAGGATCAAAAGCCCCGGGGTTATGGATAAATACATATCCCAGGGCAGCTTTATCATACGGTGGATTAAGAAGTACCGGCGTGCTGTTAAGTCCCATTGCAGGATTAACCATTAGAGTTGTTGATATTGAAAAAACAACGTTCACGGAATTTGGAATATTCCTTACTCCGAGATTTCTGTTCGGATCCTGAACGACTATCGTGTATATACCCGGGCCCGGATATGTATGCTTTATTTTATATGTATTCCTTTTATAATAGTTAGGAAGTCTTAATTCTTCAATTCTCTGTACAACTGAAGTCGAGTTATCACCCCATTCCACAGTAAGTTCAGGTCTGTCAGCCAGGCTCAGAGTGTATGTGAAGGTTGTCACAGTGATCTCATATGTAAGATCCGAGATCTGAACATAAGTTATCTCCCCTGCCCTGTTATGAGTAGCCCGGAGAAGAAAAAAATCAAGCAAAAATATCACCAGTAGCGCAAGTCTCTTCATCAATATTTCTCCCCTCTGTATTTATTTCAAAATGAATAGCTGTTCTCTCTTTTCAGGTGTTAATTTTACACCCTCTTCAAAATCACTCACACGAACGATCGTCATATTAGCCTGATCGTTGTACAGATCGGTCATTATCTGGTTTCTGATAGTAATTGATTTGGGGTTCTTATCTGTTTTGAATAACAGGTTACTGCTTATCTCATTATCTGTCAGAACCATATTTAATAACTTCCCTTTCAATTGTTTATTGTTTACTGAAATGTTTATTTTGTCATTCAGGTACTTGCTCATCAGCTCCTCAGGAAACCTGTTGGTTTGAGATGAATTTACCACGATACTGTCATAAGTATAGTTCAATCTGTAATCAATGAGAAAATCATCAAAATACATCCTTACAAACACTTTCAGGGAATCAGTACCCGGAACATGATCTATGGATGTCAACGAGACATGCACAGGATGCAGAATTATCAAAATGAATGTTGAGATAGTTTTGATCATTATCCTTCTGTTTCGGGCCTAAGATAAGCAGCAAAAATCAGACCAATCAGGTATCTTCCTTAATGCTTACACGATCCATAAGGTACTGAATAGATCCGACTTCAATAAAAGAGAATCCTTCTTTGCCGGAAAAATTCCCTGCAAGCACCACAACAATATCATCGCCTTTCAGACCATGAGCCGGAGCCAGTTTTCTAAGTGCAACATGAATGAATTCATCAATTGAATTGCGACTATCCTGATAGTCGGTATAAACACCATATGAGAGAGCAAGTTCTCTCATTGTCCGTCTGGAATAACATTGAGCCAGAATAAGATTATAACCCCTGTAAGCAGACATGTCACGAATTGTTCTCCCCTGCCTGGTATCAGCAATAATACCTTTGGCAGCTATTCTAAGTGAAGTTTCGACTGCCACCTTTGCCAGGTAAGAAGAAACTACTCCCAGTAAGTGTCCTGTCGGTGTATCAAGAAACTTTTCCTTGTTGCTCTCAATTTCGAGAGCTACCCTGGTCATTGTTTTTACTGCTTCGACAGGGTATTTCCCGTTTGCTGTTTCCCCGCTTAGCATCATCGCATCGGTCTGAGAGTAAATTGCATTGGCAATATCACTCACTTCTGCCCTTGTCGGACGGGGGTTCGTCATCATTGAATGAAGCATCTGAGTAGCCACTATGACCGGCTTCCTGCAGTAAATGCATCGCTGTATTATCATTCTCTGGATGGAAGGTATTTTCTCGTATGGTATCTCAATTGCAAGATCACCCCTGGCAACCATAATACCATAGACAACATCCAGAATATCTGCTATATTTTCCACCCCCTCTTCATTCTCGATCTTTGCAATGATCTTGATCTGGCTATCATATTTATTTATCTCAGCCTGGACATCAAGCACATCCTGTTTTGATCTGACAAACGAATGTGCAATAAAATCAACATCGTTTTCAGCGGCAAGCTTTATAAAAATCCTGTCCTTTTCTGAAACAGACGGAAGGTTTAATTTGACACCGGGCAGATTAACGCTTTTTCTTGATCCTATTATGCCTTCGTTAACAGCTCTGCAGATAAGCGTATCTCCTTCTTTCCTTATCGCCTTCAGCTCAATATCCCCGTCATCAATCATAACCGGAGATCCCGGAGGAACATCATCAGAGAATGATTTCAGGGTCACATAAATCCTTGAACCGGATGATTTGCTGTCCGGATCTCCCTTTAATTTAAGCTGAGTGCCTTTTTTCACATGAATCGGAGCATCACACTCTGTCGTACGGATTTCCGGACCCTTGGTATCTATTATGATCGCAATCTTATCTGATACTTTGCGGACATTATTAATGATGCGGAGGGCGCCCTCAGGCTTGAGATGTGCAGAATTGATCCTCACCACATCCATACCTGCATTATATAGTTCCCTTATAAATTCCTGCTCACAGTTTTTATCCGAGATAGTCGCTACTATCTTTGTTCTCTTCCTGATCATTATCTCACTGATTTTCCTTCCCTAAAATAAATGCTTCCACTGCCAGCCTGTAACTATCCAGTCCGAAACCTGATATTGTTCCCTTGCAGCTGCGTGCTAAGAGGCTCGTTCTCCTGAACTCCTCCCTGGCCAGAATATTTGTAATATGCACTTCGATAACGGGAGCTTTTATTGCGGCAACAGCATCAGCTATTGCAACAGATGTGTGAGTATATCCTCCTGCATTAAGAATTATCCCGTCGGAATTAAAACCAATCCGGTGGATCTCATTAATAATTTCTCCTTCAACATTAGAATGAAAATATTCAAAGTTCACTGAAGGATACCTCTTCCTGAGAGATTCGAGGAAATCATCAAAGGAAATTTTCCCGTATTTTTCAGGTTCTCTCTTACCCAGAAGATTAAGGTTTGGCCCATTAATAATATTGATATTCATTTATGGCAGAAGATATTTTACAACCTGTAAAAATAGCTAAAATAATTATGCCCGTACTAATAACAGATTCTTTCGTTTGTTTTACTTTGCATTGAAGTTTTAATATAAGACCTTTACGCATGAGTCTTACCTGGCAGCAGGCACTAAAGGATTTCAGGACTTATCTGCGGCTTGAGAAATCACTGTCGGAGAACAGTATTGAAGCCTATTCTGATGATGTTATGAAACTTGAGAGTTATTTTAACTCCGGGAACAGCGGAATGATGCCAGGATCTGTATCTTATCAGGACCTAAGGGATTTCCTGTTGTGGTTCAGTAAAAATAACGATAATGCCAGGACACAATCGAGAGTAATCTCAGGTATAAGAGCATTCTTCAGGTTTCTTCTCATCGAAAATGAAATAAATGAAAATCCGTCAACACTTCTGGAATCACCCAGGATCGGTCTCAAGCTTCCGGAGGTTCTGTCAGTAGAGGAAATTGACAGGATTATCTCCGCCATTGATCTGAGCAAACCTGACGGGCACAGGAATAAAGCAATTATTGAGACACTCTATGGTTGCGGTCTCAGAGTTTCTGAGCTCGTTAACCTGAGGTTTACAGATATCCATTCAGGTGAAGGATTTGTGACTGTGACCGGCAAAGGTAACAAGCAAAGACTTGTACCTATAAGCAACAAAGCGCTGAAAGAAATTGATAACTACAAAACACTCAGGAACAGACTGCCGGTTATCTATGACGAGAACATTGTATTCCTTAACCGCAGGGGAAGAAGACTTACAAGAGCCATGATTTTCACGATAATAAAAAATCTCGCGTCAAGAGCCGGCATTAGAAAAAAGATCAGTCCCCATACATTCCGCCATTCTTTTGCAACTCACCTTATTGAAGGCGGAGCAGATCTCAGGGCTGTGCAGGAAATGCTGGGTCACGAATCAATTTTGACAACGGAGATCTATACACATATCGACAGGAGCTTCCTGCGCGACACGCTTCTGATGTTTCATCCGAGAGCCTGAGACAGATTTTACATCGTTTTCGGAAATTCGATTTTTCTATTAACTTTGCCACTTATTTTAAAAATCAATCATTAATTATCAATAAACTATAACATTATGTCAAAAATTAAAAGAGTCTACACCTTTGGCAACAAGACTGCAGAGGGTAAAGCTGATATGAAGAACCTCCTGGGAGGTAAAGGAGCAAACCTTGCAGAGATGTGCCTTCTGGGACTGCCTGTACCGGCAGGATTCACAATTACAACTGAAGCATGTAATGAATACTACACAAACGACTGCACTCTTCATCCTGATCTTATGCCTGAAGTATGGGCAGCTATGAAAAAGACTGAAGATACAATGAAGATGAAGTATGGGGATCCTGACAACGCCCTGCTTGTTTCATGCCGGTCAGGTGCAAGGAAATCAATGCCGGGTATGATGGATACCGTTCTTAATATAGGACTTTGTTCAGCTACCATTCCGGGATTTTTGAAAAAGACCAATAATCCAAGATTTGTATGGGATTCATACCGGAGGCTCATCATGATGTACGCTGATGTTGTTATGGAAAAAGCTGAGGGTATAGAACCTGCAGAAGGAAAAGGTATAAGGAAGCAGCTTGACGAGAAGCTCGATAGTTTCAAAAAGGAAAAGGGTTATAAATCAGATACTGAGATCACAGCTGACGAACTTAAAAACCTTGCTGAAGAATTTAAAGTTATAGTAAAGCAGGTACTTGGCAAGCCTTTCCCTGATGATGCAAAAGAACAGCTTGAAGGTGGGATCAAAGCAGTATTCAAGAGCTGGAACGGGAAGAAAGCGGTCTCCTATCGCCGTATTGAAGGTATACCTGATGACTGGGGAACCGCAGTGAACGTCCAGGCAATGGTATTCGGTAACATGGGCGATACTTCCGCAACAGGTGTTGCATTTACACGTAATCCTGCGACCGGTGAGAATCTTTTCTATGGAGAATGGCTTGTAAATGCACAGGGAGAGGATGTAGTGGCTGGTATACGCACACCGAGTCCTCTGAATAATGAAACAAAAAATGAACAGAACAAGCATCTTCCAAGCATGGAAGAAGCTATGCCTCAGACATATAAAGAACTGGTAAAAATACGTGAAATACTGGAGAAATCATTTCACGATATGCTTGACATAGAATTCACAATACAGGAAAGCGTACTATATATGCTTCAGTGCCGCGCCGGAAAAAGAACCGGGACTGCCGCTCTGAACATGGCTATGGATATGCTTCATGAAAAACTCATAGATGAAAAAACTGCAGTTCTGAGGGTTGATCCTGCGCAGCTTGATGAACTCCTGCACCCAATTTGCAATCCTGACGCTGAAAAGAAAGTTAAGACTGTCGTTAAAGGATTACCGGCAGGACCGGGAGCAGCTGTTGGAAAAGTCGTTTTCACAGCAGAAGATGCAGTTGCTTGGTTCAGAAAAGGAGAAAAAGTAATATTGCTTCGCGAGGAAACAAATCCTGAGGATGTTGAGGGGATGCGTGCAGCCCAGGGGATTCTTACTGCACGTGGCGGAATGACATCACACGCAGCACTTGTTGCCCGCGGTTGGGGTAAATGCTGTATTGTCGGAGCAGGTGCTCTTCATGTTGACGCTTCTTCAAAAACCGCCAAAGTAACAGGTTCAAATATTGTTATTAAAGAGGGTGATGTACTGACTCTTAACGGGACAAAAGGAAATGTATATTCAGGAGCATTAGCCCTTATGGATGCTTCCGAGAACCCGAGGTTCAGGGAATTTATGAAGCTTGTGGATAAGTTCCGGAAAATGGGAGTCCGCACAAATGCTGATACCCCCGCTGATGCAAAAGTTGCCCGTGATTTCGGAGCTGAAGGAATAGGCCTCTTCAGAACAGAGCATATGTTTTACGGTAAAGGATCTGAGCAGCCTCTGTTCCTCTTAAGGAAAATGATACTTAGCGCAAATGAAACCGAAAGGCGCAAAGCTCTTAATGAACTCTCAGGTTTTGTAAAGAAAGATATGAAGGCAACCCTTGAAGCTATGGACGGATTGCCCGTGACATTCAGGCTTCTTGATCCTCCGCTTCATGAATTCGTTCCTCAGAGTCCAGACAAACAGGAAGAACTTGCCAAAGCCCTTGGTATTAAGAAAGAGGATGTTGCAAAAAGAGGTGAGGCTCTTCACGAATCAAACCCGATGATGGGACACAGAGGTGTTCGTCTTGGAATAACCTATCCTGAAGTAACTGAAATGCAGGTAAGGGCCATGTTCGAAGCAACAATGGAACTTATTAAGGAAGGTAAGAAACCTCACCCTGAACTGATGGTGCCAGTAACCTGCGACGTATCAGAGCTGGATGTAACAAAGAAAGTTGTGGACAAAGTTTATGAAGAAGTCTGCAATAAATTCGGAGTCAAAAAAATTGATTATAAATATGGTACAATGATAGAGATCCCACGTGCCACCCTTCTTGCCGACCGTATGGCAAAGAACGCGGAATTCTTCTCTTTCGGGACCAATGATCTTACCCAGATGACATTCGGGTTCAGCCGTGATGACATCGGCGGCTTTCTGAATGATTACCTGGACAAGAAAATGTTAGCTTCAGATCCTTTTCAGACAATAGATATTGACGGAGTCGGACAGCTCATTACTATGGCAGTTCAGAAAGGCCGTGCAACCAGACCCGATCTTAAGGTTGGTATCTGTGGCGAACAGGGCGGTGATCCTGCATCAGTAGAGTTCTGTTTCAAATCAGGACTCACATATGTGAGTTGTTCACCCTTCAGGGTTCCCATTGCCAGACTGGCTGCAGCTCAGGCTTCGATCAAATTCGGAAAATAAATACCTGAAACATAGATTGCTGTAATTAAAAGAGGCCGTCTCATAATATAATTGAGACGGCTTTTTTTATAATTTTTGATAGCTGCTATTAATACGTCAAAATGAACATTTAATTGTTATTAAGTAAATATCAGTAAATGCGAGTAATTTACTTGTATTCACATACAAAATATTAATGATTTTATTCTATTCATAATTTTATGTTAATAAAATACTTAATAATTATTGACAGGTTAGTTTTAATTATTAAATGTATTCCTATATTTGACAAATCTGAGTGAAAATGATGTTAATATTTATTTAGAAAACAGGAGTTTATGACAAAGAATGAAAAATTGTTAAGATGGGTTAAGGAATGGACAGATCTCTGCCAGCCGGAATCAGTACACTGGTGCGATGGATCAGAGGAAGAAAACCAGTTACTTCTGGATATCGTTGTGAAAAACGGAAGCGCGGTCAGGCTTAACGGAGATAAACGTCCGGGATGTTATTATTTTCAGAGTGATCCCAGCGATGTCGCCCGTGTTGAAGATCGTACATATATATGCAGCGAGAAAAAAGAGGACGCAGGACCAACAAATAACTGGAAAGATCCGCGGGAAATGAAAGAGACTCTCCGTTCTCTCTACAAAGGTTGTATGAAGGGACGTACCATGTATATAATTCCCTTCAGCATGGGTCCGCTTGGCTCGAACATCTCACATATCGGAGTTGAGATCACAGATTCGATCTATGTAGTTATAAACATGAGGATAATGACCCGTATGGGAAAAGCCGTTCTGGATATCCTTGATAACAACGATTTTGTACCATGTGTTCATTCAGTTGGTGCTCCTCTCCGGCCCGGAGAAACTGATAAGAAGTGGCCCTGCGCTCCTATTGAGAAAAAATTCATAACGCATTTCCCCGAAACTAATGAAATATGGTCATATGGAAGTGGTTACGGAGGCAATGCTCTTCTCGGTAAAAAGTGCTTTGCCCTGAGAATAGCTTCAAACATGGCAAAAAGAGAGGGTTGGCTGGCTGAACATATGCTCATTATGGGCATCACCAATCCAAAGGGTGTCAAAAAGTATTTTGCTGCTGCGTTCCCCAGTGCCTGCGGCAAAACAAATCTTGCAATGCTCATTCCTACAATTCCCGGATGGAAAGTTGAATGCGTGGGAGATGATATTGCATGGATGAAATTCGGGAAAGACGGACGCTTATATGCCATCAATCCTGAAGCAGGCTTCTTCGGAGTAGCACCCTATACTTCAATGAAAACAAATCCGAATGCTATGCTTTCCTGCAGGGAAAACACAATTTTTACAAACACAGGACTCACACCAGATGGAGATATCTGGTGGGAAGGAATTGGTTATGACGTGCCTGCTGGTACGATTACATGGACAAATGAAAAATATGATGCATCATCAGGTAAACCGGCTGCACATCCCAATGCAAGGTTTACCGCACCTGCAAAACAATGTCCTGTAATTGACAACGACTGGGAAAACCCGGCCGGGGTTCCCATTTCAGCAATTCTCTTCGGAGGACGCAGGCCTGATACCCTGCCGCTTGTTTATGAATCGTTTGACTGGAATCACGGGGTGTTCATGGGCTCCATAGCAGGTTCAGAAGTAACAGCTGCTGCGATCGGACTGAAAGCCGGTGTGCGCCGTGATCCTTTTGCTATGCTCCCATTTTGCGGATATCATATGGGTGATTATTTCAAACACTGGATAAAGATCGGTGAAAATGCCCCTGATAAAAATAAATTACCCAGAATATTCAATGTCAACTGGTTCCGTAAAAACTCCGAAGGTAAATACCTGTGGCCCGGTTATGGAGACAACATCAGGGTTCTTAAATGGATTTTTGAACGGCTTGAAAATTCAACCTCCGCTGACATGACACCAATCGGCCTGGTGCCGGAAAAAGGGACAATCGACCTGGAAGGCCTTAATGAAACAATTGATGTAGAAGGAATCATAAAAATAGACAAAAAGGAATGGCAGACTGAACTTGAACTCATCAAGACACACTATACAATCTTTGGTGACAGGCTTCCGGAAGAATTGAGTAAACAACTCGCAGCACTTGAAACGAGGCTTAATAATGCCTGATAAATTACAAGGACACATTTAAATGAAAGTAAGGGCATTGGTAAAAATGCCCTTCTTTGCATGGCTGCCCTTAACATGATTATTATAACTTAAACCCACTTGCATAATAAAGACCGTTAATAATAGTTTTACCCTGTCCGGGAACGCTTAACTGTAATTACCTGAGTGAGATACACCTAATCAGGATACTGAAAATCAGGTTTATTTACTAAAGTATTATCTTTGTCAATCCAAAATCATACAGATGAATATAATTCTCATAATTATTTCAATATTGCTCTCATACCTTCTTGGATCAATACCTTCGGCAGTATGGGCAGGTAAGATATTGCACGGAATTGATGTCAGGGAACATGGCAGCGGAAATGCAGGTACTACAAATGTCATAAGGGTTCTTGGCTGGAAAACAGGAGTACCTGTACTTATAGCTGATCTGGCTAAAGGATGGGCAGCTACAATGATCCCTGTCTTTCTGAATCTTGCCGGTACGGGAAGCGCTGCACTTATCAACCTTCAGATAGTTTCGGGTCTGACAGCCATCATTGGACATATTTTTCCTGTTTTTGCAGGTTTCAGGGGAGGCAAAGGTGTGGCAACAATGTTCGGTGTACTTCTCGCAATTCATCCATTATTAACACTTGCGTGCCTCGGCATCTTCCTGATAGTTTTTATTTTAACAGGGATAGTATCAGTATCTTCCATGAGTGCAGGAATTGCCTTTCCCGTTCTGCTGTTCACAGTTTTTGGCACTGATTCAATAATATTCAGGATATTTTCAGTATTCGTAGGAATAGCCTTACTCGTTACTCACCGAAAGAATATCGGAAGGCTGTTAAGGGGAGAAGAAGCAAGGCTGTTTAAAAAGAAGCAGGGAGTAACGCAAAAAAAAGATTCATGAAGTGACCACCCGATTCACATGAAACCATCCCGCCGGAAAGTATGCCGACAGGTTATTGTATTTAATACTGTTCCAGCAATTCTATACGTTTTTTAATCGGAGGATGGGTTGCAAACAGAGTGCTGAAAGAAAATGATGAATTCTTGAGTTCTGCCTGAGGATTTTCAATGAACATCTGGGCAACATCATTTCTCTTGACAGCTTCAATAGTAGGATCAACTGATATCTTCCTCAAGGCCGAAGCCAGGGCAAGGGGGTTTCTTGTAAGCTCGGCCGATCCGGCATCAGCGAGATATTCGCGTTTTCTTGAAAGAGCAAATCTGAAAAGTGTTGCTATCAGGTAACCAACGACAGCAAGAAGCAGAGCGATTAAAATTGCAGCTCCTCCGCTTCCCTTCTTTCCCCTTGATATACTCCCAAACCTTATCGTTCTGAATAATGTCTCAGAAATAAAAGCAAATATTCCCACAAATACTATTGAAATAATAAGAAGGCGCACATCACGGTTCCTTATATGAGTAAGTTCATGTGCAATCACTGCTTCAAGCTCCCTGTCATCCAGCTTATTGATAATCCCACGGGATAATGATATAGTATAGGTTTTTGGATTCAGTCCGCTTGCAAAAGCATTCAATGAGTCATCTTCAATAATATTTACTTTGGGCATGGGCATCCCCACGGAAATACAAAGATTTTCTACGAGATTATAAATCCTCTTGTTTTCCTTTCTCTCGAGCGGTTTTGAAGATGTGGCCGCATTTATCATAGCGCTATGAGAGGCCCATGCTATTGTGAACCAGATAGCTACACCAATTGTTATCCAAGGTATTGTACGGATGAATCTGCTATTAACAAACTGAAGCATATCTGTCTGCCCCAGTTCTGAGCCTAGATATTCTGCCTTGCCAATTGAGGTCAATAAAAAGAAGAGCCATGTCAGTACGAAAAAAACGACAGGGAAAAGGATCAGTAACAGTACTGAATTGGCATTATTCTTCCTGATCTGGCTTTGCAGGCCAAAATACTTCATTTTTTCAGAACTGGATCTTTGGAGGTTCTTCTACAGCAGTTCTCTGCTCACCAAGGTCAAACATTGGTTCACGTTTAAAGTTGAAGAGCGTAGCAACTATATTTGAAGGGAATACTTCAGTAGCCACATTAAGTTCTTTTGTAGCCGAGTTAAAGAATCTTCTTGCAGAGGCTATTTTATTTTCAATATCAGATATCTCATTCTGAAGATCAAGGAAATTCTGACTAGCTTTCAGGTCAGGATATGCTTCAACAGCCACTTTGAGCCCGTCGAGAGCAGTAGATAATCTTGTCTCAGCCGATATTTTTTCATTTATGGAAGTTGCTTTCATTGCAGCAGCACGAGCTTCAGTAACTTCAGTAAGAACGCCGCGCTCATGCTGCATATACCCTCTTACGGCCTCCACCAGCTGAGGGATCATATCATGTCTTTGTTTCAGTTGAACATCAACATCTGCAAATGCCTGCTCTCTGCCATTCCTGAGCCTGACAAGCCTGTTATAGAGCGATACTGCCCAGAGGGCAAGTAAAACGATAGCGATAATAATTACGAGGAAAAAACTCATTTTAGTATTTTTTATTTATGAAATTGAAATTAAACGATTATAGAATAAAGATACGAAATATTATCTTAATAGTTCCAATGCTTTTTTCATTCTCTTCATTGCCTCGACCAGCAGATCGTCAGAGGTGGCATAGGATATTCTGATGCATTTCGGTGCGCCGAAGGAATCACCTCCCACAACTGCCACCTGCGCTTTTTCAAGAAGATAAAGTGCAAGTTCATCGGAAGTATTGATTTTTTTCTCACCGTCCGATTTGCCAAGGAAATGGCTTATGTCAGGCATCACATAAAACGCCCCCTGGGGTACTCTGATTTTGAAACCTTTAATTTCCTTAAGTAACTTACAGACAAGGTCCCGTCTTCTCAGAAAGGCATCCCGCATCATCTTTCTTGAACCATCGTCCTGTCTGAGAGCAGCCACAGCCGCTTTCTGAGCAATTGTGCATACCCCGGAGGTAAACTGACCCTGAAGTTTATCAACTGCTTTTGCGATCCACAGAGGTGCGCCTATATATCCTATCCTCCAGCCAGTCATGGCATAGCTTTTCGACAGACCATTTACTGTAATGACACGGTCGTAGATGAAATCGAAAGAAGCCATACTCACATGTTCCCCCTTGAATATTATGTGTTCATAAATTTCGTCTGTCATTATATACAATCCTTCATGCCTGCTTACAACCCGGGCTATAGCTTCCATCTCCTCCCTTGTGTAGACCATACCTGTCGGATTGGATGGCGAATTGAATATTATTAGCCTTGTTTTCTTCGTAATGACAACTTCGAGCTGTTCGGGAAGGACCTTAAAATCGTTTTCGAGAGTAGCCTCAACTATGACCGGTTTCCCTCCTGCGAGAAGAACCTGGTCATAATAGCTTACCCAGTACGGTGCCAGGATTATGACCTCATCACCCGGATTGATCATACAAAGCATCACATTTATAAGCGAATGTTTCCCTCCGACAGAGACCACGATCTGATCGGGAGTGTAATTCAGTCCATTTTCCTCTCTGAATTTCTTTGAGATTGCCTCTCTCAGATCATTATAACCCGATACAGGCGGGTATTTTGAAAAGTTATCATCGATTGCTTTTTTCCCTGCCTCCTTGATGTAATCCGGCGTGTTGAAATCAGGTTCTCCCAAGCTCAAGCTAATGATATCCATTCCCTTAGCTTTCAGTTCTCTGCTCTTCTGAGCCATTGCCAGTGTTGCAGATGCTGATAATAACTTGATTCTGTCTGATAAATATTCCATACTGATAAAAAAATTTAAGGTTCAACAAGTCTTAGGACCAAAGTCAAATATAAAGCTAAAATCAATATGTAGAGACCTATCCGGAAAAAGTTTCGCAGATATCTTTATTTTGCATTTTTGAAACTTACAGATATGTTTTATCAAAAGTTTCATTTTCAATCTTCTCCTCTAACTCTAAGTACTTTAAGTACTCTAAGTACTTTAAGTACTTCTATTATGGATTTAATTGAATAAATAGAATTAAGTTTGTATTTTGTCGTTAAATATGGCAAGCCATGAATACTGTAGCTGAAATTCTAAAAATTACGATCCCTGCACTGCTTGTTCTTTTGACAGCAATAATCCTTCTGAGGGGAATGATAAAAAATGATCAGGAGAAAAGGAAGCATGAGCTGATACTTCAGAACAACCGCACCGTGATACCTATAAGGCTCCAGGCATATGAAAGAGTCGTCCTTTTTCTTGAGAGGATATCCCTCGAATCAATGCTTATCAGAATTAATACTCCGGGAATGACAGCTGTCCAGCTGCATTCTGCGCTGCTGACAAATATCCGGAGTGAATTTGAGCATAACCTTTCACAACAGATTTACATGAGCCCTCAGGCATGGGAAATAGTAAGGAACGCCCGTTCCAATATGATCAAGATCATCAATGCCGATTTCGAAAAAATGCCGCAGACAGCAAGCAGTATGGATCTTAGCAAGAAACTTCTTGAAACAATAATGGAGCTTGAAAAGGAGCCTACAAAAGCTGCTATCGATTATATTAAGAGCGAAGTTGGAAGGTTGATGTAGAAAGGCGTTAAGGCGTTAAGGCATTAAGGCTCCGTTATTGGTCCAGAGGGTAATTCGTCCCATGCGGTCATAAGGCGGGAATGTGTGCATCCCACAGGTAACCAGATCGATAAGCCCATCATTATTAAAATCACCCGGTTCACAACAGAGCAGATGGGTAGGATTATTTGATATTTCGTGTTTCACAAACTGAACATTATCAATATTTTCAAGCCATATCAGACTTACAGATTTCGGGTCATCCCACAGGTTCCAGGTACTTACAGCAAAAAAATCAATATCAGAGTCATTGTCAATATCAGCCGGTTTCATATAAGTGGCACCTGTAAAGAAACATAACCTGCGGTATTCAAAAACCAGATTCCCTTTGTTTTCAAGTATGTTTACACCATGCCAGGGACGACCCTGGGGAGGTATGTAATCAAATGCATCTCCGTTTGTGTAAAGGATATCCTGATCACCATCCTTGTCATAATCATAAACAGAAAGATTGCTGGAGCCAAAATCCTCATTACTGGATCCGAATAACAGTTTTGCCTGGAAATTTCCCTTTCCGTCATTAATATAGCAATAAATCTCCTCCCATTCCTGGCTTACCAGTACAATATTATCAAGATCCCCGTCATTGTCAATATCCAATATTTCTGCATTGATCGGTCCAGACAGGTACTGGAGGTTATGGCTCTCAAAATTCCATTTCCCCAGGTTTTCAATCCATCGCGTTTCGCCATCATCATAACCAAACTGAGCAACTGCAAGATCATTATCACCGTCACCATCAAGATCTCCTGCCCTGACATCAGAGACACGGGCAATCTTTTCGACGACGACGTGTTTAGTAAACTGAAAAGAACCGTTGTTCTCAAGGATCACGACTGAACCAATCTTGTCATTATTCGGGAACAACATTCCCAATACTGCTACCAGGAGGTCAAGGTCTCCGTCAGAATCAAAATCATATGCCTGAATATGCGCAGGAGCCTTTATATCTTCAGCAAGTACTATTTCGGTGTAAGTTCCGGCAGGATACTGGCGGATCCATGAAATTGTATTTTGTCTTGAATCACATACAAGAACATCAAGCAGTCCGTCTTTATCAAGATCAGTGGCAGATATATGAGAGATCAGGGGAGGCTCGCTGAAACTCTGCCCTATTTGTGACGGAACGAGAAAATCGACCTTTTCGGATTTTACTCCATCATTTAAGCTAACTGCCCTATCTTCAACCTGACCGGATTTCCTCAGCAACCGATGTATGACTTCCTTCTGGCTCAGACCGCTTCTTTTTACCTGATAATTAAGGATCAGAAGAGGAATCCCGACAATTATTACAAGGATTATAATTACCGGAATGTAATTATGTTTTCTTTTATTGCGTTTTGTTGATTTGGTCTTTGATTCTGACATTTAGATTATGAGTTTAAGTTCCTCTGATTAATTTGAAACAAAGGCCTAAAAATAACAAAACTGATATTCATAAATTGTTTTTTGCATGGAATTCGCTATCATTGATGCGAAAATATCCGGAGTGTCATATCACAGATGGTTGTTAAGCTGAAGTTGATTCATATTGCATCGTGAGTTCCAGAAAACTTAAGTATAATATCCTCATTATTGCCGTCTTTGGCCTTGTTCCTGCCATTACCTGCCAGTTTATCAATTATAAACCAGTATCACGGGACATACATATAAGTAATTTCAGATATGGCAAGGATCCATCAGTTATAAGATGCCACCGTGGTGATACGCTGAATCTCACATTTTCGACCGAAGATACCGGGCATTCATTTTTCCTGGAGGAGTTTGATATTGACGCTAAAATCAGTCCATCACGTGATTTTGTTGAAGTCTTCAAAACAAGTGATCCTACCCGGGAACCTTACAGGACGCAGAGACTGACTTTTATTGCCAAACACAGCGGTATCAGGAATTTCTTCGTTTCTAAAAGCATCTACAGATGCCATGTATGGTGCGGACCGATGCATGCTTTTGAATCAGGGAAACTGATAATAATGCCAAACACTCTTCTGATGTTCAGCCTCGGTTGTGTTGCCGGAATACTGTTCTTATGGATCATCAGCTTTTTCAGAGGCAGGGTAAATTATGACGATGACAATAAGAATGGATATAAGGACCTGCTTGGAAATGATAGTGTCATAAGAAAGATATTAGTATCACGGTGGGCTCAGATAATCCTTACAATTATTGCCATGATGATGATCTATATTGTCATCCTTACATCTCTTTTCGGTACTAAAATGTCAGGACGAAATCTGGGTGTTCTTCTTATGTGGGCGGTATGGCTGTTCCTGCTTGTTGCTGTCTTAACGCCCTGGTTTGGCCGCCTGTGGTGCACGATATGCCCGTTGCCATTTTTCGGTGATCTGATCCAGAGGAGATCATTTTTTAATCCGTCGCCGGGGAAAACGAACGGAAATAATAACCGCTTTTATGGTTTGTCTATTAAATGGCCGGCAATCTTAAGGAATAACTGGATAAAGCTTTTTTTCTTTCTGATCCTTGCCACTTTCTCCACAACAATGGTTGCTGATCCGAAAGTGTCGGGTCTGGTGGTGATACTCCTGATACTTGTGCCGACAATCATGGCAGTATTCTGGGAATTAAGGGCCTTCTGCCGGTATGTTTGCCCGGTGAGTGTATTCCTGGGACCTTTTTCCCGTATGAGTCCTGTTGCACTTCGTAATAAATCACAGGATGTGTGCGACAAGTGCAATGCAAGATACTGTGAAAAAGGTAACAATAAGGGATGGGCCTGTCCGTACGGGCTTAATGTTGGTGAATTGAAGGAAAATACTGATTGCGGACTTTGCTTTGAATGTCTGAGAAGCTGCACATATAATAACATTACTCTCTTCAGGAGGCCATTGGCTTCAGAAAATGGCGCCAGGGATTATTGTGATGCCTGGGGAATAATTGTCGTCTTTACACTGGCTATTGTTTACAGTATTCTATATCAAGGACATTGGCCAGTGGTCAGGGATTTTGTGAACATCCTTGACAAGAAAAACTGGGATCTGTTCGGAATATATATAGTTATTCTGTGGACATTATCACTCGCCATAATGCCTGGAGTATTGTTTCTTATGTCATTTCTTTCTGTCAGGTTTTCAGGAATTGAAACAAGTATAAAGAAAGTCTTTCTTAATTTAACAGGCAGCCTGATGCCGGTCGGTCTTATGCTTTGGATAGCATTTGTCATCCCGATGCTGTTTGCCAATGTGACCTTCATAATTCAATCTGTTTCTGATCCTTTCGGCTGGGGATGGGATTTCTTTGGCACAGCTAATATCCCATGGCATCAGTTAGTTCCCGGGCTTATTCCCTGGATGCAGTCCGGCCTGGTAATAACCGGCCTTTATCTGAGTCTCAGGAATCTCAGAAGATCATGGAACGAAGAAAAACTTACCTCACGGCAGCTTTTTTTCATTACTGTACCTTCAGCAGTATTCATTACAGCCACATCAGTTTTGATGATATTTTTCTTTACAAATTAGATGATGTGAAGATTATTAGACGGATATATGGAAGTGCTTACAATTAAAGAAATTAAATATAAATACCCTGTTAGTCTTGATATTGCAGAAAAACTACTTGAAGAACATATTGTTACAAATCCTATTAAGATACTGAACTGGAAGAAATTTAATTATCTTCCTGAAGTATATTTCCGAACAGGATACTCGGGCAACGAAATATGGCTGAAATACTATGTTAAGGAAAAACATCTCAGGGCAGTTGAAACAAGGACTAATGGTGATGTATATAAAGACAATTGCGTGGAATTTTTCCTATCCCTCGACGGGATAAATTATTACAATTTTGAGTTTAATTGTATTGGTACAATACATTTGGGCTGGGGCCCCGGAAGACATAACAGAAAACTTGTTGATCCGTCAATAATTAATAAGATGGAAGTGAGATCCTCATTTGGAAATCAAATCATTACAGAAAGATCAGGGAATTTTGAATGGGAAATAATGATACGGATCCCAATGGTGTGCCTTGCTTTTGATCATCTGAGTACCTTTAAGGGTATTAAGGCTAAAGGAAATTTCTATAAATGTGGAGATGAAACGAAGGTACCTCATTATGTTACCTGGAAACCTGTTAAAACTGAAAATCCTGATTATCATCGTCCGGAATTCTTCGGAGATCTTTTCTTTGAATAAAATATCATCTTCTTCTTTAGTCTGAATAAAAAGTATATTTGCTTTCCTATATTCAAAGAATAATGCTAAAAAAGAACAGGATAATATTTCTCTCTTCAGCAATAATACTGCTGCTTCTAATGGTGAAGATCATCATTGATTTTCCATACCGGAAAAATATTCCTGATATAACTGAAAAAGAGAATATTTCACCGATACTGAAGGATCTGATAAAAACAGCATCAAGGAAAGCATATATTAATCCTTCAAGCCATAATATGGGTATTCTTGGAATGGTTTATCATTCAAGCGCCAGTTACACTGAAGCGGCTGAATGTTACACATCAGCTATTGAAAGAGACGGAAAAGAATGGATATGGAGTTATTATTTTGGCTGCCTGAACAAGGAAATGAGCAAGTCAACCGAGGCGATTGATAATTTCAAAAGAGTGCTGGAAGCAGATTCCGGAGCATACCTTGCATATTATTATCTGGGTGAGGAATACCAGAATCTTGGTTTGAATGAAGATGCGCTTGCTGCATATAAGAAGATAAGCGGAAGTGATTTAAATGCTAATCAGCATAGTACAAATTTCAGGAATGATTACTTCCCGCTGAACGTATATGCAAAATACCAGACAGCAAGGGTCTATCTTAATTTGAGACAGTACGATAAGGCGCAGGAAATACTGCTTGATATTCTTAAAGATAACACTTATGGCCCTGCATACCGGCTGCTGGGAAATATTAACAGCATTAAGGGTGATCCTGCTGCCAGCGAGAGGTGTTTAATCAGGTCCAATGAGCTGGTGCACATCACCGCCCCCGTTGATACTCTGATGGATTTGCTGGCACTCCGTTCAAAATCAGCAGCTTATATTCTCAAACAGGTTGATCAGGCTGCTTATGATTCATATCTTGACTGGGCTGTTGTATTGATCAGGAATGCGCTGAATTATGCACCTGATGATAAATATGTAATATCAAAAGCTGTAAGGATCTTACTAAGAACCCAATACTGGAATGAGGCTCTTCAACTTCTTGATAAACACTTCAGTATATTTCATGATGATCTTCCGGAACTTAAGGAAGTGGCTGATCTGTTGTACGCTAATGAGTACTTTACGGAGGCTGGAAAATACTACCTCCGGACAATAGAACTTGATCCCGGAGATACTGAAATCCAGGCAAATCTGTTAATCTGCCTGATAAGGGAGAATAAAATACAGCAAGCAGAGAATCTTTTAGAGAATTTTGTAAAAAAACAGCCTGAGAATCCCGAAGTCATAATAAACGCTAGTTATATTTCGATAATCATGGATAAAAAGGATAAAGCTGAGCAATATCTGGCAAAACTAAATAAAATCTCACCTTCGAATCCAAGAGGACTTTTACTGTCAGGACTGATTAAGTTACAGGATAGAAAGAAAAAGGAAGCTGAATCTCTTTTTAAGGCATCGTTCAGGATCAAGCCGGAAATGTTAAGTGTTGAAACCCTTGGTGATCTGTTAACAGAGGAAAAGAAATACAATGAAGCCATAAATCACTTCACACTTGCACTTAAAACATTCCCTAATGAGCCAATTGTTCTTCTTAAGCTTGGGGTTTTACTTGTGAGCTGCGAGGATGTGGCTCTCAGAGACTATGATAAGGGAATAGAATATCTTAACAGACTGATTGTGCACAAATCCTGTCCACCTGATTATCTTTTAAAGTCCGCGTCAAATCTTTCCCAGGCGTATACGGTTCTGGGTGATCAGAAAAAGGCAGCTGCTTATTCACGCTTTGCACATAATTTGCTCCAGGGAAATTTAACCCAGCGTGAAATGATAATAAACCTTGAGAATGAATTGAAGCAGCTCAGGGTAGAGAAAGCCGATTAATCTGTACAGTATATATATTATTATACGCAGCCGGCCTGACTTTTGTTCCCCATTTGCTAAAGAAGCTCAACGCTTCTCTTCACAAAAGTGCTCAGATCTTCTCCTTTTAGCATATTGTTTGCAAGCAGAGCTAAATCAATAAGCTGCTTTACCAGTTTGTTGCTCCCTCCGTAGGTTTCGAGAGTTATTTTCCTTGAATCTTCAATTTCCTGAAGGGATTTCCTTAGCTTCTCAAGGTCATCCTTCTCGACCTGGCTTATTTCATCCTGTTTTTTCTTGCTATGTTCTTTTTCAAGAAAATCGATTTCCTCCTTCAACTCTTTTTTCTTCTTTCCATTTTCTGCGAGTTTTTCCCCCTCCTGAGCCTTCAAATCTTCATATATTTTGAGTATCAGAGGATGATTTGGATTAATAACAAGATTATAACTGTCAGGCAGCTCACCATAAAAATTCATGCCTCCACCTATTTGGGACATATCCTTCATCCTTCTCATGAATTCTGACTGGGTTATCAACACCGGTGCTTCGTTTTCATCAAGTGTCTCAAACACAACATTGTAAACTTCGCCAGATTTCACTTTTACATTAAAAACACTTTTAAGATCATCTTTCTGTTCATCAGTCAGCTTTGATTCGCGCATCTCATCTTTCTGAATAAGCTTATCAATGACATCTGAATCTACTCTGACAAACCGCGAATCCTTGAGTTTGGTCTCAAGGTGGTTTATCATATGAACATCAAGCTGTCCATCCATATGAAGTACATCATATCCTCTGTTCTTAGCTTTTTCTATATAGGCATACTGATCTGTCTTATTGGTTGAATACAGATATATCAGACTCTTATGCTTGTCTGTCTGTTTGTCTTTTATCAGTTTTTCATACTCCTCGAGAGTAAAATATTTGTCATCAGTGTTTTTTAGAAGTGCAAATTTTACAGCTTTTTCGTAGAATTTTTCTTCAGTTATCATTCCGTAATCGATGAAGAGCTTCAGGCTGTCCCATTTCTTTTCAAATTCAGGTCTGTTGTTCTTAAAAATCTCGCTCAGCCTGTCAGCGACTTTCTTGGTTATATGCCCTGAGATTTTTTTAACATTAGCATCACTCTGAAGATAACTTCTTGATACATTCAGAGGTATATCGGGAGAATCGATTACCCCGTGCAACAGAGTAAGGAATTCAGGCACAATACCTTCCACAGAGTCTGTCACAAATACCTGGTTGCAGTAAAGTTGTATTTTGTTCTTCTGTATCTCTATATTGCTTTTAATTTTTGGGAAATACAATATACCCGTCAGTTTAAAAGGATAATCAACATTCAGATGGATATTAAAGAGAGGCTCATCACCAATCGGATACAATTCCCTGTAGAATTTCAGGTAATCCTCATCCTTCAGTTCAGAAGGTTTTAATGTCCAGGCAGGTTTTGTGTTATTAATAATCTTGTCTTTCCCGGTATCCACATATTTTCCGTCTTTCCATTCCTTTTCCTTTCCAAAGGCTATTTCAACGGGAAGGAACTTGCAGTATTTTTTGAGCAGCTCCTCGATTTTATTTTCCTCCAGGAATTCTTTGGAATCCTTATCCAGATGCAGGATAACCTCTGTCCCCCTGTCGTCTTTTTCAGTCTTGTCAATAGTGAATTCAGGGGTTCCGTCGCAGGTCCATTTTACTGCCTGAGCGTTTTCCTGCCATGACCTGGTCAACACCTCAACCTTTTCAGATACCATGAATGATGAATAAAAGCCAAGTCCGAAGTGACCGATTATCGAGTTAGTCTGGTCCTTGTACTTGTCAAGGAATTCATTGGCGCTTGAGAAAGCTATCTGGTTCAGATATTTATCAAGTTCCTCCTGCGTCATGCCTATTCCCCTGTCAGTTACTTTAATTGTTTTCTTCTTTTTATCAACATCGACCCTTATAGTAAGGTCACCGGGGTCACCCTTGAAATCACCTGCCTGGACCATCGCTTTCAGCTTCTGCGTGGCATCGACGGCATTTGAAATAAGCTCCCTGAGGAATATCTCATGATCCGAATACAGGAACTTCTTGATTATAGGAAAAATGTTCTCTGTAGTAACTCCAATCTTTCCAGTCTGCATATCATCTGAGTTTTAGTTTTACGGAAATTGTCGTCAAGTCCTTTTCAAAAGATGTGCCAGTGATTTTAACTGACAAATAGTCATTTTCTGGCATATTGCAGAACATGACATTAATTACAGAAAGCTATCTTATCAGAAATACTGAGGAGCCTTAAAAAATGATATTACAAGGATCAGCACAGATAGAAGTATGAAACTTAACAGTACATATAATGCGAGGTTCCGCTTTTTTCTGAAGGTGGAGATGTTATGTATGCTTATAAGCCTCTTAACCGTGTTGTGTATGCGAAGGATTGAATTTGAATTTCGCGGAATATAAGCATCTATATTAGTACGCACAGCTTTCTTTACAAGTTCCAGCTTTTCTCCATTTATGAGGAGAATTATACCAGCCATCGGATCTGACTTTTTAATTTCCGAAGTCAGTTTCTCGACAAGATCATAGTTATCAAGTACATCAGGGACACCGATAATTGCAACTTTGCATGATTTATTTTCTTTCTCCCGTATGAAATGTTCTGTGAAATCGCTCTGCGTGATAAATGACAGAACTGTATATCTTGTGTTATCTGAAAACCTTTTCCTGATGTCATCAGTAAAATTCCGATGATCATCGAAGCAAATCAGATATGTCATTTTTGTGCCGGCCATTATTTTAAAGTAGAATATTGAATTTATTTTAAATTCCTGACATCTATATTGGATTTGAATTCCCAGTTACCCTTCCTGAATGAATAACCGTCAAATGATAATCCGGCACCAAATGATTCCGGATCATTTTCATGCCCCAATGCTAAGGGATTAATATGGTCGAAAACTATCAGTTTCTTTGTTCTTAGACGAAGTGAGATCATCCCATCGGCAGAATATTCAAGCACCTCCCGGTATTTCCTCTTACCATCTCTTAAGAGACAATCCCGTCCGAAAATGATCTCATCATTGTCGTTGAAGTCAAGAATGTCAATTATCTTCCTTGAATTATTAACATTGTCACTATCCAGTCCCAGGATCAGGTAAAGCTTATTTCCGTTATATCTGAAAGGCTGTATGGCATAGTACAAGGCGCCGTACCAGTTATCAGCCGAATAAGTTTTGTCAGTACTGGCAGATTCCTGCCTGTATTTACCTTCGAGTTTATACACAGTGTTTTTTTCCTGTTTTTTGTTCTTCCTTATTATATAAAGGTAGTACCTGTTTTCTCCTTTACGAAGGGGGAGATTCCAGGTGATGAGCTTGAGTTTTCCGTCAGGGGAATCTATCTGGCCAAGGTACCTGAGGTTATCAAATCGGTGTCTGAATACCGAATCAGACATAACATAATCATTCATTATGAGCTTTACTGAATCGTTAAGACGGATCCGTTCGTCATCATCAGCATTTAGGATGGCTGTATAAAGCTTCTGAAGTGTCAGGGGAATATCATTTACCGCGGATTGACCTTTCACCTGGAAAAGTGAGAATAAAGTGAAGGAGCAAATGAAAATCAATCGATTCATCTCTAGCGTACATTTTTTTCAGTATCATCCAGGAGCATTAAAAGCTGTTTGCATGATTGAATTAGAATATCATCAGGAATATTTAACGGAGGTGCAATCCTGAATGCAGTATTACAGAAGAGAAAATAATCAAGTATAATACCAAATCCGGGTGCATTTGCAACGATATACTGAGTATATTCAGGCTTTTTTACTTCTACAGCAAGAAGCAGGCCCTCACCTCTTACTTCATGAATGAGAGGGTGAACGAGGGTCTTTTTTATGAGCCCGGATTTTCTGATACATTCCTCAGACAGATTTTCTTCTATTATTACTTCAAGGGAAGCAAGACCTGCGGCACAGCATACAGGATGGCCCCCGAAAGTGGTGATATGTCCAAGCTGAGGATTATTACTGAGTACCGCCATAATTTCACCTGATGAAATAAATGCTCCTAACGGCATTCCGCCTCCGATTGCCTTGGCAAGTACAAGGATGTCAGGCACAACTCCGAACCTGTCAATGGCGAACATCTTTCCGATCCGGCCGAATCCTGTCTGAACTTCATCGAAAACAAGAAGAGCTCCTTTATTGCTGCATCTATTTCGTATTTCCTGAAGGAATCCGGATTCAGGGTAAATTACGCCGGCTTCTGCCTGGACAGGTTCCACAATAACGCATGCTGTATGTTCATCAATGCTTTCGAGAGAATCAAAATCATTGAACCCGATTTGCAGTGTATCAGGAAGCAAAGGCCGAAAGGCATTTTTGTAAAACTCGCTACCCTGTATGCTTAGTGCTCCACAGGTACTTCCGTGGTATGCATTTTTAAAGGAAATTATCCTGCTGCGACGAGTATATTTTCTGGCCAGTTTCATAGCACCCTCTACAGCTTCGCTGCCGGAATTAACAAAATAGCATACATTCAGGCAATCGGGAAGGAGGCTTGAAAGATGTTCTGCAAATCTTACCTGTGGCGATTGAATCATTTCACCATACACCATCAGGTGCAGATAAGAATCCAGCTGTTTCCTTATTGCTTCGATTACTTTCGGGTGCCGGTGGCCGGTATTGCTTACGGAAACTCCGGAAATCAGGTCGATATATTTTCTGCCATCAGGACCGTACATTATTGAACCTTGAGCTTTCTCAACTTCAACCAGCAATGGTGAAGAGGAGGTCTGACCCATGTGAAGCAGAAAAAGTTGGCGGTTAGTTAGCATTCAGATAAGAGAAATTATCTGGCCATCACATTTATATCATCAAGCAATGATTCTCTGAAAGATTTTCCGACCGGAATGCTTTTTATTGTATCCCCGACAATCAGATCAAGAGAATTCTCTTTGATAGCCTGGATCATGCTCTTGTTAATAATAAATGATCTGTGAACCCTGATGAAGACACCTGATGGAAGCTGGCTTTCAATAGCTTTCATTGTAAAGTGAATTGTGAACCTGTCTTCATTGGTCGTTAGTGTGACGTAATTCTCAAGAGCTTCGATATAGATAATATCCTTTAATTTGAGTTTAACAAGTGAGGGTCCCTTTTTGATGAAGATTTCTTCGTCGCCAGTAGGAGATATCTCTTTCCTTGAATAGTACCGAATAGTTTTGTCGATGGCTTTGCAGAACCTGCCATAGGTTATCGGTTTAAGCAGATAGTCGACTACATTGAAATCGAATGCTTTCAGGGCATATCCTTCTGTTGCAGTAACAATAATTATATTAGGAGGATAATCGAGGCTGTTGATAAAATCGAAGCCATCCATCTCTGGCATCTGAATATCGAGAATAACCAGGTCAATGTCCCTGCGTTTTGTTATAATATTCCTTGCCTCAACTGAATCGCTGAATGTACCTATCAGATTAAGAGACGAAGATTTGGCTACATATCCTTCGAGTATTTTACAACTCATCTGATCGTCATCAACGATTATACAATTCATAATTGATATTTCTCCTGAAAATCTAAATCAAAAATAGTAAAAAAAACAATTTAGCCTAATGTTAAAATTTGTTTTTCGATTTTTTTGCAGCTTTTTTAATATGTATTTGAAATCATCAGGGGATCATTATTGAAACGATGAAAAAAAAGGGGTGTATCGAAACACCCCCAGGCAATCTCATTTTACAAGATTAAAGACCTTTGTCAAGAGCAGGAGCTGCTTTGAATTTAACGACTTTCTTTGCAGGAACATTAAGTTTAGCACCTGTACGCGGATTGCGAACCACTCTGGCACTTCTTTTGGTTACTTTGAAAGTACCAAGACCAGGGAGCTGAAGCCTCTGTCCTTTTTTCATTGCTTTTCCAACTGAGGTTACGAATGAATTCAGAGCTTTTCCGGCATCTTTAACTGTAAGATTTGCGTCTTTAGCAATTGCAGCAACTAAATCTTTTTTTGTCATAGTAATAAAATTAAGGGTTAGACCATTTTGCTAATTGAATACAAATTTATTTCATTTTAGTTCATATGCAAATTTATTTTAGCGTTTTTCACCAAATAGTGCGACTTTTAGCAAAAAAAAAAGAGTTTTTACATATATCTCCTTTCAGGCAATGAGAAATCGCTGGAGCCCATTAATTGGTTAAATGAGCATTTTCAGCCCGATGTCTGTGTTCAAATCATGTTAATAAATTATTTATTTCTCTGATTATCAATGATATATCAATAATTCACAATTTCTACAGCAAATAAAAAAAATATTATATTTGCGGCGGATAATTGGAGAAATGGCAGAGTGGTCGAATGCGGCGGTCTTGAAAACCGTTGTCCGCCTATCGGTGGACCGGGGGTTCGAATCCCTCTTTCTCCGCCAAACTCATCAGATCAGTCCCGCAGCGTCAGCTGCGGGTTTTTTGTTTTTTAAAAGCCCGAACCAGACCCCGTCTGAGTGAGGGCTTTTAAAAAACAAAAAACCGCGAAGCGAAGACTGATCTGATGAGTTTGAAGCCTCCCCACAAGGGATCACGAGCGTAGCGAGTAATCCCGAATTATCCTGTGAGAGCTTAATCCCAATAGTTTTTGTATCTTCATACCACACTTATTTCAAATGACATGGCACATAATAAATCCAGAAGGAATTGGCTTAAGCAGATGACAGCCGGTATGGCAGGTCTTTTAACTGCTGAACAGCTGACGGGCAAGCATTTTCAGCCTGAGGGAAAAGAGAACATATTGAATCCTCAAAAAGCTCTAATAGCTCCTCGTGAAACGATCAAAATCACAAAACTTGAGATAATTCCTGTAAATACACTGAGAACCATATTCATTAAATTACATACTGATGCAGGCATTACAGGTGTCGGAGAGGGAACGGTTGAGGGACGTATTTCAACAACAGCTGCAGCGATAGGTGAACTTGAGAATTACCTTATCGGTAAAGATCCGAGGCGTCCTGCTCATCACTGGCAGGCAATATACCGCCATGCCTTTTACAGGGGAGATATAGTTCTGACAAGTGCGCTCTCAGCAGTTGATATAGCGATGTGGGATATAAAAGGAAAAGCTCTGGGCGTTCCCATATATGAACTTCTCGGCGGCCCTACACGTGACCGGATAAGAGTTTACGGACAGGCCGGAGATCCTGAAGGTGCTAAACAGGTGATAAATGAAGGATACAAATCAATGAAGGTAAGTGCTACTTACAGCCGCGGAAGATTGTCAAGGATAGTAGAAAATCCCGATTTTATTCAGGGTATGGTTGAAAATGTATCTGCAATAAGGGATGTGATCGGTCCAAAAACGGATATGGGAATTGAACTGCATGGAGATCATTCTCCTCAGACATCCATGCTGCTGATTAAAGCGCTTGAACCATTTCAACCCTGGTTCTTTGAGGAACCAATACAGTTTCAGAATCTGCCCCTGATGGCAGAAATGGCCAAAAAGACTCATATTCCTTTTGCCACAGGGGAAAGGATGGTCACCAAATGGCAGTTCAGGGATCTGTTGTCACTTGGTGCCGCCTCACTTCTTCAGCCTGATGTAACTCATTGCGGCGGAATAACCGAGATGAAAGCGATTGCCATACTTGCTGAGGCATTCTACGCATCCATGCTTCCCCATGCAAAGGAAGGGATAGTAGGTGCAGTGGCTTCGATGCATGTGGCCGCAAGCATTCCCAACCTTCTGGCACATGAGCTCCCAAGCCTTCAGGCAGCTCCTGAAGACGGAGTTAAGAGAAGTGCACTGGGCAAAAGTTATATCAAAAAACCTCTTGTAATGGGAAATGACGGGCATATTGCACTGGCCGGCAATATTGATGGCCCAGGCCTGGGAATTGAGCTTGACGATGATCTTATCGAAAATGAGCGGGGTGTCAAAGAGTGGGAATTCCCGGAGATGTGGGATAGTTTTGACGGATCAGTTCTCGATCACTGAAAACTTCTGATTTTGAGTGTTACCTATGTAAGCGATAAATGCTGAAAGGCGGTTAATCGTACATTCGTTTCAGGAACATTCTCTCGGCTAGCGATATGCTGAGTGTAAGACGAAGGTAATCTTCCCTGATAAGGCCTTTGTCCGTTGTTCCTCTTTTTCCCCATCCAATACTGGCATTTACCTGTCCCCCTGTCCGCAAAGGTATTGCTGCTCCGGCTGTCAGTTCAAAATTTATAGGGTTAATTCCGTTTATTGTCAAGAAAGAATTGGATACAGATAGACCGGCTTCATATTTAAATGATCTGGCATAAGTTCTTCCGGAATTAACTCCCGGAGCATATTCCGCGCCAATATTAGCCATATGTGTATCAGTAAACCTTCGATCTGCCTTGCTGCCATATAACATTGACCATTTCTGATAACGGTAATCAGCAGCAACTATAAACCTCCTCGTGTGTAAAGACGCACCGGCTCCCCAGTTTGCCGGGCTCTTCATACGCGAAGACTCAATATCCTCATTGAAAATAATGCTTCCTTCCTTGCTGATTACAGTAAGGGAATTTTTGAACCTGAGATCAGTACCATAGCCATATGTCAGCCCGGCTGAGAAATTGAGGTTTTCCGAAAGTTTTGTCCAGTAAAAAGTACCCGCTGTAAAAGAGAATGAATTCCCGAGCGAATTCTCTCTTATCTTTACCTCGCTTTGGGTTACGTCCCGGTTAATGTTTCCAAAAAGCATCATAAAATCCGCGCCAATTGACAAACTTTTGGTCAGCCTGAAGGAATTAAGCAATGAAATACGGTTAACCCCGCCGGAACCCTCATAAAATGTAGAAATTTTGTTTTGTGAACCTTCAATAAAATCCTCTCTTTTCACCTTATAGTTTACAGTCGAATATGGCTGTATAGTAACAGCCCCGGACCATCTTGATGTAATATGTAGACCTGCACTTATTCTGTTGAAATTTGCGCCCAGGGAACCCTGGGTAAGGCCTCCTGAATTATAAAGAGATCCTTTTGCCGAACCAGTCATGTCAAAAATAAAAGTATTGGTATCGAGAGTTGCAAGCGCGGCAGGATTAGCTGTATTAAGCAACTGTCCACCTGAAAGGCCCGTCAATGCTGAAGCCATGCCTGTAGTACGACCTGTTTCACTCAGATGAATATCTCCGATCCCGAAAATTGAATATGGCGATATGTTAAGTTCCTGAGCCAGAGAAACTGATGACCATATAATTAAAGACAATATGCTGGATACAATTCTATTTACCGTCATAGATAAGATACGATATTTTCAACTTTATCCTGTTTCCCGGATGTAACATATCTCCGGCGACAAGAGTGTTGAGAGAGGTTGCTAATATGTCTTCAGGGACAGTAAGCTTAAGGTTCCTTTTATAAATTCCGAAAGCTCCCAGCTGGCTCTGAAGGAAGGATGTAATATCATATGTGTAATATGTATCAATGCCAAAAAGTTCATCGGTAACCAGGTTTCCTGTCTGCAATGACTCTCCGGAGTAATTTGTGATATAACCCTGTGTAACATTGTTTTCATCAGAGACATACATTGAGAGATTGGTAGGCAGAGGATTGAGCTTTGAAAATGTTCCTTTTACAGGGTAAATAACCAATGCTCCGGCAGTAACAGTGCTGAAATCACCAAGTTGAAGCAGATCGTTCAGATGAGGAATTTCGATTTTCAGATAAGAGCCGGTGAGCGCCTGGATCAGAACCATATTTCCACTTTTGGATGATGGAAGTTCTTTGACTGCTGCGAGATCTTTGAAAGGAGTACCGCTACGATCAGTTACAACTCCGTAGAAACATTTTGTCGGAAGCGGTTTGATCGTAATTATCCCCTGGGTTTTAACCCATGTGGAATAGTGATAGTAGATTTTCAGCAGCATGCTCGAATCCTCACTCACAGTAAAAGAAAGCACATTTTTATTATCGTCTCCGGCAGTCAGGGCAAAACCGGGCAGATAATTTGAAAAACGTTCCTGAGAACCCATAACCGACTCATCAAAGACTCTAACTTTTTCGAACAGATCTGATCCTAGGTCGTCAGGAAGACGGACAGAGACAGAATCTCCCCGTAATGATTCTTTCTTGAAAGAGAATTCTGTAAGGGGTTCAGTTTCAAACGGGATTGAGTTAGTGCTGTAAAACGCTCCTCCTTCACGCGGTTCAACCGGTTCAGTCAGCTTGTGAATCCTGAAAGAATTAAAACGTGTTGTATCTCCTATCCATTTATCTCCCAGGCACATAACCAGTTGAAGTGAATCAAAGATCAATTTATGTTCAGGGAGTTGCGGCTGGACGGGAACACCAAAAGGGATAAAAGCCGTACAAACAGTTGTACCGGCGATAGGATCTATAAATCTTCCAGCAAGAACTGAGTTTTTATTCGAGGTTTTAACCGAGTCGATGGAGACAGTGCTCAATTTAACAGAGCATGTATCGATCATTATCGTTCTGACGCTGCTGTCAAGGAATTTCCTCCCAATTACAAAATCCTCACTCGTACAAGAAGTTATGAGCGCTGAAAAAATCAGTAAGGTGAAATATCCCCTGCAAATCTTACTTTTCATCTTATAAATATAATGTCTTACTGATAAACGGCAAAGATAACAATGGGGACAAGAGTAATAAAAATTATTTTATTAATTGATATTTCAGGAGCGTAAAATCGTATTTTTATCATGCGAAATAGTTTTCGGAAAAAATTTTCCATCTGTCGTTAAATTATATATTTTTACGGACAATAAAACGGATTATATCGAAGTTTATTGTAGATATAATTTACACTGATACTTTAACGTTATTGATTAAACATTTAAATTTCTTGATATGAAGGGTAAAACAGTTTTAATTGCATCTTATATTGCTATGGCTCTGGGATTGGCAGGTTGCGGCGGAGAAGAGGAAGTTGAATATGGTGACTGGGTTAAAAGATCCGATTTTGAGGGAGTGGCCAGAGGTGATGCTGCCTCATTCAGCATAGGTGAAAAAGGATACGTTTTTGGAGGATTTGATGGTAAGAACAGGCTGTCGGACCTGTGGGAATATAATGTTCAACAGGATTTCTGGACACAGAAAGCCGAGTTCCCGGGCGCTGCAAGGACTACTGCAACAGCATTCAGCCTAAACAACAAAGGATATATTGGAACCGGGTTTGACGGAAACAATTACCTTAAAGATTTCTGGGAATATGATCCTGCAACAAATACATGGACGAAAAAAGCTGATTTTGGCGGAAGCGCACGCTCTGGTGCCGTAGGCTTCGGCCTTAACGGTAAGGGATATATCGGCACAGGCTATGACGGTAACTTCCTGAAAGATATGTGGCAATATGATCCGGCCCTTGATACCTGGATCCAGACAACATCTGCCGGAGGTTCAAAGCGTAACAACGCAACAGTTTTTGTTAATGGTGGCAAGGCTTACCTTGTATGCGGTATTAATAATGGTTCATATGTTACCGATTTCTGGCGCTTTGATCCCACAAATCAACAGTGGACTCAGCTGAGAGCAATTGCAAATAAGAATGTTGACGAAAGCTACGATGACGATTATAATATAGCCCGTTCCAATGCAGTGGCTGTTTTAGTCGGAAACAGAGTTTTCCTGACCTGTGGTGAGAGCGGGTCACTCCGTACCGACACTTGGGAATATCTTCCTGATTCAGATCTCTGGGAGAGTTTACATTCTTTTGAAGGCACAAGCCGTACAGGGACAGTATCGATATATACTTCTACCCGTGGTTTTGTTCTTACCGGAAGAAGCAGCACCTACAGGTTTGATGATATGTGGGAGTTACTCCCTGATGAGATTTATGACGAAAATACCTAGCAGGTCGATCTTTGCTGTGCTGCTGCTCGTTGTAGCAGCGCTGACTCTTATTCTGTTCCTGAGAAGCAAGGAAAGTCTGAAGGTCAACACCTTCAAAACTGGTAATGGTTATGGCTATTCAATAACCAGCCAGGGAAAGATCTTTATATATCAACCATTTATCCCGGCTGTTGAAGGCAATATCCCCTTCAGTTCAAGGTCTGATGCCCGCAAGGCAGGGAAAATGGTTCAGAGAAAACTTAAAAACAAAGAAGAACCTTCATTGTCAATTGAAGATCTGCTCAATGCAGAAATAAAAATCCGGAATTAATCCTGGCTTTGCCAAAGGATTTATGGATATTCTAATATTACTAAAAGCATATTCTTTAAGATGAAAAAGATACTATTCTTACTGCTTGCAACCCTGATTACTATTACAATCAACCAATCCTGCAAGAAGGATGAGCCGGAAAGCGATATCCCGACTGAAACTTTAATCACCAACAGATGGATCTATGAGAACATGGCCCTTTATTATCTGTGGAACACCCAGATGACATCTGGAATTGACTACATGAAAGAGGCTGATCCGGAAGCCTATTTTTATAAACTGCTCTATGATGAAAAAGATAAGTGGTCATACATCACAGATGATTACCCGAAACTTGCTGCTGAACTGAATGGAGTACCGGAGACAATGGGTTACTATCCGGCGTTCTATCAGACGCCTGATAATAAAGTGTTCATTGTCGTATGTTACGTCTACCCGAATTCCCCGGCAGCCGAAGCCGGACTTGAAAGAGGAGATTTAATTATTTCAATAGACAATACACCTCTTGATACAGCCAACTATTATACAAAATACTCCGGACAGAGTTATACAGTACAGTTAGGTACAATAGTAAATCATACTTTGACTCCCACGGGTGTTTCTTTCAGTATGACAGCCCGGATCGTCCAGGCTGATCCATCAATTTACCATACCGTTCTTGACGTGAACGGTACCAAGATCGGATACCTTGTATATGTTGAATTCATTCCAGGTAATAATGATGCTTACCTCCAGGAGATGGATAATATTTTCAACGAATTCATAAGTGCAGGTGTTTCCGATCTGATAGTTGATCTTCGTTATAATCCGGGAGGTGCGGTTGATGCGGCAATTCATCTTGCATCAGAAATTGTGCCTCTTACCATAGCTTCAAATAGTGGCCTTATGATCCGGCTTCAATATAATGCCGATCTGCAATATTATCTTGTTGCAAATAATTTTAACAGTTACCTCTATTATAATTTCTATCCTGCTGCGGGAAATCTGAATCTGAACCGCGTTTATATTCTTACAACGGGACGTTCTGCATCTGCCAGCGAATTGGTTATTGCAGGCCTCGATCCTTATATGGAGGTAGTTCAGATAGGGACCCCTACCTATGGTAAATATGTCGGTTCATGGGTAATTCCGGATGACAAAAACAAATGGGCAATGATGCCTATAGTCAGCAAGTTTATCAATAATAATGGATTCACTGATTTCGAAGACGGGCTTACTCCGGATCATGTCGTTGAAGATAATCTGTTTTCAGCACTGCCATTTGGAAATGTGAATGACCCGATGATCGCCAGGGCTATTGAACTTGCAACAGGAAAATCAATGCCCACACCAAAATCAGGAGCTTTGCCTTCAGGATTATTCAAACCAATCATTCCGGAAAAAATGTTCCAGAATAAATCTCTTATTATTCCGGAAGTGAAGGTGCTGAAATAATCTTACTGTCTATCTGATTACCTGACTACCCTGCCTGAAGCATCTCCTTTCATGAGTGTTTCAACCTCAGATACAGTAACAAGGTTGAAATCACCATGGATCGTGTGCTTAAGACATGAAGCTGCAACTGCAAAGTTCAATGCTTTCTGGTCATCATCAGTATATGTAATAAGCCCGTAAATTAGGCCGCCCATAAAAGAGTCGCCTCCTCCTACCCTGTCGACTATATGAGTTATCTGATAAACAGGAGCACTGAAGAATTTCTTACCGTCAAACAATATTCCTGACCAGCTATTATGATCCGCATTCACCGATCCCCTGAGGGTGATTATTATTTTCCCGGCATCAGGGAACATTTTTTTAAGATCCCTGCATACTGACTCATATTCGTTATTTTTCACATCTCCGGCAGATATATCAGCTTTTTCCGGTTTGATCCCGAATACCTTCTCTGCATCCTCCTCATTCCCCAGAATGATATCGCTGTATTTTACCATTTCAGGCATCACCTCTCCGGCACTTTTGCCCCATTTCCATAAGTTCTTCCGGAAATTAAGATCACATGAGACAATCAGGCCTTTACTTTTTGCTATTTTTATCCCTTCCAGGCATGTTTCAGCAGCACCCTGTGAGATTGCAGGAGTGATACCAGTCCAGTGAAACCATGCAGCATCAGCAAATATCTCCTCCCATTTCAGCATTCCTGGTTTTATCTCTGATATTGATGAATGCGCACGGTCATAGATGACCTTACTCGGCCTTGAGACTGCCCCTGTTTCAAGGAAATAGATACCAAGCCTTTCGCCACCGAAGATAATATGTGCTGTTCCGACATTGTGCTTCCTTAGTTCCATTACCACAGATTTGCCAAAATCATTTTGGGGCAGCCTTGTAACGAATTCAGTTTCCAATCCGTAGTTGGCAAGTGAAATGGCTACATTAGCTTCACCACCGCCATATGATGCACATAATGATACGGCCTGGGAAAACCTCTGATGCTCAGGAGTTGCAAGCCTGAGCATTATCTCTCCGAATGTTATGATCTTTTTCTTCACGATAAAAAATTTCAGTTATAGATATTTAAAATCACCTTATCTGTTTCTGCTGGAATGAAAATTAAAAATAAAAAAAATATCATAAACCTCCCATCACAGGTTTAATAGTGATCCTGAAATCATATCGCTGAGGCATGACCCTGTATTCGGGAAATACCGACAGGGCAGTGCATCCCACGCCGCTTGTGGCATAATCGAAATTGAATGTGATACCGTCAGATCTTTTAAGCTGGTAGGTATAGACTGATCTGGCAAGGTTTTCCGTTGTGTAGGGGTAAGCATTGAAATTAAACAGCCTGCTGCCGCTGAACTCAATTCCTGTACCTTTATTATCGGTCAGCCTGACCCATCTGTTATCGGTTCTCAGACCATGATCCTGAGGTATGAGATATGGCTCATACATTTCATTTACATTAGATCTGTATCTCCCTGTTCTGTAACCGCTTTTTCTGTCGGGGTAATTTTCCTGCGGTCCCCGGCCATACCACTCAACATTTGAAACGGAAGGATCCAGTATAAGGTCCACCCCTACCCTGGGAAGCCACTGCGGCTGTTCCCCATCGGGGATGATTGTATGATCTATGTCAATTACACCATCAGATGAGATACTGTACGTAAAATGATTCATAAAAATCCCTCTCCCTGAAGTATTTACCATCAGATCTCTTATCTCAATTTCCAGAGATCCGTTATCTGACATTTTATAGCTGAATGACTCAGGAATTCTTTTCATCTGATCAAGGCCATAGGAGTACCAGGCTGATGATATCCAGGCTCCAAAACCCTGGGATGCATACTGGCGACTACCCCTCCAGCCTGCCCATTCATCAACTTCATTGGCAAGTGGTGCCCGCCAGAGATTCAGTTGTGCTCCTCTTTTTATAACTTCCTTACCATCAACATTAAATGAGATTAGGAGACCTTGTTTCATATCAAAGACATATCTGAATTTATCTCCGGAAATTATTAGACTCCCGTTACTCTCATTTACTGTTAATTGATTAACAGTACTCCTTATCACGGTTTTTGCTTCTTTTTTCCACGGAAGTTCAAATTCTTCCCATGCCACTTCATGACCGCGACCAGCCCATACTGATCCGTTTCGAATTCTGAAACTGAGGCACAGATGGTATTCAGTATTCTCTTTGATGTCAGGTTTGCTGAATGGTATCTTCATAATAGCTGATTGCAGCGGCTTCAGATCAGGCGAGAGCACTCCCTGCTCAATAACTTCATTATCAGCCTTTAACTCCCATACAGACTCTAATTCCGAAAGATCTGTAAAAAGGAAGCGGTTTGTCAGTTTGATCTTACCTTCATCGGGTGAGATCATTTCTGCTTTCACAGGTTGAGCCGATTTTTTTATCTGCCACATCTCAGGCTGCGGCCGCCTGTCAGGCCAGATAGATCCGTAGGTCCTCGCTCCGATACCGTAGCTGTAAAACTCACCTTCATCCCTCTCTTCCTCAAAATCCAGCCACAGAGAAGCTTTCTTTTTCAATGAAGGTGAAGGTGAGTGAAGAGAATCAGAAGGCAGGATTACAGGGAAAACACCTACCTGATCGATTATCGCATCACAGATATAAACTTCCGTTTCCTGCCCGTGTATCTCAGCATTCCTACCGATGTTTACAGGGAAAGGTGTGTTCTTTATATTGCCTGAAACTGCTTTTCTCCTGCTCTCTTTTCCATCAAGGTTGATATAAATTGATCTGCCATCATATACGGCTGAAACAAAATGCCAGTTGTTTTCCCAGTTGGGAGGCAGGGCGATCCGTACTTTTTGCTTCGATCTTGTCATTACATAGAATTCGAGTGAATCTTTTCCTGTCTGATGAATCCCGAACTGGTTATTACCTTTTGTTATAAGAGTACCTGAAGAGTAACTAAGTGACCTGGGGAATACCCAGAGAGTAAGGGTCAGCTGATTACCATTTATTTCGAGAGCATCATCCCTGTAAACCTCCACCCATTGATCGTGCCCGTTCAGGTCAATTCCCTTACCGGTCTTACCGGGGACCAGTTTTGCCCGTCCCATGATATTTGCCTGAATGTTATTTGGTGAGCTATCTTTCACATACCTAATTTTTTCCCTGAGACCTGTGCTGACAAAATCCCAGATTGCTCCGCCCATGCTTCTCGGGTAACGGTAAAAGAGTTCCCAGTAATCATCAAGTGCACCTCCTCCGTTGCCTGTAACTGCAAGATATTCATCAAGGAATGATGGCCGCGGATCTGTTTCCTTATCAATAAGGAACACATCTTTAACGAGTTCGGATAACTGCGGATAGCGTGGTCCGATTATATCCTCACAATGATGTGCAAAATCATTGCCGCCATACATCCAGAACCGTGTTTTATCATATTTTTTCCCCTCATCGATCACTGCGCATATATTATCGCCTTCCCCGCTCTCATTTCCTGCACTCCAGAAAAGGATGCAGGGATGATTCCTGTCACGGAGCACCATCTTCCTGGCCCTCTCCCTGTACATGGCTTCCCAGTTTTTATCATATGATACATTCTGGGTAGCATGAGATTCATCGCCTGTCTCATCGACAATGTACATCCCATATTCATCAGCCAGTTCAAGGTACCTTTTAACAGGAGGATAATGCGATGTTCGCACGCAATTGATATTGAATTGTTTAAGCAGAGCCAGATCCTGCCGTATCGTTGCTTCATCCATGGTATGCCCCAAAACAGGATGCTGCATATGGCTGTTGATGCCGTTCAGTTTGACCGGCATCCCGTTCAGATAGAACACCTGATCCCTTATCTCTGTTTCTTTGAATCCAATCCGCCCCGAAATGACATTAATTGTTTTCCCGGAAGGATCAAGAAGTTCAAATACAAGGGTATAAAGATCAGGTTTCTCAGCTGACCATTTCAAAGGATCTTTAATATTTTCTTTAAATATTACAGTCTGCTTTCCTGAAGGAGAGATCCCTGTCCTATCGGAAATCATTGTTTTAACTATTTTATTATCAGGATCATATAAAACAGCCCGGACTGATATTTCATCAGCAGGTGCCGAACTATGATTTTTAAGATCAACTGATATTTCCAGCTTTGCATCCTCATATCTTTCATCAAGGTCAGTCGTTGCGAACCAGTCGAAAAACCGGATCTTCGGGAAAGCACAGATCCAGACATCATCAAATATACCGGCAAGGCGCCAGTAATCCTGATCTTCAAGGTAGTATCCGTCTGAGTATTTTGTGACAAGAACGGCGATCGTATTTTTTCCGGGTCTGACATATTTAGTAATATTATATTCAGCAGGTTCCTGCGCTCCCTCATTATAACCTACTTCCCTCCCGTTGATCCAGATAAAAGAAGCTGATGCGGTTTTCTCCATCCTGAGAAAGATCTCCTTGTCTTTCCATCCTGATGGAATCAGAAAACTTCTCCGGTAAGAACCTGTCGGGTTATACTCTTTTGGTACCAATGGAGGATCCGGAGGAAATGGTGTATTGACATTCCTGAAAAGAGGATCCCCGAAACCCTGCATCTCCCAGTTTGAAGGAACATGTATTGTGTCCCATTTTTTGTCATTGAAATTAACTGCATAAAAGTCACGTGGAGCACCTTCCGGAGTCTCTGAAAAATGGAATTTCCACGTACCGTTCAGCGACAAATAGCCAGGGGATTTCTTCTTATTATTTATCAATGCATCATTTACAGACATATATGGAACAAGCGGAACGTGTCCCTCTTCCTGGTTCTGCTCAAAGACTGAAGTGTTTTCCAGATAAGAATAGATATTATCCAGAAATCTCTTTTCCTGAGAAAATAATACTGATACGGCGATCAGGAAATAACCGGTTAAAATGATCTTTCTCATTATGCTTTTCTTTTATGAATGAAATATACACATTTTAATCATTTTATGATATGGAGAATGAGTCTGAGATTTTATAATTATGTTTTCTGATATTATGATTAATTTAGCCAACTGTTTTTTCACCTGACATGGCTAAATAAATACTCAATATGACTACAATTACCAAAATTTTTAAAGCCGGACTGGTTCTTATGGTCCTGTTTGCAGTTACTTCATGCAAAAAAGCAGCCAATGACAGGCTAAGTGTTGACTTCGAAAAATACAGGATGCAGAATGGTTTGCAGGTGATCCTTCATGAGGACCATTCCGATCCGATGATATCATATGCTATCATGTACCATGTAGGCTCAGGAAGAGAAACTCCAGGCAGAACTGGTTTTGCGCATCTGTTTGAACACCTTCTTTTTATGGGATCGGAAAATGTACCCACCGGGAAGTTCGATATGGTACTGGAAGGGATGGGAGCTTCAAACAACGGAGGGACCAGCAGGGATTATACCGTTTATTACGAAGTATTTCCGAAAAATGCTCTGGAGAAAGTATTCTGGCTTGAATCTGATCGCATGGGCTTCTTTATCAACTCTGTAACACCTTCAGCTCTTGCGCTTCAGCAGAACGTTGTCCAGAATGAAAAGAGGCAAAGGGTTGATAACACTCCATATGGTTTTACTGAAGATATAATAGTTAAAAACCTATATCCGAAAGGTCATCCTTACAGCTGGACAGTTATCGGTGAAATGGAAGATCTCAAGAATGCCACCCTTGATGATGTAAGAAATTTCTATAAGAATTATTACGGGCCAAATAATGCCACGCTGGTGTTGGCAGGAGATTTCAGTTCAGACTCAATTAAAGTACTAATAGACAAATACTTCGGAGAGGTAAAGCCTCATGGTGAAGTTAATAAGCGTGATCCGATAGTCGTTACACTTGAAAAAACAAAAAAGCTCTTTCATGAAGATAATTTCGCCAATGTTCCGGAGATCACTATGGTCTGGCCGGTTCCTCAGGAATTTCACAAGGATATGTACGCGCTGAATTTCCTTGCAAGAATTCTGGCAGATGGAAAGAAGGCACCATTGTATAAGGTCCTGGTTAAAGAAAAACAGTTGACTTCTGTCACTAATGCATATAACAGTACAAATGAAATAGCCGGCGAGTTTACAATTTCAATAAGAGCTAACGAAGGTAAAACATTGAAAGAAGTAGAACAGGCTGTATTTGAGGCATTTGGTCGTTTCGAAAAGGAAGGTATAACCGAAAAAGATGTTGAAAGGATCAAGGCTCTCAGTGAAAAGAATTTCTATGAAGGACTCAACGGTGTATTTAATAAATCACTCAACCTTGCGTATTACAATACGATGCTTGATGACCCTGCCTTCATTGAAAAAGACATAGAGAACATAAAGGCTGTAACACTGGATGACATCATAATGGTTTATCATAAATACATCAAGGACAAGCCATATATTGCCACCAGCCTTGTCCCTAAAGGACATATTGAAATGGTTGCTGATAATTCGGTCTCTGCAGAAATAAAAGAAGAGAACATAAATGAAGCCACTCGGGTTGAGATCCCTGAGGGACAATCCGAAGAGGTGATTAAAACTCCTTCGATAATTGACCGTACTACCGAACCTCCTGCCGGCGAAGAGCCGGAAGTTAATCTGCCGGCTCTCTGGAAAGCCAGCCTGTCAAACGGAATAAAAGTCTATGGCATTCAGAATAAGGAATTACCGCTGGTATATTTGAACATAACAATTGAAGGAGGAGCCCTTCAGGATAAGGTGACTCTCCCGGGTGTCGCAAATATGGTGGCGAATGTCCTTCCTCAGGGAACTAAAAATAAGACTCCTGAGGAACTCGAGGAAGAGATAGAATTGCTTGGATCGTCGATTCAGGTTGCTGCCGGTCGTGAAGAAATTACTATGGAGGGGAACATGCTGTCGAGAAATTTTGAAAAAACAGTATCCCTGATTAAAGAGATCCTTCTCGAACCAAGATGGGACAGTGCTGAATTTACAATGGCTTTAACCAGGAATAAAAATGCTATAATCCAGGCTGAAGCTCAGCCTACGAATGTTGCAAGCTCTGCATTCTACAGACTGGTATATGGAACCGACAATATACTGGGATACAGCACAAGGGGAACAAGAGAATCGATAGACAAGATATCAGTCAATGACCTTAAGGGATTTTATAAAAGAGCCTTCCTCCCCTCGCTGACAACTATTCATATTGCCGGAAATGTTTCTCAGGATCAGGTAATGGCCGCATTGGAGCCTCTCTCAAAGGAATGGAAGGGTGAAGCTGCCCAATCTGATGTACTGGAAGCTCCTGATCCCGTTGCTCCTGAAAAATCTGTGATTTTCTTTGCAGATATGCCCGGTTCATTTCAGTCTGTAATTTACGCAGGATACCCGGCGATTAAAAGATCAGATCCTGATTTTGTCAAAGCTGATTTTGTCAATTACCGGCTCGGCGGTGCTTATACAAGTATCCTGAACCAGATATTACGGGAACAGAAAGGATTTACTTACGGGGCATCAAGTTCATTCAGGGAAATGAAATCAGTTGCACCGTTCATTGCCGCTACCAGTGTAAGGTCAGATGCGACTTTTGAATCAGTAAAGATAATCAGGGAAGAGATGGAGAGGTACCGGAAAGGCATTTCAACGGAGGATCTCCAGTTCGTAAAGAATTACCTGATAAGGTCAAATGCGCTCAGGTTTGAAACTAATGATGCACTTGTCGGCATGCTGGCAACGATGAGCAAATACGGATTCAGTGATGACTATATTAAAAAGGAGGAAGCTATAATCAGGAATATGACCCTCGATGACGCTAATGCCACTATCCTGAAATACATTGTACCTGACCGGATGTATTATGTGGTTGTTGGTGATGCTGCAAGTCAGATGAAAGCTCTAGAAAAGATAGGATTCGGGAAACCGGTGCTGATACCGAATAAGTAAATCCCTGATAATCAGGTGATAAATTACAAGGGTGTCTCAAAAGCCAATAGAATTACCCCCGGCCCCCTCTACCCTTTATACACATCTTTTAATTAACTTCTGTAATAGGTTGGAGGTTCCTCATCCTCCTGTCGTCGGATTCGGAATGACACTGTGTTTTTGGTGAATAGGGGGAATGAGGCGGGCTTTTAAGACGTCCTCATCTTCGCTGATATCTGCTATTTAGCTGCGGTTGCAATGTCGTAAACCATCAGTGATTCGCCATGCCTGACGTACAATCTCCTGTTATTGATAACAAGGTGTGCCCAATGAGTTCCTGAGCCCATAGGTACTTTGAATGAGCTTAGAATTTCAAATGAAGCAACAGCCGGTTTAACTAGCGAAACTGTTCCGTTCTCACTGTAGATGTACAACAATCCGTCATTGGCAATGACGTTTCCGGGGGCAAGCTGCCTCAGAGAATACAGTTCTTTCCCGGTCTTCCAGTCGAGGCAGAATAATCTCCTGTTAAAATCTCCTGTCGCGTATATTCTTCCGTTAAACACTACAAATCCTCCGAATTTCGGATCAGGGACATTATTTTTCCAGACTTCAGATACTGATGAACCGTCTGGAGATAGTTTTATCATGACACCTCCCGTACCGTATCCTGAAGTGCAATATAGGAATCCATCTTTATAATACGGAGTGTTTGGATTGATATCATACTCTGTAATATGCCTGAAGCTCCAGAGAAATTTGCCAGTTGCCGCGTCGTAGCCCTGAATTGATTTCTGCATCATGGTGATCAGTACCTTTCGTGTTGGCAACTGCACAAGAATGGGAGAACAATAAGATGAAAGTTCTCCTGTTCCCCTGCTCTTCCATAGGAGCGTTCCGGTTTGCCGGTCGACAGCAATAACACTTACATCCCTTCCCCCGGGAGTTGCATAAAGTATGTTACCATCATACAACAGGTTTTCTGTCATTCCCCAGGTTGTGTTCCTGCCTCCGTATTCTTTGAAAGTATCAATCGACCAGAGTATTTGTCCGTTTGCCGTGTTCATGCAAAACAGCTTTCCGAAAGAGCTGATGAAATAAAGCCGGTCGTTAATCACCAGTGGAGTTGAACGTGTACCATAATGGTTTTCAGTCCATTCAGGTCCGAATTCTTTTTTCCATTTCAGAGTCCCTTTCAGGTCGAGCGCAAAGATATATCCCTTACCGTCTATCATTCCGGATGTATAAACACCTGAACTTGTAACTGCAGCAGATGCGTAGCCCTGTCCCAGACCATCATAATGCCAGATCATTTTCGGGCCTCCATCTGGCCATTTGTCCAACAGTCCTTTCTCATTGTATATGCCGTCGCGGTTCGCTCCGCGCCATTGGGCAACATCCTGTGCATTCAACGTTACACTAATTAGTGTGATTATTATCGAAATAGCTGACTTTGTCATTTATTGTTATTTATTAAGCGTGTAAATATAATTTCTATTAACGGTTTACAAAATTCCGGTGTGTTTGTTCATCATATTTTTAGGGGTAAAAATTAATAATTAAATTAAAAGCTTTATTATCTGCATATTAATTGAGAAATATATTTATTATGTTTGCTTACATTTCTATACTAATGCGAAAATCATTTTTTTTCAATTTAAAAAACTTCTTATTTAAACCTTAATAAAACCATTATGTATATAAAAAGACGTGAATTCATCAAATTAAGTGGTATAACTATGGCTGGCTCCGTATTCATTCCACCCCTTCTTCAATCTTGCGGCAGGGTACCTTTAAGCAACGATGCTTCCGGCTACCTCGAACATTTTGAAGTGACAGCTGAACAACTACAAAAAGTTATCTTAACTGCAATGAGCAAAGGTGCAGACTATGCCGACCTTTTCTTTGAACATACAAAAAGCAACACTGCCTCATTGCAAGACAATAAAGTCAACAGTGCCTTATCCAATATAAGATATGGAGTGGGGATCCGCGTGCTCAAAGGAGAGCAAACGGGTTTCGCATATGCAGAGAACACTTCGCTTGAGGCTATGCTGCAGGCTGCAAAAACGGCAGCTAACATTGCTGACAGCAATGCTTCAATAACTGAATTTCCTGTTAAAGAGTTCCAGCCTCCATCATTCTATTCAATTGTAAGTCCCTGGGAAGAGATTTCAATAAAAGATAAGGTGCCCTTCATTTCAAGTCTTAATGAAAAGATCTTCGCAGGTGATAAACGTGTAACAAAAGTCAATATCTCTCTTAATGATACCACAACTTACATTCTCTTTTATAACTCGGACGGTCTTCTCACATGGGATTACAGGCCTCTTACTTACCTTACTGCAAGAACGATAATGGAAGAGAACGGAAGGATAGAAAACTTATCCATATCCAGGTCTTACCGAAAAGGTTTTGAGTTCCTTACTGATGATCTCGTTGACGGTATAGCCAAAGAATCAATTGAGCAGACTTCCCTCCTGTTCAAGGCCGGCAGACCTAAAGGAGGAGAGATGGAGATCGTAATGGGCCCGGGACGTTCCGGCATACTTCTTCACGAAGCCATGGGTCACTCCTTTGAAGCTGATTTTAACAGGAAGAAAACATCGATATTCTCTGATAAGATGGGGAAGAAAATCGGTGAAGAATTCGTCACTATATATGATGATGGGACTCTTCCCAATGATCGCGGGGCACTAAACATTGACGATGAAGGTAATCCCGGTGAAAAGACCGTGCTCGTCAGCAAAGGTGTCCTGACAAGCTACATACACGACAGGATAAGTGCAAAATACTATAATGTCAAACCTACAGGAAACGGACGCAGGCAGGACTTCAGAAATGTACCCATCCCAAGGATGAGATCGACCTATATGGAAAACGGCCCCCATAGCAAGGATGAGATAATTGCCAGTGTCAAAAAAGGCATTTATGTAGATAACTTCAGCAACGGCCAGGTCAATATAGGCCCTGGTGATTTTACATTCTTTGTCAAATTCGGATACCTTATCGAGAACGGGAAGCTGACTGATGCCATCAAAGATGTTAATATCATAGGGAATGGCCCTCAGGCTCTTGCCGATATTACAATGGTGGGTAATGACCTGCAGTTCTCTGATTCAACTTGGAATTGCGGCAAGGATGGACAAAGCGTTCCTGTTACGCTGGGTATGCCCACTGTTAAAATAAAGAAACTGACTGTTGGAGGATTAAGCGCCTGATCAAAACAAAATTAATTATGAATTTATGGATACAAATGAAAAAAATAAAATAGCTGACCTGGTAATTAAGCATGCTCTTAAATGCGGAGCTGACCAGGTTGCCATGGCAATAAATGATAATTCCACCAGGCGTATTGAAATACGCGAACAGAAAATAGACCGATTGCAGGAATCAATCGGAAATTCCCTGTCAGTTGACCTCTATGTAAATAAGAAGTTTTCATCACATAGTACAAACCTTCTTAAGGAGAAGGAAATAATGAAGTTCATTGAAGAAGCTGTTGAGGCTACCAAGTACCTTGCAGAGGATGAATTCCGTTATCTTCCTGAAAAAGAGCTTTACTATCAGGGCAAAGGCGAAGATCTTAAAACTCTTGACCCGGCAATAACAACAATTGATTCAAAGACGAAAATAGATCTTGCCAGGGCTGTTGAAAGTGAAATATTCGGTTCAGATGAACGGATAATCTCAATCACATCAACCTATTTCGATAACGTCAGTAAGGTATTACTTGCAGACAGTAATGGTTTCAGGGGAGAATCAGACAGCAGTACTGCTGCTCTCGCTGCAGAGGTTTCAGTTAAAGGAGAAACAGGACGCCCGGCCGATTATTGGGCAGAGTACAGTATATTTTTCGATAAGCTGATCAAAACCGGTATAGGTAAAAAGGCCCTTCAGAGGACCTTGCGAAAACTTAATCCCAGAAAGATCGAATCCGGAAAATATAAGCTTCTTGTCGATAACACTGTGTCAGGAAATTTGATCAGTCCGTTCATTTCGGCCCTTTTTGGAACCAACCTCTATCAGAAGAATTCATTTCTTGACGGTATGACAGATAAGAGGGTGGCGAGTGACTTACTTTCGTTCTCGGATGATCCGCTGATCGTATCAGGCTTTGGATCAAGATGTTTTGATATGGAAGGACTAAATGCCATAAAAAGGCCCATAGTCGAAGATGGTGTACTTCGTAATTACTTCATTAACACTTATTACGGCAGGAAACTTAAACTTCAGCCCACATCCGGAAGCACTTCAAATCTGATCTATAAAACCGGTTCGCGTAATCCTGATGAACTTATAAAGACCATAGACAAAGGCATTCTAGTAACCGGATTCAACGGAGGCAACTGCAACGGAGCAACCGGTGATTTTTCATATGGGATTGAAGGTTTCTTCATAAAGAACGGTGAAGTGGTACACCCCGTGAATGAAATGAATATCACAGGCAATATGAAGGAATTCTGGAATACTTTGATCGAAACAGGAAATGACCCATATCCTTACAGTACGAATCAGATTCCGTCATTGCTATTTGAAAATGCTGATGTAAGTGGTATTTAATTTTGTCTTTTCAGGATGATGCAAATTTTAATCCAGCACCTGATGTTTGCATCATCCAAATTTCAAATCACCCCAGCAGGAGTGACTGCGACTTCTCATCATCATCTTTTAAAGCATCGGAAAGAAAACCTTGAGAGGTAAGAACATGTTGAAAAGAATACCACACACGTATGTAATAGTTTTCGGGATAATAGTATTCTCTGCCATTCTTACGTGGATAGTCCCGGGCGGAGAATATGAAAGGCAGACAGTCGCTGTAAACGGCATTGATCGGAGTGTTGTCATTGCAGGTTCATTCCATCCTGTAGAAAAGAATCCCCAGACATGGCAGGTATTCTCTTCTTTATTTGACGGATTTGTCGATAAAGCAGATATAATAGTCTTTATCCTTATTATCGGAGGAGCTTTTTGGATAGTGAATGAAACAAGGGCAATCGATTCGGCCATTCGTTCAGTTATCAGATTCAGCAAACGTATTGAGCATTACAGGATAATATCTGCAGTAGGAGCTGATAATCTGATCTTTCTGATGATCATGATCATTTTCAGCATATTTGGTGCTGTCTTCGGGATGAGCGAAGAGACGATAGCATTTGTGGTAATTTTTGTACCTCTTGCTATTTCAATGGGATATGATTCCATAACCGGAGTATCACTGTGTTTTGTGGCCGCAGCTCTCGGGTTTGCAGGAGCTATCCTGAATCCTTTTACTATCGGGATAGCTCAGGGATTGTCAGACCTGCCGCTGTTTTCAGGTATAGAATACCGTTTATTCTGCTGGTTAATAATCAATCTGGCAGGATTCTGGTTTATTCTCCGGTATGCAGGCCGGATAAAGAAGAACCCTTCCCTGTCGATAGTAAAGGCAGACGATAATTACTGGATTGAAGCCAGGAGTACAACGACTGACCCGGTAGTTATAAAACCATACTTATCTTCCTGGCTCATTTTTTTCATCATTGTCACAGTGATGGTAATAGCTTCGGTCAGATTCCCTGTTACCAACATAGCTGTTGGAGAAAGGAATTTCACCCTGCCTGCATTCCCCCTGATAACTGTAATATTTACAATATCCGGTATTATCAGTCTGAAAAAATCGGTCCATTTTTTTATTCTCCAGATACTTCTCATCACCATTTTAATACTTATTACCGGGGTGATGGGATTCGGGTGGTATATAAAGGAGATAGCCGCTCTTTTCTTTGCTATGGGTATTATTTCGGGTATCGCAATGAATTATCCGGCGAATAAGATAACGAAACTGTTCCTTGAAGGAATAAAAGACATTCAGTCAGCAGCAATAATTGTCGGCCTGGCCGGAGGGATAATCATTATACTTAATAACGGCAGGATAATTGACACACTTCTTTACAGGTTAACATCAACTATCTCCGGAGCCGGTAAAATGGCGGCAATAAGCATGATGTACACTGTCCAGAATCTCATAAACCTGGTCATGCCGTCAGGTTCAGCGAAAGCTGCACTTACAATGCCGCTGATGTCGCAGTTTTCTGATCTGATAGGCGTGTCAAGACAGGCTGCAGTTATGGCTTTTCAATTTGGTGACGGCATCACAAATATTATTACCCCTGTTTCCGGTGTTCTTCTCGGAGTCCTTAACGTTGCGAAAATCCCTTATGATAAATGGTTCCGGTGGGTGCTTCCACTGGTGATCATTCTGATAATAATCTGCTTCTTTCTGCTGATCCCTACCGTATTTATCGAAATGGAAGGCTTTTGAAAAGATGTTAATCTTTGTTAAAAGTATTTTATCCACCCCCTGAAGATATATTATTTGGTAATTTTGTAATCTGAAAACAATATAATATTGTTAGTTAAGTTATTACACCATGAGTATTAAAAGAACCCTTATAATTACTGCAGTTTCAATTGCAGCTACTTCAATTGCATTGATCATCTTCAACAGGATCTTCACAAAGGAAGATCTCTCCGGTCTGTTTGCTGAAGCAAAAATGGGGAAATTCGAAATAACTGTACTTGCTACCGGAGAACTGGAAGCTGAAAAATCGGTTGACATTAAAGGTCCGGAGATTATCCAGAACAGGAATGTCCGTTCGTCAAATCTTAAAATTACAGATATGGTAGCCGAGGGAACGGAAGTAAAGGAAGGAGACTTTGTGGCTTCTCTTGACAAAACTGAGTTTGAAAATACACTTAGGGATTTAGAAGAGAACTTAACTAAGCAGTATGCCAATCTGGAAATGGTACTTCTTGATACATCATTGACTATGAACAATATGAGGGATCAGATAACCAATCAGATCCATGTTGTCAGTGAAGCAAAGATTAAGCTGAGAAACTCCCAATATGAAACTCCTACAACACAAAGACAGGCTGAAATAAGTCTTGACAAAGCACAGAGGGACCTGGAACAGCTAAAAAGAAGCTATACCCTGAGTGAAGCTCAGACAAAAATGAAAGTCAGAAACCAGAGGATAAGGATTGAAAGAGTTGAGGAAAGAGTCAAAGAATATAAGGATCTTATCAGCAAGCTTACAATAACAGCTCCTTCCGCCGGAATGATAACATACAAAAAAGACCGTTTAGGCAGAAAAAGAAAAGTGGGTTCAAATATTGAACCCCAGGACAGGGTCGTTGCTACTCTTCCTGATCTTTCAAGTATGCTTTCCAAGGTCTATGTAAGTGAAATTGAAGTAAACAGGGTGAAACCGGGACAATCCGTATTTATAACTATCGATGCTTTACCTGGCAAATCTTACAATGGGAAAGTAGTCACAGTATCGAATATTGGAGAAGTACTGGCAAATTCTGATTCAAAAGTTTTTGAAGTGCTTATCAGGTTGGACGGTTCTGATTTTACTCTCAGACCTTCCATGACAACAAGCAATAAGATAGCTATTAACATCCTCGATAACGTTACTTATATTCCGAAAGATTGTGTACACACCGGGGCCGATGGTATTCCGGTTGTATACACGAAAAATGGTGTAAAACAGGTGGTAGTGCTAGGTGAAATGAATGACAAGGATGTTGTTATCGAGAAAGGAATAGAACCGGGGACTATCATGTATTTAGAGACACCTGAAAAAGCTGATAGCTTCAGGATATCAGGGGAAGAACTGATCAACATCATAAACGAACGGGAGAATGCAAAAAAAGAATTATATGGTGTTACTTGCGATCCTGATAAAAACGCAAGCTCAGCAGGAAGTATTTAAAATCACTTCAGTTATAGAGAATCGATAAGATCAACAAGGGAATCATGGATAAATAAAAAAAGGGTGTTTGTGAGACACCCTCTTTTTTTTACCATGAAGGGAATTTATTTCTTATCATAAACCCTTGTGGTTTTTCTTTCGCCGTTCGGGGTATTCATAGTCGACACGATTGAAAGTGAAGCCGGACTGGTAAGTGTCCATACTTCTGTTGTTTTCATTTCTGTCGTCTGTCCATCCCTCTCCATAGATCTTGTTGTAACAATTGTAAGGCTTTTGCCATCAGCTGACCATGTTGCAGTTGATTTGCTTTCACCTCCGCGGCCTGCTGTATTGACACTGGGTTTCCCATCCAGTGTATATTTGGTCTCGGTTTTTACAGTCTCACCGTTCTGGTTGGTCCTGCTGCGTTCAACTGTTAGAAGATTGGCTTCCTGTTTAGCAACAAAATCACCACCTCCCATTCTCATCCCGGGACCTCCACCCTGTTGTCCCTGGTCACTCTTTGATTCATTTAACACCCAGTTCCCGGCAAAATTCGCTTTTCCTGTCTGCCCGTTAACGGAAAGGGTGCTTAAAAGAAGGGTGGAGATTATCATCGCTGATAATGCAATTTTAAAAATCCTGAAATTCTTTTTCATCTTACTTCTGTTATTAAATTTTGGGATTTAAAGTTATACAAGTTCCGGAACTTCCTATCATCCGGGATAAGCATTTTTTATCTCAATTCAGTAGTGATGCGTTAACTCCCAATGGGTTTTTGTAATTTGCTGGCGTATATATAATTATAAGAGTTCTTTGATTTTATGATTTGAATTGATGCATTTACCCCGAAGGGGTTTAATTTGAATAACCGTGGGTGCAACCCACGGTAAAACGAGAAAACCGTCTTGCAACCCTGAAAGGGTTGAATATTGGATCTGTAATATTTGTCTGATATTCAGCCCCTTCAGGGCTGCAACACACAGGCCGTATACGACCGTGGGTTTCACCCACGGTTATTCAGATTGTGCCACTTCGCGGCACTTTATTATATTGAAATCAAACGCATCAGTAATAATCTCAATTCATTAATGCAATAAGCAGGAACTTAAATTTCGGCTCATATTCAATGAATAATAGTTGTATATTCACAATGGTAATTAATTAAATGACAAATCTATGAAAAAAAGTATCCTGAAATCCGTGAATATAATTGTCTTCTGGATGATATTCTTCTTAGGTTGCCAGTCGCCTTCAAAAAAGGTTCAGGAGGAACCTGCTGACAATAAATGGCTTGAAGAAATGACGATTTCGAGGTTACAGATGGGTTATAATAACCAGGAATATTCAATTGCCGATGTGGTCTCAGCTTATATCGACAGAATAATTGAATTAGACATTAACGGACCCGGATTGAATTCTATTATCGAGATCAATCCGGATGCAATGAAGATAGCTCAGGAGCTCGATGCGGAACTTGCATCAGGCACGAAGAGAGGTCCTCTTCATGGTGTTCCGGTCATTCTTAAAGACAATATCGACACAAGTGACCCTATGCCGACTACAGCAGGGTCCACTGCATTAAAGGATTCATACGCGAACTCAGATAGTTTCATAGCCAGAAAGCTGCGTGAGGCAGGTGCTGTTATAATTGCCAAAGCAAACCTGAGTGAGTGGGCTAACTTCAGGGCTATGATCTCTTCTTCGGGATGGAGCGGTGTAGGCGGACAGACAAAGAATCCTTATGTTCTTGATCGTAATCCCTGCGGATCAAGCTCCGGTTCAGGTGTAGCAGTATCTGCAAATTTATGCATGGTAGCGGTTGGAACCGAGACAAACGGTTCAATAGTATGTCCGTCAAACAGCAACGGCATCGTAGGAATAAAGCCAACAGTAGGGCTGATAAGTCGTAGTGGCATAATCCCTATCTCTTTCACGCAGGATACTCCGGGCCCGATGGCCAGAACAGTTGAAGATGCAGCGATTTGCCTTGGAGCGATGACCGGAATCGATTCACTTGACTCAAAAACTCTGGCATCAGCAGGAAAATCAAGAACTGATTATTCCGAGTTTCTGAATACAAATGGCCTGAAGGGCAAAAGGATTGGGTTAATAAAAAATTCCGGAGGATTTCATGACAGGGTTGACAGTCTTATGGTTCAGGCAACGAGAGTTATGAAATCGCAGGGTGCGGAGGTAGTGGAAATAGAAGCCCCCAGGTCAAGGGACTATGAAGACGCCTCATATCAGGTTCTGCTATATGAATTCAAGGACGGCCTGAATAAATATTTATCAGGCCTGGCTGATAATGTGCCTGTCAAAAGTCTTAAAGACCTGATAGAATTCAACAGTAAGGATACAATAGAGTTAAAATACTTCGATCAGAAGATCCTGATTGAAGCTGAAAAAAAAGGTGACCTGAAAACTCCTGAATACCTAAAGGCACTTGAAAAGATGCATAGGGCTACCCGTGAGGAAGGAATAGATAAAATTATGAATTCCAATAAATTAGATGCTATTATTGCGCCTACAGGATCACCGGCTTGGAAAACTGACCTGATCCTGGGAGATCACTTTGTAGGAGGCAGTTCATCACTTGCAGCTATATCAGGTTATCCGGCTATAACAGTTCCAATGGGGTTCGTATCAGATATGCCTGTAGGTTTGACATTCTTTGGAAGAGCATGGAGTGAGCCGGTACTGATAGAGATTGCCTACAGCTACGAACAGGCCTCAAGACACAGAAAAGCACCGGAATATAAACTTTCGGATTAATGATATGAAACCCTTTTAAAGCCGGTTCTATTTGATCAAAAAATCGAGGAGCGGTTTTTCTCCGAGATATGCAACAAGATTGTCATTTTTATGAAGCGCTCCCACTCCTGAAGGCGTTCCGGTAAATATAAGATCGCCTGTCTTTAAAGTTAAAAATTTTGATACATAGGCTATTATCTCATCTATACTAAATATCATATCAGATGTATTGCCTTTCTGTACCACCTTATTGTTTATTTCAAGATGGAAATCGATGTTTTTTATATCCTTCACTGAAGAAACAGGTATGAATTTACCGACAGGAGCAGAACCATCGAACCCCTTTGACAATTCCCACGGAAATCCTGCTGCTGCATTACGTCTCTGGATATCACGTGCAGTAATATCTATCCCAAGTGTCAGTTCATCATAATACCTGTGAGCATATTTGACAGATATGCTTTTACCCAGTTTGCTGATCTTAACGACTACCTCAGTTTCATAATGGATCAACTCCGAAAAATCAGGCAGGAAAAAAGGTTTGTTATTCTTTAGAAGGGCTGAATCCGGTTTCAGGAATACAACCGGTTCACTGGGGATCGGTTTACCCATTTCTTTAGCATGATTCCTGTAATTCAAGCCTATACAAATTATCTTCATATTATTTATCCTTTTTCCCGAAAGTCCTTAATTTGATCTCCGTAAGCACTTTTTTGGTATACAGCGGAAAATCTCCGTTCATCATCCACGAATAATAAGCAGGGTCTTCCTTAAATACATCTTCAACTGGTCTTCCTTTATGTTTCCCGAAATTAAATACCTCAACACCTTTTTCATTCATTATTATTCTTCCGGCAAAATCAACGTTCTCATTGAAAGCGCTGAATGCTGAAAGTTTTTCAACATCATTTTCGAGGTCGCTATAGGTATCCAGCTGAGCTTTCAGCACCTCGTATGTTGCTGAAGTATCTGCCTGGGCACTGTGAGCATTTTCCAGTGTTTTTTTACAGTAGAACTGATATGCTGCAGCCAGTGTCCTCTGTTCTTTTTTATAGAATATCACCTGAGGATCTACATACCGGCGTTTCCTGAAATTAAAATCCAGATTGACTCTCAGGAATTCTTCTGCAAGGACAGGGATATCAAATTTTATTGCGTTATAGCCGGCCAGATCGCATCCTTCAAGAAATACTGCGATATTCTTTGCTATCTCTTTAAAAGTGGGTGATCCGGCAACATCCTTATCGGAGATTCCGTGTATTTCTGTTGCTTTCTCAGGAATGGGCATTTCAGGATTTACCCGTGTATTCAGCCACTGTTCCTTTCCATTGGGATGGATTTTCAACGCAGAGATCTCAACAATACGGTCAGATGAAACATTTATACCCGTCGTTTCGAGATCTATGAAGACAATAGGACGTTTAAGCTTGAGTTCCAACTATCAGGCATTTATCATCATTGGCATCAGGAGCATCAGAAGGTCTTCTGCTTCATTTTCTGTTTCAGCCGGAAGGAATAGTCCTGCTCTTGTGGGATCAGCAAGCTCTATCATAACATCCTGTGAACCAATATTGGAGAGAATCTCCAGAAGAAATACGGATTTAAAACCTATTTCAAGTTCTTCTCCCTCATACTGGCATTTAATTTTCTCATAAGCAGATATTGAGAAATCTATGTCCTGAGCCGAAACAGTCACCTGATTGCCTTTTAAGTGAAGTTTTACAAGGTTGCTTGCCTGGTTTGAAAAAACTGATACTCTCCTGAGTGTATTGTAAAATTCAACCCTGTCAATAGTTACTTTTCTGGGATTATTTTTGGGGATCACAGAATTATAATTAGGGTAATTTCCCTCTACCAGGCGGCAAACAACTTTATAATTGCTGAGGTTAAAGAAAGCATTCTTGTCATCAAATTCAACAGTAGATGATCCTTCCTCTCTGGGAAGAATATTCCTCAGGAGTGAAGCAGGCTTTTTCGGCAGAATGAAAGAGGCATTTTCATCCGCGTGAGCATCATTTCTCTGATATCGGACAAGTTTATGAGCGTCCGATGCAACGAATGTAATCTTTTCCGGTGAAGCTTCAATGAATATTCCGCCCATTACAGGCCGTAACTCGTCTTCAGCTGTTGCAAAAAGAGTTTTATTAATACCTGCAAGCAGCACATCAGCATTGATAGTAAAGGTGAATTTCTTATCCTTCTTTATTGCAGGCAAAGCCGGAAAATCTATTCCGTTCTGTCCTACCACATTGAATTTACCATTTTCAGAGCTTATGACAACTGCCATTGTCTCAACATTAATATCAAATGTGAGCGGCTGAGCCGAAAACTCTTTAAGAGTGTCGAGCAGTATTCTGGCCGGCAGGGCTATCATACCTTCACCCTGGGTATTCTCAAGTTTCATCCTTGTTATCAAAGTCGATTCAAGATCCGAAGCTGTTATCTCAAGATCATTCCCGGAAAGGTTGAAAAGAAAATTATCAAGGATGGGAAGTGTATTCTTTGAGCTGATTACCCTGCTTATAGCCTGAAGATGACCCAGCAGTTCAGTACTTGACACTACAAATTTCATAATGTTATCGGTTTAAGTTTAATTTTTTAATCCCAGATTAACGTATATCGCTTATAATAAATCTATTAATTCAATATTTTCTTATTTTTCCCGACTATCAATATTACAAAAAAAAATATATTACCTCAAATTTAATTGTAACTAATAACAATCAGTTATAAACATGTTTCTGACTGTTAATATGATCTCTACTCTCCCCCACCTTCATTATTATTTTGCGGGAAAAAATAAGTGATCCGCTTCAGAAGAGGATCGATATCAAAATATCTTATTATAAGAAACCTCTCCTGACCACCAATTTTAGCCCATAATCTGTCTGTATCAGTTACACCTTCATAATTTCTTTCCCACATTGTGAGTCTGGTCTCGCTGCCGTCTGATGCCACAACTTTCAGCCTGTACAGAGGCTTCTGAGATTCAATCCTGCTTTCCTCTTCTGATGAGATATCTTTTGCCCAATCCTCGAAAGGCACCCATGTGAAATAAGATATATAACGCCTCACCCTTGTTGTATCCCACCCAGTGAGTGACTTCATATTATCAGACAAATTAAAAGCCTCTCCCTTTTTGTTGATCCTGAATGATAAAGTAGTATCGGACAGATTCTCAAGGGATATTTCGGAAATTTCAGTGGGACGGAGATTAAAAACAGTGTATGGTTTCCAGTAAAGCTCGTCGGTTGTGAAAGCAGAACCAATGTCTCCTTCGTAACCGGGAAGGCTTATAATAAACGGCTTTGCACTTCCCCTTACTTTCATGATATTACCGTATCTGTTGCCTGTTGTTCTGAAGACCAGAAAAGACCTGAGCAGATGCCTGTTTTCATACACTCTCACCACGACAGGTTCAATTTCTTTTGACTTAATATCATTATCAAACATTTCTGCCGACACAGGAGATTTGACACTCATTTCACTAAGTATCCTGATCATGAATAATACAGCATTTTTTCTTGCTTCCTTGTCGCCATTGACCTTCCAGCCATCCGCTGTAAGGGTAAGAACCAGGTGCCTTTCATTTTCAGATAATTCGATTCTTGTTATCTCCTTCTTTGGTAAGGATGCGAACCGTGTCTGCTTTTTGCCGGATAAGAAATTATTTCTGACGGAAACTATCACCGCGAGCAGAAACAGGAGAACGAGGAAGATCAGAGCATTCCTGAGATATATATTATTCATTTTCATTATTTTGAATAAGCTCTTTTCCTGAATAAATTATATATGATGCCCGCGAGAATTACGAGCAAAACCGGAGTTATGATATTTACAAGCTGCCAGAACGTCCTTTCATCCTTAATTTTTGCCCTGTCGAGCAACCTTAATTTCATCTCCCTCGACCTGAGCTGCATCAGATTATTATTATCAACCAGGTAATTCATGCAGTTAAGAAGAAAATCCCTGTTTCCGAACAACTGGCCGGTATATTTATCCTGACCGAGGGGCAGAGGCACCTCAGTTGATCCGGTTCTCTGCACTTCATTCCTTATTATATCACCGTCAGCTATTACAATCATCCTGGTAGGCAGACTTTCATTTCTGACCTCCCTATTGCTGCCGCCAAAAAGAGTACCTGCCATTCTGTTCCTGAATGCAGATGGGAAAACCCCTTCAAGCAGAACTGCAACCGGCAGACGGGATCTATTAAATTCTTTCTCTTCAGGTACTGATTCAGCTTCCCTGAGTTTTATAATCAAAGGAGGAGCAATAGTTCTTGAATAATCAGATGTACGTAATAGAATTGTCTTTTTTATTGCCCCATCGAGTCCGACAGTATCAAGTGTATTGACAAACTCTCCTTTCACCTTATTAAGGTTCCTGGTCACCGGGTGATGTTGATCTGGTGCAAGCAAAGGATAGTATACCCATGGGGCCGGAACAATCTGCCGTTGTCCTCCGCCTGCCGTAACAGACAATCTTACCAGCATACAATCCATATCCTGAACGACCTCTGGATTAATTCTGGTGCCATACCTGAAAAGCTGATCCTCAATATTCAGAGGATAATAAAACCCTGCCGTCTCGCCTGAGGATAAACTATCTCTGTTCACATAGACCTGCTCAAGAAGCCATAGCACCTTGCCTCCGTACATAATATACTGATCGACAACAAATTTATCAGCCTCACTGAACTGTTCACGCGGGCCGGCGACAATAATTGCTGAATACTGATCAAGGCTCCCCTGTTTCCCACCAATGACTCCCCTGTCGACAGTGAAATACTTTGCCAGATTGTAAGTTATATCTGCTACTTCTGTTTCTGATAATTCGCCCTGCCCTTCCAGAAATGCAACTTTATAAATCGTATCGGAAGCAAGAGTAGAGATAGTCTGGATCATCTCATATTCAAGACCTTCAATGGAATGGAGGATATTCTGCTCATATGATAGTGCCTGATTGTTCTTAAGAAAGTTTACAGGAACTTCGATTCCGTTATAATTGACTATCATCCCGGGAAAGACCAGTCGTTGGCTTTCACCTCCCTTCCCATCAGTATACTGTGCCCTTACAGGAACAAGACCTTTATTGTAAAGATCCTGGAACAATGATTCTCTCTTCTGTTCGTCACCTGAGGCTGAAGGATTAATGAACTCATAAGAAATCTTTCTGCCCGAGGCTATCCTGAATTCATCAAGCATTTCCTGAACCGAACGTCTCAATCGTTTCAGTGGAATCTGCATCTCGCCATCAAGATATACCTGGATATAAATGTCATTTTTGATCTCATCCAGAACTTTTAACGTCTGTGCCGACAGCGTATAACGCTTATCTTCAGTAAGATCAAGTCTTATCCGGGCTAAAGAAACCAGCCAGGCTATGATTATTATTGACGCAATAGTGATGATAAAACTGATCCAGCTGTTCAGTCTAATATTCTTATCATTGGAATTTTCAGGCATTTTCAACTCTTTTTCTTCCACCTTCTCGATACCAATACAAGTCTTGTAGCTTCATTGAATATAACAGCCACGGATATATAATAAGCTGCATCTTTTATATCAATAACACCCCTGCTCATCGATTTGTAATGTTCATTGATGCCCAGCCGGATTATGAATTCATCAAATCTCTTAAGGCCCGGCAGATAGGCAAATGCATCAAAGCCTGCAAAGAGGATAAAACATATTACAATAGCAACTATAAATGAAATTACCTGGTTATCTGTAAGTGCCGATGCAAATATCCCTGCCGAGGCATATATCGATGCAAGGAAAAATAATCCGATAAAAGCGCCTAATGTACCGCCTTTATCGAGATTTCCGGGGACATCCCCAAGCATGTAAACAGAGATATACCAGATCAGACAGGGAAGCAAAGCCATGAGAACAAGGATAACTGATGCCAGGTATTTTCCATAGATGATCTCCCTTTCAGTCACAGGTTTTGAATAGATCAGTTCTATTGTACCGAGACGTTTTTCCTCTGCAAACATCCTCATTGTTACAGCCGGAACAAGAAAAAGAAATACCCAGGGTGCAAGGAAGAAAAGTGTATCAAGCCCTGCATATCCGCTGTCAAGGATATTCCACTGGCCGGGGAAAACCCACATAAACAGGCTGTTGACCAGCAGAAACACAACGATAACAATATAGCCGGTCAGACTACTGAAGAAGCCGCTTATCTCTTTTATGAAAATAGCAAACATATTCTGATCTGATTGGCAAAAATAAAAAAATTAAGCGGGATAGATCATTTCTGGACTGCATTGTTTATATCTGAAATGATAACACCCTCAAAGTAGAAGTATATGATCTGCCGGTAATCAAAACCCTTTTCTGCCATTGCCATTGCTCCTTCCTGGCAAAGCCCTACTCCATGCCCATAACCTTTACCGTCAAGAATCACTGAATCGCCCTCCACCCTTACTGAGAAAAACGTAGACCGAAGATCCAGGTCATCCCTTATCTTTTGAAGAGGTAAGGAAAAATTTCCTGTCATATAATCAGTCTTACGTGTAGACTGAGCAAAATTAATTTTCAAAACTTCATCCGGTTTTTCCTTCAGACCCGACTTGTTCAGATAGCTGATCCAGTCGTTAAGGCTCAGGACTTTCTTCCATCTGGCATTCCGGGAATTATTACAGTATGGATCCTTTACACTCTTCAGATATGGCTGACCCGTGAGCCATACGTCCCCGGAGGAAGCCGTCTCACCACCGCAGTTGGAATGGAATGCTGAAATAATGAGTACACTGTCCCTGCCGAGAATTACAAGATCCCTTGTATCCCTGACAGCCTTCACGATAAGTGAATCATTAATTACTCCGTTAAAAGCCTGGCAGTGAGTATTATCACAAAGATTATACCTGTCAGAGGTATGTTTATGAAGGTATTTATACATATAGGTCCTGGCAATGATCGCCTGGGTTTTCAGATATTCGATATGCTTACCGGATCCTCCCTCTGCTCTTACAACACCAGCAAGATATGAATCAATATCGGGAAGGTTTATCATAACAACTGTGCCAAGATCGGGATAACAGATGAGATCTCCTGTATAGTATTGCCGCTGAGGTACATCAGAATTAATTCTTACTGAAAATGAGGCTTTGCTGTCCGTAGCTGAAAAGTGAACAGAATCACAAATGAATGCAGGATCATTATTGGTTTTAACTGCAAGACCGGAGTTAAATCTGGATATTATTGCGGATTCTCCTGATCTCATTGTTTTTATCCTGCCATTTGAGTCAGTTAAAGAATATTCACCTACAGTTACCGAGAACAGGACGGACCCTGGAGACTTATCAGCAAAGATCCTTATCCTTAACTGAGACTGTAAAACAGAAGTATGGAGGACAAGAATACACAAGGCAATAATTCTGAACTCAGCAGATGGACTGTTCATGAGTGTGTCTGTTAATTTCCAGTACAATCCTTCAGCTCTTTAATGATTTCAGTTGCGATCCTGTCTGAAGCTCCTGCAGACCCGAGTTTTTCTTTAATTATCGAGTAATTGTTCAGAATTATAGTCCGTTTTTCTCCGCCTGGCAGAATATCCCTGAGATTTTTCACCAGGTTTTTTTTATTTAGTGAGTAGCCCAGAAGTTCTTTTACGACTTCTTTATCCATGATAAGATTGACGAGTGATATATACTTGACTTTTATCATCATCCATGCCAGCAGCATTGACATGAAATCACCTTTATAGCATACTACCTGCGGAATATTGAAAAGTGCTGTCTCGAGAGTAGCAGTTCCTGATGCGACAAGGGCAGCATCAGACACTTTAAGCACTTCATAGGTTTTATCCGTCAATAATCTGACCGGATTATCTCCGATAATATCCTTATAAAGATCGTCCGGCAGGTTCCTGACCCCCGTTATAACGAACTGGTAGTCTGGAAAATCCCTGACAACACTGATCATCTGAGGTAAAATAGATCTGACTTCATGTTTCCGGCTTCCCGCAAGAAGACCTATCACAGGCTTATCTCCCAGACCAAGGGATTTTATTATTTCGCCCCTTTCAGGAAGAGAATCAGATCTTCTTTCAACCTCATCAACCAGCGGATTACCAAAATATTCAACAGCAATTCCATGTTTCTTATAGAACTCTTTCTCAAAAGGAAAGATTATGAACATCCGGTCAACATATCTCTTTATTTTTCTGATCCTGTATTCGCCCCAGGCCCAGAATTTTGGCGAGATATAGTAGAGTATTTTAATCCCTGCAGGTTTGATAAGTTTCGCCAGCCGCAGGTTAAAGCCGGGGAAATCAATAAGTATCACTGCATCGGGTTTGAACAATATTATCTGATCACTGCAGAGTGAGAGGTTTTTTATAAAGGTTCCCAGATTCTTTACTATTGCTGTTAAACCCATTATTGCTGTTTTCTTGTAGTGCATCAGTAATCTGGCTCCTGCCTCCTGCATAAGGTCACCTCCCCAGCATAAGATCTCAGCTTCTTTATCGTGTACCAGCAGAGCTTTTACAAGATTTGAGCCATGGAGGTCTCCTGATTGTTCACCAGCTACTATAAAATACTTCATAAGAGAAAATAAACCGTAAATACGATAATAGCCCAGAAGATTGTGACTCCCAGCACTCCTTTTGCTGCCCGGAGCATATCGAGCTGGTTGAAAATGAGGAAAATAACAATATTGGGAAAGACACAAAGAGATATGATATGCGTTTCGATTCCGGCTGTTTTTACTTTTAACAGCCATTCTGTAAATGAGGGATCGCCTTTGGCAAAAAAGAAAACGAAAAAGAGAATGATAAAAGGCAGGCAAAATCCACTTATTGTTCCAGTGGATACTTTATCATATTTTTCCAGGATTGTCATCCGTTAAATTTTTCTTTAAGTTTTTCGAGGTACCAGTGTGCAGTCATATCAACAGTGATCGGGACGACAGCTACATAGTTGTTGGCCAGAGCCCATTCATCCGTATCTGTGGCGTCGGGTTCCTGGTTATTGAAATATCCTGTCAGCCAGTAATAGGTCTTGCCCATGGGATCCTTTCGTTTTTCAAACTCTTCTTTCCAGTTACCCTTCGATTGCCTGCATATCTTAAATCCCCTGATCTGATTTTCAGAAACAGCCGGAATATTGACATTAAGGCAAACGCCTTCAGGTAATGGTTCCTTAAGCAAGTTTTGGATCACAGTTCTTATGGGATTGCGACAGACTCTGAAATCGGCTGTCGGAGAAAAACTATTGAGGGAGAAACCGACAGAGCATATTCCATAGAGGCATCCTTCGAGAGCTGCGGCCATAGTTCCGGAATACAGGATGCTAACTGAAGCATTTGAACCATGGTTTATACCAGAGATTACAAAATCAGGCATCCGCTCAAGCAACTGATTGACAGCTAATTTTATGCTATCCGTCGGGGTACCGTTGCATGCATATATCCGGTGTTTATCATTTTCCTCAAGCAATTTCACTCTCAGGGGAGTTTTTACAGTGAGTGCCTGTGACATCCCTGAGCGGCTCTCCATTGTTGAGATTATGACCACCTTACCAAACTCTTCCATTACCTCAAAAAGAGCTCTTAATCCTGCTGCATATAAACCATCATCGTTGGTTACAAGTATGAGCTTATCATCTTTACTGATAGTCATAAACAGATTTTTATGTCAGCAAAGATAAAGAAATAGAACAGCCTGCATAATATACGGGCGTTGAAATTATTTGAACCGGTGTTTGTGAATAAAAGCTTAGACTTTCGTTAATCAGTATCTATTCTTACTTGCTACGATAACTAGAATGCGAAGTGATATCCGAGGCTGAAAGCAATGGGGATCGAAGGAACTTTAAATTCCACACCCATGTCTTTGAGTTCATCATAATCAGTCTTGAACTCAGATGGTCTGAGGGGAAGGATCAGTTCAATGTTGAAATATTTGTTTTTCAGGAAAGACCATATCTCCGTTCCGAAAGCAAATGATGGTCCGTAGTAGGCTTCTTTAAAATCCATACTTCCGGTGACTTTGATAGCTCCGTTATACCCGTACATAGCTCCGATGAAAGGACATATCTTTTTTTGTTCAGTATTATATGTTTAACATTTTAAACAATATCATAATAAGCACTGAAATTATTTCATTACGGCTGATTTATTTTAAGTGTCATTATGAACCAGATTAAAATACGATTTTGAAACAAAATTAGTCGGACCCCTGTAATTCCTTAGAAGAGATAGCAGAGTCTCTTTTATGAGAGGAAGAATAAACTGTCTTACTAAATTGTTATAAAAATATTTAGCAGAATCCGGGCTTTGCGCTCAGGGTGCACACTAGTCTATTACGCAGCGGACTGAAAAGCCGTAGATGTCGCTATACATAGTAAATACATCACTACCACTCCAGTACATACTGTTACTCCATGCATTCGACGTGCCTCCGGATGTAGGAGACCACCAGTAGCCTATATTCTTCAGGCCGTTAAAGGTTCCGCCATCCCCTCGAAATCCTCCCGGCAGTGCTGTAAAACCTGTTTCGTTAGTTGCTCCGGTATTAGGTGTTGTCCAATGCAAGAACCCGGTCTCTTTTAATTTGCCTCCGGCAACACTTTCACCTCCAAGATAATGTTTCAATATTGTCCATTCGGCATCAGTTGAAACATGCCAGCCGGCAGGACAAATTTTCCCGCTATTGACTGCATGCCAGTTATACATAGCTCCATAGGTGCTCTTATAAGTGGCATCATCATTTTTATACCAGCAATAGCCTGGGGTAGTGAGTTTAATCCATTCAGTATTGTCAGTCACTAATGGTATTTCAGTACCATCGCTGTACCGGGTGGTTTTAAGATTCTCAGCCATCCATAATTGTGTCCCTATCTTCACAACAGGATAATTGTTGCCATCTTTGTCGGTACAGGATACAAAACTAAAATCGATAGTCTTAGACGAAGTTGGTACATCAGTGATAACAGTACTTTTGCTGCCTGAAACAGCAGTCAGTTTTAATCTGTCACCGGCATTATACTGCATTTCTATCTCTGCAGTTGTACCTTTTATACCATTTTCTTCTTCCTTAATAAAAGAGGCATCTTCATATTCAATTCTCGTAACATTCTTCCTTGATTGCGGGCATAACAATGTACCACTGAGTTTATATCTTCCTGAACTGACAATTACTGTATATAATCCTTGTCCGACACCTTCTATCCGATATGTGTGCTGACCTCTTTCAAGCAGATCCTGCTTTTGTATAATCTTCCTTCCTGCCACATCATACATGCTTATAATAGTCTCCCCTGTCATAGGAAGGGTAAATTTCATCTTCGCAAAGTCTTTCATGGGATTTGGATAGAATATTACTTTACCTGCCTCATCAGAAAGTGTGTTTTCAATATCTGTGACAACAGCTTTAAGATGAAGAATATCTGTTCCGTTAATTGTCACACTTTTGCCCTGAGTAAGATTCTCAACATTAACAGTATTGACAGTGGAACTGCCACCTTCACCTGCGAAGGTGATAAGGTAATCCTGAGCCTGAAGACTCATAATTGAAATTACCTGCATAACTATAAGAATGCAGGTTGCTAATTTCAGATAGTACAATGTAGTTTTCATGGCATATTTATTAATTATCTGTTAATACCAAATCTCATGAAATTTACAATAAGTTTAATTAAAAGTCAAGCGACAGATAATTGATATCCCCACAATTTAAAAAAAAGTGGCCGAAGATCAGGTTTACCGATGTAAATTTACCTGATGGTAAATGGTTGAGAGCTACTATCCGATCAGCGATGATAGCTTTGATAGGTACGGAAAAGACATCGAGACTCTCATTGGGAATCTCAGTGGGAGTTTATAATTATTTTCCTGACCTGAAAATATCCGTCTGACGCGGCATGTAAGAAATAAATGCCATCCGATAATCCTCTTCTGTTGAGTATGATCTCATATGTTCCGGCAGGTTTATAATCTTTAATCAGTGTGGCTGCTTTCTTTCCCAGAATATCAAATAGTTCCAGCGATATGAACCTGTCGGCTGGTAATGTTAATGTTATTCTTGTGGTCTCACTGAAAGGATTTGGATAATTATGGATTTCAAACGATTTATTTGGACTTTCAAGTTCCTTAACAGATGTGGTGCCAACAGAATCTGCGATTATAAGCTGAGCTGGTAAAGTAAAAGGTATTCTGTTCTGCAAATACTTTCCATTTAGCACGCCACCAATATTTTCCCACGCAGAATTTTCATCTCTTCTTCTTAACCAGACAAGATTTGAGTAAGATTTTTTCAATCCGTTGCTTATATCGCTGCTCACTAAACAATCATCAATTTTCAGCCTGATGTCGGGACTTAAAACTCGTATATAACCTGTTGCCTCATAATAGCCGGGAGGCAGATCGTCAGGTAAATTAAACGGGATACTATCGACCTTCAGATCGCCCGATTCGAGAACGACTCCTCTGATTTCCATGCCGTACGCAACCCCGAGGTTGGAAGGCAGAAAGAAATAAGCTGCTCCTTTATTGTTTTCCTCGCCCGGAGCTCCGGCAATAAAACCATCACTCCAGAAACTGAGAGATTTTCCGAATTGCTTATTAGCGGAAGGATTATCGGGCTTTATTTTATAAGACAGCTCATGGTTCACATCTTTGTAATCGTAAAGATAAACAGGATAATCATAATTTTGTGCATCACAAGCCACGACAAATTTATTATCATTAGCGCTTAATACAGATCCAAATCTCATTCCAGGGCCATACTCATCAGGAATTATCTTGGATATAAGGTTAAAACCCGATTCTGTTTTCAGATAATCGTAAACTGCACCTACCGAGGCAGTGGGAGTGCTATATCCCGTTGCACTGATAAAGATTCTGTTCCCGGATGTAGCTATTGAATACCCGAAACTATCATTTGTCACAGCATCGTCAGGGATCAAAAGAGTCTCTTCCCACGATGTACCGTTCCATTTGGCAACAGTAACTCTGCCTGCCGATGTAAAGTAATCACCAACAAGAAAAGTATTGTTATCGCAGATCGCGACTGAATTTCCGAACCTCATTGACCCGTAAAAAGATTGAATGAGTTCCCAATTGGAATTAACAGTATTGAATCGATAGATATGTGCACTGCCATTGGTTTGAAAAACATCAACAAGATGTCCGATGATAAGCCTGTCTCCCATCAGATCCAGTGAATTACCGAACCATTGTTTCAGTGAACGTGGATCCGCGATTGTCTGTTTCCAAACCCAGGCATCATTTTCCAGCTTAAAAATCAGAACGACGCTTCTGCCGTACCCGGCAATAGCTGCAGTGTTCCCGTCTATATCAATACTATTGCCGAAGAATTCTCCCGGAACAGCATTCTGATCAACCAGAATCTGAGATTCTTGCCAAGCTTCTCCATTAAATCTGAAGACATAAACCGCACCCTTGTAATTATCACGGCCAATTGCCCCAATCATAATTGTATTACCATAATATGCAATGGCAGAACCAAATAAGTCGTTCGCCATACCGTCAGATGCAGTTTTCTTCAACTGGGTACCTGTTATGGTTACTGGTTGTCCGGTTGAAAAAGCAATGTTGGTTATCACTGCTATCAAAAGAAGAGTAAACTTCTTCTCTTTCTGATCTGATAATTTTCTTAAAGATTTCACTTTGTTTTCAGAATTCAGCAGATAAATTCCTTTCATAAGTTTAACCTTTATTATTATTATGAGATTATTATGAGATTAATATTTTAACAAATTTTGTTTTTTAACGAAAATAATAAAATTTCATCAGGAGTTAATCAGGAATCACGTTTTTTTCTCTCCTGAATTACTTGGAAGAGGGCGGTTCGTCCGCAGGGCGGTGCCTTGCGGTTTGACAGGCTTACGGCCCTTTTGCTTGTATCACGATCTGAAGCCTTATGATAGGGAAGATATCAAGACAGGGAATTGTCCTGTCCGTCAGATTATCTAAGTTCTCTCAAACCTCGAAGAGTCAAAAGATAGTAAGGCAGGATATCGCTCTGCTGATAGCACCTCCCTGATCCCGTAAGCCCCATAGGGGCGAAAGAAGCTAGTCTTTCAGACAACGAACAGAATATCCGCAAATCTTGCTGTTATTTTTTCTGAGTACTTCGCTGAATTCAAAGGTAATGCCCCTGTTCCACGCATTTGTATAGGAGTATTCTGTAGAACTCCAGAACTGTCCGTTTGAACCTAAAGCTAAAAAAGAACCCAGGTTGGTTCGATGACCTCCTGGAAGAGCGGTGAATCCGGTTTCGTTGGTTGACGATGAATTCGGGGCCGGCCAATGGGTTGTTCCGGTCTCTTTCAGTTTGTTTGCATCAAAATCTCCAGGGATATTCTTTTCCAGGGTTTTCCAGTCGTCGTCTGTGAATACATGCCATCCTGAAGGACAGAGTTTCCCTGTCTGGACAGCAAACCAGTTATATAAAACTCCATACACATCTTTGTATGATGAATTATTATCATAAATACAGTAAGCCGGAGTATAGAGGGCAGCCCATGCTGTGGCATCAGTAATATTATCTATAGAAGTACCATCGTTAAATTTAGTAGCCTTAAGGTTTTCAGCCATCCAGGTTTGAGTGCCTATTTGTACAATTGGATAGTTGTTTCCATCTCCGTCAGTACAGGGTATGAAATTAAAAGTTATGACCTTCCCAGTTGTCGGTACATCTGTTATTACTGTGCTGTAATTACCAGAAAAAGCCGTCAGCTTTAATCTTTCTCCGGCATTATATTGCATTTCAACAACTGCTGTAGTACCTTTTACGTCATCAGTTTTATCCTTTAAAGATATTTCTTCATATACAATCCTGGTCATCTTATTAAGGGAACCCGAAGAAATTAATGTCCCGCTAAGGTGGAATTTGTTCGAAGTGACTGTGATAATGTATGTTCCCCTGCTGATACCCTCCATTTGGTAAGAATGTTTACCCATTGACAGCAGATCCTTTTTCTGAGCCAGTTCCCTGCCATTAATATCGTAAAGTGTTATTAATACCTCTCCTTCTTGAGGAAGGAAAAACTGCATTTTAATTAAATCATTCATCGGATTAGGATAAAAGACAATTTTACCTGATCCATCCTCACCGGCCGATTCAATACCTGTAACAACTGCCTTAAGATGGAGAATATCTGTCCCGTTCATTGTCAGACTGGTACCCCTGGTCAGATTTTCAACTTTAACAGTACTGACAGTAGTGCTGGCACCTTCACCTGCAAAGTTAATCAGGTAATCCTGAGCCTGAAGGTCAAATAGCAAATTAGCCTGTATAATCAGAAATATGCAGACTGAAATTTTCAGATTGTAAAAAGTAGTCTTCATAGGAGATTTGTTAATTAGCCAGAAACGATTTATTTATGAAATTTACGAAAAATTTCATAACGAGTCAAGTTTTATCAAGCCGCTCCGGGGCTTCCATAGTGCCTGGATGTTTTTCCACAGGGTGTTGCCTTTCTCCGCAGGGCGGTGCCCTGCTTTATTGTATAGCAGTACTACGGCTTTCGCAGTACCTATGTGAGTTCTTCCGCAGGACGGTACCCGTTTAACCTATGTAAAGTCAGCAAAATTTATGGGATGGTTTGTACTTCACTGTGTGAAGCACTGCTACAGAGTTACATCTTACTGTAGATTTCAATCAGGCTTTTCAGGCTGCTGACAACCTCATTATAAAAAGAAAGATCTCTCCAATCCGAAGCTGCGTCCGACTGGATCATATTCAGCATCGATTTTGTCAATGACAAAGGTGTAGCACCATTTTGTCCTCCATCACTGTCGGTATTTTTTTGAACCCTGGCTCCTTTTGATATTAACAAATTTGCTATTTCCGGTGCATTTTTATATGGATAGGGAACCGCTACAGGTTGACACAGCACATGCAGTGCCGTATTTCCCATCATATCACGTGAATTTGGGTCGGCTTTAAACTCCATAAGCAGCCTGACAATTTCGATATCACGATATTTTGATGCAAGAAGTAAAGGAATATTATCAGCATCATATTCAGGAGGAAGCGAAGCTTTTGCACCCTTCTGTAAGAGAAACCTTATTATCTCAATATAGTCGCGCCTCAGGTCAGAAATAGACCGGCCTGAATAGACATCCGGACCGCCTTCACTTATCAGCATTAACCTGATGCTGTACCCGGCTGGAATTATCATCTCAGATGCTGCACTTATTGCTGAACAAAGTGGAAGATAAGGAATGCCTGCTCCCTCTATTTGCTTGTTTAAATCGACACCTTTTGCCACAGCTGATTTAATGATATCTATATCACAATTACCAATGCCCAGATTTAGCAGATCCTGAGGTGGATACTGGTTAATATCTATTCCGGCAGCCTTGAGCTGTTTAAGATCGATAAATTGTGCAAAAACAGGCAGTGTTATAAGAATTGTCAGGAAAATGATAATTAATCTTTTCATTTTAACAGATTATAAATTGTTAAATAAATTTTATCAGTTGTTCCAGGTTTGAGGCTCCACGTTCAATCAATCAATCAATTTCTGGTTTTTTTTCTTCAGTCTTCAGTCTTCAGTCTTCAGTCTTCGGTCTTCCAACTCCAACCTATTTCTTCACCAGTTCAACCCTCCTGTTTTGAGCTCTGCCCTCTTCCGTATTATTATCGGTTATTGGTTTATCCTGGCCAAATCCCACAGGACTTAGCCGGTCAGCAGCAATACCCTGTGCAACGATTGCAGAGACAACTGACTTTGCCCTTGCTTCAGACAGAGTCTTATTTGATGCCGGAGTACCTACATTGTCGGTATGCCCTTCCACCCCAATTTTAAGATCTGGATTTGAATTCATCATCTGGACGATCTGGTCGATTATCGGTTTGGAATCATCCCTGATAATTGATTTTCCTGTATCAAAATTTATATACAGAGCAATGTGACCATCACGGTTAAGTGCTTCAAACATGCTGCTGGCCGTTACATCCTGCTTCATCAGTTCTTTAAGCACAATTGTAAGATGATAATTATCTCCATCGAGTGTTGCAACTTCGACCCAAAGTTCATCCGGCCCTTTAACAGCCTTCCCCACGACCAGGTTTAAACCATTGTTGTCAGCACATTCAGCATCCTGAGGGGCTCCCTGGTAAATTATTGTCCCACCCATGCTCTTTATGGCATTCGAATAGTTGCGTGTTATCTGGATAGCACTTGATCTCTGGGCATCACCCTTCAGCCAGTATGTTCTCTTATATTTTCTGCCTTCCACAGTAGTACAGTTCTTTCCGTTGAAAAAATTATAGCTGTCAAATTCAATGTCCTCAGCAGCCTCGATCTGGTAATTAGGCATGCCTGAGAACCATGGTGTGTCTTTGAATTGAGGTTCCTCATCCTGAGCCTGTATAAAAACAGCAAAGGATGGTGATAGGATTACTAATAATAGTATCATTAATTTCTTTTTCATATTTCCTCCTTGTTTTTAAATAATCAATAGGGCCTAAACAAAACAGGTTGAGTAATTTGCCTTATGTAAATTTATACTATTCATACACTGAAAGCAAATTTATTTTATTTCCCGGAGGAGATCTTCAGAGGCACATTAAAGCCCTGGAAAATATGCAATTATGAAGTCAATTGTTGAATTCAGTGTTTTATTAAGCAGCCTGTCCTGAGTTGGTTTTTTCAAGGGTCCTTTGGATATTATCAGGCTGAGTAAAGCATGATATACTTAGAATAAAAAAAAGAGAGAGTTATGTATTTCACAGAGCCATTTTTCTGTTACTTCATAAGGCACCTGACAGAAAATCCACTGTTATAGTTATAAGACCGTACAACACCGGCGGCTTCAGAACCAGAATGAATTTCCATGTAATGGATCCAGCCTGTATAAGTCGTGCTGGTCCACCAATAACCGGATTTCCCCATATAATAAAAGCTTTCGGTATCCCGCCTTCCGCCGGGTCTGGCTGAAAATCCAGTTGAATTTGATGTACCGGAGCTTTGGGTAGTCCAGAATACTGTCCCTGTTTCTTTCAGAGGACCACCTGCAGAACTTTCACCACCAAGGCCATTAATAAGATCATTCCATGCTATTTCGGAGGGTACTATCCAGCCATCCGGGCACAGACGGCCATAAGCTACTGCCTCCCAGTTATACAAAGCTCCATAATTTCCGGCATACCCTGAATTAGCTCCATAGAAGCAATAAGACTTATAACTTTTCCATGTATCCAGATCTTCGGCATGTTTTATAACAATGCCATTATTAAATTTTGTTGTTTTAAGGTTTGTGCCCATAAATACTTTATCACCCGATTTGTTTTCGGGATCAGGTTCCCCATTTGCTCCCTTTCCCGTTCCTATAATAACAACGGGATAATTATTCCCATCTCCGTCAGTACAGCCATAAAAATTGAACGTTACAGTCCTGTCTTCTGTCGGTACAAGTGTAAGAACCGTGCTGTAAATTCCTGAAACGCCTTTTATCTTGAGTCTGTCACCGGTAATATATTCCATCTCCTTTTCAACATAGATCCCTTTCTCATCACCTTCTTTTTTATTGATTGTAAAGGTTTCTTCATACTCAAGTCTGCCATTTGAGTCACCTGAACCGTTTCCTATGAATTTATTACTTATTACATAGCTTCCGGAACTGATCCTGATGAAATAAATTCCTTTCCCTGTACCGTATATCCCGTAGGTCTGTTTGCCTGCTGAGAGGAAATCTCTCCTCTCTGCGACCTTCCTTCCGGTAATATCGTAAATCGATATCAAAGTCTCTCCTGAAACTGGAAGAAGAAACTGCATCTTTGCATTATCTGATACCGGATTAGGATATAAAAGAATATCACTCCTGTTTTCAGAAGAGATCTTTTCAACATCTGTGACCAAAGTAAGACTCAATATTTCACTTCCTTTCATTTTAAGTGTCGTACCCTGCATCAGGTTCTCAATAAAAACTGAGTCGACATCAGGACTTGCACCGGCTCCAGTGAAGCTTATCAGATAATTCTGAGAATTAATCTCTGAGCTTGTTATGATAAAAAGTAAAACAAATGTACCCTTTATCAATTTCTGCTTAATTAATTTAGGTTTCATTAATAAAAAATTAGCTAAATTTCTATCTACGTATCATTAAAGGCATTATGTTTTGTCTGAATTATGAAATACATTAATTCAAGTCAAATTTATTTTTTTTAAAAAGTCATCTCCTCTTCAACCTTTTCCCAAAATTCTTACTTTTGCGTTCTGTCAGGAAGCTAGAAGACGGAAGCTGGAAGTCAGAAGCAAGGAGTCGGAAGTCGGAAGTCGGAAGACAGGAAAACAAGAACAGGAAACTGCAGCTTTGATTCTTACTTCGGACTTCGGACTTCTAGCTTCTGACTCTTAAACATTTACAACTAATTACAGACCAATGAATATCTCATACAACTGGCTTAAGGATTACCTCGATTTTGACATTGACCCTGAAAGACTCTCAGTTATTCTCACCCAGCTTGGCCTGGAAGTGGAGGCAATGGAAGAATGGGAATCGGTGAAGGGAGGGCTCAAAGGTGTGGTCATCGGGGAGGTACTGAACTGTCAGAAACATCCTGATGCCGATAAATTATCTGTAACAACTGTCAATATAGGTAAAGGAGAACCGCTCCAGATAGTCTGTGGAGCTCCCAATGTTGCAGCAGGCCAGAAAGTCCCGGTCGCCACAGTCGGAACAATTTTATTTAAAGGTAATGAGAGCTTCGAGATCAAAAAAGCCAGGATAAGAGGAATAGCATCTGAAGGGATGATATGTGCAGAAGATGAGCTCGGACTGGGAACATTGCATGAGGGTATTATGGTACTTGATCAGAATGCTATACCCGGAACGCCTGCATCAGAATATTTTAAGGTCGCCAGGGATTATGTTTTCCAGATCGGCCTTACACCCAACAGGATCGACAGCGGATCTCACTTTGGTGTTGCAAGGGATCTGGCTGCATATCTCAACGTTAATGAGGGGAAAAAAGTAAAAGCCCGGCGCCCGTCAGTTGATGACTTCAGTCCGGATAACAATTCCAATCCTTATAATGTAATAATTGAAAATCCCAGGGATTGTCCGAGATATACAGGTATGACAATAAGTGGTGTAACGATTGCAGAATCACCCGACTGGCTTAAAAACAAACTGTTATCAATCGGACTTAACCCAATAAATAACGTTGTTGACATTACCAATTTCGTGCAGCATGAGATCGGTCAGCCTCTTCATGCTTTTGATGCCGATAAGATTGAGGGCCGGAAAGTGATCATCAGAAACCTTCCGGATAACTCAAAGTTTGTTACACTTGACGGAATTGAAAGAAAACTCTCTTCAAAGGACCTGATGATTTGCAATGTCAGGGAGGGAATGTGTATTGCGGGGGTTTTCGGAGGGATCGAATCAGGCGTAACAGATTCAACAAAGAATATCTTCCTGGAAAGTGCCTACTTTAATCCGGTTTCAATAAGAAAAACTGCCAGGAGGCATACCCTGAATACTGATGCATCATTCCGTTTCGAGAGAGGAGCTGACCCTGAAATGACAGAATGGGCTCTTAAAAGAGCTATTATGCTTATCAAAGAGATCGCCGGCGGGAAAATATCCTCAGATGTTACTGATGTGTATCCTGAAAAAATTAAAAGAGTAAATATTGATATTACATATAATCACATTGACCGGCTTATAGGCAAAAGCATTGACCGGGAAATAATAAAGAGAATACTCGATCTTCTCGATATAACAATTCTCAAAGAGACCGGAGAAGGTCTTAAGGTCGAAGTTCCTCTTTACAGAGTAGATGTTCAGCGCGAAGCAGATGTGATTGAAGAGATCCTGAGGATATATGGCTATAACAACATCGAGATTGACGAACATGTGAATTCAACACTATATTCTCCTGAAAAGCCTGACAGGGAAAAGCTGGCTAACATAATTTCAGATATGCTTACGGCAAACGGATTCTCTGAGATTATGTGTAATTCACTTAATCCAGCGGATTTTTACAGGAACGGGGATTTCGATGCAGATCAGCTTGTAATGTTAGCAAATCCTTTGAGCTCTGATCTCAATGCGATGCGACAGTCGCTCCTGTTTGGAGGTCTTACATCGGTGGCATGGAATATAAACAGGCAGAATCCGGACCTGAAGTTATTTGAACTCGGCAACTGCTATTTCAAGACGAAATCCGGAAAATCCATGCCTGACGTTGATGACTTTTCTGAAAGGCGGTCACTTGACATTTTCATTTCAGGTAATAATGGCCATACAAGATGGAATTATAAGGCTGCTACGACTGATTTTTTCAATGTAAAATCTGCAGTTGAGATGATATTGGCTCGTCTGGGCATAGTACCTGAGGATCTGCTTACAGGAGAGAGTGAAAGGAAGTATTTCGCCGAATCAATAACATATTTATCGGGGGATCAGACTATTGCTGAAGCAGGAAAAATATCTGACGAGTATCTGCGTAAATTCGATATTCAGCAGGATGTTTATTATGCGCATATAGACTGGGATATTCTTCTTAAAATGATCCGGAACCATACTGTATCTTACAGTGAAATATCCAAATATCCCTGGGTGCGAAGAGATCTTGCCCTGCTTCTTGATAAACAGGTTAAATTTTCAAGGATAAGAGAGATCGCATTAAAAACCGAGAAATATCTGATCAGGAAAATTGATCTTTTTGATGTTTATGAGAGTGAGAGCCTGGGTCAGAACAAGAAATCATATGCAGTCAGCTTTATTTTAAGGGATGATCTTAAAACCCTGACTGATAGTAATATAGAAAAAGTAATGAATAACCTGATAAGAGCTTTTGAAAAAGAGCTTGGAGCTGTTATAAGATGAAAAAAAAGTGCCGTTTTGAGGTCATAAAGGGTGATATTACATCACTGGAAGTTGATGCAATAGTCAACGCAGCCAATAATTCCCTGCTCGGAGGCGGAGGTGTTGATCGTGCTATTCATAAGGCTGCCGGGCCGGAGCTTTATGAAGAATGCCTGAATCTTGACGGATGTGCCACAGGCGAGTCGAAGATAACAAAAGGATACAGGCTGAAGGCAAAATATATAATACATACTGTCGGTCCGGTATGGCATGGAGGATATAGAGATGAAACTGATCTGCTGGCTTCGTGTTACCAGACAAGCCTTAAGCTTGCGTACCAGCATAAAATAAAAACAATTGCATTTCCAGGAATTTCAACGGGCGCATACAGGTTCCCGAAAGATCTGGCTGCTCTGATCGCAGTGAATGAAACGAAACGGTTCGTTTCAAAAAATAATTACCCTGAAAAAGTGATTTTTGTAGCTTTCGACCAGGAGAATTATGAAATCTATAGAAAGCTCCTCGAAAAATGAGCTCTTTCTTCAGATCAGTTCTAGATTATCTTTCCCTTGTACGGTTCGGCCATACTGTGTTTGCAATGCCATTTGCCCTTATTGGATTTTTTCTGGCAATATCCCGTGAAGAATACAGCTTCAGCCTCAGGCTTTTTCTTCTTGTTATCCTTTGCATGATATTTGCCCGTAACGCAGCAATGGGGTTCAACAGACTCGCTGATAAAAAATATGATGCTCTTAATCCGAGAACAAAAAACAGGGAAATCCCATCAGGCAGGATAAGTACGAGATCAGCTGCAGTTTTTGTTCTTGTCAATTCAGTTTTATTCATAATTGCTGCAGGATTAATAAACCGTCTTACACTTCTTCTTTCACCAGTCGCTCTTATAATAATACTCGGTTACAGCCTTTCAAAAAAGATAACAGCATTATGCCATTTTATACTTGGGCTTGGTCTGAGCCTTGCACCTGTTGGCGCATATATCTCTGTAACTGGCTCTTTTGCACTGCTACCTATAATTTATTCATTAATAGTGCTTACCTGGGTAAGCGGTTTTGACATTATCTATGCTCTTCAGGATGATGAATTTGACAAGAATAACAGAATATATTCTATACCCTCAGTGACAGGGAGAAAAAGAGCTCTCGCCATCGCGGCTTTAATTCATTTCATCACAGCAATTCTGATAATCTATGCCGGATATATTGATAATGGCGGTATTTTCTTCTGGACTGGAGCATTGGTTTTTATATTACTCCTTATTTATCAGCACCTTATCGTGAAACCGGATGATCTGAGCAGGGTCAATGTGGCCTTTGGAACAACAAATGGGATTGCAAGTATTCTATTTGCAGCTTTCGTGATCGCTGATCTTTTTATAAAAAACCATTGACTTCAAATATTCTTTGTTTATTGATTATCGTTAATGTTTTTTTTGTTACTTGCCTTATAAAATTACCTCAACTCCTATGGCTGATATAACTATTAAAGAAGTACTTACCCCAAAAGAGCTTCGGGAATTCATTTACCTGCCTGAAAAAGTACATAAGAATGATCCTAACTGGCTTCCTCCTATCTATATGGACGAGAGGCTGCTGTTTGACAAGGAAAAGAATAAATCATACAAATACGCTGATGCAATTCTTCTTCTTGCCTGGAAAAACAATAAACCGGTGGGTAGAATCATGGGAATCATTAACAGAAGGTATAATACTATCAATAACGAGAATCATGGACGCTTTTGCTTCATGGAGTGTTATGACGACAAGGAAGTATTTCATGCCCTTATTTCAAAAGTAGAGGAATGGGCAAAGCTTAACGGGATGGATATGCTTGTAGGCCCCCTGGGGTTCTCTGATAAGGATCCGCAGGGATTCCAGATAGAGGGTTTTGAATATCCCCAGTTCATAACAGCTGCAACGAATTTGCCATACATGCCGAAGATGATTGAGGAAGAGGGATATACCAAGAAAATAGATCTGGTGAATTACCTGGCAAAGATGCCTGAAAAATTACCTGAGGTTTATCTTAAAGTTCTGAGCAGAGTCGAAAAGACAGAAGGTTATAAGATTATTGAATTTGAAAAAAAGAAAGAACTTAAGCCATATATTGTTCCTGCACTTGAACTTATGAATGAAACATTCAAGGAGATTTATGGTTTCGTCCCCCTTACTGATAGTGAGAAACAGGAATTTGCCAACAGGTATCTTCCAATTCTGGACCCCAAATTCATCAAGATGGTCAGGAACGAAGAGGGTCTTATCGGTTTCGCAATAGGAATGCCTGATGTAAGCCCGGGCATAAAAGCATGCAGGGGCAGACTGCTTCCATTTGGGATCCTCAAAGTTCTGAAGGAATCAAAGCAGTCAAAGAAGCTGCTTATGATGCTCGGCGGAGTCAAGAAGGAATACCGGGGAAAAGGTATAGATGTTCTTATGGGGGTAAAGATCCTTGAATCGGCCATAAATCAAAAGATGGAATCTCTGGACAGCCATCTCGTACTTGAAGACAATAAAAGAATGAGAGGTGAGTACGAAAGAGTAGGTGGCAAGGTTGTCAAGATATTCAGAATATATCAGAAAACCCTGTAGAATTCCCCTTATTAAAATCTGAAAATAAAGGAGAATCCCAATAGCTCCTTGAACTGAATCCTTGCAGTTTTCTTGGGTTTTCCGTCACTGCCGGGAACAGGTTTATTTTCTTTATCATATTCAACAGTTTTGGTATCATCATCAAATATCAGGTGAGTGTTAACCCTTACATCGGTGAACCAGTTAAGGCTGGCCGTGAGGATCATCTCCCAGTCAACATCTATATTCTGCGGGTTATGGGTATAATTGGTAAAGAGCTGAAGACGGTTTGTCATTGTCACATTTTTAAAAGGCTTGTACTCATTACTGATAAGAAAACTCATTCCAGGTTCATGCTTGGATCTTCTGTCGGCTGTGATCCCGTAAATGGTCTGGTCAATTCTGCCGGTATCAGGAACAAATGTCGCTTTATATGAGAGAGGTGAGAAATTGATAGATGTCTTTTTGTTTGGTTTGTAATCAAGCCCGAATCCGAGGGTAAGAATTCCCGGGTTCAGAAATTTTGAAACAATTATCTTTGAAGAGTCTGTATATTTATAACCTCTTGTCAGCTGGGTTTTAAATAACATCACTGCACTGAAGTCAAACTTCCCGAAAGCCTTATGGTTGACCTTTGAATTTGTCTCGAGAAGGTCAAGGTTGGTTCTGAGTCCATTTGCTGATGTTGCTATCAGTCCGTATTTGAGCCTTGCAAAGTTGCTTGAAGTGATCTTATAAGGTTTATTATTATAATCGGCGTATCCTGTTATGTCAAGTGTTGTAGATATACTGCTCTCCCCTCCCTTGACCCAGTTTGTAAGTGAAGCCTGGTTAAGTGCAAAAGATGCTTCAGTCCTGTATTTCCATAATTCAGGTTTGACGATAATACGCCTGGCCTTAAGCAATGTCGTTCTGTCAATCTGTTCCATCTCGATCTTCACATCTGAGTGAAATTCCTGGCCGACAGGGCGGGCAAACCTCACTCCATGTTCAAGATAAAGTCCGATAGTGTCTTTTGAATGAGCCCCTATCCACACTGTTACCGAATCGTTCATGTCACTTTTAAGCCAGTATCTGTGCATTTTACCGGATCTGGAGTTTAGCCATACAGGAATGACTTTGTCGCCAAGACCGGTAAAATTAACTATGCTGGAATCCCTGTCTCCAAGGTATTCAAGCAGTGAAATAACGGCAGCTCTTGTGGAATCGCCCTGATATTCATTCTCATAGGATATAAATGGGAACCAATCCGGATTTGCTGGTAGTAGGTTAAGGGGTTTGCCGGTTGTATCAGCAATCATTTTAAGAGAGTCAGACTGTGTCAGGCTGCTGTCGGCAGATAGCTTCCTTATTTGCTGCCGCGATTTAAAATTGAGTGAATCGTACGGATAGGACCTGAGATATGATTCAACCGAATCGAAAGGTACTGAGGAGGCTTCATTGATAAGCCTTTCGATTGATTCACGAAGAAGATCGTGTGTGTTCTTCCAAATCTGCGGCTGTAGTTTTTTCTGAAGGAATTGCATAGCTTCTGAAGCCGTCATCCGAATTTCATTTTTTCTGATCTGGTCGCCAAAATCCGATAATATTCTTATAATTGAATCGGGTTTAGTCCGGATAAGATCAACCACTGTCGTATCCTGGCAAAAAGCAGAAGTCCTTATTAGAGAAAATAATACAATAAAAATTAAGTTCTGTAATTTCATCTGTTTTTTCTTTTTATATGAAAAGATGAGGTTGAATTTCTGGCAAAATACATTTTATTTTACACTACAACTATCCAATTGGCAAATATGTCCAATTATTTATTATAGGAACAATGATGACTGACAGGTTGAAATAATATTTTTGAACATATTGCGGAAATCATTTCCTTTGCAGCGCAAAATTGTCAAAATGCAGGATCTCACAAACGGAAATGAAGGTAAGCTTATTTTCAAATTTGCCGCTCCAATGCTCCTTGGGAATGTCTTCCAGCAATTATTCAGTGTAGTTGATAGTGTAGTAGTCGGCAATTTTGTTGGTAAAGAGGCTCTGGCAGCCATAGGGGCTTCCTTCCCTATCGTTTTTATGCTCGTATCTCTCATTATGGGTCTGGTAATGGGAATTACAGTGATCATTTCGCAGTATTTCGGTGCAAGAAATTACGATCGTGTAATAAGTGCAATAGATACTATGTACATTGCCAGTACAATTGGGGGATTACTGGCAATCGCTGCCGGCTTATTATCAACTGAGCCGCTGCTAAAGCTGCTGGGTACACCTGTAGAAATAATGCCTCAGGCCACACAATATCTGAGGATCTATTTCTCAGGAATAATCATTTTTTTCGGATTCAACGGTACAAGTGCAGTTTTAAGAGGTTTGGGCGATTCAAAGACGCCTCTGTATTTCCTGATTATAGCTACTGTCGTTAACATTATCCTGGATCTGCTTTTTGTAGCTGTTTTCCGCTGGGGAATTGCAGGTGCAGCATATGCCACCCTTGTAGCGAACGGGATTGCATTCGGCCTGGCTATTTACTGGCTGAATAAAACCCATAAACTGATAAGAATATCTGTCAGGGGGCTCCGTTTCGATAAAGAGATATTTGCACAGAGTATTCGAATAGGCTTACCGACAGGTATACAACAAACGCTCATTTAAATAGGCAACCTGGCTCTTGTGAGTATAGTTAATAAATTCGGGACTAATGTACTTGCCGGTTTTTCGGTTGCCAACCGTATTGATATGCTGGCCACCATCCCGGCAATGTCATTCTCCCAGGCCCTGTCAACTTTTGTGGGTCAGAATATAGGGGCAAAAAAAACTGAGAGGATCAGAACAGGGCTCATCTCAACCTTGAAAATGGCCGGAAGTGTAACAATTGTTACAACTGTATTTATCGTTCTTTGGGGGAACCTCCTGATGAGGATGTTCACAAAAGATCTTGAAGTTATAAGGATCGGAGACCAGTACCTGACAATTGTAAGCACATTCTACTTCATGTTCACCCTTATGTTCATTTTCAGCGGCATTATGAGAGGTGCGGGAGATACCTTTTTCCCGATGATATTTTCATTGATATCCCTCTGGATAATAAGGATACCGCTGGCCTATATATTATCAGGAAGGATTGGCGCCTCAGGAATCTGGTGGGCTATTCCTGCAGGATGGCTCATCGGTCTGATGCTATCATTCTTTTATTACAGAACTGGCCGCTGGAAAACTAAGGCGGTTGTTAAATATTACGATAATTTGTAACTTTCAATTTTATTCAGCTTTAATTATATGATAAAATCCATGACTGGTTATGGTAAATCCATAGCTGAAGTACCCGGCAAAAAGATCACAGTAGAGTTAAAATCACTTAACTCCAAATCCCTGGATATAAATACGCGGTTACCATGGCTTTATAAGGAGAAGGAATCTGAAGTCAGAAGTATCATAAGTCAGCATCTCGACAGGGGGAAAATTGATCTTACGATAAGCTTTGATGTACTCGACAGTGAGATAATCCCGACCATAAACAGGAATATCGTAAAAAACTATTATAATCAGTTAAAAGAGATTGCTGACGAACTTGGGGTCAGTTCCGATGAACAACTTTTATCTGCAATAATAAGACTTCCTGATGCTTTAAAGACAGAGAAAGCTGAATTACCTGAAGATGAATGGCTCCTGGTTAAGGAAAAAATAGCTGAATCAGCCAGGGAACTTGATCAATTCAGGATCGAAGAGGGTAAGTCACTTGAAACTGAAATTATCAGATCTCTCAACAGGATCCTGGACCTGCTTACAGATATTGAAAAATCCGAATCAGGCAGGATCCCGGCAATACGCGAAAAACTGAATAAGCTGCTTGAGGAATATGTCGGAAATGAAAACATCGATAAGAACAGGTACGAACAGGAACTCATATATTATCTTGAGAAACTCGACATCAACGAGGAGAAAGTAAGACTTAAAAAACACTGCGAGTATCTTAAGGAAAAAATAGCCTCTCCTCCACCTAACGGAAAAATACTGGGATTTATAACCCAGGAGATAGGCCGTGAAATAAACACGATAGGTTCTAAAGCCAATGACGCAGCCATTCAGAAACTTGTCGTAATGATGAAGGATGAACTGGAAAAGATCAAGGAATTATCCCTGAATGTATTGTAAATCCATAGGGTCATGAACGGCAAGATGGTTATAATCTCAGCTCCGTCGGGAGCAGGCAAATCGACAATGATCAGGCACCTTCTTGAAAAAGGTGTTAAACTTGAGTTTTCCGTATCTGCTACAACAAGGAAGCCAAGAGTAAATGAAAAAAACGGTGTTGAGTATTATTTCCTTAGTGTTGCTGAATTTAAGAAAAAGATAGCGAAGGGTGATTTTGTGGAATGGGAAGAAGTATATAAAAACCAATATTATGGTACATTAAAGAGTGAAATTGATAGGATATGGGCCAAAGGGAATCATGTACTTTTTGATGTCGATGTAAAAGGCGGCATAAATCTCAAAAAGATATTTGGTCATAACGCTATCTCAATATTCATAATGCCTCCTTCAGTCAGGGAACTTGAAAAGCGGCTTCTCAGACGAGGAACGGACGATCCTTCATTGATAAGGACCAGAGTATCCAAGGCAGCCCAGGAGATAAAGCTTGCAGATGAGTTTGACAATATTGTTATCAATGATAATCTTGAGGTGGCAGAAAAGGAGGTTTATGACCTGGTCAAAGGTTTCCTTGATAAGAAAATAAATAGACCTGTTTAAATCAGTCATGGCAAAAGTCGGACTTTTCTTTGGCTCATTCAATCCAATCCATATCGGTCATATGGCTGTTGCCGGTTATATGATTGAATTTACCGAACTCAAAGAACTCTGGTTTGTCGTCAGCCCCCATAATCCCCTTAAAAAGAAAAACACCCTGTTACCTGATTATGAAAGGCTCCTGATGACGGAACTTGCAATCGGGGATGACTACAGGCTGAGGGCATCTGATATTGAATTCAGACTGCCTGTTCCTTCATATACCATTGATACTCTTGCATATCTGCATGAGAAATATCCTTCACACGAATTCATCCCGATAATGGGAGAAGATAATCTGTACACTCTCCACAGATGGAAAAACGGAGAGGAACTCGTTAAAAGATATCCATTAATTGTTTATCCCAGGCCTTACACATCAAAGCCGGAATCTGCCCTGCTTGATAAAATCCTTGCTGCTGCTGATATACGTTTTGTTAAGGCACCGCTGATGGATATCTCAGGTACATTCATCAGGAATGGAATTAGAAAAGGGAAAAACATGTCCTATTTTTTGTCTCCCCCCGTATGGAAGTACATTTCCGAGAAACATTTCTATGAGAAATAAGACTCTGAGACTCTAAGACTCTAAGACTCTGAGACCTTCCTTATGATCTCCATCCCTCTCTCTATAGCCTGCTGGTTAAGTGGTATGAGATGGTGATATCTTTCGGGCAGCGACTCCTGCAATCCCTTAACTACGTTCTCAGTCTTTATTATAGGTTTGATTTTGAGATAACCCCCGAGAACGATCATATTAAAGATCTTTGGATTATTCATTTTACCTGCTTCCTCAACAGCGTCAATACTGTAAACAGAGATATCTTTTCTTTCAGGGTGTCTTGTAATGCCATTGGTGTCATATATCAGGGTCCCTCCCTGTTTTACGGAACCCTCAAACTTATCAAGCGATTGCTGATTGAGAATGATTGCAGTATCAAACTGTCGTAATATAGGTGAACTTATCCTTTCAGTGCTGACAATAACAGTAACGTTAGCAGTTCCGCCCCTCATCTCCGGCCCGTAAGAGGGCATCCAGCTTACCTCCAGATCCTGCATTACTGCAGAATGTATCATTATCTTTCCCATTGACAGCACTCCCTGTCCGCCGAATCCGGCAATGATTATTTCTTCAGTCATTTGTCAGAGTTTTTCATTTCTGTTCTGTACTTTGTTTTTCCGGATCTTTAAGATCTCCGAGAGGATAGAAAGGAAACATATTTTCCTCCATCCATTTGTTTGCCTGTACGGGTGTCATTTTCCAGTTCGAAGGACAGTTGGAGACAACTTCAACAAAGCATGTCCCTTTATTTAGTTTCTGATATTGAACTGCTTTCCTGATTGCTTTCTTTGTCTTCCTGACATTGGCAGGAGTATGAACACTTTGCCTGGTAACGTAATATGTTCCCGGGAGTGTTGCTACTATATCGGTCATTTTCAATGGATTACCCATTGTCTTAACATCTCTTCCGAAAGGTGATGTTGAGGATTTCATTCCCGGTAAGGTAGTGGGGGCCATCTGACCTCCTGTCATCCCATAGATGCCGTTATTGATGAAAATAATAAGGAAATTCTCTCCTCTGTTACAGGCATGGATTGTCTCGGATGTTCCAATTGCAGCCAGATCGCCATCACCCTGGTAGGTGAAAACGAATTTCTCCGGCATCAGTCTTTTGATCGCTGTCGCAAGGGCCGGCGCCCTGCCATGCGCTGCTTCCTGACTGTCGATATCAAGATAATGATACAGGAAAACAGAACATCCCACAGGTGTTATGCCTATTGTCTCTGACTGTAAACCTTCCTCATCTATTATTTCCGCCAGGATACGATGCACTGTTCCATGTCCGCAACCCGGGCAATAATGAAGGGTTTCATCAGTCATTACACTTGTCCGTTTATAAACCAGGTTCTCAGGTTTAATAATCTCTTTGATTCCAGTTACTTCTGCCATAATCTACCCTCCGATGATTTTTGATTTAAGAAATGCGACCACTTCATCAGGAGTGGGAACAATGCCTCCCATTCTCCCATAATGGTAAACCGGCACCTTACCGTTAACAGAAAGAAGTACATCCTCTACCATCTGACCGGCGCTCATCTCGACAGAAATCATTAAGCTGACCTTTTCTGCAAGTTCGCTGAGCCGCTTAGAAGGAAAAGGGAAAAGAGTTATTGGCCGGAGCAGTCCTACCTTTAGTCCCTCTCCACGTGCCAGCTGTACTGATTTCTGGCAGATCCTTGCACTGGTTCCATAAGCAACCAACAGATAATCAGCATCTGAACATTGAAATTCTTCAAATCTGACTTCATTTTCCCTGATCCTGTTATATTTTTCAACAAGTTTCTGATTGAATTTTTCCTGATTATCCGGGTTTAGTTCCAGCGAGGTGATAATATTTCTTTCTCTGGTCGGAGGTTTGCCTGTAGTTGCCCATTCCGGAACCGTTTTAGATCTCTCTTTCTGGGGGCTGAGCCATACTTTCTCCATCATCTGTCCTATTGCACCATCAGAAAGCATCATTACCGGATTCCGGTATTTGAAGGCCAGCTCAAAGCCAAGATCTACAAAATCAGCCATTTCCTGGACTGAAGCCGGAGCAAGAACAATAAGGTGATAATCACCATGACCACCACCCTTTACAGCCTGAAAATAATCTGACTGGGCTGGCTGGATAGTTCCGAGGCCCGGGCCTCCCCTGACTACATTCACAATAAGGCACGGAAGTTCGGATCCGGCTATATAAGTTATACCCTCCTGCTTAAGGCTTATTCCCGGCGAAGAGGAGCTGGTCATGACTTTTTTACCGCAGCCGGCACCGCCATAAACCATATTGATGGCAGCTACTTCACTTTCAGCCTGAAGCACGACCATTCCGGTTGTCTCCATCGGATTAGCTCCCATAAGATATTCCAGTATCTCGCTCTGTGGAGTAATCGGATATCCGAAATAGCCATCCGCTCCGGCCCGAATAGCTGCTTCTGCAACAGCTTCGTTGCCTTTCATCAGTCTTAATTCCCTTTCCATTATTAACCTATAATTTTGTCTTATATACCGTTATAACGCCATCAGGGCATACAATTGCACAACTTGCACAGCCGATACAAAGATCGGGATGAGCAGGATATGCATAATAATACCCCTTATGATTTACCTCCCTGGCCATTGCAATAGTTCCCGTAGGGCATGAGACCATACAAACTTCGCAACCCTTGCATTTATCGATATTAACAACAATACTACCTCTTATTTTTGCCATATATCTGTTTTTTTATTTCTACCTGGGATGAGCATCCCTGAACATTTTAAGTCTCACAGATAGATCAAGGAAAAGATCACGGGGAACGAGAGAAACACATGCTCTCAGTCCGTCGTTTCTCTCGCTTCCGGTTATGTCAAGCGAAATTGCACTCACGCCGTAAAGTATAAGTTCGCGGAGCAGTTCCTTGCTGTCCATACCGGGATATGAGATCGTGAAATAGAATCCATCTGCAATTGGAACATCAATATCCCTGTCATATACTATATTAAACCCGTTAGAAACGAAAATGTTCTTCATAATAGCAGCTTTCTCTGCATATTCCTTTACATCTTCCCTGTAGTTATAAGTACCGTCATTCTGGGCCTTTAAAATAGCAGCAAGACCGTATTGCGCTGAATGAGCGACACCTGCTGACAGAGCATACAATGCCCCAAAAACAACAGAATGCCCGAATTTATCTGACGAATAATATCTCAGGAGGTCAGGATAGGAACGGTTAAAGAGATGATCGGAGATCACCATCATACCTATCCTTTGTCCTGCATAACTGAATATTTTGGAGCTGGAAATCAGTATCACATAGTCATCGGTATAATGAGCTATTGTGGGCTGGAACGGAGGCTCACCGGGATGGGAATAATCCTTTCTGAAATCCATTCCAAAATAAGCCAGATCCTCGATAACAATAACATCATATTCTGATGCAAGTTTCCCGATTATCGAGAGCTCTTCCTCAGTGAGACAGATCCATGCTGGATTATTGGGATTTGAATAAAGAAGTGATGATATTTTCCCGGTTTGCAGGTATGATTCAAGTTTAGGTCCCAATTTTTCACCCCTGTATTTGTAAATATCAAATGAATAATAATTATGCCCAAGCATTTTAACCTGCTGTTTCTGAACCGGGAATCCGGGATCAAGGAACAGAGTGCCCTCTTTTGTGCTGTCGTTACGGTTGGCCACTAGGAAAGTCATCATCCCCCCCATCATTGATCCGACAGTTGGTATACAACCCCGTGGACTAACATCAACATTGAGAAATAACTTGACAAACCTGGCTGTCTCGTCTTTTAGTATCGGCAAACCTGTAACATCAGGGTAAATTGCCGAGACCCCGTTTTTAAGGGCTTCTATCTCAGCCTCTATTCCAATTGAAGGTGTCGGCAATCCCGGGACACCCATTTCCATTCTTACATACCTCAGTCCGGTCTCTCTTTCAATAATATTCACAAGATGAAAAATCTCACGTATCGATGCAGATCCTACATCAGGCAGACCGTTTTTCTGTGACAATTGTTTTATTAATTCCGGCGAGAGAGGTAATTTGTTCATATAAAAAAATCAGAATTTACGATTATCGATAACACGTTTTGCCTTGCCTTCGCTTCTCTCAATAGTCTTGGGTTCCACCAGGGTGACTTTTATTCCAAGGCCAATGGCACTTTCGAGGTTTTCCTGGAGCCTTCCGCGGAGATTCTGTAACTGACTTATTTTATCCTGGAAGAACTCTTCATCGACCTCAACCTGCAGTTCAAGAGTATCAAGATTATTTACTCTGTCAACTATGATCCTGTAATGAGGTTTTATCTCACTCATCTCAAGAAGAACAGTTTCTATCTGCGAAGGGAATAGATTAACGCCTCTTATGATAAGCATATCATCACTCCTTCCGAGGCATTTATCCATCCGGACAAGTGTCCTTCCGCATTTGCATCTTGAATAGTTCAGCCTTGTGAGATCGCGTGTTCTGTAACGTATAAGCGGCAATCCCTCTTTCGTTATTGTTGTAAATACCAGTTCTCCAAGTGATCCTTCCGGGAGCACCTGCAATGTATCAGGATCTATTATTTCCGGGAAGAAATGATCCTCGTTAATATGCAGACCATCCTGCTCATCGCATTCGTATGCTACTCCAGGACCTATTACCTCACTTAATCCGTAAATATCAATTGCCTTTACCTTCAGCTTTGCCTCTATTTCTCTTCTCATATTTTCTGTCCACGGCTCTGCCCCGAACACGCCGGCTTTCAGCTTCAGTTCATCGCGGTTTATTCCATTTTCCTGGATTGCCTCTGCAAGGTAAAGAGCATACGAAGGTGTACAGGCAAGTATTGTGGTCCCGAAATCGCGCATAATCTGCAATTGCCGGTTTGTATTGCCTCCTGAGACAGGGATAACAGAAGCTCCGATCTTTTCACCTCCGTAATGAAGTCCAAGACCACCGGTGAACAGGCCATAACCGTATGCTATCTGTATGAAATCATTTCTGCCGGCTCCAGCTGATGTAAGTGTTCTGGCCATGACTTCAGACCAGGTGGAAACATCACTTCTTGTGTACCCTACGACTGTCGACTTCCCTGTCGTACCTGAAGAAGCATGAATGCGGACAATTTCGCTCATAGGGACAGCAAACATTCCGAAAGGATAAGTATCCCGCAGATCGACCTTAGTTGTAAAAGGCAGTTTTGAAATATCTTCAATGTCTCTGATGCTGTCAGGCCCCAGACCCTTTTCCTGAAATTTATTCCTGTAATAAGGAACATTAAAATAAACTCTTTCAACTGTTTCTATCAACCTTTCACTCTGGATCCTTCTTAATTCTGACCGATCCATGCATTCAAAATGTCTGTTCCAGATTTCCATTTTCAACAAATAACTAAATAACGACTCAATTAATATCAGATCCTGTACAGATCTCCGGCCCTGAGCAGCTCCATTTCATGATCTTTTAAGGCTTTTATAGCCTTTTCATTATCACTGCATTTCAATATTATTATTGATTTTTTAGCTGTAGGGAAAGCATATGTATACTCAACACTTATATCAAGATCGGATAGTATCTTGAGGACCTTCGCATAATGCCTGGCCTGGTCGGGCACCATAACTGATATCACTTCGGTTACATTAACAGTGAACTTGTGTTCTCTCAGGGCAGCCCTTGCTTTATCAGTATCAGATACAATAAGACGGAGTATTCCAAACTCATTTGTATCAGCTACACTTAGAGCTGTTATTCTGAGATCCTCATTGCCCAGGACCTCCAGCACTTCGGCCAGACGCCCGGACTTATTTTCCATAAATACTGATAATTGACTTATAATCATTGTTTTATATTTTGCTTAGGATAAATTAAGTTCCGAATATAGTAAATTATACCGTTATTTATTCTGAAAGTCTTTTAAGAAGATCTTTCAATTCTGATCCTGGCATCCACTGCTGTAATTGCTTCCATGCTGCCTATCAGCGGATTAAGGTCCATTTCCTTGATCTCCGTCGCAAATCTGAGCAGGCTTGAAAGTCTGACGATTATTTCAGCGAATTTCTGCTGGTTTATCCCTGGTTTTCCTCTTGTACCACGTATGATGCGGTAACTTTTCAGGCTTCTTATCATAGACTCTGCTTCCCTGAAAGTCAGGGGAGCCAGCCCCGATGATACATCACCAAGTACTTCAACAAAGATACCTCCGAGTCCGCAGAGAATGACATGTCCGAATTTCGGTTCATACTTGGCTCCGATGAAAAGTTCTGTGCCTGTCAGCATTTTCTGAACAAGCACCGACTTTACCTGAGGTATCTCCCTCATCCTGCTGAATTCAGCCTCCAGATGGGTCCGGTTCCTTATATTAAGAGTAACACCGCCGACATCAGATTTATGGACAGGTCCCACTACTTTCAGCGCCAGGGGAAATCCCATTTTTTCCGCTGCTGAAAACAATTCTTTCCGCGAAGCAACGATCATTTCCTCAACAGTCGGGATACTGGCAGCCTTAAGTAAATGCTGTATCACATCCGGTTCCTGATATCCATCAGGACATGTTTCAATAATACTTCTGATGAGCGGAACATCTATATTTTCAAGGAAGATTTTATCAGCTGCCGGATAAGGTGTATTTGAAATTTTTGTAAGAGCCCGTCCAAGCACCACCTCATCAGGAAAATTGACATGACCTTTTGCCAGGAAGTAATCGAGCTCTGTATGTGAGCTTGAAACTGAAGGCAGGATAGGGAAAAGTGGCTTGTCACACTCTTTTATCTTGCGGTGCAGGAGATCGTATATCACGGCCATATCATTCAGGCCGTTACTCCCGAATATCACTGTCATCCCGTCTATCTCAGGCATTTTTTTATCGACATAATCGATGATCTTGTCAAGCTGCTCACTTGTTGCGGTGGCGATCATGTCTATCGGGTTGATCGCCGATGCTCCAGGATTCATCATAGCCAGTAAATTATCGTGATGTTCACCGGTTATTTTAGGAATGTTCATACCACCTGCTGAAAGTGCATCGGTGAGCATTACTGCAGGACCGCCTGCATGCGTGATTATGGCTATATTTCTGCCTTTCAGGTTCTTATGAAAGAATACCGATGCTACAGTTGTCAGCTCTTCTCTGCCTGAGCACCGAACAATTCCGGCCTTCCTGAAAAGAGCTTCTACAGCAGAATCCGAAGAGGCTAAAGCGCCTGTATGTGAAGATGCAGCCCTGCTTCCGGCTTCACTGGTACCGGCCTTAATTGCTGCTATCCTGCATCCCTTGCGTATAAGCGAGGAAGCATGAAAAAGAAGCTTGTCGGGATTCCGGATACTCTCAACATATATTAGTTTAATTGACGAGCTTGTTTCCGGGTCATAGGTATAGTCCCAATATTCAAGTACATCCTCAACGCCAGTTTCAGCACTGTTGCCAACGCTGAAAACACTTGAAAAGTTCACTCCTTTGGGGATCGCCGATTCAAAAATAAAAACAGCCGTCGCCCCGGAACCTGAAACAAGATCACATCCTTTCCTGTCGAGCCTGGGAACAGGAGTAGTGAAAATGCCACTATAAGCCGGAGTAATAACCCCTATACAATTTGGTCCGATAAGGCAGCCGCCTGAACTCCTGATTAATTCAGCGATCTCTTTTTCAAGCTTCTTACCCTCTTCACCCGATTCGCTGAATCCGGCTGATATTATTATAAATGCTTTTGCATTCTTTTCTTTTACAAGTTTATCCACCACCTGCATACAATACTTTGAAGAGATTGCAAGTATGGCAAGATCAGCCGTAGGAAGCTCATTCAGATCGCGGTACGATTTCACGCCCTGGACAATATCCTGGTTAGGATTGACGACGTAAAGGCTTCCCTTGAATTGCCCGTCAATAATATTTCTCAGGATTTTCCCGCCGGGTTTAAAAAGATCGTCAGATCCTCCGACAACAACTATGCTGCCGGGATTTATAAGTTTATCATTTATCATAACAGAATGAGGAATGTATTATAATTTTCATTAATCCGGAATCAGGCAGATCTCATAATCCCGCAAACCTCTTCAGGTAGCCAACATTCTGAGCAACAGCATACAAATAAAGCTCTGATATATAGCAGTTTAATAAATGCATCCCTTTATCTTACAATAAAGCAATATAATAAAAATTTACAGCAAAAAATAAAACCAATCTCATTTCCCGGCCTGCGGAGTACCTGTGCAACTATCAAAAAGCAGAAAAGATCTTTTATCTGGTTAAAAAATCTTAATGTCTTCTCCTAAAATATTTGATATTATCAAAAAATGGATTAGGTTTGGAGCCAGAATAAAAGTTATAACGACAAATAGATTTATTTCCTGAACAATCATTTGTCGTCATTAAGGTGCAGTTGGTAGGGCCGTTGCTATTTATATTGAAAGAGATTTATTTATAAATATAAGGCTTGCCGCAGAATGAGGTGGGCCTTTTTTAATACATACAGGAAATGGAAAAGATTAATGGAAACGCTGCAGTGAAATTTTTCGCAAGAAAAGATATTCCTCTTGAAATGCATAAGGTGCGAATAGTGCAATCTTTAAAACTTGTACCTGTTGAACGCAGGCTGGAAGCTATCAGATCAGCCGGGTTTAACACTTTCCTTCTGGGAACCGAGGATATTTTTCTTGATATGCTTACTGACAGCGGTACTAATGCAATGAGCGATAACCAGATATCCAAGATGTTTGTTGCTGATGATGCCTATGCAGGATCACAAAGCTTCAAAAAACTTGAAAAAAGTGTTCTTGAAGTATTCGGCAAGAAGTATATACTTCCGGTTCACCAGGGAAGAGCTGCTGAGAATATCATTTCAAAAGCTTTTATTAAAGAAGGATCCCTTGTACCGATGAATTATCACTTCACAACAACTCTTGCTCATATTCAGATCAATGGAGGAAAGATTGCCGAGCTATTCAGGAGTGAAGCGATGAAAATAAAGAGCACTGATCCTTTCAAAGGAAATATCGATCCTGAAAAGCTTGAAAAGTTCATACTCGAATCAGGGCCTGAGAATATCCCGTTCATAAGAATGGAAGCTTCAACAAATCTTATCGGAGGTCAGCCTTTCTCTCTTAAGAATATGAAAGAGATCAGAAAAATAGCTGACAAATACGGGCTGATGCTCGTCCTTGATGCGAGCCTGATCGGTGAAAATGCATACTTCATTGTCAACAGGGAAGAAGAATATAAAGGTCAGACTATTCACTCGGTTTTACTAAGTATGTGCGATCTTGCTGACATAGTATATTTCTCTGCACGGAAAGTCACCTCCTCAAGAGGAGGAGCGATATGCACCAACAGTGATGAACTCTATAATAAGATGAAACACCTTGTGCCACTGTATGAAGGATTCCTTACATATGGAGGTATTTCGATCCGGGAGATTGAAGCGATGGCCCAGGGATTACTTGAGACTATCGACGAGGATATAGTGAAACAGTCTCCGTTGTTTATTGATTACATGGTCCGGGAACTTGATAAGCTTGGAATTCCTGTTGTGATGCCCGGGGGAGCTCTTGGATGCCATGTAGATGCCACTCAATTCGTTGCTCATGTTCCGCAATCCCAATATCAGGCTGCTGCCCTTGTTTCGGCTTATTACATTGCTGCTGGGGTAAGAGGCATGGAAAGAGGAACAATGAGCAGCACAAGGGATGAAAACGGGAATGATATTTTTTCTGAGATGGAGCTTATGAGGCTGGCTCTGCCGAGAAGAGTTTTTACACTCTCACAGGTTGAATATGCAATAGACAGATTAAACTGGCTTTATCATAACAGGAAGCTTATAGGAGGATTAAGGTTCGTCGAGGAGCCTCCGGTTCTCAGGTTCTTTACAGGACGGCTTGAACCGGTCAACGAATGGCCCGAAAAACTTGTGGAAGCTTTCAGAAAGGATTTCGGAGAAAGTCTTTAATCAGTAGATAAGATCTTCTATTTCAGCTCTGGCCATCCCGAGTTGATAAGGGGCTTTTTTATCAGAAAAATCGACAGAGCCACGTATCATTTTATGAAATAATAAAGTGACCGTATCTCTTTTTAACTTCTCCTCATTTCCGAAAACATTCAGCAATACTTCATCTGGTTTTCCCGGAGTGTGGTTTATTATTGCCATACCCTTTCCGTGCTCAGTTCCGGATACCACCGATACAGCATAGACACCTGTAGCTGGCAGAATCTTGCATTCCTCAGTGAGTGGTATTTTGTTCAGAGAGGGAAATCCTTCAGGTAACTGAAGTGAATAATCCTCCACCCTGCCCATAATTATATAATAATGGTCAAGATATGCGTTTGCTCTTTGTATATATCCTTCGCTTATGGCTTTTCTTATTTTTGTAGAGCTTACTGTCTCATGCTGAACCTCCTGTTCAGGGATCTCCTCAGCTTCAAAGTCATATTTCTCACGCCAGTTCCAGAGATGCCTGTAATCGCCTTCCTTGTTAAAACCAAAATGATGATTGAAGCCTGCTACTATAACCCTGGCATTCAGAAAGCCTTTTAGATAATCCCTTACAAATTCTTCACTTGTAATTTGCGAAAAGCTCTTTGTGAACTCAATTATTATTACATTGTCAAGTCCGGCTTTCCTAAGTAATTCAAGCTTTTCTTCCTGTGAATTGATAAGTTTAAGATCGCGGCCGGCAGTATCAGGATAGAGGACCTTACGCGGGTGAGGATCAAAAGTGATAAGTACTGATTCCCCGTTATATTTTCCGGCAAGCATTTTTAGCCGGTTAAGTATAGTCTTATGTCCTATATGCACTCCATCAAATGAACCGGTTGTGACAACAGGATTGCTGATACCTTTTGCTTCCTCAAAACTTCTGAATATCTTCATATTAAGGCGGGAATCCTATCTGAGGTTCTCTTTTACAAAGTAGGCTACTTTCTCTATTGAAGTGATCATATCATACTCTTCAAGAAAAACCCAGGAGGGTACGTTGAGGGGTATTGTCGTGAAATTGAGCAGGCCCTTAATACCGTAACGGACAACTTCCTCAGCTGTTTCTTTTGCATACTCAGGCGGTACCGTAATTATTGCTATCCTGATATCAAGTTCTCTGATCATCTTTTCCAGATCGTTATGGGAGTAGCATTTCACGCCCGCTATAACCTTGTTTATTTTCTGCGGATCAGTATCGAACGAGGCCACAAGGTTCAGTTTTGACCGCTTCCCCTTGAAATAGGCAGCAAGTGCCCTTCCGAGATTACCGATGCCGATTATAGCCACATTGAGACTTACCTGTGAATCGATAATGGTACCAATTTTATCAATCAGCTCTTTTATATCATATCCTTTACGCTGAACTGACGAATATCCGATAAGCATCAGGTCACGCCTTACCTGGACAGCTGTAATATGCAGACGGGCTGCCAGTTCATGGGAAAAAATAAAATTCTTCTTCTCATTAAGACATTCCAGAAGGGTTCTTCTGTACTCACTTAACCTCTCGACCGTTTTACCAGGTAATTTCATTTAATTTCAATTTAATGTTCTTGGATTTTTAGGTAATCTGACGGTGAAAACACTTCCGACATCAGTTTTGCTTTCCAGCTGGATAGTCCCGTAGTACAGTTCAATCACTTTCCTTACTATTGATAGTCCAAGTCCGCTTCCTGAGATATTCCTTGTCCTTTCATTCTTTACCCTCATGAACTCTTTATATAGATTTTTCTGATCTTCATCAGAAATGCCTATCCCCGTATCAGAAAATGTTATAACAGCCTCATCTTCAGTACTGTCTATAACTATTTCAGCTCTCCCTCCTACTTTATTATATTTGACGGCATTTGAAATAAGGTTATTGAAGATAATTTCAATATCTTCAGGATCAGCCAGTATCACAGAATCTTTCTTTACATCCAGCCTGAGTTCCACCTCCATCTGGATTGCATATGGCTGGACAGTCGTCATAGCCCCTCTAGCTATCTCTTCAAGATCCACTTCCTGTATCTTCTCATCTTTTCTTTCGAGCCTTATTTTCGTAAAATCGAGAAGGTCCATAATTAGATTTCTCATACTCTGGATCCTCTGAAGGGATCTGTCGATATGTGTTGCATAGTCTGCAATCCTGTCACCCGCCTGCTTTTCCTGCATCATCCTGAGATAGCCTTCAATAGCATTAAGCGGAGCTTTAAGTTCATGGGAGAGCACTGAAAGGAACTGGTACCTAATCTTTTTCCCTTCTTTATTCATCTTGTGGGTGATCCTTTTCAGGTACAGCTGTTTGGAAATATTCTCTATGCTCGATTTAAGTTCCTGTGGAGTAAATGGTTTAGGGATAAAATCAGTTGCTCCGTCACGTGTGGCTTTGATCGCGACATCAAGCGAAGCATATGAGGTTATCATTGCAACCGCAATATCGTATTTCTTCTCCCTGATATACTCAAGGACCTCGACGCCCTGGATTCCCGGGAGTTTATTGTCAAGAAGCAGTATGTCCGGATTAACATTGTCGATAATACTAATTCCTTCTTCTCCGGTCGGGGCTTCAAGGATTTCGTAAGTATAATCCTCATCCATAAAAGGATAAGTTACATGAAAATCCCTTAGTATCCTTGTGACTCCTGAGCGTATCCCGGGTTCATCATCAATAACAAGAACCTTTAGTACTGCCATTTCAAATCTTTAAAAGTTTCATTACTTCCTGATCCAGCTCTTCCGGTCTTATACCTTTTTCCAGGTACCTGTCAGCCCTGATCCATGCCTTATCCATCTCCGAATCGAGACTGAACGAGATGCCTGTTTCCCGTGATACTGCCGTCGCAAGAATTACAGGCACATCTGGGTATTTCTTCTTGATCTTGTAGCACAATATGAATCCGCTGTCATCGCTTTCCATCATCAGGTCGAAAATAGCCAGGTCAGGTTTTATCTTTGACATCACTGATTCAGCTTCCGCCTGGCTCTCAACGGCAATGGTCTTGTAACCTGCCCTTCCAAGATTGCAGACAGTCTGGAAAAGATAATCAGGATCATCATCAGCTACCAGTATTGTATAATCGCTCTTCCTCATTTGTCTTCAAATTTCTGAAATTATTCTATTCCTTCTTCCTTGGCAACACAATTTTAAAACTGGTTCCTGTCTGTCCCTTTGCAGGATCATTATTTGATTCAACAGTTATCTGGCCTTTATGCATCTTCACGATACCGTAGGCTGTAGCCAGGCCAAGTCCTGTTCCATGTCCCAGACTCTTCGTCGTATAGAAAGGTTCGAACATCTTCACCCTGTCTTCTTCTTTTATACCAGTTCCGGTATCTTTAATAGATATTGTCACATCACTCAGGGTATCTTCAAGAGTAACCAGTATCTGGCCTCCCTGAGGCATAGCGTCAACAGCATTCTTGAACAGGTTGGTAAGTACCTGCATCATCTGTTCAGAGTCAACCCAGGCATCAGGATTTGTCATTCCATCATTTATACTTGTCTTAACATTTTCAGGAATAATGACTCCATCAAAACTATGGTTAACGAGCTCCTTAATATTCACAAGCTGATGATTGACCTGGTTCTTACGGGCAAAATTCAGGAGGCCCGCCACGATCTTCTTGCATCTGCCTGCCTGATCAACTATCAGTTTAAGGTCTTCTCTTACCGGATCATCTGCTTTACACTCATCAAGAAGGATATTACTGTACATTATAACCACCCCGAGCGGGTTGTTCAGCTCATGTGCTATCCCTGCAGACAGCTGACCCATATGGGCGAGTTTTTCCGACTGCCTAAGAGCCTGTTTCATTGAACTCAGCTTCTCATTTGACAGTGCAAGATCTTTAACTGACTTGTGAAGCTTTTCTATTGTATATGGAAGGCACATCTCAACCTCGGCAAGACCTTTCTTAATAGCTATTGCGTGTTCCACACAGCTCTCATAACCGCATGCTCCGCAGTCGAGCTGATCTTTTTTGGTCGTCTTTCCCATCGATATCAATACCTCCTCAATGTCCTTCTCGGCAGGCAGATCAAACCTGTGATCTTCGGAACGGTGATGAATAGAAAGATCGAGTGTTGAGAATTCATTAAAGGAAGCCATCCATGTATCATAATCCATATCAGCCATTTTTGAGTTAGCATATGAGCTGACATGAGATCTCCGGGTGTACTGTTTTCCGTTCTTTGAAAGGCCGGGTCCCATAATGCAGCCTTCGCAGCAGAGGAGTTCCATATGCTGGTTTTTAATAAGACCGGCCTCAAATTCCTTCAAAGCTTCCTGGAAACCAATTCTTCCTTCAGCTGCAATAATATTCCCTGTAATAGCATCATCGTTTATATTGGCTGTCTGGAGTAATCCTCTTGTAACAGGGAAGATGGCTCCTCTCCCTCCTACCGGCGGATCAAAATCGGATGGCTGACTCGTTGCCGGTGTTATATCTTTCATCTGTAACAGCTCCCTGAGTTCAGTGAAAGTAAGGGCTTCGTCTATTTCGTTGCTCTCAGCTTTCTTTGCCACACAAGGTCCTATAAAGACGATCTTTGTGTCTTCTCCGTATTTTTTCCGGATCACCCTGCTCATGGCAACCATTGGAGAAACAACCGGTGCAAGCTTGTCCGTAAGCCCCGGATGATAGAATTTAATATAGTTTACTATTGAAGGGCAATCGGATGAGATATAATACTCTTTGCTCTCTGTGACAAGCTTCTTATAACGGTCCGCAACTATATCCGCCCCAAATGAGACTTCACTCACATATTCAAAGCCCAACGATCTGATCATCCCTATCAACACCCTGTGATCGTCAAATTCCGTAAATTCAGCAGGAAAACTCGGCGCAACGATAGCAGCTACTTTTTTCTCATCCTTAAGAAGCTTTAACACCCGGTCGACAGTATTGAGAAAGACCTTGGCTCCCTGACTGCACACTTTTGTGCAGTTACCGCAGGCTATACACCTCTCTGTTATCACTTCAGCCTGGCCTCCAACAATTCTGATAGCCTTGGCAGGACACTCCCTTACACATGTATAACAGGTCCGGCAAAGTTCTTTTATCGTATAAACAAGCATTTTTTATTTTTCATTTTATCATTAAGCATTCAGAGCACCTTGCACCCTGGAACTTTTAAACATCCCCCTTACCCCCCTCAAGGGGGGAATTAGATACGTGGCACCTTGCACCCTGCATCATTATAACAACACATTCCTTTTTTCAAAATGAGTGTGGAATATTTTTTTATCTGCAATTTCTTTATTCTCATTAATGAATTTATTGTAGAGATTGTTCAGCAGAGGCGACTTGCATGGCAGGTTGACTGCATCAACCTCATCAGCCTGATATATCATTTTCACCCTGTTCTTCCGGTCAGAGCCGGAGAAGCTGAATGGAAGCCCGGCGCCGTTGATGCAACCTCCGGGACAAGTCATAACTTCTATAAGGTCATAGTGTTTCCCGGCGTCAACTAAGGCTTTTAATTTAGCCAGACCTGTAAGGCTGTCTATAACTGCGACACTAACTTCTTTACCTTCAAACATAACCGTTATTTCCCTGAATGAACCACCAGTACGAAGTCTCTTCATAAGTTGTTTATCCGGTTCTATCCCGTATTTCAAAAAGTGGGTTGTACGTATTACAGCTTCAGCCATTCCTCCCGATACCTCCGCAAGCGAAGCTGCTGAACTTCTTCCGGCCATTGGTTCATCAGCCGGTTCAGGTTCTATATTTGATACATCAATACCGTATAATCTGATCAGTCTTGCAAGTTCTCTGACTGTCATCACTGAATCCACGTCACTGATCCCCTTTCTCATCATCCCGTCTCTTCTGGCTTCAAATTTCATAGCCATGCATGGAGTAGCGGAAACAGAGAATATCTTTTCAGGCTTTATTCCTGCCTGGTCAGCTATAAGTGTTTTAATCAGCACACCTGTTATCTGCTGAGGCGATTTTATTGTTGAGAGGTTTGTAAGAATCCCTGGGATGAATTGCTCGGCAAATTTGACCCACGCAGGGCATGCGCTTATATATAAAGGTTTTACGTCGCCTTTTTCAATATTCCTGCCAAGTTGCTCTGCCAGTTCGTAGATGCAGATATCTGTTCCCGTTCCGGTAAGGAATACCTTGTCGAACCCTATCCTCCGGAGCATTGAATTGAGTATCCGGTCAAAATCCCTGTTAAATCTTATCCCAAGTTCTTCTGCTATTCCTGAAGCTACAAGTGGTGAATACTGGATGACTTTGACTATTTCAGTATTATTCAGGAAATCCTGCACTTCAGCGATATTATGTTTTTCGTGCAGAGCTCCGGTAGGACACATCATAACGCATTGCCCGCAATGGATACAGCTTGAGAAATTGAAGTCGCGATCCATAGCCGGCCCTACATGTGTAAGACTGCCCTTCCTGATGAAATCGAGCGAGTTTGCTGTCACCACCTCTTCACAGACTCTCACACATCTTCCGCAAAGGATGCATTTCGACAATTCCCTGACGATAGCCGGGCTTGACTGGTCGAGCCGTGGTTTGATTTTTCTTGCCTTTATGCGCCTTTCACGTATGTTAAGTTCCTCTGCCAGCCTCTGCAGTTCACAGTTAAGTTTCTTGTCGCAATAAAGGCAATCATCAGGATGATTTGACAGAAGAAGTTCAACTATTGTTTTTCTTGCTGTTATGACTCTCGGAGAATGTGTTTTGATCTTCATCCATTCTTCAACAGGCTGGGAACAGGCAGTAACAAGACGGTCTCTTCCCTCAACCTCGACAACACACATCCTGCATGCTCCGGTTGGCGAAAAATCCTTCATCCTGCAGAGGGTTGGGATTTTAATACCGTTCCGGTTAAGGGCTGAAAGGATTGTTTCTCCTTTTTCAGCTTTTATTTTCTTATTATTTACCTGAATAGTAAAAAGCATAACAGCTATTTGACTTTTATTGCACTGAATTTACAGATATCATAGCATATACCACAGCCGATGCATTTGTCCTCAACAATGAAAAAAGGCTGGAGACGGGTTCCGTAGATGGCATTGACCGGGCATTTGGAAGCACAGGCGGTGCATCCTGTACATTTATCGACATCAATTGTGAATGTTCTCAGACCCCTGCAGATATTTGCCCTGCATTTCCTGTCGAAGATATGCTCCTCGAACTCATCCCTGAAATTTTTCAGGGCACTAAGGAAAGGATTTGGAGCTGTCTGTCCAAGTCCGCACAGAGATGTGTCTCTCATGACTGAAGCTATCGTTTCAAGCTGCATCACTCCCTTGAATCTCTCGAGAGTAGTTCCTGAATCCTCACTCACAGGTTTTCTAATGACACTTTCAAGAATCTCAAGCATACGTCCCGTGCCTTCCCTGCATGGTATGCATTTACCGCAACTTTCCGTATGCATGAATTCCATAAGGTGTCTTACGAGATCTACCATGCATGTAGTCTCATCAATTATTATGAAACCTCCTGCTCCCATTCCGATGCCTTTTTCTTTCATGGCATCATAATCGACAGGAATATCAAGACTATCGCCGGTAATGAACGAACCTGACGCACCGCCAAGCTGAACAGCCTTTAGCTCTTTTCCTTCCTTTATACCATCAGCAATATCGTCAAGTATTTCCCTGACAGTTGTCCCCATCTCGACCTCAACCACTCCCGACATACGGCCTTTACCGGCTACAGCAAAAACTTTTGTGCCCGGACTTTTTTCAGTTCCGAGGCTATTGAACCATTCAGGGCCGTTCTGCATTATAAGCGGGACATTCATAAGAGTCTCCACATTGTTTATGACAGTTGGTTTACCGTATAATCCTGATGTAGTAGGATAAGGAGGTTTAAGCTGAGGCATTCCCCTGCGTCCTTCAAGTGTGCTGACAAGAGCTGTTTCTTCGCCGCAGACAAAAGCTCCGGGTTCTTTTCTTATGATAATATCAAGATTGAAACCGCTTGACATGATGTTATGGCCGATCAGACCATAATCCCTGGCACTTTCTATTGCTCTTTTCAGTCTTTTATAAGCATGTTCCGATCCTCTTCGGAAAAAGATAATCGCAGTTGAGGCTCCTATTGCATAGGCTGCTATGGCGATACCTTCAATAAGCCTGTGAGGGTCGCTTTCAAGCATCAGCCTGTCGGTGAATGCTCCCGGATCACTTTCCTTGGCATTACAGATAAGGAATCTTGAGGAAGATCCCGTATTAAGAGCCTGCTTCCATTTCAGGCCTGTAGGATATCCGCCGCCGCTTCTTCCTCTTAAGCCGCTCTGTTCAATAATATTACATACCTCTTCGTAAGTGTAATGCCTTATTGTCTTGACATAAGATTTATAACCACCTCTGGCAATGTATTCTTCAACGCTCTCCGGATCATAGCATCCGCAATTATTAAGGACCACCCTTCGCTGGCGAGCGAAGAAAGATATCTCATCCATAAACTGAATACCCGGCCACAATTCGAAGCCCCTGCCACCCTGCTGCCCAACCAGGTCATCCTTGTTTATATCATTATGGAATACACCATTTAAGAGAGTATCTACCTTATCCTCAGTAATATTCCTGAAGAAAAGTTTGTTCTTTCCCGGGAGCTGAATGCAGACAAAAGGTTCAAAGTTTGCCGGGCCGCTGCAGCCTACTTTAACGATCTCAGCACCGGGCTCATTATCACCGATAAAGGCCTGGGCAGCCTGAAATGTCTTCCCTGCTCCGGCTATCAGGCCTGCAGTCCCTGAAGAAATGAAAATGACCGGTTTGCTTGTACGTTCCCGCCTTATCTCCTGCAAACGTTTTTCAGTATCTGCAGGAAGAGTGTCGGATTCAAACAATAATACTTCGTTAATCAGGAATTTCTTCAGATCTTCCATTTAATCATTCTCAATTATGAACTTAAGCTTGTTGAGCAACTCAGGAATCTGCTCAGGTTTTACATAAGGATAATATTCATCATTTATGCTAATAACAGGACCGTTATTACATCCTCCCATACAGGTTACAATCTCATAGCTGAATATCCCGTCTCTTGCTGTTTGTCCGGGCTGAAGACCGGTCAGTTCCCTGATGGCATTGATAACAGCTTTGGAACCATTAAGAAAGCAGGAGGTACCGTTACAGACCGTTACCCGGATCTTACCTGCCGGTATGAACCTGAACTGATCATAAAAGGTTGCAAGTCCATAGATTTTTGTTGTGCTCAGACCTATATAATTTCCGATCTTTACAATAGCCTCTTCTGATAAATGTCCATTGACATCCTGTATCTCCTGCATAAGAGGGATCAGCTCATCCCTTCTTCCGGGTTTATACTTCTTCAATATCGAATCAATCTCCGTGTTCATCAGAATATTATAAGAACATACTACAAATATACTAATTTATTGTTAATAAAATAACAATGTTCAGGTTTTAACAATAATTGAGATTTTTCAATTATTTTAACATAATTCGTATATATCTGATAATCAATTAAATTGACATTAGTTTGAAAATGGGTGCTTTGTGTAATTTGAAATCAACAAACCTGGCTGACATCATTCTTCCATTAAAAAATTGAATATTATATTATTATGTCGTAATGAGCAGCGAGAATTAATTAGTACTTTTGTCTCTTGTGTTTATCAATAAACAGTAAAAATGAGTCAGGCTAAGGTCCTTCATATTTGCCTCGGCAGTTCATGCTTTTCCAGGGGGAATAAAGATTTAGTGGCATTTATAAAAGAGTACCTTAAGAAGAACCACCTTGAAGATAAGGTCGTCTTTAAAGGAGCACGTTGCATGGGCAATTGCAGCAAAGGTCCTAATATGAAGATAGGAGAAGATATCCTGATTGAGGGAATTACACTTACAGGAATTGAGCAGATTCTTGACAGGGAATTTTCGAGGCTTAAATAAAACAAGAGGAAATAACTGAGATGAATAATATCAGACCAATTCTCCAGATAAATGATTCAAAATGCAGGAATTCATATTCCTGCGTAAGGGTTTGTCCGGTTAATGCCATAGAGGTAAGGCCACAGAAAGCCCATCCGGCAATAATCCCGTCGCGATGCATTGGCTGCGGACTGTGCTATGTATCATGTACACCCCGGGCAATTGAATTCCGCAACTCAAAGGAAGAGGTAAAAGCCCTGTTAAAATCACAACAGAAAAAAGCTGCACTGATAGAACCCAGCATAGCTTCAGAGTTCGACGACATTACCGATTACAGGAAATTCGTGGCAATGATTAGAGCCTTAGGCTTTGACTTTGTTCATGAAGTATCTTTTGGTGTAGATCTTATTGCTGCCAATTATGCCGAGCTCTTCAGTAAAGCAGAAGGTAAATACTATATCACCGCCAACTGTCCGTCGATTGTCAAGCTGATTGAAAAGTTCCATCCAGAAATGGTTCCCAACCTGGCCCCGCTCGTCTCTCCGATGATCGCAACAGCAATGATCGTCAAGGAAATGTACGGCGAAGATGTAATTACTGTCCAGATCGGGCCCTGTATTGATGCCAAGGATGAAGCTCTTAAGTACCGGAATGGCACACTTGTTGACAGTGTGCTTACATTTATTGAGCTGCGGCAGCTTTTCGATGAATTCAGGATCCAGGAAAGACTTGTTAAAATGTCGGAATTTGATCCTCCCTGTGGGCACTGGGGAGCTCTTTATCCGGTACCTGCAGGAATAATCCAGGCGGGGGGCATCAAGCGCGACATGGTCTCAAGCAGGGTCATCACTGCTTCAGGCAAAGAGGATGTTCTTGAAGCAGTATACGATTTCGATAAATCTATTGATACAATACTTCACCATTTCAATCTCTTCTTCTGCCACGGATGCCTTCTTGGACCAGGGATGGAACATCATAACGAAAAATTCAGAAGAAGATCTCTTGTAAGCCGCTACGCGGAAAAAAGAATAGGTGCACTCGATAAAGCTTTGTGGCAAAAGAACATGGATAAATGGCTGAAGCTCGACTTCTCACGGACCTTCACACCCGACGATCAGCGCATACCTGAGCCTCCCGAAGAGGCTGTAAACGAGGTTCTTAAAATCATCGGAAAACAGAATCCGGAGGAAGAACTTAACTGTGGCGCCTGCGGATATCTATCCTGTCGTGACTTTGCTGCTACCGTTGCGAAAGGGCTCGCTGTTCCCGAAATGTGCCACACTTTCAACCTCAGGAACAAACAGGAATATATAGAGACTCTGCGGCAGACCAACAGAAAACTTGCCGAAACCAAGAAAGCGCTAAAAGAATCCGAAGAAATTGCCCTTAGGGAAAAAGATATCGCCCAGAGTACATCCGATATGATGCACAATATGCTCGAGAAGCTTCCAAGTGCCGTTGTCATTGTGGATCATAATCTTAAGATCCTTCATTCCAACCAGAGCTTCATCAATACAATCGGAGAGGATGCAAAAGCTATCTCTGAAGTGATTCCAGGCCTCACCGGAGCTGATATCAGAACCCTTATCCCCTTCAATGTATATAATATGTTCTCATTTGTCCTAAAGGAGGATGAACCGGTAGTGAGCAAGGATGTCCATTTTGAGGAGCGGATGCTTAATATTTCGATTTTCCCGATAAAGAAGAACAAGATATGCGGTGCGGTGATCCGTGACCTGTATTCGCCTGAAGTGCAGGGAGAGGAAGTGACAAACAGGGTTAGTGAAGTAATTGAAAAGAATCTTGAGATGGTTCAGAAGATAGGATTCCTGCTCGGGGAAGGTGCCTCTGAAACTGAACAGATGCTCAACTCTATAATAGAATCCTACAAGAAGAGAGGCAGCCTTAATAAGAAAGATTAGCAATACTGATGCAGAAAGACTTTTACATCGAGGTAAACAGCCAGCAACGTAATCACGACGAGGAGAGGATCTGTGGAGATGTCTTCCTTAACAGGTATATCAAGGAGGAAGACAGGGTCGTTGCAGTGCTATCAGATGGGATGGGACATGGTGTAAAGGCAAATATCCTTGCTACTCTGACAGCCACAATGGCCCTGAATTTCACTCGCGAACACAAAGAGATTGTGCGGATTGCTGAAATAATAATGAATACCCTGCCGGTGTGCAGTGAGAGAAAGATCGCTTATTCCACTTTTACAATTGTGGATATTGAAAGCAGCGGTAAAACGAACATTCTTGAATACGATAATCCCCCGACAATTGTCCTGAGGGGTAATAAGATATTCGATCCGTCATGGAACCGGATAGTGCTTGAGAAGGGAAAGCATGCCGGCAAGATCCTCAAATCATGCACCTTTATGCCTGAAAAAGAGGACAGGATAATAATTTGTTCTGACGGGGCCTCGCAGAGCGGGATGGGAAGCGAAGCCCTCCCTTTCGGGTGGGAAAGGGATAATATAGCATCATATGCCGCCACACTTGTGAACAGTGAAGCTTCTATTTCAGCTTCTGTCCTTGCAGGAAAGATTGTTAGCATGGCTCATAAGAACGATGATTACAAGGCAAAGGATGATATAAGCTGCGCCGTAATTTATTTCCGGGAGCCCAGGAAGCTTCTCTTATGCACCGGCCCTCCATATGAAAAGGAAAAAGACAAGGTGCTGGCTGCCAAAGTGAGCGGATATTCCGGGAAGGTCATCCTTTGCGGAGGAACAACAGCAGATATTATAGCCAGGGAACTGAACAGGAAGATAGTTGATGAACTGATCTTTGAAGATCCTGAACTTCCACCGGAAAGCTTCCTGGAAGGCATTGATCTTGTCACTGAAGGGATACTGACTCTTCAGAAAGTGAATGAGATACTGAAAACTTTCAATAACAGTGTCAGGCTAAGCAAAGGACCGGCAGATAAAATCGTAAAACTGTTGATGGAAAGTGATGAGATACATTTCATTATCGGTACACGGATAAACATAGCGCACCAGGACCCAAACCTTCCTGTCGAACTTGAAATAAGACGCACCGTAGTAAAACGTATCGCCCGGCTGCTCGAGGAAAAATGGCTGAAAAAAATAACTTACGAATATATCTGAATGATGCCTTTCGCTTTTGCGAATTCCATTATCTTATTGAACAGGAATGGCTGGATATCAGGATAAGTAAGCTTATCCGGCATTTTTTCGCTTAGATGTACCTCTGCTATCTCAAAAACATCCGGCACAGCCTTCAGTGTTATCACCTCGGCAAGATAAAGCCTTCCATAACCGGTTTTGCCATCAGCTTCGACCGAATAGGTTGCAACCGGGTACAACCTGAACTCATCAGCACCTGTCTCTTCAATAAGCTCTCTTTCAGCAGCTTCTTCCGGTGTCTCACCCTTCTCGATGTGTCCGCCGGCTATTTCCCATGTCAACCTGTCCCTGTGGCGGACAAAAATCCATCGCCCCTTATGAACAGCCGCTATAACTGAGTAAGTCAGACCTGCCTCAGGCAAAAATGAAATATCATAGAATTTTACTTCTGTTGCCATGATGTTTTATTGTTCAAATCTAATATAATCAAGTAACATTAAATAACTATTTTTGGAGCTAAACATCAGGTAATGCTTCTGTTCATAATTCTGTTGGCAGCTGATATACTTTCATCTCTTGTTTTGAAAGATCACTTTTACAGAAAATTCAAAACAGTTTTCATTTTTTTTTCAATCATTCATCTTGCCTTTAGTTTATGGATCTGGATAACCTTCATCAGGGTAGTTTCTTATAATGGCCACTTTGATGCCCCTGAAAATGTCGGTAATCAAATGACGCTGACAGGATTGATATGTGCTGTTGTTCTGAACAGGGGATTGATAATTTTTACTCACTACTTAGGTAAATTGTTCAGGATAAAGCAAAGAAATCATATCAGAGTCCTGACAAACATCGGACTTGCAAGCGCTGCAATTTACTTTTCAATACTGGCCTTGAGCTTCCTGACAAGATTCAGCTATAAAACTGAAGAATTAACCCTGAAAATAAAGGATCTCGATAATGAGTTCGCAGGATTAAGGGTGGTCCATATATCGGATCTGCATCTCGGAGGTTTTCAATCCCGGCCGGACAAAGTGGCTGAATTGATAGAACAGGTGAATAGTCTGAAACCTGATATAATAATCAACTCAGGTGATTTTGTCAGTTATGGCTGGAGAGAGTTGAAAGGATATGATACTATTCTTGCCCGGGCAAGGAGTACTTATGGAAATTTTGCTGTCTTTGGCAATCATGATATCGGTACATATATACCCGGGCAGACTGAATCCGGTATTAAAGAGAATCTCGCCGGGATGAATGAGTTGATCAGATCGTCCGGTTACACCCTGCTTGATAATAGTCATACAGAGATAAAAATCGGGACTAAAGTGATTTCATTTATCGGTGTCAGTACCGGAGGAAGATTCCCGGAAATGACGCATGGCAAAATCATTGAAGCGATGAAAGGGCTGGACTCTGCAGACCTTATGATCGCGATATGTCACGATCCTGACCAATGGGAAGAAGAAATTGCAGGCTCTACAAATATTGACCTGACTTTTTCAGGGCATACTCATGGAATGCAAATAGGGTTTTTCACCGGATTTTTCAGATGGAGTATTGCGAAATACTTCTATCCTCACTGGAACGGGATCTATAAAGAAGGTGTTCAATGGCAATATGTTAATCGTGGTGCCGGGGTGCTGGCTATGCCGTTCCGGATATGGATGCCTCCGGAAATTACTGTTATCACTCTCGAAAATGGCTGACTTTAAATAAGTAACGGGTGGTTTACAGAATGACCACCCGTCTTACCCATATGATTTACCTAACCTGACTAACCTAAGCAATGAATTTCTGTAATTATGGTATCTGATAAAATATCAATCATATTGGGCTCTGATCAAAATCTAACTCTATAACTATGAATGAACAGTTTTTAAAATTGACAACAAAAATATCCTATTTATTCCTTAATGTTAATATAAAGTAACATATTTATAGTTTTTTAACAGTTTCCTTGAAATTTTTAAATAAATCCATCATTAATGGAATCGTTGAATTATAAGATCATATTTTCAAATCGCAGATCAATAAGTATTATTCTACATCCTGTAAAAGGTATAACAGTGCGTGCACCATACAGGACTTCACTTAAAACAATTGAAAAATTTGTCTTTCAGAAAGCCGGATGGATACAAAAAACGTTAGACAAATACAAGAGTGCAAAAAATCTTAATGAGGATAAAAGGTTTGCCAACGGCGAAAAAATCATTCTTATGGGCCGGGAATATGAACTTAAGGTAACACCATATGTTCAGGATCATATTACCCTGAACGATAATATTATTGAAATAGGTATCAGTAATGAAAATGATCCTCACCTGATTCGTTCCAAGCTGAACAGATGGTATATGAATAAGGCAAGGGAGATCATTCCGGGAAGAATAATAGAAATAATAAATAAATATGATGAATACGCTTTTGTTCCGACAGCCATCAGGATCAGGAAAATGAAGAGCAGGTGGGGCAGCTGCAATTCAAAAGGCAGGGTTACTATCAATTCTGAGCTTGTTAAGGTGAATGCTGCATTGATTGACTATGTGATTATACATGAACTGTGCCACCTTAAGTTCCATAATCACGGCAGTGAATTTTACAGGATGCTCCAGAGCCTGGTACCCGATTACAAAGCTTTGAGAAAGGAGCTCAGAGCTTATCATCTGGAATAACTATCACCCTGTTTTACAAGTTACCGGCAGATAAGCCAGATATGTTTCTATAAATTCCGGAAAATAAGATTACAATACATTGAATTCCTGTCCTTTTGCCGGTATCTCCAGATTTTTAAATCCTTGTGATTCAAGCTCAAGAGCATATTTCTTCTGTGTTTCATATTCCCCGTGCACAAGGAATGTTTTTTCAACGGCGGTTTTTTCCTGACACTCCAGAAAACTTATCATTTCTTTATAGTCTGCATGGCCTGAAAAGGACTCAATTTTCTTTATATCGGCATTCACAGGGTAAACAGTGCCATGGATAGAAACCTCCTTTGCGCCTCCAAGAATACGTGCACCAAGTGTGGAAGGAGAGCAGTAACCCACTGCAAGTATTGTGTTTTTCGGATTTGAGATGTTATTTGCAAGATGATGCTTGACCCGTCCTGCTTCCATCATCCCTGATGCTGAAATAATAACGCAGGGCCTTTTATAATCATTCAGTTTTTTGGAATCCTCTGTTTTGGTAATATATGTAAGCCCCTCAAAACCGAATGGATCAGAGTCAGACTGCAGGAGTTTCTGGAAATCATTGTTAAAGCATTCGTTATGGACGCGGAACACTGAAGTAGCATTTACGGCAAGCGGACTGTCGACATAAATTTCAACTCTTGGCAACTTCCCCTGGTTGAAGAACCCGTTAAGGGCATAAACGATTTCCTGTGTCCGGCCTACGCTGAATGACGGGATTATCAGTTTCCCCTCCTTTTGAATGCAGGTATCATTAAGCACTTTAAACAACTGGTCATCAGCCTGTTCATAATTATCATGAAGCCGGTCACCATAAGTTGATTCTGTAATTATTACATCAGCCTGCGGAAAGGGAACTGGTGAGGCAAGGATGCGGTTTACTGGTCTTCCGATATCACCAGTGAAAGCTATTCTTTTTATCTGTCCGTTCTCAATAATCTGCAGGTTAGCGGTGGCACTTCCGAGCATATGCCCCGTGCTTGTGAATCTGACTTTTATATTTTCGTGAATCCTGAAATTCATATCGAAAGGTACGCCGATAAAGAGGCTCATACATGCTGCTGCATCTTTCTGAGTATAAATGGGAGCTATCGGAGGAAGACCTTTTCTCGCACGTTTCTTATTGAAGGTGACGGTATCATGCTCCTGTATGAAACCCGAGTCAGCAAGCATTATCGCACATAGATCGCGTGTCGCATTAGTGCATACCACCGAACCCCTGAAACCTCTTTTGTACATGTATGGAATAAGTCCGGAATGATCTATATGCGCGTGTGTAAGAATGATATGATCGATCGTTTCGGGTTCAAATCCCAGGTCCCGGTTCATACCGTCTGTCTCAAGTCCTTTACCCTGGAACATACCGCAGTCGAGCAATAATCTCTTGCCCATATCGGTGGTTATCAAATGTTTACTTCCGGTAACTTCCCTGGCTGCACCAATGAATTTTATTTTCATGAAGCTTGTATTTTGGCTTTAAAGATAGTGATTATGTTGAAAGGCTCAAAGGCTCAAAGGTTGATAGATTGAAGGGGTGAAGGGGTGAAGGGGTGAAGAGGTGAAGGGGTGAGGAATTGAAATCCTGCACAATCGCTCATCGCTCCCCGCTCCTTGCTCCTTGCTCCCTGCCCTTACCTGCCTAATGCCTTCAACGGCTTTATGAACCTGTATATCAACCTGCTCTTTTCTGTTATTATGTCTGCCGTCCCGGTCATCTCACTGATAAAATTCAGGTCAATGTTGTAAGTCGATCTCATTCCGTTGACAAGATCGATCTCCGCAATATAAACATCATTGGCCGGGACCAGTGAAAGTGATCTTATCTTCCCTTTTATCATTCCGAACTCCATATACGGGAATCCTGACAGTTTGATATTAACCTCCTGCCCCACCCTGACCCTGCCTACTCCGGCGGAAGGTATATCTGCCCTTACAATTATCATACTCCTGTCTGCAGGAATAACTGTCGCCAGTACATCTCCTGCTTTTATTATCTGATTCTCATTCCAGTAACTTGTAAGGGTAACTTTCCCGTCGACAGGACTCTCAATAAGATATTTCTCCTTCCACTGTTCTGTTGCTACTCCAAGCAATTGAAATGACTCCTCAAGATCCATCCTGTACTGATGCAGTTCCTTTTCAAGCTGAACCTGCAGATCGAGATGCGACTCCTTCATCCTAAGCATTGATGATTCATTGTTTTTGATTGATGCTTTAAGAGAACTGTATGCTGATTGTCTCTGAAGCAGTGACTGTTTCGATTTTTCAAACTCATTGACAGAAATAGGATAATTTCCTCTGTAAAATAATATTGAATCACGTAAAAAACTCTTCTGTTCCAGTTGAAGATCCTCTTCCGACAACCTTCTCTGGACAAAAAGCTCGATTGTATATTCTTCCTGTTTCTTTATCTGTTCTTCCAGTAACCTTAGTTTCGATTGAATATATCCCTGCTGAAGGTACTCCTTGTATTGATTGAAAATTGTCATAAAACGCAAATAACTGCTCTGAACCTCACCGATTGAAAGACTGGCCGGAGGAAAATATTGTGATACTTTATCAATCCACTGTAGGTCATTTTTCAGGCTGTTAAGAAATGATACAAGGATTTCAACATCTTCAAAGTGCGCGATGTTCTCTATTACAGCAACAGGTTGTTCGTTCTTTACATACTCTTCATTGCCTGCAAGCAGTTTTTCTATCTTTCCCGTGGACCTTGCTATGAGCGATGCCGGTGAATTATACGTCGTTATCGTTACCGGAGCAGTTACTACAGTCGGATAACTCACAAACCGGCTCACCAGCAGGATTGCCATTATTATAGCAAAAAACATCAACAATCCCCATTTCAGGAAACTGCCAGGGATTCCTGACATCACCTCCTGCAGCTCGGGGCTACGAATCTCATGAGAAGGCAGAGGGCAAGGAGCAGGGGGCAGG